>DASZQB010000101.1:0-34847 GCA_035550135.1 Verrucomicrobiales bacterium
CACTGGCGAGCGGTCCGCACATCAACTTCCCCATGGTGCCGCCGCCGGCCGCTGAACTGGCGTGGAAAGAACTGGAACTGGCGAAGAAACACGCGGCCGGTTGCAGTGAATTGGAAAACGCGCTGATCGAAGCGCTCGGCACCCGCTATGCGAATCCGCAGCCGGAGGATCGCAGCCCGCTTGACCGCGCTTATGCCGATGCCATGCGCAAGGTGTGGCAGGCGCATCCTGACAATGCCGATGTTGGCGCTCTGTTTGCCGAGGCGATGATGGATCTGCGCCCGTGGGATCAGTGGACGCCGGAAGGCCTTGATCAGCCAGGGACGAAGGAAATCATCGCCACGCTGGATGCAGTGTTGAAACTCAACATCGATCACCCGCTCGCCAACCACCTTTATATCCACGCCGTGGAAGCTTCGCCCAATCCCGAAAAGGCGGAGGCTGCGGCGGACCGTCTGCGCGCATTGCAGCCTAACCTCGCGCACAACGTGCACATGCCCTCGCACATCGATATTCGTCTGGGTCACTGGCAAAAGGCGATCGATGCAAATCTCAAAGCCGTTGAGGCGGACAAAAAACACCGCGCCAAAGCAGGCCCGGCGAAAGGCTTCCTCAATCTCTATAAGGCGCACAATCAGCACATGCTCGCCTACGCCGCGATGATGTGCGGGCAAAGCAAACTCGCGACGAAGCATATTCGTCAAATGGTGAAGGATCTTCCTGAAGAGTTCCTGAAGGAATACGCCGCCGTTTTCGAAGGCTTTGCGGTGATGCCGATGGAGGTAATGGTTAGGTTTGGAAAGTGGGATGAAATTCTCGCCGAGCCTGAAACCTACGCAGACTACATGCCTTTCTCAAAGGCGCTGCACTCCTCGGCCCGGACCATCGCGTTCGCGGCAAAAGGCGATACCGCCAGCGCGAGAAAGGAACAGGCGATCTTCCGCGAACGGATGAAGGCCGTGGCGAAAGAAGCGACGTTTGGCAACAATCCATGCCATATGATCTTCGCCGTCGCCGTTCCCATGGTGGAGGGCGAAATTCTCATCCGCGAAGGCAAAACGGAGGAGGCGATTGCCGCGCTGCGCGAAGCGGCGAAAGCTGACGACGCGCTGCGCTACGACGAACCGCCCGGCTGGCTCGTTCCGGTGCGCCATCCGCTCGGCGCCACGCTGATGAAAGCGGGCCGTCATGCGGAAGCCGAGCAGGTGTATCGCGAGGACCTGAAGCGTTATCCGGAAAACGGATGGTCGCTCTGCGGCCTCGCACAAAGCCTGAAGGCGCAATCGAAAGAAGAGGCTGCCGCCGTGGAGGCGCGTTTCCAAAAGGTTTGGGCGAAGGCCGACCTGCAAATCCCCAGTTCGTGCATGTGCCAGACTCTGGAGACGGCGAAGTAAAATTCGGGACCACGTCCCGGGGGTGGTGAGGCAGTGTCATGATGCTTCGCCACCCCTTTTTTTGCGCCGGTCGCACGGGAATTGAAGCGCCGTGCTGAATATTGGTGCTGGCACCTCCGTCCACATGGAGGACAATACCGCGCTGACTTCACTCCTCAGCGTCCCGTCGCCATGCCCATTATCGGATTTCACAACGTTGACCCCCGCGAGGATCTCCCCGATGAGCGCGAGCATACGAACCGCCCGTTCGATCCGCGCCCGCTGCACCGGCGTCCCAATATTCCCAAGGGCGGCATCGATTACCTTTCCGCCGCCAAAATCCACGAGGCCAGCCGGTTGCAAACGGTGGCCGAAATGCTCGCCCTCATCGGCATGATGACCCGCAACGGCGTGCTTACCGAAGACGCGTGCGCAAGTGTCTGCAAAGCCCTGCGTCAAAGCGGGAAAGGCAGGCGGAAAGCGCAGACCCAGGCCGCGCACTGCATTCCGGGTCACATTCTGATCAATGGCATCCCCATCGATGACTATCTCGAATCTCCTCCCGGTCAGCACGGCCTCCATTACACCCGCGAGGAATTCCTGAGAAAACGTGGCTTCGTTCCTCACAAACTTTGCGATAAAATCCGCGAACTCTTTGAACGCACCGAAGTCGCCGCCACCAGCCTGAATCAGGCGGACTCCTATGTGGAAAACGAATCCCCTGTGGCCGGATTGAAGGAGATTTTCGGGTTCGCCGTCAGCTTCATGCTGAGTTCGCCGCTGGGCCGGCTTTACCGGGCTCCATGGACGGATGTGCTCGCGGCGCTGGACTATGCCTATCAATTCTACCGCGAACAGGCCATCGTCAAAGTGAGGCGCGCGGAGGCGGACAAAATGAGCGAGCGCAACTCCCTGCATTCCTCCGCGAGCAATACCGAACGCGAAGCCCTGGACATGCGCGTGCTCGTGCTGCGCTGTTTTCTCACCACGCTCATTGCCGGTCCTCCGCCGGAGGTGCTGGATCAGACGGGATTCGAGACACTGCGCACTTCCGTGATGCAGGGCGGATAGATCTCCAGGTCATAAAATGGGTGGCGGGGGAAGTATCTACATTTCCCGTGGAACGCGCCTGTCCTGTGTGCCACGGACACGCATGCCCGAACTCCCGCAGCCCCTCCGCTCCTTCATGCGCCCGAATGGCCGCACGGTCATCGTGCCCATCGATCACGGCACCGCCATTCCCGTGCCTGGACTGGAAAGACCCGCGGATCTCATCGGCTCTCTGCGCCCGTGGGCGGACGCCTTCGTGGTAAACTATGGCCTCGCCCGCGCCTGCCAGAGTGTGCTGCAGGACCGGGCCATCTGCCTGCGCACGGATGTGTATAAACCGGCCTGCCCCGGCAATCCGGATCATGGTGCATGGATGACCCATGGCATTGCCGAAGCCTCCCGTGTGGGCGCGCGCTGCGTCATGAACATGCTCTATCCGCATCATCCGGATGAAGCCCGTCAGTTTCGTGAAACGGCGCGGCTCATCAGTGAGTGCCACGCTGCCGGGCTGCCGGTGATTACGGAGTCCCTTCCCTTTGGCCTTGGACGCACCGCTGACTACACGCCGGAAAACATCAGCTTTGCCGTGCGCGCCGCCGCGGAACTGGGCGCGGACATTGTCAAAACCGCATGGCCCGGCGACAAGGAGGCCTTTCGCCGCATCGTCGAGGCGTGCTTCGTTCCCGTCATCGTCCTCGGTGGCGCTGCGGGCGGAGACGATGCCGCCATTCTCCACATGGTCGCCGATGCCATTAGTGCGGGCGCCGCCGGCGTCGCCATTGGCCGCAATGTCTGGCAGCATCCGAATCCCGCGCTGATGCTGCGCCGCCTCCACGCCATCGTGCATGAAAATGCGGGCGCCGCGGATGCCCTCGGGCTGAATTCCTAACAATTGTTTTCACTTGGCATTTCTTCCGGACCAGGCCTTCTCGCTCATCGCCCGCGCTTTCGAGCAGGGCCGCATGGCGCATGCTTTTCTCATCTCCGGCAGCAATGGCGACGACCTCCGCGCGCTCGCCGTGAAGATTGCCTCCATGGTGAATGACTGGCGCAATGTGAGCACGCTTGATGACCTCCGCAGCAAGGGAGCCATCGTCATCGAACCTGAGGGCAAGATCCGCCAGATCAAAGTCGAAACCATGCGCGAAGCCGAACACCGGCTTCAGTTCACCAGCGACGCGCGCATGAAAATCTGCATCATTTCGCATGCCGACCGGCTGAATCCCAGTTCCTCGAACAGCTTCCTCAAAACGCTCGAGGAACCGCCGGCCAATACGCTGATCATTCTTCTCACCCGCAGTCCGGATCAGTTGCTCGATACCATCCGCTCACGTTGTGTCAGAGTTCCGCTGCACCGTACGGACAGCGAAGGCCTAACGCTTTCCGAATCAGAGGAATCGCTGGTCAACCTTCTCGCCGCCTATTTCACGGGCGGAAAGCCCGACAACTCCCGGGCGTTCGCTCTCCTCGCCGACGTGCAGTCTCTTCTGGAACAGATAAAGGACGACATTGCCGAGCGCCACAAAGTCGCGCTCAAAGAGGAGGTGGAAGCCTACGCCAAAACCACCGACGGCATCTGGCTCAAGGAGCGCGCCGATTACTACGACGACCTCACCGAAACCGCCTACCAGGAACAGCGCAACGGCCTGCTCGCTCTGCTCTTTACGTGGCTCGGTGAAATCCAGCGCCGCCATTTCGGGCTCCCCGCTCTAGACCTTCCCGCGTGGACCTCCGTCACCGGGCAACTAAAGGACAACCACTCCGTTCAGGACCTTCAACGCCGCATCAAAGCGGTCGAGGAAATGCGCCGCAACCTCTCCACCACGGTCCGCGAACCCCTCGCTCTCGAGGTCGGCTTCCTCAACGCCTTCGGCGCCTGACAGGGCGGGCGGCTTTCGCAACGCGCACGCGTCCATGCGAGCATTTGCATCCTCCCGGCCCGACCGAAAGGTCGCCGCATTCATGAAACCGTTCTTTCTGCTTCTGGCGCTTTCCGTTCTGACTGTCCGCGCCGCACCCGCGCCGCCGGCAAACTTCATGGACGTTGTCCGCCGCTATGCGGATACCATGATCGAACACGGTCGCGATACCTACGGGCCTCAGGAGAGCGGGCTGTTTCTCACCGCGCTGGACCGCATGACACTGAAGCCGCTCACTGTCCGCCCCGCGCCTCCCGGCGGCATCCGCCGCGGAGACCGTCCCGGCCGCGCGTGGAGCGCCATGAACGGCAGCAATCCCCAGCTCGACCAAAACCTGCTCCGCGTTCTCAACACCCTAACCGAAATCACCGGCGACGCCCGTTACGCCAAAGCCGTGGACGAAGAACTGACATGGTTCCTGAACAACACCATGTCGCCCAAAACCAATCTCCTTCCCTGGGGCGAGCATCTCTCGTGGGATGTGATCTATGACATCCCCATCGGCGGCGGAGATGAAACCATGCACGAATTTGCCCGTCCCTGGGCTCTGTGGGATCGTTGCTATAAGTTAGCACCCGAGGCCAGCGCGAGATTCGCCCTCGGTCTGTGGGAGCATCAGATCGCCAATCACCAAACGGGCGGCTTCGACCGTCACGCGCCTTACTTCGAACACGGTCCGGTGGATGGCAAAGACTTCCCCCGCCACGCGGGGTTCTACATTGGCACATGGTGTTATGCGTGGAAATACACTTCAAACGAAGTGTATCCCCTCGCCATCGAGACCCTGCTCGCCCGCTTCGAGCGAAAGCGGGTGCAAAAAGACGGAACCATGGCTGCGACCATCGGCCCGCTCGAATGCGAACTCGCCGCGTCCATGGTGCCCGATCCGCTTTCCTCACGGCTGAAGACCTTTGCGCTCAAAGAGGATGAACTGATCCTTCCCGATCTCCAAAAGCAGCTCCGCGGCGATACCGCCGGCTACATCCCGCCGCGATGGCAGACCGGCTACAGCGCCGGCACGCTGAGTTCCTCCGCCATGTTCTGCCTTGCCCGCTATCAGCAAACGAAGAACCCGGCGTATCGCGATATGCTCCTCGCCTTCGCAGATTCCTACCTTGGCTCCCGCCCGGAGGAGGACGTGGACGTGTGGCCTCTGAGCTTCGCCCACGCCATCAGCACTCAAGTAGCGGCATGGAACCTAACGAAGAAACAGCCTTATCTCGATCAGGCCCGCACCTTCGCGCAGATGGCCGTGAATTTCTTCTGGCAGGACAATCCACTGCCCCGCGCGAGTCTCAAAACCGGCCACTATGAAACCATCACCGGCTGCGACTCTCTCGCCCTCGCGCTGCTCGAAGTCCATGCCGCAACGAACGGCCTGACCGTTCCCATCCCCTCCAACACGATCGACCGATGAAAACGGGACGCTGGCTTCTCCTCCTTGTCTTCAATATCGCCCTCCCGGCGTGGAGCGCCGACCCGCCAAAGGCTCCAGTCCCGCCTTCGCCCTACATCGGGGTCATCTATCGCTATGCGGACACGATGCTGGCAAAGGGGCGCGATACGGTTGGTCCGCAAAAAACCGGCCTCTTCCTCAGCGCCCTGGACCGCACCGCTCTCGCTCCCCTAACCAGTCGCCCTCAGGCACCTGCGGGGGTACGTGAAGCCGACCGCGCCGGCGATCCGCTCACCGGTGCTAATGCGCAGCACGATGAGAACCTTCTGCGGCTGCTCTACACGCTGAGTGAGCTCTCCAGCAAACCCATTTATCGTGATGCCGCCGACGCTGAGCTAAAGTTGTCTCTTACCGGCACCGCGCAGCCGGGGCTGTTTGTCGCGTGGGACACGGTGAAAGACGAGGTCATCAAAAAAGACGGTAGCAGCGCACTTGAGGTCTTCCGGCCGTGGATGCTGTGGGACCGCTGTTTTGATCTCGCGCCGGACCCGTCAAAACAACTCGCCTCCGCCAGTCCCGGTGACAAACTCGATTCACCGCGCGAGGCCGGATTCTGCGTCCGCAAATGGGCGGTCGGTTACGCGCGCACCAAAGACGGGCAGTTCCTCCGCGCCATCGAAGGACTCCTCGAACGGTTTGAAAAGCAGCGTCCCGCTTCCTTTGCGTCTTCTCTCTCGATGGCCATCGACTTCGACGGCGCGGCGCTTCGCTTGCCGGAGCCGCTGGCCTCACGGCTCCGCACCTTCGCCGCGCGTGAAGACGAAGCCTTCTGCGCCCTGCCGCATGACCTGAAGCAAAAGGGCGGCTTCGCCTCTCCCGCCGGTCTGACTTCGCAATGGGAGGAGAAGGAAGGCACCCGCACCACCGCCGCCGTCGCGCTCATGTGCCTCGCGCGTTATGAAAACACGGGCAGCACCGCCTATCGCGACCTCATCACCGCCGCCGCCGAATCCTATCTGGATTCACCGCTGCCCGAAAATCTCGACCTTTGGCCGCTTACGCTCGGTCATGCCGTCAGCCTTCAGGTCGCCGCATGGCGTCACACTGCGCGCCCCGCTCATCTCGAACACGCCCGACGACTGGCAGACCTCGCTGTGGAAAAATTTTGGGGCACCAGCCCCCTTCCCCGCGCGAGCCTGAAATCCGAGCACTACGAATCCCTAACCGGTGCCGGCACCCTGGCCCTCGCGCTCGCAGAACTGCACCTGAATATCCTCCACATCACCGCCGTGCGCTGTCCGCCGAATACCATCGACCGATAGTTTCGGGCACCATTCCCGTTGCCGCGCGTTCCGGCCTCACCATTGTCCCCGCATGAAATACCTCCCGCTTCTCACCTCCGTTCTTTGTATCTCCGTTCTTCCCGTCCTCGCGCAGGAAAAGAAGAAGGTCACCAAAGCGGACGACCTCCCGCGCCTTACCTACAAGGTGGACGGCACGGCCACCGCATTGATCACCGACGCCGCGAAGTTCGATCCCTTCGCCCAAAAGGTGCGCGCGGACATTGAGAAAATCCTCGCTGAGTACGACATTACGGACAAGACCACGCTCAAAGACTTCAAAGGCACCCTCCTGGCGCTGGAGATGCTTGCCGGCCACGATGACGCCACCCTCGCTCTCATTCGCGAATTGCGCGAACTGGAGGACAAACCCTCCGCCAAACTCCTGACTGGTCTCTCCACGGAGGCCCGCATTGAAGCCCGCAAAGCCACTGGCGGGGCAAAACTCACCGATCCGGCCTTCAAAAAGACCTTCCAAAAAACCTACGCCGCCAAACTGGCTGCGCTGCCATGGGACGTGGTGCAGGCGGATCTCAAACAAAACAAAGGCCGCGTCGAGATCGCCAGCGAAAACCTCTTTATCGGCTCCATCCAAAGCCACATCGAACCCGCCCTCAAGGAAACCGGGACCGTGAGCAGCGAAATCGCGCAGTCCCTCATTGGTATCCGGAAGACCATGCAGTTGGATTTGCCCCTCAAGAATCAGGTCGTCGCCGCCCTCGATTCTGTCATTGCCGCGCATGATGTGAAAAAACCGGACATCTGGAAGGCCCGTGAATGGAAGCTCTCGCCCGGCGACAAAGCCCAACCCGTCGTCGTTGCGGTATGGGATTCCGGCGTGGACACGGCCATCTTCAAGGACGGGCAGTTCACCAACGCGAAGGAGCAGATGAACGGCAAAGACGATGACGGCAACGGTTACATCGACGACGTGCATGGCATCGCTTACGACCTCGAGTCTAACAAGGACGCCAGTCAAATGTATCCGCTCAAGGGTGCGCAGGAGCGGCTGCCTTCCATGAAGAACAACATCAAGGGCATGCTCGATTTGCAGGCCGCCATCGACAGTCCGGAGGCGACGGCGTTGAAGAAAACTATGTCCGCCATCAAACCGGAAGAGGTGAAGCCATTCATGGAGGATCTCAGCCTCTTTGGCAACTACAGTCACGGCACTCACGTGGCGGGCATCGCCGCTGCAGGCAATCCCTTCGCGCGCGTGCTTTCCGCGCGCATGACTTACGATCACCGCGCCATTCCTCTCGCGCCTACGGTGGAACTCGCCAAAAAGGAGGCGAAGATGTATCGCGAAACGGTCGATTACTTCAAAGCGAACAATGTCCGCGTGGTCAATATGAGCTGGGGCGGATCACAAAAAGATGTGGAAGCCGCACTGGAGGCCAACGGCATCGAGAAGGACGCCGCCAAACGCGCTGAACTCGCCCGCACCATTTTCAAGATCAGCCGTGACGGCCTTTATGAGGCGCTCAAGAGCGCCCCGGAAATCCTTTTCGTCTGCGCCGCCGGCAACAGCGATAATGACAGCGAATTCGAGGAGTTGATTCCCTCCTCCTTTCGTCTGCCGAATATGATCACCGTCGGTGCCGTGGACCAGGCGGGCGACCGCACCTCCTTCACCACGTTTGGCAAAAACGTGGAGGTGTATGCGAACGGTTTCGAAGTGGACAGCTACATTCCCGGCGGCGACCGCATGAAGTTCTCCGGCACCTCCATGGCCTCTCCGAATGTGGCGAACCTCGCCGCCAAGATCATCGCCGTGAAGCCCTCCCTGAAACCTCAGGAAGTGGCCGCGCTCATCAAGGAAACCTCCGAAAAAGGAGGCAGCGAAAAGTTCCCGCTCATCAATCCAAAGAAGACCGCCGGGGCGTTGAAATAATAGTCCTGGTTTCTGTCAGGGTTTCTTTTTTGGAGCCGCGTATTCCTGCCACCAGGCATTGGCTTCATCGACCGTCGGTTTGGCATCCGAGAGGATGAGCCGATAGCGGGACACGTACGGTGTGCCCGGCTTGATCTCCATTTCGCCATCCTGCTGCGGCGCAAAGCAGACGAACGGCTCGGTGGGATTGAGCCGGACGGGCTGCGGAAAGCGGTAGTTGGAGGGGTGACAGAGAATGGTTAGGCCCACGGTCGCGCCCTCCACGGGGCCGCCGGTCCAAAGCCATTTGGCATGGGATTCGTTGCCCTTGATGCGATCCGTGATCCCTTCGGAAGTGAGAAACTCGCACGGCACCTTGTTCTCGTCCCATGACTTGTGGCCGCGGAATCCGATGCCGCCGTAGTGATACTTGGGAAGCTTCAAGGGCGCGCTGGTAGCGCAAGTCTGCGTGCTGGTTAGATCGATGAAGTAGCGCGGCAGCTTTCCTGAATTGTCGCCAGTGACCCGAATATCCCAGGTTTCGAGCAGCGCCGTCTTCGGCGGGGAGGCGAGGAGATCGACAAACTGGTGACGGGCCTTGAGACCCGCGGCGCCGTCCTTTTGCCAGACATCGTCCAGCGCCACGAACTCCACGCGGCCCTTCTTGTCGCCCATATTCCAGAAGTCCGGTTTGCGATCCTCAAACTCTGTCTTGGTCCACGCCCACCACACGCCGTGGTGATGAATATGTTTCGCCGGAAAGTCGTCGCTCACAGGCCGGCCGGCGGGAGTATAGAGCGGGTAAAGATAGCCGCCGCGGGTAAACTCCGCCTTGATGTCAGGGCGCGGAAGAGGGCCGGGCTCTGCCTGGTAACGAAACATCTCACGGTCATCACACCGGAAGATGACCTGGGAGCCCTCGCGTTTGGCAGTGACTTCAGGCCCGGCATGAACGGCCCGGGAAAGCAGCGGCAGCAGGAGAAGAGAAAGGAGGCGGTGCATGCCGCACCAAAAACGGATGCCCATTGCGGGCAAGTCCCGCATATCGGGAGACTACCGGTCGAGGAGACTGAACATCAGTTCCGCTTCACTCGCGACGTCATTGTTCACCACGCAGCGCCCGCGGGCGACGCCAATGCTGCGCTTCACTTTGAGAATTTCGGCTTCGACAAAGAGAATGTCGCCAGGCACCACCGGCTTCCGGAACTTCACTTCATTGGCGCTCATGAAGTAGCCAATCTTGCCCTGATTCTCCGGGCGGCGCAGCATGAGAATGCTGGCGACCTGGGCCATTGCTTCAAGTTGGAGCACGCCGGGCATCACCGGGTGGCCCGGAAAGTGCCCCTGGAAGAAGGGCTCGTTGATGGTGACAGCTTTCACCCCGCGGCATTTGTTCTCGCCTTCGAAGCCCACGACGCGATCCACCATGAGGAAGGGATAGCGATGGGGCAGAATGCGCATCACTTCGTTGATATCGAGCACTGCCTCTCCGGTGGGAATGTTCACCGCCGGCGGCACCATGCTCGACATGCGCGCATGCTCGGTTTTGAGTCTTCGGGCCATCTCCGTGTTGGGGCCGTGGCCAGGCTTGACCGCAATGACATGGCCCATGATGCGACGCCCAAAAAGCATGAGGTCGCCGAGGATATCGAGAATCTTGTGGCGCACGAACTCATCTTTGAAGCGCAGCGGCTCGCGGCTCATCACGGCATCGCCACGAATGACGACTGCATTCTCAAGACTGCCGCCTTTGATGAGCCCCTTGTCCAGGAGCCCCTTCACGTCTTCATAAAACACGAACGTGCGCGCGGGAGCGATCTCTTTTTCGTAAATGGCGGGTGTGATCTCGGTGCTGAAATACTGCGTGTAGCGGCCGTCAGGACCGACATTGGTGCAGGAAATGCGGAACTTCTTATCCGGCACGATGGTGATGAGGCTGCCGCCGTTGGTTTCCACATGAATCGGCTCGCGAATCTCATAGACGCTGCGCAGAGCATCCTGTTTGACGATACCTGCGGCCTTGATGCACTCCACGTAGGCGCGCGCGGAGCCATCACCGATGGGCGGTTCGTTGGCGTCCATTTCGATGAGCGCATTGTCCACCCCCATGCCGGCCAGCGCGGAAATGACGTGCTCCACCGTATGCACCTTCACACTACCCTCGGCGAGCGTGGTGGCGCGCTCCACCATCTGCACCTTGTCCACGGCTGCGGCAATGAACGGCTGGTCCTCAAGATCCATGCGCCGGAACCGGATGCCGTGGCCGGCGGGTGCAGGCTTCATGGTCAGCGTGACCGCCCCGCCGGTGTGGAGGGACGTTCCGGCGAGAGTGGCCGATTTAGCCAGGGTTTGTTGGTTATCCATAGGACTGCGGCGGGATCAAAAGGGCGCGCAGCGTAACCAGGCCACCCGGGTGGTCAAGGTGCGAAACGGACCGGCGGCAAAAGGCAGGTAACGCCCCTTTCATTCACCATCCCGGCGGCATGGAGCACGGAGAACTGGCCAGTTCGATCTCCGGGCCATCGAATCCGGAATCTTCAATGCTCTCCACAGCCTCAACACGGTAGCCGTCTGGATCGAAAACGAACGCGGCATAATAGCGGCTCCCGTATTCCGGATGCAGACCCGAGCCGCCATTGTCTTTGCCGCCCTGTTCCAGCGCGGCCTTGTAAAAGGCATCGACTGCCTGCCGGGATGGAGCGCTGAAAGCGACATGAAAACCGTCACCGGGCACAGGGATCTTCCGTGATCGCAGCTTGATGGCGAACCTGTCACCGCCACCCGCAAGGCCATAACCGATGGCAGTATCGTCGGACCAAACTCTCACATACCCCAGCGCACTCAACACGGCGTCATAAAAAGCAGCGGACCTGGCAAGATCAGCGACGGCGAATGACAGGTGATGAAGCATGCGGATTATGATCCGGACACCTTCACGCGCAGGTAGCGCTTTGGTACGCCCGCACTTGCGGCGGTTCCATCGACAAAGGTGACAATGCGGTCCGCACCGCTCGCGGCTTCATTGACGGATTGCGCACCGCCTCCCACATTTTGAAAAGCGGCTCCGGCCGTGCTGCGGGCAAGGGTGGTCCACGTTGTCAGGTCGCTCGAACCCTGCACTTCATATGTGAGATCGACATTCGCGGGCCGCCTCGTAAACGTGAGCGTGAGCCGCTTCGTGGTTTGATTGAAAGTCACCACGGGTGCGCCGGCAGCCGGAGCGGCCGACTTCGGATTCAGTGTGAAGGCGTACTCGAGCAGGTTGGGAATGCCGTCGGCATCAGGGTCCGCGAGCAGTCCCGCGGCGGAACCGGTGAGGGCGTTCGCCGTGAGCCAGGCGGAATATTGCGCGCTGAATCCCCCGGAGCCGAATGTCACTTCGTCTATCCACCCGGCATCCGCTCCGTCGCCGACCGTTTCATCCTTCGTATAAGTCCAGCGGACGGCATGGGTGCCGGCGGGAATTTGATAGGATTTTTGCTCCCAGTTCACCACGCCGCTGATTTTCTCCTGTTCAGTGCCATCGATCGAAAAGCGCAGGAAGTCATAAGTCGCCTCTGAATCGACGCGCCACCAGAACGTTAGGGTGCCAGGGCCGGTCACCTGCGTTTGAACCCATGAGGACTTGAGATCGCCAATGTCGCCGTTCTGCACGGCATCCACCCCGTCGTGAGTGGTCACCGCCTGACCGAACCAGTAGCCGTCGCCGCCGGTAGTCCAAGTCAGTGAAGGCGCATCCAGGGCCGTGGGAACGCCAATCACCGCAACGATAGTGAAAGTGACCGCCTTCGTGCCGAATCCCGCCACGTTGGACGCGCGGAGCGTGACGTTGTAAGTTCCGGCCGTCTGCGGAGTGCCGGAAATCTCGCCGGTGGCCGCATTCAGCGTAAGCCCGGGAGGAAGAGTGCCCGCCGTCACCTGGAAGTTGTCCGCATCGGAATCCGTGTTGATTTGATAGGACAGCGGAAACCCGTTGGCCGCGGTGATGGCCGCGCTGCTGGTAATGACGGGCGGCGTCAGCCATACCACTTCATCCACCCAGCCCGTATCCAGGCCTTCCGAAACGAAGTTATCCTTTTCGTATTTCCAGATCAACCGGTGCGTGCCCGGCCCCACTGAAAACGTTTTCTTCTCCCAGCCGGGTTCACCGGAAATTTCCGCGAGAGGCACAGTCTCATTATCGATGTAAAACCTCAGAAAATCAAAGTCCTGCTCCGACGAAACGAGCCACCAAAAGGAAATGACTCCCGGTCCCGTAACCGTAGTGTAAAACAGCGATGCTTGCCTGTCATCAATCGGACCGCTCGCAGCGAGAGAACCGCCCTCCGCGGAGGCGAAATTGATGCCAAGCCAACTCTGATCCCCGCCGCTTTGCCAGATGTGGTCGGGATCATCGAGCGCCCGGCCCAGCGAAATATCGCTGATCAATATGAGCGTGCTGACTGTCTCTTCCACATTCTGATTACTCCTGACCACAGCGCTGACATTGTAATAGCCTGTAGCCGAAAGGGTGTGCGGAGCTTCGAATTCGATCTGCTCAGGTCGGCCTGGCACGGTGGCCACTAGCGTATTCCCGATATAAAAGCGCACCTCGGCCACAGATCCGTTGGGGGCGTGAGCCTCCGCAGAGAAGGTGAGCACTTCCCCGAATCCAAACGATTCACCTGAGCGGGGACTGTTCAGCGTAATCGTGGGCTTCTCAATGGTAGTGAAGATGGAAGTGTTCAGCGAAATATTGCCCGTGCGTCCCTCGTAGCCATCCACCGCGATGTAATACACCGTCCCCCCAGTCACCGAGAGGCTCACCCAACTGGTGGCGTCCGCGAAGTAGTCATCGTTGGCAGCACGGGAAGTCAGACCCGCGATCGTGGCACCCGTGTAAACGGCCAGCACCGTATCGAAGTTGCTTCCCGCCGTGGACACCTGGAGCGTGCCGGCGGCGGGTGCAGTCCACTTCCACCATACCGAGGCCTGCGGCTGATAACCAAAGTGAAGCGGCTCGTCCAGCTCGGCGGTCGCTGCGGCATTCGATCCGGTTACCGTCGTCGTGCCGGTGACGGCTGGAATGACCGTGGCCCCCGCAAAGGAATTATTGGTTAGGCTCACCGCCGCCACGGAAACACTGAGCGACACATTTCCGGATTCCCCGTTATAGCCGTCCACCGCCAATTGCACCTCCACTCCGGCCGTGACCGCAAAGGAAATGGCGCTGGTTTGGGCTCCGGGAATGTCGTCGTTGCTGCCCTGCTCAACGAGCGTGGCGAGGGTCGCTCCCTTGTATGCCGCGAGCACCGTGTCGAAAGTGCTTCCCTGTGTGCTCACGGTGGCCGTGCCCGTGATGGACGGAGTCCACTTCCACCACACGGATTTCACCGGGAGGCGCGCAAAGTGGTGAGGTTCACCGTTTTCCGAGGATGCGTTTGTGTTAGTGCCGGTGACCGTAGCGGTATTGCCGTTGATCAGCGTTCGTGCAGCGAACGCATCATTGGAAGGGCCGCCGACGCTGGCGACCGAGATCGATACCGCGGAGGACGTTGTTGTTAGTCCGGTATTGTCCGTGGCCACGGCGGTCAGCACATGGTTGCCGGACGGAGCATTGGCCCACGAGGCGGTGTAGGGAGCATTGGTATCCGTGCTCAGCGGAGCACCGTCCGCATAGAAGGCCACGGAAGCAACGCTCCCGTCGTCATTGGCATTGGCGGATATGGCAATCGCCGCTCCCTGTGCAAACGAAGCGCCGCCGGCCGGTGCCGTAATGTTCACGGTGGGTGGCGTCCCGGTTCCCGTAATAGTAAACTGCGCCGTCATCGTGGTGCCCGCCGTGGAAATGTTAGTGATGGATACCTTCGAGTCGGTATTATCGTAGCGCCGGCTGTTCGGCGTGGAATTCGCCGTAAAGGAGGAGCCCGCTGCAAAATAGTCGCCGCCGTCGCCCACTCCGTCGCCATTCTGCACCTCCTCCAGTCCGTCCGCCTCCATGAGCCGGATCAGTTTGTGCCCCGTATAACTGTTATCGAATTCGTAGTCCTGACCTGAATTGTCGAGCGTCGAGTCAATGTGCCAGATGGTGAGCCCCGTGCCCGGCCAGTCGGGAGCGTCGTCGTTGCCGATTTTGGTGCGGTTTTGCACCATGAAGTATTCACTGAACTGCCCGTTGGTGCCGGTGGAGGCGCCCGGCATGATGAGCACACAGTCCTCGCTGGTGCCGGAGGCGCGGAGCGTGATGGACTGACTGCCGGCACTCACCACTCTGGGGGTGAGCCAGCCGAGAACCCATTTGCTGAAGCAATTGTGATCGCCCTGGTTGCCGTCCATCATGTCGAGCCGGCCAAGGCCGCCGCGCGGCCCCTGGTTCTCGTCGTAATCATAGAAATCCGGGATCCCAAGCGCATGACCGGTCTCATGAATGATCACACGCGGCGTGAACGGATTGTTGATATTGTAGTTTTGAAACTGAAACACGTACTTGGCGAGACGCTTGCCGCTGGCGCGGTAGTTCGAGTCCTGCCAGCTCGTTTGGTAGGCCCACCAGAAATTCCCCCAGCCCGTGTCTGCTCCCGCATAGACGACATAAAGCAGGTCGATGTCGCCGTCGCCGTCGTTGTCATACTGGGAAAAGTCATGCCCCTGTCCGGCATAAAAATTGATGACCTCTTTCATCAGATTTTCCCGTCCGGCCGTCGTCTGCGTCACCTGAGATCGCGGATAGGCCGTGCGGTACCACCCGAGCGTATTTCCTGTCAGAGTAAGTTTGTTATACGAGGCGCGCTTGTAATAGCTTTGCAGGCTCTCGTAGGGCGCATTTGCCTGGTCGCCGGTTCCGAAGAGGGCATTGTGTATCGCCGCCTGGGTATTGGCCGGGTGATGCACGAGATCCTGAAACTCCACCAAAAGACACAGTACCTTGTTGGTCCCCGTGCTGGGCATCCCCCGCCATACCGGGGGCGGGGCCGCAGCCACGTCACCGGCCGTCTCCGGCGGCACACCCTGGGATTCGAGCACCAGCTTCTGCAGCTTGTATCTTGCCTGCAAAAGCAGATCCGGATCAAAGCGGTCGTTGCCCATGGACTTTGCAAACTCCACGCGCTCCGCCAGCGAACCATCCTGCCGGTAGCTCTCGATTTCCCCGGGTCTCGGCGGCGCTGCGGCGGCAGGCTGGAACGCTGCGGCAAACAGGACGGCGAGAACCCCAAAAGGCACACAGAGGAAGGATGGCAATTTCATGGCGCAGAATGAGTCCGGTGACGGACGGATTGACTCGCCCGGATATTCGCAGAATTCGCCAAATTGTTGCTGATTATTTTCCTGAATTTTCAGGCCTGTTCCGTCATCCGCTGCAATAACCCGCTCCAGCGCCGGTGGCCGCCGTCGTTTCGCACGGCAATGGCGAGGGCCTTCGGATCACCCACGAGGACCACAAGTTTGCGTCCCCGCGTAATGCCGGTGTAGAGAAGGTTTCGCTCGAGCATCACGTAGTGCTGCGTGCTTACCGGAATGACAACGGCGGGAAACTCGCTGCCCTGGCTTTTGTGAATCGTGATCGCCCACGCGAGCCGCAACTCGTCCATATCGCCGCTTTCGTAAACAGCGTTGCGTCCGTCTTCAAAGTGGACGTGCATCCGCACCGGATTGCTCTCAATGTCCCCCACCCGGCCAATGTCGCCATTGAAGACATCCTTCTCATAGTTGTTCCGCGTTTGGATGACTTTGTCTCCGCTGCGAAACGTCAGACCAAAACGCTCCACCTCCATTTTGAATTCACCCGGCGGATTCAGCGCATCCTGGAGGATAACGTTAAGATTGTTAGTGCCAAGGGGCGTGCGGTTCATCGGGCTCAGAACCTGAATCCCGCGCAGGGGATCGAATTCGAAGGCATTGGGAATCCGGTCGCGCACCAGATGGACGATCGTATCCATAATGGCCTCCGGCGTCCCGCGTTCAATGAAGTGAAAGTCGCAGCCTTTCGGCGCGGGCTTCGGCAGTGACGGAACGAACCCCGAATTGATCTCATGCGCGGCGGTGATGATGCGGCTCTCCGCAGCCTGACGGAAAATTTCCGTCAGGCGCGCGACGGGAATCATGCCGCTGCGAATGATGTCCGCCAGCACGCTGCCAGGCCCCACACTGGGAAGCTGGTCCACGTCCCCCACGAGAAGAAGATGCGCGTGATCCGGCAGCGCGTCGAGCCAATGCATCATGAGACTGACATCCACCATGCTCGTTTCATCGAGGACAAAAAGGTCGCCATTCAACGGACTCCTCTCGTTCTTCTGGAAACCCGCGCCCGGTTTATATTCGAGCAGCCGGTGAATCGTCTTCGCTTCGTGGCCGGTGCTTTCGCTCATGCGGCGGGCCGCGCGTCCGGTGGGAGCAGCGAGGACGAAGGTTACTTTCACTGCCTCCAGAATCGCGAGGATGCACTGAAGAATCGTCGTCTTGCCAACTCCCGGGCCGCCGGTGATGACAAGCGCACGGCTCGTCAGCGCGGACATTACCGCCTTCCGCTGGCCCTCTCCGAGCTCGCGTCCGGTTTCCCGCTGCACCCATTCCACCGCCTTCTCAACATCGATGGACGGATAACGCGATGGCTTCCCTGACAATTCGCGCAGGCGGCTCGCGATCTCCCTTTCCGCCTTCGCAAGGTGCGGAGGAAAGATGAGTTCATTGCCGTCGAGCGTTTCGCGCACCACTTCCGCATTCTCCAGCATGCGCAGCAAAATCTCCTCCAGCAGTTCCGGCGCAGCGTTCAGCAGCGCGACGGCGCGGGTGATCAGCTCCGCCTGCGGCAGCGCACAGTGGCCTTCACCGCCGGCGGCGAGGAGCAGATGAAAAAGCCCCGCGCGCAGACGCTCCGGTGCATCCGGCTTCATGCCGAGCTTCTGCGCAATGCCATCCGCCGTCTTGAATCCGATGCCGTAAATATCCTCCGCGAGTTGCCATGGATTCGCCTGCACCTGGTCGATGGCATTCTCGCCGTAGGTCTGATAAATCTTTACCGCCTTGCCCGTGCTGATGCCGTGGCGGTGCAGAAAGACCATGATGTCACGGATGCTCTTTTGCTTCTCCCATGATGCCTTGATCTCCTTCCGCCGTTTGCTGCCAACTCCAGGCACTTCTTCCAGCTTGGCGCTGTTCTTCTCAATGATATCGAAGATCTCCTCGCCGAACCGCTCCACCAGCTTTTTGGCATACACCGGTCCAATTCCGTCAATGAGTCCACTGCCGAGATAACGCTCGATTCCCTCCCGCGAAGAAGGCGCAGTGGTCTCGATCACCTCCGCCCGGAACTGCCGCCCGTAGTCCGCGTCATTGATCCACTCCCCGCTCGCCTGGATCGTTTCTCCCGCATGAATCGTGGGCACCTTTCCCGTCACGGCCACGGGCTCCGTGCGGCCCCGCACCTTCACTTTCAGCACCGAAAATCCGGTGTCCTCCGTGTGAAAGGTAACGCGTTCGACGATGCCGGTCAGGGTGTCCATCAGGTCGCTTTTGAAACGGAACGCTTTCGCCGGTGCCGCGACGGAACAGGACTCAGCGAACGCGCGGCATCCTTCACGACCCACTCCTGCTCCTCCAGGGCGGCGCGGGAATCCTCCGCAGACGCGCCGGTGAGTTCGCTCACGATCCTCACCGCGCGGTCGCGCAGCTTCACATTGGAGGGATTGAGATCCACCATGAGATTGCTGATCACCTTGCCCGTGCGGCTCATCGCCAGAGTGGTGAAGATATTGAGCAGCAGCTTGGTCGCGGTGCCGCACTTGAGGCGCGTGGAACCTGTTAGGATTTCCGGACCCGCATTCGGCGCGATGATGCAGTCCGCCACTTTTGTTCGCAAATCACGCACCCCTGGATTGAACGTTACCAGGACCGTGGAGGCTCCATCCTCCTTTGCCTCCGCGAGCGCTCCCCAAACAAAAGGAGTGCGTCCGCTCGCAGCGATGCCGACCACCACGTCGTTCCTGCCCACCTGACGATAACGGATGGCGCTGGCTCCTGCGCGCATGTCGTCCTCCGCGCCCTCCACAGCGCTCCACAGCGCCTGCTGCCCGCCTGCGATAATACCCTGCACCTGCTCGCGGGGAACACGAAAAGTAGGCGGGCACTCGCTGGCATCGAGGACCCCCAGACGACCGCTGGTTCCTGCGCCCACGTAAAAGAGCCGGCCTCCGCGGCGAAAGGCGCGGATGATTCGCTCCACCGTCCACACGATGCCTTTGCGCTCGGCCAGAAGAGCCGCCGGCACGCCGGCTTCCTCCGACAACATCAGTTCCACGGCGTCAGGAAGCGGCATCGTATCGAGGTGCCGCGAGCGGGGATTGCGCCGCTCCGTCGGGGATGAAGCAAGCTGTTCAAGACCGGGACCGCTCATTATTTCCTTTTTCTTCCTAACCGGTTTATTCAACCGGCGCACAGAAGTGGCGGGACTCTGCAATGCGAGCGCGCGCGCCAGTTCCACCGCACCCCAAACGCTGCTGCGCGAAAGCGGCGTTACCACGGCCCCTGGACATCCTGCGCGCAGACCCTTCTTCACCATCCCGGCAAACGCGGGATTTTTCAGCAGCGTGCTGCCGTTGAAGATGAAGTGAACACATTGACCCGTTTTGGCAAGACGCCGCGCACAGGTCAGCCCGTCCTCCACCAGCGCCCCCGCGGCGTCTTTCAGAATGCCCGCAGCGATTCGATCGCCCTTCGCTGCAGCATGAAAAACGGCAACGGCGGCGGAGGCGATCTCCTTTTTGCCCGCCTCGATGGCCCACGAGTCGAGATCCTCCGGCTCATTCAACGCGAGAGTGTCGAGAATCGCCGCGCCCAGCAGCGGCCAGCGACCCGTGTGATCATAGGATGACATCAACGCCCGCAATCCGCGCTGGCCGATGTCGCAGGCGCTCCCGCGGTCGCCGATGATGTGACCGCGCCCGCCGCTCTTGGCGGTGCGTCCGTCTGAGGCGCGGCCAAAACAACACGAACCCGTGCCGCTGAGAATCAGCACGCGAGCCACCGCCCCCCGTGCCGGCGGCTCCGCGGCGAGGGCCGTCTCCAAATCGTTAGTGGCCACGCAGGGAACACGCGGCCAGACACGCGCCGCCAGCCTTCGAATGCGCTCCCGGTGCTCGTCCTTCCGCGTGCCGGCAAGGCCGATGCCCAGTGCGGCAATCTCCGGCGCCACCGTTTCAACCTTTGCCGCAATGGAGCGAAAATGATCCGTCAGTTCCCGGTCCGACATGAGCCTCTGGTTGGCTGCCGCATCGCTGAAGGCCAGCAGTTCCCGTCCCTCCATGTCCGCCAGCAGCACGCCGGTATGGGTGGCCCCGCCTTCGATTCCGAGCAGGAGCGGTCCTTGCGGTTCAGGTGTGGTTTTGCGTTCTGGCATAGACGGCTGTTCGATAGCCATGTCCCGCCGCACAACCAACAAAGAAATCAAGGCGCATGACTCAGCTCACAGCCCCGCCAGTCCCGCGGCGGGCCGGGCGATGGATTGAAATCGCAGTAGCCGCACGGAATCGCGGTCGCGAACGGACGCTAGGGGCATAATGCCGAGAGCGAGGAGATTTTCGGCGACGCGATCAGTTAGGAGCGCCTCGCCGCAGGGCGTTAGTTTCTTTTCGCCGGATTCGGTGTAAACATGGACGGGCAGACCGTTGACCTCAGCGTTGGCGGGTGCGGAAAAACCCCAGCCCTCATCGCGCCAGGCATTGGCCAGAATCACCGTGGCAATAAGCGACGGATTTCCCCACAGCAGCGCGTTGGGTTCCATCTTCGGCGGCATCTCTTCAAACTCGAAGTGATCGATGGCATCAGTGCCTTTGCCGTAGGGAAGACGGAGCAGAAAACGCGGGGCCACCAGACCCGCATGACGCACCGCGGGAAGACCGCGCACGGTTTCCCATACCGCGGGAGTTTCGCCTTCCGTTCGCGCCTGCGCGATTTCAAGAAACCGCGGACCGGCACCGGCAATGAGAGGCGCTTTGGCCGCCGCCGCCACATGGGCAAGACGCGCCAGCAAATCGGCATCGTCGTCATTGTCAGGCTCAAACGAAAACAAGCCGGCGATCACCGTCCATGGCCGCGTGCCCACCGGCTGCTCCACGATGATTTCGACGAGGCCGCTAACAGATCCCTCTGACCGCAGATCCGCCGCCAGTTCCGCACGCGACACATCGAGCAGGCAAACTTCCAGCGTTTCATCCGTGTCCAGATTCCGCAGCAGAAAATCCACCCCGCGCCACGCCGCTTCCAGCGCCTGAAAAGCCGGATGATGCAGGAGCGCCTGCATCTGCCCGCTGACCGCGTTGTCAAAGGCCGCGATCGTATCCGCCTGCCGCGGATCGGGACCGGATACGGTATGACCTGCCATCGCTTGTTTGATCAGCGAGTCCACCGCTGCACTCGATTTCGGCGACGCCGGCTTCGACGCGGGCAAATCGGTTAGCTGTTTCCAAAGGTCCGCCGCTTCGTCTGCAGACGGCGGCGCCGGTTCGGCGGAGCCTTCCGATTTCAGCGCCGCCATCGCACTCGCAAACGTCGCGGGATTGGTTAGTTCGGCGCGCATCTTCCGGTGCGGCGCGAAGAACTCAGTCTGCTCCCAAATCCGGTCAGGGTGAAAATCGTCGAGCCTGCTGAATGTCATCCCTAACTTCTCTCCCTGCGGCAGTTCCACACCCAGTCGCGGGCCGGTCTTCACCATCACCGCATCGAACTTATCGAAGTCCACGAGCAAGGGCCTTCGTCCTTTGATCCCTTCCAAAACTCCGCGGCTTCCCCGTCCGGAAAAATCACCAAGAACGAGAATGCGGAAGGGAGATTCATCCGTGCGCTGCGCGGAACGGCGCGCACCGGAGACGCTCAGTTCCGTGGATCCAATGGAGAGTCTTGCTGGCATGACGGCAGAGATAAACCGCCGTCAGGCGAATCGCCAGCCAAATCCGGGTTGGAACCGGCGCGCGGGAAGAACCATTTTGCAGCGAGTACGAAAAGCACCGCCGCCAGCACCCCCACGCCGGCCTCTATCAAAAGCATCGCAGTCGTGCCCCATTTTGTCCAGGTGATGCCGTTGAACACCGCCATGTAGGCGAGCGGAGCATTGGCGAGAGAGGCAAAGGCGCTGAACTTTGTCGCCGCGGCACCCTTGCCGATGGCCTCCAGCACAAAGGCGGAATAGGCTGCCCAGGAAAGACCGGTGGTAAACGAAAACAGCAGCGTGCAAAGCGTGAACATCAGGGGCGTGCGCGGCAGCAATGCCAGCGCCACACCTGCCTGCGCGACAAAGATTCCAAACCACAGGTAGCTTGTTTGACGCGGAAACCGGTCGCAGACAAATCCGCCGGCGATACTGCCGGCCGCCGAAACGAGTCCGCCCGCGACTCCCGCCACCATGGCGATACGATCAGGCGAGGCATCCCATTCGTGCCCCAAAACGGACCACAGGTTGGACGAAGCACCGACCCCCACTGGCAGGCAGCAAAGGATGAGCGCCAGCAAACCGCGGCGCTGGCGCACTATGATCCATAAATCCATAAGCGATGAGCCAATGCGCGGAAAGAAACCGCCTCCTGCGATATCGCGCGCCGGCGACGGCAGCCCCGGAAGCGCAAGTCCGCAGAGCACGCACAGAAATGCCACGGAGCAGCTCGCCATCCACGGCTCACTCACACGCTTCGCGATCATTAGCCCGAGCCCGCCTCCGATGCCATAACCTCCGAGATTTCCTCCCATGAACCATCCTCCCGCCTGGCCTTTCGTTTCCTCCGCCGCGCTGTGAGCCATGAGCGACTCCACCGACATGCCCACCACCGTGGAGGCCACACTGCCCGCGGTTACCGCAAAGCCGATCGCCACAAGGCCCGCCGTGGTGGCCGGGAACAAGCCGAACGACGCCACGGCGGCTGCCGTGAGCACCATGGAGATCATATACCATTTTTTCTGAGACAGGGTCACATCCACCAGGGGCGACCAGAAAAACTTGAAGGTGTGCGGCAGCGTCGTTAGCGCGCCAAGAGCCGAAATCTCCGCCACCGAAACCCCCGCCTCTCCCAACTGAAATCCCAGCGTTACCGCGACATATCCCGCGATCACTCCAAAGGGAATCATCAAAACAAGAAAGAGCCAGGGATGCATACGGCGACCGGTCATACCACACCCTATCCGCCCCTGACAGACACGAAAAGCCTGTTCTTTATAAAGAAGCGCGGATCAGGCCCGCCGGCGGCGCGCCAGTCCCATTGCGGCAGCCGCCAATCCCAGCATTCCCGTCGTGGGCTCCGGCACCACTCCGATCGACGGCAACCCGTCCGCCTGGATCAGGACGTAATCGACTTCGAATTCGTTGGCCCCGGCAATGCTGTTAGTGACAAGTCCGGCCAGCCCCACGCGGCCGCGGGGACCCCACGCGAGGTCGAAGCCGGCGGGTTCAGGGGTATTTCCAGCGGGCCAGATTTTACCGAATGGCGTGCCGCTCGGATCGACCACCAGCCGCAGCCACATGTATTGGCCCGTCACCCAGGTCGCTCCCCCGAGGAACGGGTCGGTAGCCGGTCCCCAGGCGCGCAGGTCGTCGAGCAGGTTGTAGTGGTTGCCGTTGCCGTTCTGACCGGGCTGGCGAAAATGCAAATTCAATCCCTGGCCGATTCCGGCGTCCGAGACTGCTGTGACCCCGCCGCGTCCTCCATCGATGTTCGGTCCCTCCGTCGTCATGCGGATGAGCGCCAGCACGTTTTGGGTCGTGGAATTATATCCGCCCGCCGGATTGTAGAGCAATTTGTTAGGATCGCTGTTGGCGGCATGCATCATCAGGCTCGTGCCGGACAGCGTGAAATGCGGCGGGTCAGCCGGAGACGCGTTGAATTCCATCCAGCCTGGATTGAGCGTCGATCCGTTAAAGTCATCCTGATAACCGTTCACCGTCGTGCCAAATTCATTGAAATTGGAAAACAGCACGGCGCGTGAAGCGGGACTGAAACTAATGAGAGCGAGCGCAGCGAGTGCGGCGGCAAAACAGGGCTTTTTGCTCATGGCAGGCGTGGGTAGGCTTTTGATCGCCTGTCAGGATGTCAGGCCGCCTTTATGAGAGCAAGATTATTTTTAGAATTTCATGCGGTCGCAGGCGGGCTGCCGATTAAGGTCGCCACCCTCCCGATTCCCCGGTCCAGGCGCCGGCCTGCGCCGCGCGCATTCCTGCTGTTAGTTTCCGGGCTTCCGGCGACGTGAGCCATTCACGCTGAGCCCGCCAGACAGCGAGCGAGGGGGCGCTTCCCGCAGCAAGCTGCCTATAAATACCTTTTACCATCACAGGAGCGGCCGCGTCATTGAGATCCCACAGCGTGGACGCCACGGTGCCGGCGCCTGCGATCAGAAAAGCGTGCCGCAGTCCGGCGAGTTGTCCGCCTGTTTGCCAGTGCCCGAGGCCGGTTTGGCACCCGGACAGCACCACGGTCGCAACGCCCGCCAGCGGCAGTGCAGCGGCATCCGCGGAAAAAAGCAGGCCGTCGGATGAAGGCGGACGCGGATGCCCCGACACAAAATCGCGCAGACCGCCGGCACAGTCGCTCATCACCAGTCCGGCCCGCAAAAGAGCGGGCCCGTTTTCTCCGTCCTCTTCACAAACGAATCCATGCCCGGCAAAATGGATGACCGAAGGCGCATCGTCCTTCGTGTTAGTCAATGCAAACGCCGCCTCGTTCGCCTCCGGCGTTTCCACGGCAATCGCCCCGCCCGCGACCTGCCGGATTGCCGCCACCTCCGCGGCCACGCCCGGCAAGGCCGGCATTTCCTCAAGACTCTGCAGCAGCGAAGGAGAGATCAATGGCGGCAAAGGATCGGTGAAATCCGGCAGACCGGTAGAGGGAGGCTTTGCCGCCGCCAGTACGCGCCACCGTTGGGTTGCAGACGGCGCTGCAGCGGCGCGTGGAAACACGATGATTTCCAAATCCGGATAGGCTTCGCACAGCGTCAGGCCGGAACGATCGGTCAACGCCGCCCACGGAACGAAATGCAGCAGGGCGTCCGCGCGCAGCAGGATGCGTTTGGTTTTGTCAGGCGAAACACCCAGCGGCGACCACAGCATGCTAAACAAATTGGAGAGCTGCCATGGGATGCTCGCCCTGCCTGTGGATTCCGCACCCGCCGCCACCGCGTCGCGGCAGGCTGCGATAATGCGGCGCAGCCGGCTCTCGATCACCGGCGCGGGTCCGAGGTCCACCCACCGGGTGGCTTCGCCGCGGCTCACTAACAAGGCACCGTAGCGACCCTCGGCATCCCACACTCCGCGGCCCTGATACGGACGCCATCGTACAAAATTGACAAGCAGCGCATCCGCCGGAAGGCTGGCGCGCAGTTCCTCCACGCCTGGGACCTTTCGGGCCGGCGGTCCCGGCGCATGGTCAGGATCGCGCTTCCAGGCGAACACTGCTTCCTTTGCCGCGCGGGACTCCCACCGCCGGCGGCCCAGCAGAATCTCCGGCACCGCTCCCTGCGTGGCCAGCACCGCGGCAGCAACAGGATCAGGAGTTTCGGCCGCAAACGCCGCCACCGGGGAAACGGCATCGAGCGTCGCGTGAAACTCCAGCAGCCGGGATTCGTCAGGCCATGCCGCAGCCTGTTCCATCCAGCGCACTGCATGCTGTGAAGCCTCCACGGCGAAACGTTTTGCTGAAGCGCGGTCACCCGCATCGGCGGCAATCGCTGTTGCGGTGAGAGCGATTTGAATTCGCAGCGGATGAACGGCTGGCAAATGTTTTGCGGCCAGTTTCTCCGCTGTTGTTAGGGAATCTTTTGCCGCCGCATCGCCCGTTCGCTGCCGTGCGGCTGCCAGATTCAACCATGGAGTGATGGCCTGCGGCGTGGAGGCAAAAGCCCCGGATGCCGGTGATTCCAGCAGCACACTCAAGCGCTCCGCAGCCCTGACGCTTTGTCCGCCCTCAAGCCACAGCGCGGCGACGTTATTCCATGCCGCCGCCTTCTCGTCAGAGGAACCGCCATGAGTTTGAAACCACGCCGCGGCGGATTCGAGAAGCGGCGTCGCTTCCGCCGCGCGGCCCGCCCGCAGCAGGGACTGCCCGGTCTGCCCGTCGAGCGCGGCCAGCATGGCTGGCGCGTCTGTCCCCAGTGCCTTTGCCGTTTCCCGTGCGGCGCGAAACTGCTTCACCGCCGCATCCCAGGCTCCCGTCGTATGCGCATGAATACCCAGCCCGCGCAGCGCAAAACAGCGCGCCCCATCCGACGCCCCGGCATCCGTTAGGGCGTGCTCCCATTCACGGCGCGCCTCATCCGCGCGGCCAGTCTTGAGCAGCGCCTCGCCCAGGGCACTTCTCGATATGGAAGCCATGGTCCCCTGACGTCCCGCAATCGCTCTCGTCAGCCACCGCTCCGCCGCCGCGAACTCTCCCGCTCCCAGCGCCGCGCGGCCCGCCTCGTCCGCACACGCCGCCATTTCTTCGCCTGACGCTTTCGACGATTCATAATCCGCGGCGGCACTCTCCAGCAACTTCAGCGCCTCACCATGATCCCCCAGTCGATCACGGATGCTGCCCAGCACATGGCGCACCCTGGCAATTTCCAGTTTCTGTCCCGGCTTGTCTTCCAGAGCCTTCAGCCACTCTTCCGCCAATGGACGCGCCGCCGCATAATCTCCCGCAGTCATCGCTGCGTCGATCCTCTCCGGCAATTCCGGTTCCGCCGCGGCAGCCGGTGCCATCAGGGCAGCCATCAGCATCAGCCGCCGAACTGCGCGCCCGGCCATCATGGAGTGTAGGTATATTTAATACGAAGCATCCGCCGCGGCGAAGAGGTTAGGCTGGCGGTCGCCTCCTGAAGACATCCATCCCCGCGAATCACCGGCGGCATCACCGGCGACAGCACACTCGTCGATACCGGACTCCACGTTTCCAAATCACCCGATTCCTCCAGCTCCCACGTCACTTTTGATCCCGCCGGAAGATAACATGCCGCCGGCAGCCGCACGGCCAATCGATCGCCTCCCGATCCGGGTTTCACCGTGATCTCCACATCCATCCTGACATCCGGGAAGCGCGGATCTCCGCCCTCGAAGTACTCTACAAAATTGAGCACCCCGTCTTCGTCAGGATCGCGGGCCGGATCGCGCTGCTCGGGAGTCGAAGTCGCTGCGGGATAATACTGTTCGATCCACTCAGCCCATGTCAGACCGGCGGGCGGAAACGCCGGCGTTTCCACTTTCATCCATCCGCCCGCCTGCAGCGTCATGGAGGCATTGAGCCACTGACGCCCCATCGCCGGCGTCGCCCACGGGCGCATCCAGGCTTCCCACGTGATCATGGCTGCTGTTAGGCCGGCGGAGTAACTGGTCCCGCTCGCCGCCACATAAGGAGGTCCCACGGCCGCGGCGCACGGGACGTTTGCGCCGGGCGCATAACCATCCACGGCAGTCACCGGTCCGGCATTCCGGTTCGTCTGCGCCCAGAGTTGCGGCACGCCTCCCACCAAATCACACCCGCCCGCCACGGTGAATTCATTCGCGGCTTGATACAGCACCGCGCCCGGCGGCAGCGCGCCGGACCAAAAGCGCGTCAGCACTGGCGGCGGACCCGCCAGCATATGGCCCCACGCCGCGCCCGCCGGTGAAACGAGCGCCGCATTCACCGCTTCGTTGCCGGCTGAAACCACGACGTGCATGCCCGCCTGCCACGCTTTCTCAACAGCGCTGTCTATCGCCGCGAACCTGCCGTCCACCAGTCGCGTCGTATGCGCGAACACCAGCACACTCGCGCGGCTCTTCAGATAGGGCAGCGCCCGGCGCGCCTTGTGATCCGTCACCGCGCGCAGGATACCGCTGATTGCCTGACTGGCGAATGTCGCCAGTTGATTTCCATTCTGCGGCGTGTCGAAAATCGCAATCGACTTCACCACTGCCCGTCCGCCGAGCGGCCCCAGCAATCCGGTCACCCGTCCTCCCAGACATCCCGCCACGCGCGTTCCGTGATCATGATTGTCAGGGTACTCCGGCAGCGGCGTATTCGTCACCGTGTTCTTTGCATAACTGAACCCGGGCGCAAAAGTCAGCACAGGCGTCGCTCCCGCCGGCCACGTAAAATCCGGATGCCCGGAGCTGATCCCGGTGTCCACCACATAGATCACCGGCGGCGTGTCATTATAACAAACGCCGTCCGCGGGCTGCTGAAACTGATTGTGCGCCCACGCCGGTCCCAGCGGCCCGCCCTGCGAAAAGACGCTCACATCCCGCACCACCTCCACCTGCGCGTCTCCCGTTACCGCCACCGGCTGCGGAAACGCTCCCACGATGGCAACGAATCCAAGCTCCGGAAAGAACAGATCACCCGCTATCTGACCGCCGTCCTTCACCAGTTTGTTGACGAGCACCGGGCGCTGCGCCCCGTCCGCATTTCTCAGAATGTAAAGAAAGCGTGTGGCCACAACCTCCACCGGCGCCTGGGCGCGCAGACATACATTTGCAAGCAGCAGCACCACCGCCGAAACGGCGGTGCGGCGCAACAAAGTGTATTTAAAAACAGCCATTTCCATTAACTAAAATTCCATGCGAAGCGCGAGATGAATTCGTCCGCCCGGCTCACTGAGCCGCCAGCCGTAGTCCAGAGCCATGCCCGCCGACTCCCGCCAGCGCAGCCGCAATCCGGCGCCTGCGGAGGCAATCGTGGAATCGTCTCCGGTGACGCCGTCATGCGCGTGTCCTGCATCCACAAACGCTGCGGCGCGGATGCCGAGGCCCGTCAGCGCCGCCGGCAGCGGCAGCAATGGCGTCAGGATTTCCACACTGCCCTGCACACCGCTGTCACCCAGCACTGAAGCTGTCGGAAACCCGCGCACGCCATTCCCTCCCGCCGGCGAAAACTCCTGCAGCGGCAGCACGGGATCGCTCGCCCACTGTCCGGACATTCGCCCTGTCAGGGTCCAGCCTCCTGACAATTCCCGCTGCGCCCACGCCCCCGCCCTGACAAGAGTGTACTGCGCCCGCGCGCCGCTGCGCAGAGCCTCATGGTCTTCATCATCCGCCGCATTCGTCACTCCTCCAGGACTCACGGCCACCTCAGCGTCCAAACCAGCCTGCCACACATCACTGCGGCGCACCGCCTGAATTCCCGCCGCCAGATGCAGCGCATCCGCCCGCCCCGCCAGTCCGATATCCTCCACGTTCACCACACTATCATAACGGAAAAAATCCGCACCGATTCCCAAATCACTTCTCCACCCGCGCCACGCCGGCAGCGGAATGATCCAACGCGCAGAAGCATGCCACGCCTCCAGCGCGGAAACCGAATCAAACCCCGGCAGCGCCGCCGCGGATTCCGCCTCCGTCCAATACCCGCTCAGCCTCACTTCCCGGTGCGTTGGCAGGAACAGCCGCAGCGCCCCGCGCCCTCCATGATATTCGTCAAAGTCCACCGCCGACACTCCCTCCAGATTCAGCCACGACGGAACACCCAGCACATCCGCAGCCTCCATCCCTAACGTAAACCGGTCCCGGTCCAGCGGCGGCGCGCCATCATTCCCCCAGCCCGCATACACCTTCACCGGACGCCTTTCCTGCAATGTCAAAGTGGCATCCGCCGTCGCAGGCGCAGCACCCGGCGCAAAGCTGACAGTCCCCGCATGCATTGGATTCCGATGCAGCCACGCCAGCCCCTCTGCGATGCTCTCCGAAGTCAAAGGCATGTCCCTTCTCCTGCTCCAGTCGGCGAATACCGCTTTCCGCATCCATGCCGATCCACCGGCCACATTGATCTCACCGAACCTCCCCTCCTGCACCTCCACAATGATCCTTCCCTTCCCTCCCTGCGTCACCGCCACATCCACCACCGGCCATCCCGCATTTTGATAATGTTTCAGCACCGCATCCGCCATCGCTTCGCGCATCGCCGCGGTGTCCGACTTGCCACGAAAAAAATCCAACTGTGTCTCCAGCACCGCCGCATCCGAAAGCATCAGCGGCTTTGCCGCATCAGTGCCATTCACCACATCCACGCTCGAAATCGCCACCGCACCCGCGCGCATCGCGCCGCACATTCCCAGCACCGCTGCTGCGGTCAGCATCCGGCGAAGGAACGTGACAGGGAGACTCATGGCATCATTCAATCATTCATCGCGGCACCGCCACTTCGTCCATGGCTTCCACCGCCATGATCACCGAATCCGGATTCGCCAAAGGATCAGCTTTCAGCACCGTCGCCGCCGGCGGATTGTTTCGCCACACTCCCAGTTTCTCCGTGTCGATGATAATGGCATCCGTCGCGCCCGCGCCTGTCGGCACAACATCCATTCGCTCGATGCGGCGGGAGGGAAACGCCCGCCCAAGTTCTGTTAGGAGAGGCCCGGCCTTGTCCGCCGCCGCCACCACCACCAGCCGCGCCACGTTCGCACTGGCCGTGCCCTGCCCGCCGCCGCGCGTGACAACCGTTCCGCCCGGCCCATCCACCGGCACGTCAGGCCGCATCATCATGACCGCAATCACCGCTGCCGCCGCCAGTCCTCCCGCCCAGGCCCCGCGCGGCGTCGCGATTCCGCGCACCAGCCGCCGCCACCAGCCCTCGCGCGTTGCCGCCGGCTCGGCCTTTGTATTTTCCCCATAAGCCTCCCGCCACTGATCCCGCAATGTCTCCGGAAGCGGCGGCGTCTCCGCGTCATCCGGCGGCGTGTCGGTCGTTTCAGACAACACCCGCAGCGCGTGCAGCGCATCGGCTTTCGCCGGGCCGTTCAGGCTGGCTGCTGTTTCCTCGGGATTCATCGGATCGTTGGCTTTCATGGGAACTCTACCTGGAATTTCGCAACCGGCCCAGCCTTTTGGCAATTTTTCCGGCCAAAATCGTCACAAATCGCACTCCCGGAGCGCTCCCCCGAGCCGCGCCAGCGCCTCATCGATAAACAAATTCAGCCGCCGCCGCCGTTTCGACTCCGAAGACCCTGCCGGCACTCCGAGCTGTTCCAGCACCCACGAGTCATCCACCAGTTCCTGCCGCGTGTGCGAAGCCTCAACAAAAAGCGCCTCCACAAGATGCCACTCAAAGTCCGTCAGCACCTTCCCGCACGCCCGACGGATGCGGTCAAATCCCGCATTCTCCCACGCCTCTCCGCTCTGCGGCACCGTCCTCGGATCAGCCAATAAACGCCCCGCCGCACTGTCCGGATCATCCAGCCGCTCCGTAAAAGCCGGATGCACCGGCCTCCGCTTCAACGCCGTGAATTTCCGCAGCCACGAAATCGCCCGCCGCTCGATCATCGTCGCGAACAGCTTCGGCAATTCCTCAAAAACGTGCAGCTTTTCCAGCGCGCCCGCCGTTTTCGACGCCCGCGTCAATTCCGTTAGAGTTTCCATTTGCAAATCCCGCGCATCCTCCTCGCCGATCCCCAGCCGCAGCAGCGGAGGCTGCGCCGCCTTCCACAAAACCGGCGCCACGCCGTCCCACTCGCGCGACAGCAGCGCCCCATCCTCCGACCGCTTCCGCAGCGCATCAAAATCCGGATTCACCCCCCAGCCCGCCTTTTGCCGGTCGCGAAATATTTGCCAGTCTCCGCGCGTCCGCCGTTCCTCCGCCACCGTCGTCAGCGCCAGCGTGCGCACCCGCGATGTCAGCCAGTGATGCACCGTTTCCCACGATCCTGGTCGCCGCGGAAACTCCATCAGGAAATCCGAAAACACCTCCTCCGCCACCTCCGCAGACGTCTTCCTGTCCAGCAAAATGCCCCCGAGTGGCCGCATGGCCCGCGCACAAACCAGCGGCCACAACTCGTCGATCCATTGGCGGCAGTCGGAAGCAGGCATGAGGCCGGTGGCAAAAGTCCCATAACCAGTATTCCCCCGCGATGCAAAAGTATTCCTTCACTCCCCCGGAAACTCCACCACCACCGCCGTGCAATTATCCCTCCCCGATTCCGCCACCGCCCGCTCCACGATCCGCGCCGCCCGCGACTTCTCCTCCCCCGGCGACTTCAGATACTCCTCCAACCGCTGATCCCACAGCCCGTCATTCACCCCGTCCGTGCACAGCAAAAACCGGTCGCCCGCCTGACAATCCACCGCGCCGATCTGCGGCTCCATCACCTGATGCCCCGCCCCCAGCGCCTGATTCAGCACATTCTTGCGCGGATGCGTGCGCGCCTCGCGCTCATTGAGTTTCCCCTGCCGCCGCAGCCACCCCACATAACTGTGATCATGTGAAACCTGCCGCAACCCGCCATCCTTCGGCAGGTAATAAATCCGGCTGTCCCCAATGTGCGCAAAATGCATCCAACCCGGCGAAAAACACGCAAGGCTCAGCGTCGCCCCCATGCCCGCACACTCCGCGTATGTCCGGCCCAGCTTCTCGATCTCCGCATGCACATGCGAAAAAATCTCCAGCAGCACATCCCCGATCCCGCTCGAAATATGCGCCGCCGCCATGCGATACGTTCGCGGCAGCAGCTTCGTGATCTTGTCCACCGCCACCCGGCTCGCAAACTCCCCTGCGTTCGCCCCGCCCATTCCATCGCTCACCGCAAACACAAAATCCCCCTCCCCCAGCGATGAGACTCCCGTCTTGCCCAAAAAGCGCACCTCCCGCGCGTCAAACGTCAGCGCCAGAAACGCATCCTCATTGTTGGGACGAAACCGCCCCGGGTGCGTCAGGCCCGACCAGTGCAGGTCCATCGGATAAGAGTCGTCTTCAGCCATGTTAGGATTATTCACCGGACTCTCTGGTTAGGGATGCGGCGCCGGATCGCGCGGCGGAGGCGGAGGCCCCGCATCCGGCTCCTCGAGGATCGTGGCAAACTCAAAATCGATCAGGCAAAACCGCCCGTCGCTCGCCCGGTAAGTCACATTCCTCAGATAGGGGTCCTCATGCCGCACCCCATACTGCTCCAGCTCCACAAACAACAGCCGTAGCCGGTCCTCCGAAATGTGCTCCACCCGCGCCCCGCAATTCGTCGTCACCATATAGAGCTTCTCCGGGTCCGTCTCCAGCACCCGCGGCACAAACGGGCACCCCGCCTTCTCCAGATACTTCAACACCCGCACCTCGTGCTCAAACCGCTCCCGCGCCAGGTGCCCGCGAAAGGTCTTGTGAACCCTCCCGTCATAGCCCAGCCGCACCGTCGCCCTCGCCGTATTCTTAGTTTCCATCCCCTCCGCCCATACCCCCTATCCTCCCCGCATCAAGCCCTATGCCGCTGCCATCCCTGCCCATCCCTGCCCATCCCGTCCATCCCGTCCATCCTGTCCAATGGGACCTTTCGTCCCCGTTATATCGGTTCACCGAATATCGCCACATACCCCTGCAAGCACATAGGTAAAAGTCGAACCCGGAACGGGTTCTGTCACTTAGCCAGGGGTTGGCGCGAGGCACGAGAGCCTACCCCTGGAAAACCGCCACCACCGCCCAATCCGGAACGGGTTGCGTCTCCCCGAATTAGACCGGCTTCGTTCATCCCCATGCTTTTCCCTGCCATGAATATGGAACCGCAGCGCGGTTCCCTGTGAATAGCTAGGGGTGAGCGAAGCATGAGCGAACCCCTGGATAATCACCCCACAAATCCTCCACCACAGCGTGGTGGCCCAATGCACCCGGCGCATCATCCGTCATCCGCGCAAAAATTGACTCACCCACCCCTTCATCGCACCCCGCCGAAAACATTCATGCCTCCGCCTTGCCATCTCCTCTCTCCGCCGTCGCCTCTTCACTATCAGTCACCGGCGTCCCCTCCCTCTTCCGCTCACAGAAATGCAGCATCCACGCCCCCAACCAAAGCAGCAGCCCACAAATGACCACATACACATAATCATACGGACTGCCCGCGTCGAATTGCAGCAGCACAAACACTCCCACCGCCGCCACAAACGACAGCACACTCCCCGCCTCCAGCCACCGCCGGTCATCCTTGCTGGGCGCCGGAGCCGCCCGCAAATCCCGCAGCGACCGCCACACCCCCGCCCCACCCACCCAAATCGCCAGCCCACCGCACAACGCATACCAATTCCCATCCAGCGCCGCGAGAGACGCATCCGTTCGCTCGAAAACCCTCCCCACAAAAAACTCCGCGAGGAAACACACGCCCAGGACCATCATCCCCAAACAAAAGAACATGAGCGTCGCCCGCCGGACCTGCATAAGGGAACCATCTTCGTCATTCCCCCATCGCCGTCTCCTCCGCAGCGGAAACATCAGCCAGGCCGCGAGCACATACGCCACACCCGTGAACACAGAGAATTTCCATTCCTTCATTTCCAACTCCCCATCCGGCAACCACCGCCCGAACAGTCGCACCACTCCTGCAATTAAATACACTCCACTCACCCCAATCATCAGCCCTCTCCAGAAGGTAAGCTGCAAACCACCCGCCGAAGACAACGGCGGTGAATCATCAGGTTGCATCACAGGCGTCACGGTCGCGCACTATCGCCCCAAACGACCGCAATATCAATGGCAGCCCCTCCCCTTCCCAGCGACCATTGCGCAGTCTTTCAAGGCCGGGTAGCAGACAAACCCATCCCGCGCCACAGCATAACGCGCCAGCCCGTACTTCTGACAGTCCAGGAAAAACGCATACACACTGTCCTAACGTTAACCAGCACACGAAAAGTAAGTAGACGCGACCTGTGGCGAAGCCCAGTCGCTTTCGCCTCCCATGGGCATAGCAAACGCGAGTAACCTTTGGCACACACCGCTCCACTTATATGCCCATAACAAAGGAAATCCTGTGAGAAATTCCACTAACCCCGCCGCTCCGAATCGCAGTTGCCCCACCGCTAACGCTGCCGCGCAGCCCCAAAAGACACAGGTGCAGGTTCAGGACATAGTTTACACTTAGGTTCAGGACATGGTTTACACGTGGTGCGCCGGTGTAAGGCCGGGGGACTATGCCGTGGCAACCCAAAAATCTGATGGAAACAAGAACCGAATTTGCGCTTCGAGCGCA
>DASZQB010000102.1:0-8291 GCA_035550135.1 Verrucomicrobiales bacterium
CTCCTCCCCTCCCTGGCACGAATCCCTCATCTCCCGCTCCGCCGACGGCGCCGAGCGCCTTGCCGACTTCGCCCTCTGGAAAGACAAAGCCCCCGCTCCATTGCGCGATTTCATCACCGCCAACATGACCGCCGCCCGCACCAAAACGGAAGGCATGCTGCGCATCCCCGATGCCGGTTCCGCGCCCGAAGACTGGGACACTCTCTATAAAGCCCTCGGCCGTCCCGATGCACCCGATGGCTACGGCCTCAAAGCCCCTGACAAACTCCCCGACGGCGTCGCGTGGGATGACGCCATGGCCGCCCAGTTCGCCGGCGTCGCCCACCGCATCGGCCTCACACCCTCACAGGTTTCCGCGCTGCAGGAATTCCAGATCGGCCACGTCGGCACCCAGTCCGCCGCCGCGCGCGAAGCCATGCAAAAGAGCATCGAAGCCGAGCAGGCCGCGCTCAAATCCGCCTTTGGCGAATCCCTGCCCCAGGCCGCCGCGGATGCCCAGCGCATCGCCGCCGAACACGGCCTGCCGCCCTCCGTTTTCGACCCCGTCTCCGGCGACTTCTGGGGCGCCGACGCCCTCAAACTCGTCTCCTCCCTCGCCGGGCGCCTAACCAAACTCTCGCGCGAAGACCGCCCTCTTTCCTCCTCCTCCAACCCCGCCCCCGGCGGCTACGCCTACGCCAAAGCCGCCTCCACCGACCCCGCCCATCCCGACTACGAAGCCTACCGCCGCGGGGACCCAACTGTAGTCAAACGTGTGAACGATGGATGGAAACAAATGCCCAAAGGCGGCTGACCGCAATCCGCCACCGCAGCTCGACTTTCCAAAGTCGAGCCTCCGCATCCTGACATTTTCTTGAGAGGCATGGGAGACGGGCGGTCCGGAGTGGTAGCCGGGCCGCCCGTTAGCGGCGTCGCCTGCGGCGAAACTTCAAACATCAAACTCCAAACTCCAAAGAAGCTCCAAATACCAAGCCTCAATGGCCCGTTCGGAGGAACCATGGAACGCCCCTTTTGAAGCTTGTTAATTGAAGTTTCTTTGACGTTTGAAGTTTGAAGATTGAAGATTGCAGTTTTCCCCGCCTCCCCTCCGCGCTCGCGTGGCCCCTCTCCAGCACATCAGAATTGACACGACTCTTCCGCATCCGGTAATCTGTTAAGCCATGAAGCCGTCCCTCCTTTTCTTCACTGTATTTGCCTTTCTTTGCACGGCTCTGCCGGTCCGCGCGGGAACCACTCCGCCTCTTCTTGAATTGATTAGTGTGGAAAGCGGCCTTGTCGATGATCCCGCCAGCAGAGGACTGGGGGTCAATTTTAGATTTCACGCTCGATACTCAGGTTATGTGGGGGAATCGCCGGCGGCGGCGGATTACAGTATCGCGTTGCCTGGAGGCCAGACGAGCACCGGCACCATCGATTTCACGCCCACTACCTACGGCAGTTACACGAGCGTGTTCATTCGGCTGACCTACGCCGAACTCATGTCGCAACCGCTGTTCACCGCCACCATCAGCAATCCCGTCAACCTGCGGCTGAAGACCACCTCGTATTCGGTCACGCTCCGGCTGATGCCGCCCTCCGTGCCCTACCTCCAGCGCGAATTCACTGTCGCCGGCGGCAGTGTCGCCGAGGGGAATGCCGGGACTAAAAACCTGCCATTCACCATTCGTATAAACCAACCCATAACCGAGGACATCACTTTCCGTTATATTACCAGCGGCGGCACGGCCACCCCCGTGGCAGACTACACGCCGGTCACCGGCACGGGCACCATTCCCGCCGGCTCGCGCACCGTCACCATCGACGTCCCCATAAAAGGAGACGCGCAGATCGAACCGGATGAAACGCTGGGACTCGACATCAGTGAGATCAGCGTGCCGGTGGGCCGCAGCTTCAACCCCATGAACAACGGCGACACTCCGGGCACCATTCTCAACGACGACGCCCTGCCCGCCGCGGTGCCAGCCGCCACGGTCGTCACCGAAGGACCCGGCACGGACACGGTGAAAGCATGGTTTGCCGTAAACCTCGCCACTGTTAGGGGCACACCCCTTCCCCTCCGCGTCTCCACACGCGATGGCACCGCGAAAGCCGGCAGCGACTACCGCGCCCTCCCGCCCGCGGATATCACCATTCCCGCCGGCGAAATGCGCGTGTGGGTGGCCATCACCGTCACCGCCACACCGGAAGTGGAAACCGCCGAGCAATTCTTCCTCGACGTCGAAGACCCCGCCACCTCCGGCATCCAGTCCGCCGCCTGCACCATCGAGCGCCTCTCCGTCACCGCCATTTCCCAAACCTCGCCTAACACTCTTTCCCTCACCTTCACCACCGGCTTCACCCAGCGCTATTATATAGAGGAAGCCACCGACCCCGCCGCCCAGTGGACCCTCGCCACCAACGCCCTCACCGGCACCGGCCTCCCCCTTTCCACGCCCCTGCCGCTGCCGTCTGCGGAATCCCGCCACTTCTACCGCGTCCGCACCTTCACCCCCGTGCCCCCAGGCACCGCTGCAGCAAGCTCGTAAAGCCTTCATCCACCACCACTAACCAGGTTTCCCGCGCACCTGCGCGAGAATTGCGTCCACCTTCCCCCGCGCCTGCTCCCGCGTATCGCCCGTCCCCGCCAGCAATGCCGCACACTGATCCGCCACCGCATGCAAGCGCGGGTGCGGTTCGCCGGATTCGATGGATAGTCTAACATAAATTTGCAAAGCACGCTGCACGAGGGACACGGCTTCCGCGGGACGCTTCGTCTTGATAAGAAAGTATGCCAGTTTCATAAGGCGTTCAGCGGTGTCAGGATGATCCGCACCGCGGGCGCTTTCATCGATCGCAAGGGCGCGGCGCATCAGCGCTTCCGCTTCGTCCGCGCGATTCACGGCCAGGAGCACCAGCGCGAAAATGTCGAGATGACAGACAATGAACGGATGCGCGTTGCCATAGTGAGCCTCATCGATGGCCAGCGCGCGGCGCATCAGCGGCTCCGCCTCCGCAGGCCGGCCTGTGCGGTGGAACAGCATCGCGAGATTATCGAGGTGTTCGGCCAGAGAACCATCCTCCCTTTCCTCCGCCTCACACACAGCGAGCGCGCGGCGCAGGAGATGCTCTGCGGTTTCAAATTCGCGCCTGACCTGAAATGCGATCCCCGCCATTTTCAAAAGTTCGGCGGTGGGACGCGCTATTCCCCAATGATCTCCATGCAGCGCCACGGCGCGCAAATGCGGCAACAGCGGCTCCGCCGGATTCTTCAACCTCTGCACCGCCTGCTTCCCCAGCCACAGCGCCGCCATCCATGCCAGAGCTAGTGTTAGGGAAGCGGACGGCATCTCCTCCCCCTGCCGCTGCCGCACGAGTTCCCGCACCGCTCGATCCACGCTGAATGCAGTCCCGTCCAGCGCCACAAACCTCCTGCTTTCCAATTCCGCCAATTGCTCCCGCCGCGCGTCCCCGTCCGCCATGCACGCCAGCGCCGTGAGCGGCACCGGATCCGGTGCAAGCCAGCAAAGGATCTCAAGCAACTGGCCCGCTCCCGCCGTGAGTTGCTGGAGACGGACGTCCAGGGAATGGTCAGCGTGATGTTCAGACACGAATGCCCCCAGAATAACCCCGTCATTCGTGTTCGCGCAACTCCGGCGACCCCCGTGGTCGCAGCGTGTAGCGAGGCGTCAAGCGACGAAGGAGCGCCGACGCCTCGTTGAAAACACAACCGATTCCCGACCCCTGGGGTCGCAGCGGCTCTCGCGAGTCCCCGGCATCATCGGGCAAGGGAATTCGAAGGCGCGTCAAGGGACGCCTCCGATCCAGCCGCCGGACCCAACTGAGCCTGAGTCGTCAGGCCCGCGCATCCCGCTTCAACCAGCCGCCGGCCAACGGCTGGACCCAACTTAGCTTTGCGTCGTCAGCCCCGGCAAATCCCGATCCCCACCAGCCGGCCAACGGCCGGACTCAACTTAGCCTGGGTCGTCAGGCCCAGGAAAGGACGCAGAACGACAGGAAAAAGCGCCAAAGGCGCGCCTCAACCGTCCCCGGGCGAAGGGGGCACGCTAACCAATCATTTCTCCCAGGACTTCGTTCGTCACGGGAATATAAGTAGAGCGATGTGTGCCGAAGGCCACTCGCTTTCGTTGCATCCACGGGTGTCGAAAGCGACCGGGCTTCGCCACAGTCACTCTACTTGCCATTGCTGCACCGTGCCAACGTTAGGACAAGTCCGTGAGCGTCCTTCTCCGCCTGCGGGAAATGCGCCCTAACCATCAACTCCACAGCCGGTGTCAGGCACTGTATTCGTCTATCTTGCCCTTCGCCTCCTCGATTTGCTTGGTGAGGCGGAATTTTTCATCGGCGTCCACCGCAATGGCCTCCGCCTTCTGCAGCGTCACGAGCTTTTCCCGCCACAACGTTAGGGCGTTGTCGGCCCCGCCGGCGTTGCGCCCCGCGCGCGGCTCCTCTTCCGCCCGCCGTTTCCGCTCCGCGATTTCCTGCATACGGCTGTCCTTCGCCACGTAGCGGTCCAGCATCGGCGCCACATCCACGTCATGCAGGTCGCCGTTGCGGTCTATCACTTCCATTGTGGCGCGACCCTTCGCCTCGCGGGCGAGCAGGTCGCTGTATTTGACCGGTTCCGCATCGAGATTCGGCACCGGCACAAATTCATCCGGCGGCGTGAGACCCGCATTGATGGCGCGGAAGTGCTGCCGGATGCACGCCAGCAGCGGACGCGCCGAATGCCCCAGCCCCTGCACGAGGATGCGGATATGCCGCGCCGGCACGTCCCCCTGCACCAGCGCCGTCGCGCCGTCCATGCGCAGTTCCGTGCCATTGCGCCAGCGCCGCAGTTTTGCATCCTGACCTAACAAATGTGCCGCCGCGATGAACTGCGCCACCAGCCCCTCCGGCAGCACGCGATAGCGCATCTCCAGCTTCAGACCCTCCGCCGTCTGCCAATCCGTTAGGCCCTCCGGCGTGTTCTCATCCAGCAGCGCCGTGAGTAGCCAGTCGTCCGAATGCGGCACCTGAAACCCCAGCCGGAAGTGCTTCGCCGCATCCAGCAGAAACCGCTCATACCCCCTGTAACGCTGCCGGTCCCCGCGCAAATACTGCGGCACCTCCCCCAGCCGGATATGGCCCCCCTTTTGCTTCAGCGTTTCATTCGTAATCAACGAATAAATCCCATCCGTAAGCCAGTCCGGACGCAGCACGCCGAGGTCCTTCAACTCCAGCACCTCCGGATAACACGACACCAGCCCGAGATCCCTCACCAGACACAGCAGCGGAAACCGTTCGTCCTCCGGTATCTTTTCCTCCACGCAAAGCTGTTCATATTCCTCCATTTTCAAATGGTCGCGGCCCAGCTTCTCCTTCATTTCCGTAAGCTTGTCCTTCACGGAAAACCACGCCGCGGGGAAATCCGCGCGCGCCTCCGGAAGATGCGTGAGGATAACGCCGCTCATCTTATCCAGCAGCTCCTGCAATCCCTCCCGCGTCTTCGCGCACGTCCTGACAAATCCCGCGATGAACGGATACTTCGCCTTCCAGCCGGTTTCATCCAGCGAAAGCCCTCGATTTTCGTCCACATGATTCAGCACCACCAGCACCGGCGGCCCCTTGCCCAATTCCTCCACCACCCGCAGCCAATAGTCGACGTTTTCATCCTGCGGTCCCGAGCGTGCATCGAGCACCAGCAGATAAAGCGAGCGCGACGTCAGAAAAAACCGGTGCGTGGAATACATCACCTCCTGCCCTCCAAAGTCCCACACATTGAGCCCCACCTCCGCCTCGCCCACTTTGAGATCAAAACGGGAAAGTTCAATACCGTCGGTGCGGTCTTCTTTGTCCGGAATCGCCTCCTTCATCATCGCCTTCCGCAGCGTCGTCTTCCCCGCCCCTCCCCGGCCCACGAGAATCACCTTCGCCTCATTCAGCGCCCGCCGCCCCCCGCGCTGCAGCGCCCGCCACGCCGCGAGGATCCTGCGGGGAGGGGTGGCACTTTCGGAATCATAATCCTCGGGACCGAGGACTTCGTCTGTTAAACCCAGTGCGGGATTGCCGTGAAGATACAGCATTTCAAACGACGGCACTTTTCCAAACTCCGGGGCAGACTAGTCAGGCCGTTACCGTTAAGAAGGAGGCGTTTCAACCAAGACAGCCGAGCAAAAACATCTAAGGGCAGCGTTGTCAGATTATTGTCTCGTAGTATTAGGCTTTCCAACTGCGGAACCTCGGTGAAGATCTTTTCCGGCAGCGTGGTCAGACCGTTGCGGGAAAGGGCAAGGTGCTTAAGTTGCTGGAGCCCGGCGAAGGCTTCTTCAGGTAGGCGTGCGAGTTTGTTGTCTTGAAGATTAAGCGACTGCAATACCGGCAACTGGCGCAGAATGGCAGGAACGGTGGTCAGGCGGTTGTAGTCGAGGTCCAAGGTTCTGAGTCTCTCTAGTCCGACGATGGACTCCGGCAGATCCTCAAGGCCATATCGCTCCAATAAAAGGCGTTCCCCTCCCGTTTTCCGCACTTCGTCAATCTTCCTCTCCGCCGCGGCAAAGGCTTCGACGGGGGTGGCATATTGGTATTCCTTTTCGTCCGCCATCGTTATTTTGCGTGAAGCAGCGATCCTGACAGTAAGCGCGTGCCCTCGGCAAGAATTTTCTAGGACGCGCGGACGGATGCAGAAATCCCCGAAAAAAGCGCCAAAGACCCATGTCGATTCCCCGTCCCCGGCGCAGCGGAATCGCCCTAACAATCCCTAACCAGCATTTTCTCAGTCCGGAGGAAAGCTTTCGGCCTGTCCTAACGTCGTCACCGCACATCAACCGAAAGTAGAGCGACTCTGGCGCAGCCGAGTCGCTTTTGCCCGCGCCGAAGAGCCCAAAAGCGAGTGGCCTGAAGGCACACATCGACTTGCTTATATTCCGTGCCAATCACCGCTGCGGTATAGCGTGAGAAAACCTTCCATACCTCTCGATGTCCGCACGAGAGCATCGATCTCTGGCCGCGCGAAGCGCTGTGGACTGCGCGCAGCCCTGCTGCCGCTGTCGTGTCCGGCAGCCTGCTGCCGGGAGAGAGCAACCGGTGCGCCGCAGGCCGTCAACCTTTCCTCCACGCCAATCCTCCTCCACGCCAATCCTCCTCCACGCCAATCCTCCCGCCCGCGAAAGCCCTCCCCGCCGCATCCGCCGCGCCATGGCTGCTCGTGTTTCACAAAAAACGTCAGGGGAGCAGTCCGCACCCGCGGGACTCCCCTGACGCTTGCTTTGTTAGTCGCAGGGAAAGCGTCGTGCCTGCGAAGACATTTCAAAAAGCAAACCACATGCCAGCGCGCTGATGTGAGCCGTAACACCCTAACAGCGGAGGAGATATAAAAGATTTAACCGGCTTCCAACGCGCCTGAAATCCGCCGGTTCGTCAGAAAAACTGACAGGGTCATCCGCGGCGGCGCGGTGCCCGTCCCCATTCCGCAAAACAGAGCCGCAGGCCGGTGCACCCTTCTCTCAAGCCAGCAGAGCCTGAACCAAAATCGGGGCACAGTGCGCCGGAGCGAAGCTTTTGGAGTGCGGTGGCAGCCGACGCGCAGCGGAGACAGCCGGCCGAAGGCTGCCCGAAGGGCGAGCAGAGCGAGGCAACCGTCAGCGCGACACCGCTTTGGCGCTGGATTCTCCCTGGATGACGCAGCCCACCCGTTTTCACAAAAGCTCCGATGCGAAATGTCAAATTTGCCCGAAGCGCAGCATGCCGCCGAAAAGAGGCTGCCAAACACACCTGGTGAGCCCGCACCCGCAGACTCCTCTGACGCCCGCTGGTTGCCCGCAGGAAAACGTTAGGGCTTGCGAAGTTTGCGCACCACGCTCCCGCCCATGAGAGCGCCGGCGGCGGGATAGAAAGCGGTGAAGGAACCCCCTTCGGGAACGCTGCGATCCGGGTTCACCTCCACGCGAAACTCGCCGGAATTGTCATACCATTTGAAGCCGTCCATGGTGCCGGGATAAAGTTCATCATAGCCGGCCGGGACCGCGGCGGAGCCTGAGGAACCCATGAAGAAGGGAATGCCCGTATGCGTGTCCACATCATACCAGACGCCGATGAGCGAGCTGATTTCCGTCGGAGCGATTTGCGCGATGCCGTTCTCGACACCCCCTGGACCCGTGAAGTGTTGCCACAGACGGTGCAGGTTCAGGACATAGTTTACACTTAGGTTCAGGACATGGTTTACACGTGGTGCGCCGGTGTAAGGCCGGGGGACTATGCCGTGGCAACCCAAAAATCTGATGGAAACAAGAACCGAATTTGCGCTTCGAGCGCAG
>DASZQB010000103.1:0-11917 GCA_035550135.1 Verrucomicrobiales bacterium
TCGGCGCCTGCGGCGCGGGTGATGTCGAGACTGAAAACGACGCCAAGGAAGGGCCAGACCACCGGCGCTGGTTTGCTTGTCGCGTCGGTGTCACTGGTGCCGAAGGCGTATTCTGTCAGGGCATTGTAGCCGTCTTTGTCGGCATCGGCGGCGGCGGTTCCGGTAAAGGCGACGGCATCGGTGCCGCCAGGATTGCCGCCGACGAGCACACTGGGGCGCCAGTTGTAGGTGGTGAGCGAGGGGTTGGTGCTGGAGAGCATTCGCACCAGGCTTCGTCCTCCGGCGTCGGTGCCGTAGTAGTCGTCAGTGTAAGAGGTGGTGAAGATCACCGAGCCGTTGGCGGCGAGGAGCGTCAGGTTTTCGCCGCCATTGCTGAGCGCGGTGCCGTTGGACGCATAGTCGCCGCCGGCGATTTGTCCGGTGTAGCCCGGATGCGCCGCCGCGAATCCGCTTTGACTTTCCACGACGAGGATGCGCCCGCCCGCCGGCACCTGAGTTCCTGCGGGGAAGTTGTAGGTGATGCCCTGAGAGAAATAGCAGCCGCTGAAATCCACGGTATTCCCGCTGACGTTGAGCAGTTCAATATACTCTGCGTCCGCGGCCGAAGGATTGTACATCAACTCCGTGAGAGCGGTGTTGGTGCTGCTGGCCGGGGTTGGTCCGGTGGTGCCGGTGATGACGATGGTGTCACTGGCAACGACGGTGCCGCTGCTGGTGAGTCCCTCGATCAACAAATTATTAGGACCGAAGAAGATGGAGGCGGAGATGCGCCAACTGTTATCGTCAACCCATGTGACCGGGACGGGCTCGCCGCCATTGATGCGAATGGCCTGAACATCGACCCATGCGTCGCCGTCGAGCGTGACGAGCGGTCCAGGCGCGCTGAAGTTGGCGCCGGGGGAGCCGCCTGTGGCGGTGGTGATGGCGAAGGTGACCGGCGGAATGGCGGCATTGACCTGGGTGAGAGCGTAATTGCTGCGGTCGTTGATATAGGTCAGGAACGAGGTCAGGTCCTGATTGACGAACTTCGTGTAGTGCTGCGCCCACGGGGTCATGTAGGAGGTCTTGTAGGTGGTGGTGCAGATGTCGCGCACATGTCCCCAGTAGGCGCGCTTCCATTTGGGATTGGCGAGGAACTTGTTCAGTTCGGTGTTAGGCGTCATGGAGGACGTAGCGCCGGTGTTGAAGGTGAAGTCCATGTCCCACGGGAAGTACATGGCTTTGAGGCCGGACCCGGCGGGCGGGGCGTAAATGATGAGGTTGTGCTGCGCGCCGGAGGAATAGCCGTCGCCGACGCCGAAGAGAATCTGGGCGGCAAACGAGCGGGTCCATTGATCCGCGTCGATGATGGGCTCCACGGCGTTGTTGAAGTTCGTGCCTGCGCCCTGGCCAAGCGCTGAGAGGACGGCCATCAACTGCGTGTAGTCGTCCCGTTCGCGGTGGTCCTTGATGAGCCAGTGCCAGCGGTAGAGTTCCTTGTTGGCACCGAGGCTGCTGACGCCGACGCCTCGGACATCGTCCGGCTCCGGTCTCTTGGGGCTTTCCACGGTGCCTGTGGTCGAAGTGGGGAAATAAATCAGTTCGTATTCGAACATAGTGCCGTCGTCCTGAGTGCCGCTGTAGCGATCGGCGAGCCAGTCCCCGTCATACCGGCGCGTCATGATGGCCGGGCCAGTCTGCGCGAGTTGTGGAGCGAGAACACGAATAAGGTCATCCTCCATGCTGGGCAGGCCGCCGGCGTGGCAGATGGCGTGCTTGGCGAGCATTTCCTTTTGCGAGAACTCGTTGCCGGCGCCGCTGCGATCGATGGTTATGGTGCCGAGGTTCCCGCGGAACAGTTTTTCCGGCGGGAACATGATATTGAAGCCGACGCGCACCGACTGATTGCGGCCGCGTTCGGAACCTTTGAGCCTGACGGCGCAGTTGTAATAGATGTCACGCTCATTCTCGATGATGGTGCAGGGCAGCCGGTCATTCGACATGACGTTGATGTCCGTGTGCATGAAGGTTTGGTCTGCATTGGACATAATGATGCGCAGATTCGTGGGGCTCACGCCGGTGGGCAGCGTCAGGCGCGCCTGTCCATCGTCCCACTGCAGCGTACCGCCGGGGGCGGTGATATTCGCTCCGCCGCTGCCGGTGGCGGTGAACGAGAAGGAGAACTTTCTGCCTGCGGTTTGGGCGGGGATTTGTGCGGTCCAGATTTTGTTGCCGCTGAGAGTGAGAGCCGTGCTGCCCGAGCCTGCGCCACCGTCGATGGCGGCGTACACGAGAGTCGCTGCGGTGATGGTCTGCGTGCTCTCCACGATCTTCACTGAAACGGTGGCCGGTTGATTGGCGGCGGGCACCGCCGGGGAATGCAGCGGATTGGAGAACGTGATGGACCTGGCGTTAAGGCCATAGGTGGAATTCTGCACGCCGGGTGTGCCAGCGGTGGCGAACTCCGGCAGAAGCGTTGTCTTTGCGCCTCTGTTGAAGTAGAGGCGGGTGTGCAACTGGTTAGAGCCGCGCAACCACTTTGCGCGGAAGCTGATGCGGTAAGTCTTGGCGGGATTGATCGCCACGAGGCTGGCACCGTTTTTAAGAGTGATTGAGCACTGGTTGTGCATGTGCTCATAGGCACCGGTGGCGCGGACATGAAGGACTTTCTGGCCGGCATTGTCAGGGTCGGCTTCAACAAAGCTGTGCCGGTGCGTGCCAATCAAACGCCAGCCGGCGGGCAACTGGCCGATGGTGTCGGCTTCGAACGTGCTGTTGGAAACGAGGTTCGCTTCGCCGGCAAGGCCAGGATCGACGATGAGGCGGAAGTCATCGATGAGGATTTCACCGTCGTCGAGGAGGCCAAAGATCACCTCATTCCACTGGGTGGGATCATTGGAAATGCTGGCGCCGGAGAAGTCATAACTGACGGGCAGCCATGCGCCGGGCGTGGCGGCACTGTCAGACCATGAGGCGGGATTGTTATTGTCGGCGTTCGGGTCCACCAACTCCAGCGAAGCTCCGCCGCCGTTGGCCCACTTGGGCCACAAGCCGCCGACGCCGAGAGGCGTGCCCTTTTCGCCGGGATAGTAGCGCACTTCATCGGCAAGATTGCCGCCGGCATCAAGGAGCCGGAGGCGTTCGCCGCCACCGGCGATGCCGCCATCAAAGGGTCCGACCACATTGGTGACACCAGGGTGGAGGAGTTGGAAAGCAGGCACATCCCATGCGACGACGAGATAACCGCCCGCCGGCAACGTGGTGCCAGGCGCGAAGTCGTACGTTATGCCGTCGCGGAAACCCCAGCCTTCGAGGGAAACGGGAGAGCCGGACTTGTTATGGAGTTCCACCCATTGTTCCGGAGATTCATCCGGTCCGTCATAGAAGATCTCGTTGATGACGATGGCGGAGTTGTGCGGTGTCAGGTAGGCCCACTCGAGTGTGCCGTCCGGCGCGGTGTACCGGCCTTTGGCGGTGGCGGCGACGCGCCTTGAGTCGAGCAACTGCACGCCGCCCGCGATGAGATTCAGCTCCAGGCCATCCGAGAAGCCCGGGAGGCTCGCGTAGGGGATCGCAAAGGTGGCACCTGCGGCCAGGGAGCCGGCTGGGAAGGTGTAGAGCACGCTCGTGCCGCTGCGGATTTCGAGGCCGGTGTAATTGAGAGCCGTCGAGCCGATGTTGCGGATAATGATGGCGTTCGCGGGATTCGTGGCAGAGTCGCCGGGACCACGAATGAGATCGAAGACCAGGCCGGGCACGGAATCGCGGGGAGCGACGGGCGCGGAGATGGTTTTCAACTGCACACCGAACATCATGTCAGGATCGCCGCTGTTGGTTGCGTTGAGGACGGCGACGGCGAGGACGTTGGTGCCGGTGAGAAGCGCGCTGCCGGGAATGTTGATGGCCGAGGCCGGGAAATAGGGATCGACGACCGGATTGGAGGCGGTCATGGAGGGAGTCAGCGCACCGCCCGGGGCATTCACGCGGGTGAGTTCCGTACCGTTGAGGTAGATAATGGCGCCGTCATCGATGAGCGGCCAGAGAGTGGCGGAAGCGCCGGTGGTGTCGCCATCGAAGGTAAAGGTCTTGCGGAAATAATAGGGAGAACCGGCAAGGGGGAGTTGAGTCTGTTTCGTGACTTCGGAGATTTCGGTCACCTTGAGGTTGTCGAAAGTGGCAGAAACGATGTCCCCGACGGCACGGGCCTGGCCGGTGATCATGACATGAAAGTCCGCGGGCCAGTTGGAAACGGATTGCGAACCGAGCAGTTGCCCGTCTTTGTACATTTCAACGGTGCCGGAACCGACGAGAGGCCCGGGAATCCAGACCAGTCGCATTTGCGCAGCGGAACCGATATTGTCCGCGGCGTCGGCCAGGGCGAGGTTGTTGCCGCCGCCGGTGGGATTGAGGGTGCCGGTACCGCCGACGTCATTGCTGTTATACGACCAGCCCGTCTCGCCCCAGTTTTGGGAGAAGTGAATGAAGTGGTTGGCATCCGCCCAGAGCCAGAGACTGGAGCGCACGACATTGGTCGCGGGGCCGCCGCGTGTCAGGAGCACACGATCGACGGAGACATCCTGGCGATTGCGGGAACTGAATTTGGCAACGCTGCGCAGGGATTTTCCATACCAGTATTGGCTGGTGGCGGTGCCGGAGAGAACCAACTGACCGCTGGTAATCGCAGCCGAATAACCGGCGGCGCCGGTGCTTTCGAGCCCCTGGTCCAGTTCAGTCCATTTGGCGGTATCGATGGCCGGACCGGTAAAGCTGTCCACCAGCACGTCCGCCATGGTGGTGGGGAAAACGATTTCGGCGGGGCGCGGCGGAATGGAGACAGTGGTGACCGCGGTGGTGGGAGTGGTGGCGGGCGTGTAGGTGCCTGCAGCGAGACCGGCGATAGCCTGAGCGGGGACCGCCTTCGTCCAGAGAGCCATGTCATCGATGAATCCGGACCACGCTTCCGTGGTGGTGCCCGCACCGGTGCGGTTTCCACCGATGAAGAAGGGCTGAACGGCGGCAGGTGCACCGGATATGGTGCGGGAGGTCACGAGCACTCCGTTGCGGTAGAGCGAGAGAGTGTTGCCGCTTTTGACCGACGCGAAATGCGTCCATGGGGAGGGAGCGGCCGCCGACCCTACCAAGTCCACGTAGTCATTGTGTTCAGCGACTCCGTTGGCATACCACTCGAAGTTGCTGGGAGTGAGCTTAATGAACTGCAGCGGGGAAGTATCTCCGCCGGTCGCGGTGTAGCGGTTTCCGAAAATGATGTTGTTGCCGCCGGTCTGGCGGGACTTCACCCATGCGGCCCACGTGAAATCCGAGGCCAGAGTTAGAAGCGGCAGGTTGCCGCCGGCGATGTGAGTGGTGGCGACATCGACGTTGGACGCATTCACATTGATGCGCAGAGACTTGCCGCTCTTACCGGCGAGCGGAGGGTCCACCACATAGGCGAAGTCCGTTCCGACGGCGGTGCCGGGAGTACCGGCGGCCACGGAGTTATTCAGATTATCATCGAAGGCCCACCACGCATACAATCCAACCCCGGGGTCGGACAAAGTGGTGACTGGAGGCACGGGAGCGGCGATCTGAGCGGTGCCGCCGTAGAAGACGGCCTGTCCGGTGCTCCATGCGCTGTCGTCGAAGTTGTTGGCAGTCCATCCAGCGGGAGGATTGGTGCCTGGCGTGAGATATTTCCACCCTGCAGCGGTGATGGGGATGGCGGTAGTGGGTTTTCCAGGCGCGCCGGGATAGGCGAAATTGGCGGATCCGGGAGTTCCCCCGATTTCATTACTGGAAGTCCATGCAGCGGGGGAGTTATCCGCGCCGGGGGCGCGCCTCGCGAGGGTGGTGCCGGAACCGTCAGGGCCGACGGGCCAGTCACCATCGTCGCTGAAGTTGACCTCTGCCATGATGCGACCGTCGCGATTTTTGAGGCGGACGGATTCACCGGCGTTGTTGAGGTTGCCGGTCCATGGGCCGAGAGCACCCGGGACGCCGCCCTGCTGACCCGCGACGAGAAGGAATCCATGGCCGGGGATAACGGTGCCTTCGGCAAAGGTGTAGTCCACGCCGCCATCCACGCTCCAGCCGGACATATCGACGTTGACGCCGTGGAGGTTGTAGAATTCGATCCACTCGGATTCCGCTCCGGCCTGATGATAATGAATCTCGTTAAAGACGACGGCAATATCATCGGCACGGGCGGCGAGGGGCAGCAGGAATGCCGCCAACAGAATGGGCGCGATTTTCATGGAGGGTGGTTGAATGACAGATACGAGCGCGCGGTGGGCAAGGAGCCCGGAAAAGGGGGCGCGGCGGTTCGTTTACAGAAATCTTTATCGTATTCCGGATTGGTGTGTCGAGGCGAATTTGCCGCCTGCGGCGGAAGCACCAAACATCAGGCACCAAGCGCCAGAGAAACCTGCGTTCCGGACGTTTCAGAGTTGATGCTTGAAGTTTCTTTGATGTTTGGATTTTGAAGTTTGAGGTTTTCGCCCGTCAGTGGCGAATCTCCTCTCCCGCCCCGGCCGCGGCTTGGCGCATCAGGGAGAGAAAGATCTGCTCCAGTTCGGTGTTATCGGCACCGTTGCGGAGTTCCTGCATCGTGCCGAGGGCGGCGAGTTTGCCGCCGTGAATGATGCCGATGCGGTCGGCGAGTTCTTCGGCGATGTTCAGCAGGTGCGTGGACATGAAGACGGTGACGCCGGCGCGGCTGCGCGCTTTGAGTTCCTCTTTCACCACGCGCATGTGGACGGGATCGAGGCCGATCATGGGTTCGTCGATAATGATCACCTTCGGATCGTGCAGCAGCGCAGAGGCGATGGCGAGCCGCTGGCGCGTGCCGTGGCTCAGGTGTTCGATTTGCTCGGAGGCATAAGGCCGGAGGGCGAACTGCTCGAAGAGTTCTCCGGTGAGTTGACGGGCGCGGGCGGGTTCGACTTCAAAGATGTCCGCGATGAACTTCATGAACTCCACCGCCGTGAGCTTGTCGTAAAAAACGGCCACGTCCGGAACGAATCCGAGCGCCATTTTTGCCGCGCGCGGCTCTTCATGCACATGATGGCCGCAGAGCCATGCATCTCCGGAGGTGGGCTTGAGCAGGCCGGTAAGGAGTTTGATGGTGGTGGTCTTGCCGGCGGCGTTGGGACCAAGGAACGCGAAAAATTCCCCCTGCTGGATGTCGAGGCTCAGGCTGTTGAGAGCGCAGAGCTGGCCGTAATGCATCGTGAGGTCCCGGGTGCGGATCATTTGGCGGAGGGTTTCTTTTTGGGGGAGAAGATCCTGTATTTTTCCTTTTCCAGATCGGGCCGGTCCACGTTTTTCGGGGCGAGTGTTTCGGACAACAGACGCAAACCGAGTTCGTTTTTACCGCTGAGAGGAGTGTGGATGCGGAGAATCTCGCCGGTGTTGGACAGATAAAGACTGAACCGGGTATCCTCATCACTGCCGGTAGAGAGCACAAAACCATCGAACGATTCGCCGCCCGCTTCGATGTGGCCTTTGCGAACGGTGGAAGTCGATTTTTCGCGGGTGTCTTTCGCGGCGAGCGCTTCCGGGGGAACACCCGCGGACTGCAGCAGCGCGCCAGCCAACTGGCCATTGATGTCGCCGGGATTCAGGCCGGCGGAGGATTTGAAAAGTGTCAGATTCCCGCGGGTCAGTTCCAGCACAGGAGGCTTGCCGCCCTCCGGCTGACTAACGGTTAGCCGGATTTCCGGAATCTCCGGTTTTGGAGCATGCAGCGTAAGCCTGAGCGGCGGCCGGTCGATCTCGCCGGCGCCATCGGATTGCAGTTCGAGATCCCCGTCCGAGTGCAGCCAAAGTTCCGCGGTGATATCCACGAGGCTGCTCCCCATGATTTCCCGGCCGAGGCGAATGAGGACCTCCACCCTCACCTTCACGCGTTTTTTCTGTCCCTTGAGACCGAAGGCGCTGCCGGAGGGGGTGATCCGGCAGTTGCCGATGATTTTGTTGGCATCCCAAATGTCCAGGCTCGAACCTTCTGTGCGGGAGGCGAAAAGGCCGAAGGGGATGCCGGGATCCGCAGTCGCCAGCTTTGAGTCCTCCGGATAGAGGACGCTCCGCACAAGGAGCGTCGTCATGGTGCCGCAAAACAAAAAGATGACGGCTGTGATCAGGCGGGGATACATGAGAGGCTGGCGGTTCGGACAGCGAAATTGGCGATGGCGTTCAGGAGGAGGTTGTTTCCGGTAAAGCAAACAGGGCAGCGGATGCTGCCCTGTTTAAGAGAGAGAACTGAAGGTGAAGCTCCGGGCTTAGAGCGCTTGGAAGGCTGCCGAGCCGAGGTAAGGCTGGGTGCTGATGCGGCCACCGTGAACGGTGATGGGCACCACAACTTTGTTCTTGAAGGAGTCGGAGGGCACCGTCACAAAGCGGCGGAAGGTGCCGAGTGCCGGATCCTGATTCGGACGCGGAGTCAGGAAGTCGCCAGTGGACACGCGGGTTTCCTCAACGCTGAGCCCGTCGTCGCTTTCGCCTTCACCGAAGAAAGTGGCTTCGCCCACGCCGGTAAACCGGGGCACCGGGAATTTCTTGGTGATTTCGCCGGTCCATGAGGCGTTGGCCGTGAAGAAGGTGGCTTCCGGACCGCCGGGAGTGTAGGGGCCGAAGAGCGGGTTGCCGGTTCCGAAACGGACGCCGTTGAAGACGCCGAAGGACGTTCCGTTCGCGCTGCGGAGCACTGCAGCCGGGTTGTTCAGGTCCGTGCCGGCCGCGGTGGCGTTGATGATCCCGTCAACGATCCCGCCGACGTAGTCCACAAAACCGTAGGACTCGCCGTAGTAGGTCACGCCGTTAAAATAGACCACCGAATCACCGAACTCCGAATTGTAAGCGGAGGAGGTGTTCTGATTGAAGCGAGCCAGACCGGAAACATTATCGCCGCGAATCGTATATTGGAAAATACCGCCGTCGAAACCGTCGTAAGTGTTATTGCCGTAGGGACCGCCCGTCCACCCGAAAGCCTGGGTGGCGAACATTGCAAACATTGTGAGGAAAGCGCAGAATTGTTTCATAGCTGGGCTCGATAATGCTAAGCGCGAACCCATCCGGCAAGGAAAATCTCTCCATCAGGGAATTTTTTATGCCGTCTCGGGAAAGCGCCCCGAATTCCGGGCAGACGAAGGGCGGGAAATTCAGCAAAATTTCAGATTTCGCGGCGTTTTTAGCCGTAAATCCGGCGTGTGCCGTTAGGAGCCTCCGTGGCCGGGACGCTTGCGGTCGGATGCGGGCCGGATAATGCTGATTTCCCCATGAACGCTCGCTTTCTGCCGGTTGTCATTTTTTCTTTGTTCAGTGGCTCAGCCATCGCGCAGACGGCTCCGGAACCGGTTACCCGGGCGGTGTGGGTGCAACAACTATCCGGCGATCCTGATCCATATGCCGGCGGCAATGTATTCCGGCTGATGGCGCGGGAATTGCCCTCGCCGCCGCGTGTTTTATTGCCGGGCCCGGGAAATTTCTCGCGTCCCCTGCTTTCTTCGGACGGAAATACCGTCTTTTATACTGATCGTCATGCGGTTCCCGGTGAATCGGGTACGGCCTATTCGCCGGAAATCTTCGCGGTTTCCTTTGCCGGCGGAGAGCCGCGGAAACTCGGTCCGGGAATGGCGGTGGCCGTTTGGCAGGGCACCGATGGCACGGAATTCATCTATGCTCTTACCAGTCTCCAGTCCAGCCGCCGGCCTGCGCTCACGGGGGAAATTCTGGTTCGCTTTCAGGCGGCAAAACCCGATGAGCGGGAAATCATGTGGTCCGAAACCCCGCTGGGCGCGGACAATTTCCAGCTTTCCCACGATGGCTCCCGCGCCGCCGGGCTGTTTCCGTGGCCTCAGACAGGGCTCGCGGACTTGAACGCGCGTACCTTCACGCCGCTGGCGCAGGGCAGCTTTCCCTCGCTGGCTTCGGATAACAGCTATGCCCTTGCCGTGCTCGACGGCGACCGCCGGCGGCTGCGGGTGTTCGTGCCAAACGTCGATCCCGGCTGGGATCTTCTCCCGGCCCAGGCGCTGCCACAGCAGGCCGGCGAGATCAATCACCCGCGCTGGTCGAATGATGCCCTTGCCATCACCTTCAGCGGGCCTCCCGCCGGCGGGGACGCTCCGGATGTCTATCTGGCCAAATTGCGCCCGGACCTGCGCGCCATTCAGCAGGCCGTCCCTCTGAGCAGCGATCCCGCGCCGGATTACTTTCCGGATGTCTGGATCTCCGGGGGCTATGACCACAAAACCACGCTGCCGCAACAACCTGCCGTGGTTTCCACGCCCCTGACGGCACCGTGGCCGGTTTCACAGGACGACTTGCATTTCTCCTGGGAAAATGCCGCAGCGCCCGGAGCGGTGGATGTTTTTAAGCTTCACGGTTATGCCACACCCGGCCGGCTGGGATCGCTTAATGTGAGCGCCGGCTGGGCGGACGTTTCCCCCGGGGCCACCAAACGCCTCAGCGAAGCCTGCGCCGCGAGCGGTTCATTTACCATGGAAGCGCTCGTTTCCGAGTGGCGCACTCCGGAGCCCTGCAGCCTGCGACTTCTCAGCCTGCAAACGCCGGAAAATCGCGATGCCTTCGCGCTCTACCGGGTGAACCGCTCGCTGGTTTTGCGCATCCTGACAGGCGGTGGAGAGGGCCGTCCGCCGGTGGTGGAACGCCACACGCTCACGCCGCTGTCAGTCACGGAGAACGCGCCCTTTTCTCTTTTCCTCACCGTTCACGGCGGCAAGCTCCAAGTTTATCTCGATGGCAAGCCGCTGAAGGAAATTACCTTCGACCAGCCCGGCCTTCAGGCGTGGAAGGATTTGCATCTGATGGCGGGCGATCCCCAGCCCTACGGCACGCCATGGACGGGCCAGATCGAGCGCATCGCGTGTTATTCCCGGGCGCTGGCGGCGGCGGAAGTCGCCGACGCATGGCGCGCCACCGAGGCCATGCTCATCAAGCGGAAGCAGCCCACGCGGTGCAAGATCAAAGCCCGCCTCCTTGAAAGGCCGCCGCTCCCCAATGCCGCCACTCTGGCCGCTTCCCCGCGCTGGCTGAATGCCTCGGCATGGGAAATCGAGCAGGTCCTCACCGGCTATCTCAAGCCCGGAAAAATCACCATCCTTCAGTGGGCATGGCTGGATGGAAAACCCGCCCCGCTTCCGGATATCAAGAACGGCCAAAGCATGGAGCTTTCCGTGGAATCATTCGACGACCACCCGGAAATCCAGTCCGTGAAATCACACAACGCCCTGAAAACCGGTGAGCAGCCGGTCTTTCTCGACGTCACACCTCCCGGACGGCATCTAAAGCCCTTTCCGCAGTGAAGCCGGCCCGGTTGTGGTGTACAATCCTCGAATTTCCCCCGACGAAGCCGGAATCGAGCGGAGAGGTGCCTGCACAGGGCACAAAAACATTGGAATCCCGCGGCGCAAAAGTAGTGTGATTGGCCATGTTAGGGGAGATTTGTTCAAGCTCTGCGGTATCGTGCAGGGATTCGCGGGTGTCTTCAAAGAAGTCGCCTCGGATTTGCCATTCGAGGTGGGGGAGGCGGCGGAGGGGACAGAGGAAGTTGTTAGCAAGGCGGTTTTTGAGGTGGTTAAGTTAGGGTTTTCTGCGGGAACCTCAAGCCCAAACGGAGCGAAATACGTGCATCGCCCTTACAGGGCTGCGGGGTCGTTCCCCGAAGCGATGCCGGCGATACGCGGATCCAGGAGCTTTTACACATCGGGCTGGCCCGGCCAACGGCCGGATTCAAGTGCGCCTGCACATACCAGAAAACAGAAGGTGAAAGACCTAACCACAGTAAAACGCGAAGAGGCTGTGAAGCCGAAGGCAGGGGCCGGTTCAGGAGCGCAGCCGCTTACAGGTAAGTCTTTTTACGGAGCCCGCGGCTTGAAGTAATATAGTGATATTAAGGAAAAATGTCAAATGGTTTCGAGGG
>DASZQB010000104.1:0-21025 GCA_035550135.1 Verrucomicrobiales bacterium
CAAAGCCACCGGGCCGACCGAGGCGATCCCGTTCATCGAACGCACTTTTGCCGTCTGAAAGCGGTGTCGCGCTGAGGCTTGCCACCGCACTCCAAAAGGCTCCGCCCCTTTCACCGAATCAGCATGCAGTCGCCGTAACTGTAGAAGCGGTAACGCTCCCGCACCGCCTCGGCGTAGGCGCGCTTGAGGAGATCTGTTCCGCCAAAGGCGCAGACGAGCATGAAGAGGGTGGACTTCGGCAAATGGAAATTCGTTAGCAACGCATCCACTTTTTGAAACCGGCACCCCGGATACAGAAAGATGCGCGTTTCTCCCGAGTGAGCTGTCACCGCGCCGTGTGTCAGGGCGCTGTGTTCCAGCACACGCGTCACCGTGGTTCCCACCGCGATGCGCCGTGCGGCATTCTCTATCCGTTCCGCTGCCGGGAGTTCGATCTCATAACGCTCGGAATGCATGACGTGATCGGCAACGAGTTCCGCTTTCACCGGCTGAAACGTTCCGACGCCGACATGCAAAGTGATAAACGCATGCGGCAGCGAGGCGATGATCTCCGGCGTGAAATGCAGGCCGGCGGTGGGCGCAGCGACGGCATCGCTGCGGTCGGCGCGGGCATAGACGGTTTGATAGCGTTCCGTGTCCTCTGAATCGTCGTCGCGCCGCATGTAGTGAGGCAGAGCCAGGTGGCCATATCGTTGTTCGTCCACCGTTCCATCCCACTGAATGAGTCTCGTGCCATCCTCCATGATGTCCGTCACGGTGCCGGTGGCATCGCCGATCTGCACGGCGTGGCCCTTCCTCATGCGCTTGCCGGGACGCACCATGCACTGCCAGTGCACCGGCGTTACGGCATGCAGGCGGAGGACTTCGATGCGCCCGTCGTTGGAAAAGAACCGCGCCTTTGCCACGCGCACGTTATTAAAGACGACGATGTCATCCTTTCCAACAAACTGCGGGAACTCACGAAACGCCCGGTGCTCCATGGTTTCCTCCGCGCGATTCACCACGAGCATCCGGGAATCATCCCGGCGCGGCAGCGGACGGCTGGCGATTAGTTCCTCCGGCAGCGGGAAGTCGAAGTCATCGGTGCGCAGCATCGAGTGCCTTACTGGCGCATGCGCAGTTCCTTCATCAGGTCGAGGATGTCATTGCGCAGGTCGAACAGCTCGCCGCGAATCTGCGTGAGCCATCCGCGTGTCTCGCGGCTGAGGCGCGCCATATCGACGGAGGACAGCGCGTGCAGTGCTTCGTTGAGCGGAATCTGTGCGCGCTTCAGCATGGCAATGACGAAACCCGGCTCCGGGTCCAGTCCTTCGCTCATGGGATCAAGCGCGGCGGCCAGCTTGCCTCCGAGGGCGATGATGCTGACGATGACGGTGAGCACCGGGCTGTCCCTCGCGGCATCCGGATCGAGCAGGCCGCGGGCTTCCGCCTCGCGCTGCAGATTGAGCGCAAAATTCATGGCCCGCCGGCAGAGCGGGTGATGGCTTTCCTCGTCGTCGCCCGCGATGGAATTCGCATTCTCAATGAGCGACTGCGGGTCCTCCGGCTGCATGTTGGCGGAGACTTCAGAGAGTTCGTCCGTCAGTTCATCCACCTCCTCGGGGTCCCAGCCCATGGCCTCGGCGATGAGCCGCTCGCGGTCCGGGTGGTCCTTGTAGCGGTCGAACGCCTCCTGATAAGCCTCAGCGCGGCGGTCGGCGTCGCGCAGTTCCTGCTCCCATTGAAACTCATTCAGCGGCTGGCCTTCGTTTTCGTTGAAGAAAGCCGGATCGCCCTCTCCCTCGCCTTCCGCCTTGCTGTCGAAGGACTCCTGATCCTCCTCCTCTTCTTCATCGAACATTTCCTCGTCCTCATCGTCTCCGGCATCCATGCCGGTGATGCCGTCGAGATAGTCATGGAAGTTCTCCTGGCTTTCAAGAGACTGCGCGGTTTCCTCCTCCGCGGTCATGGTCCATGCCGGGGCGGAAATTTGAAGGGCGAACTCATGAGACTCGATGACCACGCGTCCGTTCACTTCGCTGAACCATTCGAGATAGAGGCAGTTGGCCAGCTTTGTCGGCACCGGCTGCTTTTCGTCGAGCAGAGAAAGGAGCTGCTCATCCGTCACCGTCGGCACACGGGACTTCCGGCTGGCGGTCATATCGCCCACCGAGCCGTCCTGAACCTCCGCGAGAATGTCCAGCAGAGGTTCGCGCTTCGGGTGCGGATTGATAAAAGACAGCGTGCAGCCCGCGATGTCTCTCAGACAGTTGCCTTTGAGATTGAGCACGAGCGGCGCAGCCAGGCCCAGGAGCCATATGCGACCGGTGACGAAACCGGGGGTCTCATTTGAGATTTCACCGCGGACGATCGCTTTTTCGAGCCTGATAGCCATGCTTGATAGGAGGAGACAACGCCGGGAAAAATGCGGGCGCTTCACAAAATGTCAACTGTAGGTGCCATCCTGTCACGCGATCTTTTGGAGCGTTTTTCCATAGAGGAATCCTGTATTGCGCACCGGTCCTGGGCGGGGAAGATCGACCGGCTTCTTTCTCAAGCCATTATCATTCAACATGCGCGACGACCTCATCAGGATCACCGGTGCGCGGCAGCACAACCTGAAGAACATCTCGGTCGCGCTGCCGAAGAACAGCCTGACCGTGGTCACCGGAGTGAGCGGAAGCGGGAAGTCGTCGCTGGCATTCGACACGCTGTATGCCGAGGGGCAGCGGCGGTATGTGGAGAGCCTCAGCGCGCATGCGCAGCAGTTTCTCGAACGGCTGGAGAAGCCGGACGTGGACAGCATCGAAGGGTTGTCGCCAGCCATCGCCATCGAACAGCATACAGCGGCGGCGAACCCGCGCAGCACCATCGCGACGGTGACAGAGATTTATGATTTCCTGCGCGTCCTCTATGCCACCTGTGGTACGCCGCACGATCCTGTGACGGGAGAGCCGATTCACCGTTACACCACGCCGGAGATCGCGGAGGCCATTCTGGCGATGCCGGAAGGGACGCGGCTGATGATTCTCGCGCCGCTGCCGGAAAGTGAAACCATGCAGCCGAAGAAGCTCTTCGAAAAGCTCGCGCGTCAGGGATTCGTCCGCGTGCGGGTGAAGGGTGAGGTGCGCGATCTCGAAGAGAAGCCGGAGGTGGAGGAGGGCGGGGCGATTGATCTCGTGGTGGACCGCCTTGTCGTCAGGCCGGACGCGCGGACGCGGCTGATGGATTCGCTGCCGGTGGCGCTGCGCTGGAGCGGTCCGGCGAGCCGTGTGATGGTGCTGGTGCAGGAGGGCGAAAAGTGGCGGGAGCAGGTGTTCACGACACTGTATGCGAATCCGGCGACCGGCTTTCGCATGCCACCGCTGACGCCGCGCCATTTTTCCTTTAACAGCCATGTTGGCGCGTGTTCCGTGTGTGAAGGCCTTGGCACTCAAATGTGGGGCGATCCGGATCTCATGGTGCCGGACAAGGAAAAGTCTCTGGCCGATGGCGCGGTGAAGACATGGTGGAGTAAGAACCCGAAGCTCAAGGCCGTGCACGACCGTAAGATTGCGGCCCTCGCGGCGCATTTCAAAGTGAGTGACAAGGTGCCGTTCTCTTCGCTGCCAAAGGAATTCAAAGACGCGCTCTTTTACGGAACGGGGAAGACACCGATCAAGATGGACATCGCGAAGAGCGCCACGACGCGTGTCGTCGGCAAGCCGTTTGAAGGACTGGTGAACGAGGCGCAGCGGCTCGTGATTGAGAGTGAGAGCGAGTTCGTGAAGCAGAACGTGCGGCGATATATGAATCCCGCGCCGTGCGCCGCGTGCAAGGGACGAAGGCTGAAGCCGGAATTCCTTGCGGTGACGCTCGCGGTGAACGCGCTTGGCAACGGCACCATCTCCGATTTTAATGACCACCATGAAGCTACCCACGATCGAACAAATGCGCCAACGGCGCTTGAATCAGCCTGGGCTCACCTTCGCTCAACTCGAGGAGCAAATCGCGAAGAATCGCCAGCGGAGACTCTCCGTGGAAACGAAGCTGAACGACGAGCCCAGTACGAAATTCTCCGCGAATGGTGCCGAAAAGAAGCGTTGATATTCTCGCCTTCCAGTCCGCTGAAATTACTGGACTACGGAGGGGAGCACGACATCTACGGTCTTAGGCATACACCTGACGAAGTCATTCAACGACGACTCTATAAAGCAACGAGGCCCTGGTATGCGGGTATAACCCCGCGAGCGGTAAAGCTCTACAAAGGGGGAATCCGGGTCGCACAGGATGATGCAACACCCCTTGAGTATCTGGAACGGCAGCTTTTGCAGAACCGCGAACTTGGTGATACAATCCGCTTTGAAGGAATGTGGGAGACTCCGGAAGGACCGCGGTTGATGGTTTCCCAAAGAGTGCTAATGGGAGAATTGCCTGAAAAAGGCGAGGTCTCCTCGATGCTGGAGGGACGCGGGTTCGGGCATGTCGGAGAGAACTTCTGGTATCGTGCTTCCGATGGGCTGGGAGTGAGTGATACCAAACAGGCGAATCTGATTAAGGGAGAGGACGGGCTCGTGGATGTCATCGACGTGGTCATGTTTCGCCCTACGCGGGCCATGCTCGAACTGTGGGGCATCGGCTCTGATGTCCCTGTGCCGCGCAGTTCCGCTATCTCCGAACTCGCCATCGACGAGTTCACTTCACTGACTATCACCGGAGCACGCGCGGCTTTACAAAACCTGACCCTCACCTCGCAGCAGCGCCAGATCGTTCCGGAGGTGTTGCGTGAGATGGAGTCGCGGCTGCGGTTTCTGGATGATGTCGGCGTCGGTTATCTGACGCTGGCTCGTGAGTATGGCACGCTCAGCGGCGGGGAGGCGCAGCGGATACGGCTGGCGACGCAATTGGGCTCGCGGCTTAGCGGCGTGCTATATGTGCTGGATGAGCCGAGCATCGGCCTGCATCAGCGGGACAATGACCGGCTCCTTGCAACGCTGCGGGAACTGCGCGATTTGGGCAACACGGTGGTGGTAGTGGAGCATGATGAGGACACCATCAAAGCTGCGGATTGGGTCATCGATCTTGGGCCGGGTGCGGGACCAAGGGGAGGGGAGATCATTGGCGCGGGGCCGGTGGGTGAGATCGCGGCGAATGCGCATTCGGTTACCGGGCAGTTTTTGAGTGGCGTGGCGAAGATCGCAGTTCCAAAGCGCCGCATCGTTCCTCCGCCGCTGCCGAAAACCAAAGGCGGCGACGTGCTCGAAACCGGATGGTTCACCGTTCATGGAGCGACGGAGAACAATCTGCAAAACATCGATGTCAGTTTTCCGGTGGGTTGTCTCATCTGTGTCACGGGCGTGAGCGGGAGCGGGAAGAGCACGCTGGTGGATGACATTCTGCGGCGGGAGATCGCCCGCCGGCTCTACCAGGCGAAGGACACGCCGGGCAAGCATGCGGGCATCAGCGGGCTGCAGCAGTTCGACAAGTCTGTCGTCATCGACCAGAGCCCCATCGGCAGGAGTCCGCGCAGCAATCCGGCGACTTACATCGGTGCCTTCAATCACATTCGCGAACTCTTCAGCCAGCTTCCCGCGGCAAAGGTTCGCGGTTACACGCCCGGCACTTTCAGTTTCAACACTGCGGGCGGACGCTGCGAAATGTGCGAAGGCGATGGCGTCATCCGCATCGATATGCATTTTCTCAGCGACGTGTATGTCACCTGCGAAGCCTGCGAGGGAAAGCGCTACAATCGCGAAGTGCTGGAGGTGACCTTCAAAGGCCGCAACATCGCCGATGTGCTCGACATGAATCTCGACGAAGCCGCCGAGTTTTTCCGCACCGTTCCCGGCCTCGGCGACAAACTCCGCATGATGGGCAGCGTCGGCCTCGGATATCTCAAGCTCGGCCAGGCTTCGAACACGCTCAGCGGGGGCGAAGCGCAGCGCAGCAAACTCGCCGCCGAGCTCTCCAAACGCGCCACGGGCCGCACGCTTTATCTGCTCGACGAGCCCACTACCGGTCTTCACTTCAGCGACATCGAAACGCTTCTTCGCGTTCTCTTCGGCCTGCGCGATCAGGGCAACACGCTCATCATCATCGAGCACAACCTTGACGTCATCAAATGCGCCGATTGGGTCATCGACATGGGACCTGAGGGAGGCGACGCCGGCGGACGTATCGTGGCCGAAGGGCCGCCGGAAACCGTCGCCCGGTGCGAAGCCAGCCTCACCGGGAAGTATCTGCGCGCCAAGCTTTTCTGAACCGGAAATTAACCCTCTCCTTGCACAACCTGCCGTGTTGTGAAAATATCCCTTGCACCCCCGGAAGGCTTGGGCGATTTCCGCGCCCGCTCATTCCGGCACACGACCCTTTCGTCTAGCGGTTAGGACATCGCCCTTTCACGGCGAGAGCACGGGTTCGATTCCCGTAGGGGTCGCCATTTTCCTCCAGGTGGCAAAGGTTCAGGACGCGCGGCAGCCGTGAGGACATTTGCACGGCTGCACCGGGCGATCCGCAGCAAAGTCCGGCTGGTTCAGAACGCCTTTCCCGCAACCAGACCGGGGAGAGCATGGCACACCGACAGCAGACGAAAGGACGGATCGTGATTCAGAAGAGAAATCAAATGAGGAACGATTCACCGGCTCGCGCTTAAAAGTGTGAGCCGGACGCTTTTTCCATCTCCGCCCGACAGGAAGTTCTGAAAATCCGCTCCGATGAATGTGAACCAGATCATGACAGCAGATGTAGCCGTGGTTCGTCCGGAAACCACCCTTCAGGAAGCCGCACAGCAAATGCGCACGCTCGGAATTGGATGTCTGCCGGTTTGCGACGGAGATCGGCTTGTGGGAATGCTCACCGACCGGGACATTGCGTTGCGTGCCGTTGCTGAGGGTTTGACTCCTGCTGAGACTGCCGTTTCCCGATGCATGACTCCGGAGGTGCGGTGGTGTTATGAAGACCAAAGCATCGAAGAGGCGCAACAAATGATGAAAAAAAGGCAGGTTCGCAGGCTGCCGGTGATTTCGCGCGAAAAGCGGCTCGTGGGAATTCTGACTTTGGGAGATTTGGCGATCAAGACCGACGCCACCACCGAAGTGGGCGAGACGGTCCGCGAAATTTCTGAACTGGCGCCGGCCTGAGATCTTCCGGCAAACTCCGCAATAGAACCGCTTTTATGCCGCTGCATTCATCCGCCATCCCTTCTGATGATCCCCGGCTTCAAGACACGCAGGGTCACCATGCGAGAAGCGCACAACGAACCGTACCGGGTGTAGTGGCGGTGCCCCTGCTCCGGGTTTACAGCCATTCTCCGTTTTTCTTCTGGTGGCCGGTTTGGGTAACCGGTTACGTCATGGCTCTCCTTACTTATTTGCGCGGGAATGCGGAACCGATAAAAGGCGCAGAACGACTCCCCGAGTTTGTTCACCCCAGCAGCAACCTTGGTGTGATTTTTCTGCTGACGCTTTATCTCGTGGTCCTGATCACCAGTTTTACGCTGCGCGGGCTGGCCTCGGGAATCGTTATCCTTGCGGCGATTCTGGTCACCGTGGTTTTGGCATGGGTTGGCTGGTGGGACGATATTTTCAGGTGGTTCGGCAACCTCACCATCCATCTCACGCTGGGTGCATATTTCTGGTTTTCCACGCTGATCTTCCTGACATGGATCATTTCCGTTTTTGGCTTCGACCGGTTGAGCTATTGGGAATTCACGCCCGGCCAACTCACGCACAAGACGCTCTTTGGATCCGGCTCCAACAGTTATAACACACAGGGGATGGGGCTGGAAAAACACCGCGATGATATTTTCCGGCACTGGCTCATCGGGCTTGGCTCCGGGGACTTGAAAATCCGCACTGCGGGAGCGACGCGGGAGGAACTTCATGTATCGAATGTGCTGTTTATCGGCTCCAAGGTCGCAGCCCTGCAACGGCTCATCGCTGAAGTGCCGGAAGGTAACGAGGAAGTGTGAGACCGGCAAAGCCACCGGCTTAATTACTGATGCGGGTTCCAATTCAGGAGCACGATGGGACTGGAGTAGTCATCCGTCCAGACGCGGACCGGAGCGGCAGAGGAGTCGCGGATCCATTTGCCGGTTTTTTCCAGGGGGGCGAGGGTGGTTACTTCGCGCGCCGCCGCCACCCATCGTGAGGCCATGCGTTCGCCGGAGGCGAGCGGAGGCTGCGGGCCGGGGTCTTCGGTGAAGAGACTGTAAAGGCCGGCGTCGTTTGTCAGGGCGAGGATCAGAGGATGAAGGTCGAAGTTCAAATTTGAAATATGGAATACGAGGAGTCCGCCGGGCGCGAGTTTACGGAGATAAAGCCTCACGGCTTCGCGCGTCAGCAAGTGCACGGGAATGGCGTCCGAGCTGTAGGCATCGAGCACGATCATTTGATAGTGCGCCTCCGGTGCAGTCTTGAGAGACAGGCGCGCATCGCCGAGGACGACGTTCACTTTTGCCGGACTGTCGCGCAGATAGGTGAAGTAATGGTCGTTCCTTGCGATGCGCTCCACTGAGGGATCGATCTCGAAGAAGGTGAGTTCCTGTCGAGGTTTACCGTAAGCGGCAATGGCTCCCGTGCCAAGGCCCGCGACGGCGATGGGGCCGCTAAGCGTGCCGCCATAAGCGGCGAAGATGGAACCCAGCGGGCCTGCGGGGTGGTAATATCCCACCGGCACGCGGGGCAGGGCGGTGTTTTGCACGCCGTGCAGCGTGGTGCCATGGATAAGCCAGCGGAAACCATCCTCGCGCTGATAGACGCGGTGGATGCCGAAATAGCTGCGCTCGGCATGAAGCAGGACGTCCCTGCCGGGTGTGAAAAAGTAAGAGGGAAGAAGAATCGCGGCGGCTCCAAGGGCGAAGCCCGTGCCGCGCCAGACGAGAATAAAGCAGGCCAGCAAAGGCAGTCCCGCGGCGAGCAGCCGGAGCGGGGGAGAATCCAGATATCTGCTAAGAGCAGACCAAAGAATGATGGCGATAACGGCGAGCATTTCCGGCAATCCCAGGGTGACTCTTTTGGCGCGCGGGCGGGCCGCGAGAACCCGCTGGGGAGTGATGAGCACGGCGGCGGCGATGAGCATGAGGAGATACTCCAGCGCGCCAGTGAACAGATGCGGGGCGAGCAGCGAATTGAAAGCCCCGCCAAGGAAACCGCCGAGCGAAAGACAAAAGTAGAAGACGGTCAAATTTTCGGGGCCCGGCCGGTCCTGTGCCGCTCTGCGATGGCAGACGAGTGCGAGCACAAAAAACGCCATGAGGTGCAGGGCCATCATCACCGGAAGCGGTGAGTCAAAGCCCGCCGCGATGGCTACGGAGACGGCAAGCAGAAGCAGAGGCGCGATGCGGCGGGTGCTGTCTTCGCTGCCGGAAGCCCGCCGTGAAAACACAATGATGAATGTGAGAAGATACAATGACAGCGGCAGCACCCAGAGCAGAGGGATGGCCGAAAGATCGCTGGAAAGATAGGTGGTGACACTCAGCATCAGGCTGGAGGGCACGGCGGCGCAGACAACCCAGTAAGCCCGGCGTTTCCAGGGGATGACGGGTGTATCTCCCGCCGGTGTTGGCGGCGAAACTGAGGCGGCCGGCTGCGCATTGCGGAGTGCTGCCCATGCCGAAAGTGTGGTGCCGGCGACGACAATTCCATAACCGATGGTCCAGCCCATCGCCTGCCGTCCCAGCGTGGCAGCGCGTTCAATGAGAAACGGATACACCAGCAGGCCGGCCAGGCTGCCCGCGTTACTGGCGGCGTAGAGAAAATAAGGATCGCCGGCGCGCGGATGGCGTGTGCGGGAGAACCACTTTTGCAGCAGCGGACTGGTGGTGGCCACGGCGAAGAAGGGGAGGCCCACTCCCGCGGCGAGGATGCCGAGCACCCAGAGCGTGGGATCGGTGTCGTGCGGCGGCAGCCATCCTCCGGTCAAGGCCGGAGGCAGCACCACGAACGCCGCCAGCAGGATGACAACGTGCAGAGCGATCTGGACGGGAAGGCTGAGCCGCTTCGATATGATGTGTCCATAGCCGTAAGCCGCGAGCAGCACCGCCTGATAGAAAACCATGGAGGTGTTCCACACTGCGGCGGACCCGCCGAGCAGCGGCAGGATCATGCGCGCGAAGATCAATTGAATGAGGAACAGCAGTGCCGCACTGAGGAACGACGTGAAACCGAAAACAAGGACGGTGCCCTTCCAGTGGGCCGCGGGGGAAGAGTCAGGGGATTGGGACATGCGGTGCCGTGATGCTGGTCCGGCGGCGGACTTCGGCAATCGGCATTCCTGTGCTACTTCGTTTTGACTTCCGCCTTCTTCGGATCGTTGCGAGGACCGGCTTTCGCGACCGGCTGAGGCGTTGCTTTTGCCGGAGCCGCCGCCGCGGGTGAGTGATCCTCCTGCCGCCGGGAATCGAAGAATTCCTGCGCCGCCGCGGCATCGCGCGCCCGCGATTCCAGGATAGTCTCCATCAGTGCATTTACCCCAAGCCAGCCAAGCACCAATGCCAAAACCACCTGAATGAAAACCGCGACGTCGCCGCGGGAGGAAGCTTCCGGCTTCCCGGTTCCGACGGATGGAGTGACGGCGGTACTCATACGCGTATTCTACGGAATTCCCGCATTCGCGTCTATTGATTTCTTCAAAAATCTTCCCGGAAAACGGGCGCGGTTTATGCATGGGCCTACGCAAAGAGCCGGGACATGACTTCGCCGTGAACATCGGTGAGGCGGAAGTCGCGTCCCTGGAAGCGGAAGGTGAGGCGGGTGTGGTCGACACCGAGGAGGTGGAGGACGGTGGCGTGGATGTCGTGGATGTGCATGCGGTCCTCGATGGCGTTGAAGCCGAGTTCGTCGGTTTGGCCGATGACGGCACCGCGTTTCACGCCGCCGCCGGCGAACCACATGGTGAAGGCGTCAATGTGGTGATTGCGGCCCGAGGTTTCGCGGTTTTCGCCCATGGGGGTGCGGCCGAATTCGCCGCCCCAGATGACGAGAGTGTCGTCGAGAAGGCCGCGGGATTTGAGGTCTTTAATGAGCGCGGCCTGGGCCTGGTCCACATCGCGGCAAACTTTGTCGAAATCATTCTGGAGGTTTTCGCCGGGGCCGCCGTGGCTGTCCCAGTTGGTGTGGTAAAGCTGGACGAAGCGGACACCGCGTTCGATGAGACGGCGTGCGAGCAGGCAGTTCCGCGCGAAGGAGGGCTGGTCTTTTTCGACGCCGTAAAGGTCGAGGGTGGCTTTGGTCTCGCCTGACAAGTCGATGAGTTCCGGCGCGCTGGATTGCATGCGATAAGCCATCTCGCAGGCGGCAATGCGCGTGTTGATTTCGGGATCGCCGGTTTCGACGGCGCGCTGAAGATTGAGGTCGCGGATGGCGTCGATGGTTTGGCGCTGGCGCGCGGCGGTGATGCCGCCGGGAGTGGTTAGGTTGAGAATGGGCTCGCCGTTGCCGCGGAGAGGCACGCCCTGATAAGTGGTGGGGAGGAAGCCGCTGCCCCAGTTGACCGCGCCACCGCGGGGACCGCGCGGACCGGACTGGAGCACCACGAATCCGGGGAGATCCTGCGATTCGCAGCCGATGCCATAAGTCACCCACGCGCCAATACTGGGCCGGCCGAACTGGCCGGAACCGGTGTTCATAAAGAGCTTGGCGGGGGCGTGATTGAACAGGCTGGCGGCGCAGGAGCGGACGATGGTGATGTCATCGACGATGCCGGCGGTGTGCGGGAACATCTCCGAGACCCACGCGCCGCTGCTCCCGTACTGTTTGAATTTGCGCCGCGTGCCGAGGAGTTTGGTGCCGTGGCTGGAACCCATGAAGGCGAAGCGCTTGCCTTCGATGAAGGAGGGCGGGATTGGCTGACCGTTCAGTTCGATGAGCTTCGGTTTGTAGTCGAACAGTTCCAACTGGCTCGGCGCGCCCGCCATGAAGAGATAGATGACATTCTTCGCGCGCGGCGCGAACATGGGCTTTTTCAGCGCCATGGGGTTGGCGGTGGCGGCGTTCGTTTTGCCGCCCAGCAAGGAAGCGAGGGCAATGCCGCCGACATTCAGCGCGCAGCGGCTGAAGAAGTGGCGGCGGGTTAGCGCCTTGAGTGAATCGTTAGGAACGGCGTTCATGGATTCACTCCCGGGTGATGGTTTCGTCGAGGTTGAGCAGAATGCGCGCGACGGTGAGCCATGCGGAAAATACGTTAGGATCAATGCCTGCGGGAATATTTTTGACGGGTTCGTTGAGGGCCAATTGTTGTGTCAGGGTTTTTTGGAGGGTTTCTTTTTCGGCGGGCTTTGGTTCGCGGGCGAGGCAGCGGCGGAAGGCGAACGTAAGTTTGTCAGGATCGGAAGCCGGGCCTTCGCGCAGGATTTTGAGGGCGAAGCTGCGCGCGAAGTCATAGAACTGCGGGTCGTTGAGGAGCGCCAGGGACTGAAGCGGGGTGTTCGAGCGAAGGCGGCGGGTGCAGGTGCTGAAGGCGTCCGGTGCGTCGAAGACGGAGAGAGAGGGCGGGGGAGTGGCGCGGAAGAAGAAAGTGTACATGCCGCGCCGGTAGCGGTCTTCGCCTTCACTGACCTTCCATTCGCGTTTCACCTGGCCGAGGGACATGACGCCTTCGGGAATCGGTGGATACACGCTGGGGCCGCCGATCTTTGGATTGAGCAGGCCGCTGGCGGAGAGGGCGACGTCGCGGACGATTTCGGCATCGAGGCGGAGGCGGCTCTGGCGGGCGAGGAGTTTGTTGTTAGGGTCAATGATGTCCAGTTCAGGCCGCGCGCGGGAGGACTGCCTGTAAGTGGCGGAAGTAACGATGAGGCGATGCATCGCTTTGAGGCTCCAGCGCTGCGTGATGAACTCCGTGGCGAGCCAGTCGAGAAGTTCCGGATGCGATGGCGGTGTTCCCTGAGTGCCGAAGTCATTTTCCGTTTCGACGAGGCCCCTGCCGAAATACTGCTGCCAAATCCGGTTTACGGTCACCCGTGCGAGGAGCGGATTTGTTGGTTCGACAAGCCATTCGGCGAGGTCGAGGCGGTTTGCCCGTTCCTTTGTTTTGAAAGGATGAAGCACCGCGGGTGTGGCCGGCGTCACGGGGCCTCCGTCGCGGGTGAAGTCACCCTTGATGAACAGGTAGTTCCGCCGCGGCTTGCCGCGCTCTTCCATGACCATGGTCGAAGGAATTTTGGGTGCTGAGGCGCGCAGCTTTTTGAGAGCTGCTTTGTGAGCCTTGTTTTCCGGCGCGTGCTCGACAAAGGCCTCGAGTTCCTCCTGCTTTTGCGCGTCGGTGCGTTTTTCAAATCCGACATCGAAAGCCTCGCGCACGGCCTGGGGAAGGGCCTGCCGCTGAGTGGGATTCATACCCCGTTCCCACGTCAGCATGCGATCCCAGACCGATGGATCTTTGGCGGGCAGGGACGCAATGAATGCCGCCGCCTTCTTTTCGCCTTCGGCGGCCGCAGCGAGATCCTTTGGCGTGGCCAGCGGCAGCTCCGGTTCCTCCGCGTTATTGAAAAAGGCGAACAGACCGTAGTAGTCTTTTTGTGTCAGGGGATCGAATTTGTGATCGTGACACTGGCAGCAGCCAATCGTCAGGCCAAGGAAGGCGGTTCCGGTGGTGTTGACGCGGTCGATGATGGATTCGATGCGGAACTGTTCCTTGTCGATGCCGCCCTCCTGATTGATCTGCGTATTGCGGTGGAAACCGGTGGCGATTTTCTGGTCCATGGACGCAGCGGGCAGCAGATCGCCTGCGAGCTGTTCGATGGTGAAACGGTCGAAGGGGAGGTCGCGATTGAGCGCGTCGATGACCCAGTCACGGTATTTCCAAATCACCCGCGGGGCATCGATGCTGTAGCCGTTGGAGTCAGCGTAGCGGGCAACATCGAGCCAGTGGCGGCCCCAGCGTTCGCCGTAGTGCGGGGAGGCCAGGAGGCGATCCACAAGTTGAGCGTAAGCGTCGGGACGCTGGTCGCGAACGAAGGCGTCCACTTCGACCGGCGAGGGCGGGAGGCCGGTGAGGTCGAGACTGAGACGGCGGATGAGTGTGGTGCGATCGGCTTCAGGCGCGGGCTGGATTTTGTCCTGCGCCAGGCGGGCGAGGATGAAGGCATCGATGGGATTTGTCGGCTGCGGAGTCAGCGCAGGGACCGGCGGGCGAAGGGGAGGGATGAAGGCCCAGTGCTTGGCGGAACCGGGCTGCTCACCGGCGGGAGCCGTTGCACCCTGGTCGATCCATGCGGCGAGGGTGGCGATTTGAGAGTCGTCGAGCGCGGGCTTTTTATAAGGCATCCGGGAAAGATTCGGATGGGTGCCTTTTACGGCTTGCAGGAGCAGGCTGTCGGCGCTGTGGCCGGGCTTTAAAGCGGGGCCGTGCTCGCCTCCTTTGAGAGCGGCGGCGGTGGTGTCCAGGCGCAGGCCGTTTTTCTGCTGGGTGGCGCCGTGGCACTGGGAGCAGCGCTCGGAGAAGAGGGGTTTAACGTCGTGGAGGTAGTCCACGGGCGCCCCGGCCGCCGCGGAGGGGAGGCAGAGAAATAACAGGCGGACGACGGGGAGTTTCATCGGTGGGAATCAAGGAGAGCCGGTAAGTTCAAGCATAGAATGCGGAGGGCGTCACGTGCTTGAGTGCGGAGGGGGGGAGGGGGAACCCGGGGGCGACGAGAAGGAATGGGAGGGCTGGAAAGTATCTTTCTAAAGGTATGGCGAAATAAAAGAGGTTTGATTTACCTTGATTTAGCCTGATTTGAAGGCGGTTGTGATACTATTATGATATCGCCTGCGACGAAATGACGAAGCCAGAAACCAGAAATCCGAAGGAATGACGAAGGCGCGAATGACGAAAGGCGGGTGGCCCGGGCTGGTCCGTTTTTTGATTTTTGTCCATGATGGATCGCCATAGGAAGGTGAAGAAGTCATCGCGGGCTGAAGGCTGAGCCGGCAGGGGATGGGTCCGGGAAAAGACGGGTGTTAGGAGGACAGGATGAACTCATACGGGTAAGGTAAGATTTAAGAGGTAAGATGTGTTCGTGTATGGAGATACTGCGGTGTATAAACGTGTCCGGCGTCAAATGGTTTTGTGAGGAACGGCGTTGTTGAACAGGAGTGAAGGGAAATGCGGGGAGAAGAAGAGCGGTGAAAATTGACGGGGTGCGGCGACTCGACGTGTGACGAAGGCCGAACGTTGCGGGTGAAATAACTCGAACTGCAGAGGAGAGTAAGAGTAGCGCCTTCGCAGTGAGAAACGAACCTGTTAGCGACGATCCTGGCCAGTCGGTGACGTCGAAGCGCTGGACAAAAGTTAGAGTGACTGTGGCGCAGCCCAGTCGCTTTTGTCTTCTTCAGCGTGATGCCAAAAGCGACTCGGCTGCGCCAGAGTCGCTCTACATGCGCGCCACGGGCTTTCGAAGTCTTACGCAGAATGGCACGAGCGGATATTGCTTTGGTTCCGGCTAGGACACCGGAATTTTCCGCTGGAGGGGTGGCGGTCTGCGCGGATGGATGGGTATGCACTTCCTTCGTCTTCTCCCGTTTGCAGCGTTGTGGATTTATACGATAGCCGCCCGTGCGGCGGAGCCGGGATTTGCGGGGGATTGGGAGACGACCTATGGGCACATGGAGTTGAAGGTGGAAGGGACAAATGTGAAAGGCACCTATCAAGTGCCGGGCGGGCCGCCGAACGATATTCGCGGGACGGTGGATGGGCTGAAATGGACGTTTACCTACACGGAGCCGAACGTGGAGGGTGAGGGGAGTTTTACGCTGGCGAAGGACGGGCAGTCGTTTACCGGACAGTGGAGGGAGAAGGGAACGGTGCAGTGGCAGCCGTGGGCGGGACGCCGGGCGGTTGCGGTCGTGCGGAATTTTTCGGGTGTGTGGAAGACGACGTTTGGAATGATGCGGCTGGTGGAGAAGGATGCGTCGGTAACGGGATGCTACAGTTATGGCGGGCAGTCGGAAGTGTCAGGAAAAACGGAGGGGGGAGCACTGAAGTTCACCTACACGGAGACCACGGGCGACAAGGGGAGCGGGGAGTTCAAGCTGGGCGGGGACGGGGAAACGTTCACCGGAACGTGGAAAACCACTGATGGCAAACAGGGCGGGCAATGGGAGGGAACGCGGGTGAAACCGATGGCGGGCCGGACGTGGCTCGTGGTGCTGGAGGCGCACTGGGAATCCGGTCTTCAGCAGCCGGAATATTCCTACGGAGACATGCTGCGGCATTTTTTTTCGCGCGTGCCGAGCGTGGAGGTGCGGCACCGCTACTTCGATGGAAAGGAGGACTTTGCCAAGTGGTGCGAGGAGTTGCCCTATCTGAATGAGCCGGCGGTGTTTTATGTTTCGAGCCACGGAACGGAAAAGGGGATCACGGTCGGCAAGGAGGTGCTGAGCGGGGACTTTATCGGGAGCCGGCTGCGTTTTGCGCCGGAGGTGAAACTGGTGCACCTCGGAGCATGCCTGACGATGTCGGGCGGTGCACCGGCGGCGCTGCGCAAGGCAAGCGGACTCAATATGCCGGTGTCCGGCTTTACCAAAGTGGCGGACTGGGCGGGCAGTGCCGTGATTGACTTTTCCTATCTGGACTTGGTTTTGTCGCGGAAGATGCCGCCCGGGGAGGCGGTGAGGCAAATCAAGAGCAGCGTGGCGTTTGCCGGGGAAGGAGAGACGCCAGGGATGGCGATTCGGCCGGCGGGTTTGAAGATCGTGGAATAAGTTAGAGATCTGTCGCTGGCCCGCATCGAGTATTCATTCTCGCAGCAAATCCTGACGAAGCCGACTCCAATGTCCATCCTTGATCCCCGCGCATTCGAGCCGTCGCGGCGGCATGCGGATATTTCGCGGACAGGGCGCAAGCAGCAGATGCCGGTATCCGTATTTCATCCTGCGGGGAGACTTTGCGACGACGGGGAGTCGTCATTTGATATTTATTACTGGTCTGCGCCGGATAACAATCTGGACGATGCCTGGCTGGCGCAGGCGTTTCCAACATCGGAGGCAATGCAGGACATTCTGGCAACGGCCTTTGAGCAATACTGCGGAGAGGACCACGCCGGCAATTCCATGCGGGAAGACGTGCTGGAATATTTGCGGGACTTCAAGGGAGAGAGCGCAGTGGCTGCGTTCAAGGGGGAGGGCTATCTTCCGTTCGTCAAAATTTGCATGGTCTATCTCATCCGGGATCACGATGCCGTCGTCATTTCAGCAATGACGGATATCGACTACAATCTGGATGAGCATGGGATCCTGATATTGATCCACGGAGGGAAAATCACTTTCGGTTACGACGGCGACTTCACGGAGTTCCTGGAGTGACACGCGGTCAATCGATGCGCATTGCCATTTCGTCGTTGCGGAAAGGGCCGATTTTTGGGTCAAGAAGACAGACCTTTTTCATGTGTTATGGGTTGGGTGGAAGTGCCTGCCACCAGACCGGCCGGCACGCATCGGTGATCGTCCGTGGTTTTGCTGTCAAAAACAGCCGCAGGCCGATGCGCCATGTGCGTTTGCTGCTTCTGGCGGAATCGGTGAATGTCAGTGTCCTGCCGGGCGGGATTTTACGGAATCCCAGACCTTGCCATGTGCGCGGCCAGCTTTCGTTCTTCCAGCGCCAGCCGTGACGTTCCTCCAACAGATACGCCGGCCCTTTTTCGTAAACCGATTCCGCGGGATCATCGCTGTAGCCGGGGTAGTAGAGCGGCTTTGAAGAAATGTTTTTCAGGACAAACGCGTACTTCGGCTCGCCATGACCGGGCACCAAGGTGACGTTCAACTCGACCAGCCTCGATGCGTCCGTGCCGCTCGTGTTCAGCCACTCCCGCGGCAGCGCGGGCAGCGTCGGAGACCATGCCACACCTTTTTGTCCTGTGGTGTCCGCCGCAGCCGCACCAGTGCCGTTCCGTTCGTAAGCAAATGGCACGCGCAGCCGCCAGCTTCGTTTCTCAGGCGCTGGAAGGGTGAACGTTTTGGACTGCCCCGGCCGCAGCCGCTGGTCGCTGAAAGCTTCGTGCCCGCATCGCTCTAACTTGTCCTGTTTCCAGCCCCACGGACGTCCCTCGAAACGGTCGAACCACGGATAAGCGCCACCGCTAAACGCGATCGTTTGCCGGGAATCATTCTTCAGCCGCAGTTCCATATTATAATGCCCGTAGATATCCCAGCGGGTGCCCGTGTATTCGATCCTCACGGGTTGTCCGGCGGATGCGACCTTGCAGATGATGCCGACTCCTGTCAGGACTGCTGTAAAAGCCAGGGCTCTCTGCACCCTGGCGCATGGGATCAGGCACCATAAATTCATAGCACCGCTTGTATCAGAATACCGCCGCGAGGCAAGCCATCGCCGATTCGGCCTGTTGCGTGAACAACGACGCAAATTGGTTTATGGCTCGTGCCGAACTCTCATTTGGAAGCTTCCCCGTGCAACTCCGCCAGCAGCTCCGCCGCTGCATCCACCAGTTTTTCCCCTGATCCCGGCTCCACGCGGGAGCTTTCCGCTTCGTAGGCGCCTTCTGCATAACTGCGGCGGTCCGGGATGTATCCCCAGTTCCCATTCGTTAGGGTGGCGATGATCGTATGCCTGAATGGCGAGCGCTTCTTCAGCGCCAGACCAAGTTCCACGAACACTTCTCCCGGCAGTCCCACCCATGCGACATCCGGCCCAAGGGAGATGACCTGCACCTCCGCAGGAACCGGCTTTCCGTCGCGCGCGGCGAGATCGAGCAGGCGGTTCGCGCGGACAAGTTCCATGAACGCCGGGGCTGCTCCGTTGGTGCCTTTGCGAATGGTTTCCCGGGCCATCTCCGCCTGTTCAGGGGAAACGGAGGGCACACTCAGCGGGACCGTGACTGATTTCACCCTGACAATTCCCGGAGCAAATGTCCGCTGCGACTTTTCCGCGCGGAAGATCGCCGCCGCCAGCAGGGTGCCGATGCGGTTTGTCTCCTCGATGCCGCCCTGCCGGCGCTGCCACGAGGTGTCGAGGTGATTGAGATTCCCGCAAGTGCCATTTCCATACACCGTGATACACTCCGGGCCGTGATAACCGGCGATCAACCGCGAGAGAACGCCGGGATAATCTGCGGAAATCTTCGTTCCGCTGACGGTGTCGGGATGCATGGAAAAATTGGCATACACCGCGACGGCCGGAGCGTGCATGTCAGGCTTGTGCAGAGGCTCGAAGAAAATCGCCTGCACCTGAGGGTCCGTGGGGCCGGTGGCGGTCATGGCGTTAGGATTCAACTTGCCGGGATTCCATCCCACCTTGCCATCGCGCATATAAAAGCGGCGGCAGAACGCCAGATCCGGGCATTAACCGGTTGCTCCCGACACACTAACCACAGTGAGCTTTGCCGCCGCCTGGCTGATGCTTGCCGCGATGGCGCCGGGCAAAGAGGCGAGATATTTCCCATGCACGGAATCGGGAGCGGGCGGTCCGCCATCGGGCGCCTCAGGGGTGCGCAGCACGTGTCCCGGAACCGGCCCGGTGTGGGCGTGAGTGGCTGAGATCATTACATGCGAACCGGGGAGCACGCCCGCCCGTTCCACCTCTGCGCGCACGGCCTCCACGAGTTCCCGCGGTGTTCCTATCAAATCGAGAGACACCAGTGCGGCGCGGGTTTTGCCATCATCAAGCACCAGCGCGTGAGCATGAATGTCATCGAGCACACCCGTCGAACCCCGCACATTGTAGTAGCCCGCCATGTTCACTCCATTCGGCGGAGTGATGACCGTCCTCGCCGCGCCGGCGCGAAACTCAGCCTTCAGGATGGATGTGAGGCCTGTGAATGCGAGACAACAGAAAAGGAGTGCAGATTTCATACGCGCCACACGTTACGCCGGCGCGGGGCGGTGCATTACAGCGAATCCGCCGTGTCAAAACGCCAAGCGCGGTGCGTCGCGGACGTCACTTCAATTCCATCACCGCATTGCGCGTGGAGTCGCCCCTCCGCACCTGCAGGGTGGCTCTGCCGTCACGCGAGTGGTTGAGAATGGCATCCACCGCCTCCGCATAGTTGCGCGGCGCGGAGCGATTGATCCGCAGAATGATATCCCCCTTTTCGAGACCGCAGTTCGCCGCGGGCGTATTCGCCTGAACTTTGGTGATGATGAGGCCGGTCGTGTCCTCCGGGAGCTTCAACTTGATATGCTCCTCGGGGACTACCGGCACCAGCGTCATACCCACCACATGGTCGTCACCGGTTGCCGGCGGAACGGCGGGATTGGCGGCAGCGCTGGCGGACACTGTGGATTTGTCACCGCCCGGCATCTCACTCAGGAAAAAGTTAGGACGTTCGCCGAGCGTCAGCATCATTTCACCACGCTCCTGTTTTAGCTCCCGAAAAAACGAAATGCGCATCTTTGTGCCTGGCGGACGGCTTGCGAGGCGTTTGCGCAGATCATCGGAATTTTCCACTTTTTTTCCGTCCACCTCCAGAATGACGTCTCCTTTTTTCAGCCCGCTTTTGGCGGCCGGAGTGTCATCCTCCACCTCGGCGATATATGCGCCGCCGGTGAAATCATAAAGGCGCTGCGCCTTCTCCTGGTCCACGTCCGCCAGTTTTGCGCCCAGATAACCGCGCGGGCGGGAGAGTGCGTCCGCCGCCGACACCGCCTTGTTGATAGGAATAGCGAAACCGATGCCCTGGTTGCCCCCGCTCAGACTGTAGATGGCGGTATTGATCCCCACCACGCGTCCGTCCGCATCGATGAGCGGGCCGCCGGAATTGCCGGGATTGATGGACGCATCCGTCTGCAGGAGTTCCTGCTTTTCAAAGCCCGCCAGCACTTCGTCATTCCGTTTGGCGCTGATGATGCCGTGCGTGACGGTCTTGTCGATCCCGAAGGGCGCGCCCAGTGCGAACACTACGTCGCCGACGCGCACCGTATCGCTGTCCGCCAGCGTGGCATGAGGGAATGCCGAGCCCTGAAGTTTGATCACCGCCACATCCATGTCCTGCGAGAAATCGATGAGCTTTGCGGGAAGATGTCCATCGCGGCCTGGAATGCTGACGCGCAGACGCAGCATGTCGATGTACTTTTGCGCATCGATGTTCAGGTCCGGGGGGAAAATGACGTGGCGGTTGGTGAGGATATAACCGTTA
>DASZQB010000105.1:0-57235 GCA_035550135.1 Verrucomicrobiales bacterium
CCCCCAGGACAATTGACGCCGCAGCCCATTTCTGACACTCTATCCAAAGCATCCTCAAGTCCCTGTTCCTGTGAAACGCTTCACCCTTCCCGTTAGGCTGTCAGCCATGGCCTGCATGGCCGCACTCTCTCTCCCCGCTGCGGCACGGCCCGGCGATCTCGACACCCGCTTCAATCCGGATGGCGCGGGCAGTTTCCCCGGCACCGTCCTGACGACATTCCCCGGCGATTGGTCCTACGTCTCTAAAGTCGCTCTGCAAAGCGACCGCAAGATCGTCGTCGCCGGCGCAGTGGACATCAATCTCGGACTGACCCGGCACCGCCCGGATGGCAGTCTCGATCCCTCCTTCGGAGCGGGCGGCCGCGTGCGTCTGTCGCTGAACACTCCGGTCACCGTGAAAGGCCTCTCGGTGCAGCCGGACGGACGCATCCTCGTGGCCGGTGCTGCCAACGGGCACTTTCTGGTGCTCCGGTTTCTGCCTGGCGGTGCGCTGGACCCTTCGTTCGGCGAAGCGGGCATCACGTTCCCCGGCGCTCCTGACATCTTTGGTTTCGCGTCGCAGATGGTCCTGCTCAGCGATGGAAAAATCCTCGTCGGCGGCGGCTCGAATGTTCCCGGCGGCGACCATCAGGCGCGCATCTGGCGGCTGCTTCCTAACGGAAGCATTGACAGCGCGTTCGGCACGGACGGAGCCGCCATATTCACCGGCCCTGCGGCCACGGATATGGCAGTGCAGCCGGATGGAAAAATCGTGATCTCCGGCAGCATCCTGATCGATACCACCCTGCGCACATGGCTGAGGCGCTGCCATGCGAACGGAACCCCGGACCCGTCCTTTGGCACAGCCGGGCTGGTCGTGCACGAACCTCCAGAGGGCACAGGCAGGTCGGAACCCTCGGCCCTCACCGTGCAAAGCGACGGCAAAATCGTCGTCACCGGCGCCACCGCCATGGCGCAGGAGGACGACCACGCGTTCATGCTCCTGCGCTTCAATCCTGACGGCTCTCCGGACTCCACCTTCAACGGCAACGGCATGGTGCTAACCAATTTCACGCCGGCCTCTCCCCTCGACGCCAGTTATGATGCGGCCCGCGCGGTTTCCGTGCAGCCCGATGGAAAACTCGTGGTGACCGGCGGCCTCGCCACCGGTGGCTTTGCTCTCGTCCGTTACCTGACGGATGGAAAACTCGACGACGGATTTGGCGAAAATGGTCTCGTGAAAGTCCGCCCGCAAAACGGTCCCGCCGGCCTTACGGCGATGCAACTTCAGCCGGACGGCGCCATCCTCATGGGCGGCGCTTCCGCGTCCTTCAGCCAGGATGCCACCATCCCCCGCATGGCTTTGGCGCGCTGCATCAACCGGGATGCCCCGCCGGGCGTGACCGTAGAGTGGCCCGCCGGAGCGGTTTTGAAATATGGTCGCACCGTGGACGCCGGCACCGTCGTCAAAGGCGATCTCACGCCGCTGGAAACCACCGTCACGCTTCGAAACGACACCGGCATCCCCCTGACAGGATTGTCTGCGACGTTCGCGGGCATCCAGGCCAATCGCTTTTCCCTCACTTCCGTTCCCGCGCCCTCGCTGGACAGCGGCGAATCCACCACGCTCACCGTCCGTGTCCAACCGGTGTTTGAATTGGGAGTTCTCGACGCCGCCCTTGTGATCGCCACCGCCGATCCTGACATTCCTGAATTCGTGAGCATCGTGCAGTGCTCCACTGTTCCCGCGACGGCCACCCTGGCCCTTTTTGAAGGCGCCACTCCGGTGGACGCAAACTCAAGCGTGGATTTCGGCGAAAGCCTGCCGGGCTTGAGCCTGACAAAAACACTCATCATCCGGAACACGGGCAACATTCCCCTCGAACTGCTCGGCATCACGCTGGGCGCTGTCGGCACGCCGAATGACTTCAACGCGGGGATCCCTGAGACAATGATCATCTCCGCCGGCGGCTCCACAACCTTTCCCGTCGCTTTCACGCCATCTGCAATCGGTCCCGCGGTGCGCACAGCGCGCCTTCGCATCGCCAGCACCGACACCTTCAACCTGCCTCTGGAAATCAATCTCGCCGGCACGCTCGCCTCCGGCATCGCCGCATGGAGACTAACCCATTTCGGATCATCTCTCGACGCAGGTTCCGGGGCCGGCCTCAGCGATCCCGATCAGGATGGCATTCCGAATCTCCTCGAATACGCCACCGCCGCGGATCCCCTGAAACCGGGCGCTCCCGCTGGTGAGCTCGTGAAGAATGGAGATACACTGGAATACACTGTCACGCGCCCCTCAGCCGCCGCTGAGTTGATTTACAGCGTGGAGTGGAGCGGCGCCCTGAACGGTGCCCCATGGAGCGAAATCACCGCTGCCCCCGAAGTGCTCAACGATGACGGCATAAAGGAACGCGTAATGTTCCGCGTCCCCGCCGGTGAACACAGGAGATTCCTCCGCCTGCGTGTGACGTTCGCGCCCGCGGAGCATGCCCCCTAACATCGCCGTCCCATGAAGCGTGTCTTCCGTCTGCTCCGGCTTGCCGCGTTTTCCGCCGCGGCTGCGCTCGCACAGCCGGCGTTCGCAGCCGCCGGGGATTTGGATCTCACTTTCGGGTATGTGAAAGCGGGAACGCCTTCCGGAACCGTCGTTCTTGCGTCTTTCCCCACCGGCTCAATCGTTCACGATCTCACTTTTCAGAACGACGGAAAGATCCTCGCGGTGGGGACGGCATTTCCTGGATTTGCCATCGCCCGCTTTCTGCCGGACGGCGCAACCGATCCGGCTTTCGGCAATGCCGGCAGGCACGTATCGAGTCAGGGCGACACCGCATACGCCGTGGCCGTGCAGCCCGACGGGAAATTTCTGGTGGCCGGCAATGCCACTCCGTTCGCTGAGGCGGCCGTTGTCGCCCGTTATCTTCCTGGCGGATCGCCGGATCCGTCTTTCGGTGGCACGGGCCGTGTCCTTCCGGGCATCGCAGGAAAACTTGGTCTGGCCCGGGGCGTGTCAGTGTTGAGCGATGGAGGAATCCTTGTCTTCGGCCAGGCTTACACGCTCAATCCCTCCACCACCGGCACTTTCATTCGCCGCCTGCTTCCGGACGGAAACGTGGACTCAGCCTTTGGCAGTGCAGGCGCCATACAGATCCCGGATATCGTGGCGGCTGACCTCGCCGTGCAGCCTGACGGAAAAATCGTCCTCGCCGGCACCACAGAGCCTAACGACGGCTCCGCGGGGTTTTGGCTGGGACGCTGGCACGCCGGCGGCAATCCGGATACTGCATTTGGCAATGGCGGCACTCTCATGTCCGCTCCGTTCTCGGCGGCGTTTTCGCAGGCGGGCAGCCTCGCCCTGCAAAGCGACGGAAAAATCGTCGTCGCGGGCAGCGCTTTTAGCAGCGCGCATAACAATTACGATTTTGCCGTCGCCCGCTTCAATCCTGACGGCACGCCCGATGCCTCTTTCAACCGCACCGGTCAGGTCCTCACCGATGTCAGTTGGCCTCTTATTCCCAACTTCGATTTCGCAAGGTCTGTCTCCCTGCAGAGCGACGGAAAACTGCTGGTCGCTGGTGAAAGCGCCGGATCGTTCGTTCTCGTCCGCTATCTCATCGACGGCACGATCGATGCCGAATTCGGGAGCGGCGGCATCGCGAAGACACTGATACAGCCGGGCGGGTGGGGCGCCAACACCATGGCTGTTCAGCCTGACGGAAAAATTCTCCTGGGAGGCGCCGCAGCCCTCAGCCCGCAGAGCCGGTCGAATATGGCTCTGGTTCGCTACCGGGATCGTGACCTGCCTCCCCCTGTAACCGTCGAATGCCCGGCGGAAACCATTCTGAAATCCGGGGCAACGCTCGAGATGGGCTCGGTGATCGCCGGCCGCATGGAAACCCGCGAGGCCACCATCCTTGTTAGGAACACCAGTGCTCAACCGCTCTCCGGTCTCACCGCCGCGCTCACCGGGATCGGCGCGTTCAGCTTCGCGGTGCTCTCTCCGCCTTCGCCGGAAGTGGCCGCCGGCGGCGTTACCACCATTACGGTGCAGTTCACGTCATCGCCCGCGGTCTCCAGTCCCGACGCCTTGCTGATTATCCGCGGCACACAACCTGGGCCATGGGAATTCCCTGTCATCCTCCACGGCTCCACCGATCAACCTGGCGCGCGCCTCGCCCTTTATGAAAGTGGTTCGCCTGTGGCGCTGGACTCCACGGTGGACTTCGGGCCATCGGTCGCGGTTCCGGGAGCCACGCGCATCTTCACCATCCGAAACACGGGCAATGTTGACCTCACCCTGCATGGTGTCATGGTCAGCGACCAAATCACCCCTGGCGATTTCACCGCGGGGCCGCCTCAGGACACTGTCCTGCCGCCAAACACCACCACCACTTTTTCCGTCACCTTCTCACCCGGCGGCCTCGATCCCCGCTCTGCAAGGCTGCGCATCTTCAGCACGGACACTTTCGCCATCGAATATGACGTGACGCTCACCGGCCTCCTCGCCGACGCGCTCGAAGCATGGCGCCAGGCCCATTTCGGAACCGGCTTCGACAGCGGCCCCGGCGCCAATCTCAGCGATCCCGACCGCGACGGCCTTTCCAATCTTCTCGAATACGCCACCCTCTCCGATCCCAACGTTCCCGGCGGCCTGCCGGGCCGTCTGGTGAAAATTGGAAATACACTTGAATACACTATCACGCGACCCACGGGAGCGGAGCCGTCCGTCACTTACTTCCTTGAATGGCGGGATTCGCTGCAAGGGCTTTGGGACCAGACCGGCGTCACCACCACCATCCTCAGCGACGACGGCACAAAACAGGAGGTGAAATATTCCCTCTCCGCCGGCACCCGCAGCCGGCGCTTTCTGCGCCTCCGCGTCACCCGGTATTGAGCGAACGGGATTCACCCGCGCTGGCGCCCGGGCATTGATACCGCGCGCGCCCGGAATTTTTCCTGTTACATTTGCCGGCGAACGCCGCAGTAGCAGACATGAGCGAATCATCATCCACCCCGGCCTGCTGTCCGCGCTGCGGAACGGCACTGCCGGACGCCCCGGGCGAACCCTGCCCGCGCTGCGTGATGGCGCAGATCGCTCTGCCCACGGAGGCGGGAGAGGCAGGAATGGCGGCGCCGCCCGCGCCGGAGGAACTGGCACCGTGGTTTCCGCAGCTTGAGATCCTGACTTGCCTGGGCCGCGGCGGCATGGGCGTCGTTTACAAGGCCCGGCAGAAATCGCTCAACCGCATGGTGGCGCTCAAGCTCCTCGCACCGGAGCGCGCCGACGATCCGCGCTTTGCGGAGCGATTCGCGAAGGAGGCTCAGGCCCTCGCGGCGCTGAATCATCCCCACATTGTCGGCGTGTATGACTTTGGCGAAGCGGGCGGCTTCTATTTCCTGCTGATGGAATTCGTGGATGGCCTCAATCTCCGCCAGCTCCTCAAGGCGAAGCGGCTCACCCCCAAAGAAGCGCTCAGCATTGTGCCCCCCGTCTGTGAAGCCCTGCAATGCGCGCACGAACACGGCATCGTGCACCGCGACATCAAACCCGAGAATTTGCTCATCGACAAAACCGGCACGGTAAAGATCGCGGACTTCGGCATCTCGAAGCTCATCGACAGCAACGCCGATGCTCTTCACGGGAGTGTTAGTGCCGCGCCGGGGGAGGCAGCGACGCTGCAGTTTGGCACCCCGGATTACGCCGCGCCGGAACAGCGCGAAGGCGGCACCCCCACCGACCATCGCGCCGACATTTATTCACTCGGCGTGGTTCTCTATGAAATGCTCACTGGCGAGCGTCCTGGAAAGTCCATCGTGCCCCCATCGAAGCGCGTGCAGGTGGACATCCGCATCGATGAAATCGTACTCAAGGCGCTGGAGGAAACTCCGGACCTGCGCTTCGCCACCGCGGCGCAGTTCCGCACCCGCGTGGAAGCCGCCCGTCTGCCGTTGGCAAAGGCCCGCTGGCCGGTTGCCAGATGGGCGGCGGTCATCGGCGTCCTGCTTGCCGCGGCGGTAACGGCGGAGACCCTGCGCCGCACCTACGAACGAACGCCGGAGCCGCCCGGAAATCATCCCGGCCCGGAACCCAACACCCCTTCCCCGCTGTCTGAGTTCAAGGAAAACCTCCATCGAATCCTTCAGTTGGAAAAAGAAATCGCCCTCGAATCCGCAGACGAATACCCGGCGACCGCCGCCGCGGCCCAGGCCCGGCAAAAACGGCGCGAACTTCTCCGCACTCTCAAGGAGCGCGACCAGCAACTGCGGAAGCGGCTGGGAACCTCCTCCAATTGATTCCGGCAATGTCACTGTCTGAAACCAAAAGAAGTCAAAACCAATGAAAAATATGAATATACATTACACTCGCCCCTCCGTTTCCCTGCTCGCCATTCTGGCGCTGGCCCTGCCCGCGTCCGCGCAAAACGGATTGCCCGGCGGTCCTCCTCCTCCGCCTTCTCCTCCTCCCGCGGTTCCAGGCGCAGGGGTCGAACCGCCACCCGCGGTGCCCGGAAGCCCGGTGGCGCCTCCGCCTCCAGCCCGCGGGCAGGGACTGCCCCCGCCCGTTCCGGCAATCCCGGCCTCCGGAGGCCCGGTGGCACCTCCGCCTCCGGCGCGCGCGAAGGGACTGCCTTCGCCTGTCCCGGCAATCCCGGCCCCCGGAGGAGCCGTGGCGCCGGGCTCCGCCAACCGGCTTCCTGAATTACCCGGGTTGCCGCCGGGCGGTGGGAGCGGCGGATTCGAGCCCGGAAAGGATCCGGATGCCGGACTCACACCCGCGGAAAAACTGGCGCGGGACACAGAGATCGAAGTTCTTAAGGCGCACCTCCAGGCAGCAAAGACCGATATCTCTCTGCTTGAACAGGCCGCCAACACCGGCAGCGCAGAGGAACAACAGAAAGACGCCGCGAAATTGAAGGCGCTCAAAGCCTTCAGCGCACGGTTGGAAGGCAACATTGCAAAACTGCAAAGACCCGCGCCCGGAGCCGGCAATAAAGCAGACGTGAGCCAGGGTTACCGCCCCCTTCAGGCCGTGGGCAAACCGGATGCCGGGGAAACCGGCGCCGCCACCCTCCTCGCGTGGCATCCGCGCCCTTCGAATTCCGGAAAGGAATGGCTGGGTCTCATCTACGAGCATCCCGTCGAAATCGCGGAAATCCGCATTCATAACATCAACACCACCGGTGCTCTCTCCCGCGTCACTTCCTGTGTCAGGGCCACAAAAGACGGCGAGGAAGCTCAGGGTGACAAAGTCATCTGGGAAGGCCAGGAACCGTCGGAGCAGACTCCCTTCACACGCGTCATCACAGTCGCGCCGGGCACGACCGCCAATGCCATTCGCCTCGAATTCGATACCACCCGTGCAAAAAAGTGGCAGCAAATCGACGCCGTGGAATTGGTAGGCCGCGACGGCAGCCGTCAGTGGGCCAAAGCCTCCGAAGCCAGCAGCCACTATTCCGCCTCAGGCCTGCCCGAAGCCGGCGGTTCCAAAAGAGCATCACGCTTGCCTGGAGCGATCAACTGAGTCACCGGCCAAACAGGGACGGCTGCGGTGTTCTGCCAGGCACCGCAGCCGGACTCTGACCTGATGACCATGGCATTTTCCGGGAAAGATTTGGCGCCGGCCGGAGGATTGGAAATAAGCCGCCATGTCCGCGTCCCCTCGCCAGTTCCTCCGTGCCGTGTTGTCCGTTCCCCGTGGTCCCCTCGTCATCACGTTCGCGGTGCTGCTGTCCACAAGCGCAGGCCGGTGCGGAGTGGTTCCCGGCGAACTGGATTGGACCTTCGATCCCGATGTGGACAGCGCGGTGAGGGCCATCGCCGTGCAGCCGGATGAGAGGATCATCATTGGCGGAGACTTCTCGCTGGTGAACGGCACTGCCCGCGCCTGCCTCGCCCGCCTCCTGCCGAATGGCCGTCTGGATGAGGACTTCGCGCCGATCGCCAACGCCCCTGTTTACAGCGTGGCCGTGCTGCCCGACGGAAAGATTCTGATAGGCGGCCATTTCACCACTGTGAACGGCACGACGCGCCACCGCATCGCCCGGCTGCATCCTGACGGCAGCGTGGACACCGCCTTCAATCCATCCGCTAACAATCTCGTGCGTACGGTTTCGGTGATGCCCGACGGACGGTTCGTGGCCGGCGGATTCTTTGACTCCATTGCCGGCGGCAACCGCACCGGATCAGCCCGGCTGAATTCGGCGGGCGCACTCGACCCGGGTTTCAACCCGGGCACCGTTGGAGAAGTTTACAGCACCGAACTGCTCCCCGGCGGAAAACTGCTGGTGGGCGGATTGCTCTTATATTCCGGCCCCTCCGCGCAAAACATCGCGGCTCTCCTGCCTTCCGGGGCCGTGGACGCCTCCTTCACACCTGCGGCGAACGGAATCGTCAGGGGCACACCCGTCCAGGCCGATGGCAGAATCGTCATCAGTGGAAATTTCACCACCGTGAGCGGTCAAGCCCGCGGGCGCATCGCCCGCCTGATGCCTAACGGTTCGCTCGATCCTTCCTTCAACCCCGGACTCAACGACACAGCCTATACCACGGTGCTGCAGGCGGACGGAAAAATCCTGACGGGCGGCGTCTTCACGTTCGCCGGCAACGGCGCCCGCCGGGGCATCGCAAGGTTCCACGCGGACGGGTCGCTGGATGCGGAGTTTCCTGCGACCACCAACGGATTGTTGTTCGCCATTGCTCTGCAGGCGGATGGCCGGGTTCTCATCGGCGGTCAGTTCACCAGCGTCAACGGCACGGCCCGCAACCGTCTCGCGCGCCTCTGGAACGATGAGGCCATTCAGGAACTCAACGTGCCCGGCGCTGACCGCATCCAATGGCTTCGTGAAGGCTCCTCACCGGAAGCCTCCCAGGTAACATTCGAGCATGCTGCCGGGGAAAAGGGACCGTGGACCGCGCTGGGCGGGGCTGTTAGGATTGCCGGCGGCTGGGAACTTGCCGGCCTGAACCTTCCCGCCGGCGGATTCATCAGAGCTCGCGCCCGCATGAATTGCGCCTACGGCTGCGGATCTTCCAGCCTCCTGGAAACCATTGCGCCGTATTCGCTCGCCGGTGGTATCGAAGCATGGCGGCAGGCGCACTTCGGCACCAATGCCAATTCCGGTGACGCCGCCAACTCCTCCGATCCCGACCACGACGGCGTGGACAATCTCGCCGAATACGCCTTCGGCCTCGATCCCGCCCAGCATGACGCCGGCAGCCTGCCCCGGTGGCAGGCGGTGCCGGGAGGGCACGCCCTGTCATTCACCCAGCCCTCCGGCGCGACCGGCCTCGCCATCCTGGCCGAACACAGCACCTCACTTGAGCCGGACGCATGGACCGTCATTCCCTCCTCCACCCCCCCGCCGCTGTTCTCGTTTTTTGCCCCCGCAGTCTCCGCTCCCCGCTCGTTCCTGCGCCTCCGTGTCCTGGCACTCTCGGAAAAATGAATTCCTCTTGGCAACGCGCCGCAGCGACTACTTCCGCGTCACCCGCAACCTCACAAAACGCTGACCGGAGACACCCGCCGGCAAACTGAATTTCACCTGCTGCTTTGCGCTGTCTTCGCTAACCACCGTCGTAGTGATGCCCAGTTTCTTCCACGGCCCGTTTGTCAGGGACTCCGTCCATTCGAGCGCGTAATCCAGTTCCGCAGGGGCGTCTTTGGGACGGATGATCGTGTATTCCAAAACGTTTCCGTTTTTCACCAACTCCCCCGCCGGACCGCCGGCTTGCAGGGGAGACGAGGAAGTGGCGTATTCGAGCAAATTCGGAATGCCGTCGTGGTCCGGATCATTCAGGTCGTAGCCCGGTCCATCGGCATCCGGATTGCCGAACCATGCCTCGCGCCACAAATCACTCGAAGTGATGGAACTGGCGATCATATTGACCTCGAACGGACTTTCGTTTGCGTCATTGCTAACCAAACGAAGAGTCGCCAGGGCAGATTCGGGACCAGGAATGAAGCGGATGGCAACCGTGTCGCTGACGCCAGGCTCGATCACTGAAACCGGCGGACGGGAGATGCTGAAGGAAGCAGCGTCCGCTCCCTCGAAGTGAAGCGACGCAATATTCAGAGGCTCATCACCCGCATTGGATATCGTCAGTTCCGCCTCCGGACGAAAATGGCTCAATTGTATTGTATGAGCACCGTTTATCAGCGGCTTTACATGGTCCCGCTTCACTTCGACTTCCGGGCCAACGGCGATGGCAGTGCCGGTCAGCGCGATATCGAATAAATGCTCGTCCGGATCGGCATTGGTGATCCGTAGCGACGTCATCAATGGACCATGCGTCGGAGGTTTCCACGTGATGATTGTGCTTGTCTGGGCGCCAGGCGCGAGCTGAACCGGGAACGTGCCGGCGGCAGAAAGCGGTCCCGCCGGCGATCCATCGATGTTGAGCCCATAGACATTCAAACTGACCAGCGCCGTATTTCTGATGGTGAACGTCCTGCTGGCGCTGGCGCCCACGCTTACGCTGCCGAAGTCCACCACGGACTGCCCCGAAATGAGTGGCGTCCCGGCGGGCTGCTCCACAACGATCTCGCCGGACTCTCCGCTGCCTTCATAACGCCGCAGGGAATTACTCCCGGCCACGAGAATCTTTCCATCGCTTTGAATGGCCAATGTCCTTCCGCTCGTGTGGGGAGCCGGCTGGAAAGTGGTGTCCGGACTTCCATCCGGCAGGTAACGTGCAAACTCTTCCCCGATCACGACAACCCGGCCGTCCGGCTGAATGGCGACACTCTTGCCACCCGCCGCCGCTCCAAAGATCTTCGGATTTCCCAGCTCCTTCAAGTTCGTCCGGTCCACGCCCGCCGCAAAAAATTCTGCTCCGGATGTCCCGGTAACCCACAGCGCTCCATCGCTCCCCGCAGCCACTCCTGAGGGCTGCAGTGAGCGGTTGCTGAGCCCCCCCCCTCCGGTGCCCCCTTCGGAATTCATTGTTAGGAGAAAACCGCCACCGCTTCCCCATCCCGCCAGAATCGCATCGCCCGCGGGTAATACCGAGAGGCTGTTCACCTCGGAGATTCCCTCCGCAAACCGGTCGGACGTTCTTTTGCTGCCGTCCGGGTTGAGGACCACGAAGGCAACCATGCTCGAGGCCGCCGGATTCATCCAGTTCCCCGGAATGACCGAGACACCCGCTGCAACGATCACGCCGCCCGGCAGAGCCCCCACCACGAATCCCTGGTCGTCTGACCCAAGTCCGTACTGTGCGTGCGCCGGATTGCCATCCTGGCTGGGAACATTGTAAGTGGCAATATTGTAGTGGACCATTCCGGCCTGCCCGAATCCCTCATCCAGCGAGCCATCCGGATTCAATCTCGCCACGGCGACGTTTGAGTAATACACACCGGCAAGCAGGATTTTCCCATCCGGCTGCACCGTCAGGCTTCGCTCGGCGGAAGAGATCGTGAGCGACAATCCGATTACCTGGCCGCTACTGCCAAAAGACGAATCCACGCTTCCATTGGGGAGAAACCGGCGCACCGCCTGGCCGCCGACCGCCAGTATCTTCCCGTCCGCTTGCACGGCTATCGAGGTAAACCCGCCCGCCACGTTGCCGCCCGGTCCAAAGGTGATATCCAAGTCACCCGGCGCCGCGAAGGCTGACGAAGCGGAACAAAGAAGAACACCACAAAACGAAAGAAGGGACGCGCGTTTCATCGGAGGTTATTGGAAAACCCGGCCCAATCGACCGGTGGGAGATGCCTCTTTAGTTTGGTCGAAAATGCCTCAATCGGCAAGAGCACCCCTGCAGGGAATGGGACGATTCACTTCGGGCGCAGCGAATTAGGCCTTCAGGAGGAGGATGCATTACGATGCGATGCCCGGTTCCCGCGCATTCGCAGAATCCCCATTTGAAAGAACCTGATAATAATCGAAAAGGTGCCCCGACCAAAGATGCCTGTGCGCCCCCCTGCCCTGCTCGCCCTGACCGCCGCCTGCCTGATCCCGGGCGGCGCGTTCCGTGCTGCCGCGCAGGAAGCGGAAAAACCCGCTGAGAAAACTCCCGCTCCCGCGGCCGCGAAGCCCGCTCTCTCCCGCGAAGCCATGCAGGCCATCAAGGAAGGCGTCGAGGCCATGCGCCGCGGTGATTGGAAACAGGCCGGTGAGGCTTGGGAAAAGTCCGTAAAGCTTGACCCCGCCAATGCCGGCGCATGGGCGAATCTTGGCAAGGTGCAGTTCCAGCAAAAGAAGCCGGACGCCGCCGTCGCCTCCCTCGAAAAAGCCGTCGCCCTGCAGCCCACTCTCGCCGACGCATGGGTCACGCTCGGCATGGCCTATGAATCCCTGCAGGCTCCTATGCGCGCCGTTTCCTGTCTCACCCGGGCGGTGCATGAAAAACCCGCCGATCCCCGCACCCGCAATTCCCTCGCCATCGTTCTCAAACATGTTGGCTGGACCGGGGCCGCGGAATCCGAACTCCAGAACGCCCTCGACCTCGATCCCCGCTACTCTGAAGCCCATTTCAACCTGGCCGTGATGTATCTCGAACGCCGCCCTCCCTCCGTAGAGATGGCGCGTAGGCATTACGAGTCCGCCCGCCAGCTCGGCGCCGAACCTGACAAGGAATTGGAAGCCCAGCTCGCCGGCAAAGAACCCGCCCCGGAGGAGAAATCAGATCCCCCGGCACAAAAATTGCCCTCGACCGAAAAGCCTCCAACCAAACCGACCAGACCCAAATGATGACCAACCGACGATCGTTCCTCCGCCGCGCGTCTCTGTTAGGCCTCGCCGCCGCCCCTGTGCCGGCCATGGCGCAGCGCCTGCCCAAGCCGCCCTTCATTCAGGCGAAGGCATGCGTCGTGGTGGACGCCGTCACCGGTGAAACGCTCTTCGAGAAGAATGCCGACGAACGCCGTCCGGTGGCCAGCACTCAAAAGCTCCTCTCCGCTCTCGTAGCCGTCGAAACCACGGACATGAACAAGGTCACCTCGGTGGAGGAGGAGGAAACGAAGGTGGAGCCGCACAAGCTCTTTCTCAAAGTGGATGAACGGCTGCCGCTGCGCACACTGCTGCACGCCATGCTCATCGAGAGCTGCAATGACTGCGCGCACTGCATGGCGCGAAGCTGCGCCGGCACCACCAGCGCTTTCTCCCAGTGGATGAACCGCCGCGCCGCCCAGCTCGGCATGAGGAACAGCCATTTCGTGAATGCGTCGGGACTTCCGGCTGAGGGTCAGTATTCCACCGCCCGCGATATGGCCCGCCTCGCCCGCGTCGCTTTTGCGAATGCCACCCTGCGCAGCATCTTCGGCCGCAGCGAAATCGTCATCACCCGCGGCGACGGACGCACCAAGAAACTGCAAACCACTAACATTCTCCTGAGACCGAAAAGCAGTTATTATCTGCCCCAGTGCACGGGCATGAAAACGGGCTTTACCAACGCCTCCGGAAAATGCCTCATCTCCAGCGCCACCCTGCGCGGACGCAGCGTCATCTGTGTGATGCTGGGCAGCACCACCAGCAAGGGATTGATCTGGAAGGAATCGCGCGCGCTCCTGCAATGGGCGCTCGGCATTTCCACCCGCTAAGAGCATTGCATGTCCGGCAGCGACGTCCCCCCTTCCCATCCGCGCTACCTCTCGCTCAAGGCCCGCGAAAAAATCGTGCACGGCGTCGAACGCGGCATCACTTCACCGCACGGACTCATCGCGCATGGCCGCGGTGAGGCGTTCGATTACCTGCTCGGCGAACACACGCATCCCTTTGCGGAAGCCGCCATCGAAACCGGCTGTGCGCTCCTCCTGACAGCGAAGCGGCCCGTGATCTCCGTGAACGGAAACGCCTGCGCCCTCGCCCCGGAGGAACTCGTGGCCCTCGCACAAAACACCGGCGCAGCGCTCGAAGTAAATATCTTCCACACCTCCGCCGAGCGCGAGCAGGCCATCCGTCAGGCTTTGATGGAGGCCGGTGCCACAGAAGTCCTTATGCCTGGACGCACGCACGCGCTGGAGCACATCGATCACAACCGCCGCTGGGTTCATCCCGAGGGCATCCATCTCGCGGATGTCGTCTGCGTCCCCCTTGAGGACGGCGACCGCTGCCAAGCGCTCATCCGCAATGGAAAGCGCGTCGTGACCATCGATCTCAATCCCCTCTCCCGCACCGCGCGCACCGCCACCGTGACCATCGTGGATAATATCACTCGCTGCCTCCCGCTCATGGTGGAGCGCGCCGCTGCTCTTCGCGGTGAATCAAAGGACGCCCTGCTCGCTTCCATCGCCGCATGGAACAACGACGCCGCGCTCGCTGACGCGGAAAAAACCATGCGCCGCCCGGCCTGATGCAGGAATCCCCTAACACCGAAATGCTCCGCTGCTGGGCGGAGATCGACGGCGCAGCCCTGCGTCACAACGCGCGCGCCGCCGGAGCCCTCGCCGGAGGCGGCCCGGAATGCGTCATGGCCGTCGTCAAAGCCGATGCCTACGGCCACCGGCTTCCGCTGGTCACCCGCGCGCTCAAGGAGGAAATCGGCTCCTTCGCCGTTGCCGCCCTAACGGAAGCTCTGGCGGTGAAACTCCACGCCGCCCGCGCGCGTGACGGTTCCATTCCGCCCATTTATATTCTCAGCCCCGCTCTGCCCGCAGAGATTCCGGACATCGTCCATCATGGCTTCATCCCCGCCATCTCCACCATGGACGAAGTCCATCGCTTTGCCGCCGCCGCTCACGGAAAATCCTGTGCCGTGCACGTCGTGCTGGACACTGGCATGGGCCGCATGGGAGCCCTGCCGGGCGATGCCGCCGCCGTGCTCCGCGCCGTGAAGGACAGCCCTGTCTTAACTCTCGACAGTGTCTCCAGCCACTTCCCCAGTTCCGATGAAGACCGCGAGTTCACCGCCCGCCAGGAACAGGATTTCCGCCGCCTCACCGCCGCATTGCAGGCGGAATTCGGCCCCTTTCGCACCCACATCGCCAACAGCGCCGCCATTCTCCACTATCCCCGCCCGCCGCTGGAAACGGTGCGCGCCGGCCTCATGTTGTATGGCATTTGCCCTTTAAACGGATACACTTCATCCCTCCGCCCCGCACTGACGTGGAAGACGCGCATTACCCTCATCCGTGAACTCCCCGCCGGCTGGACCATCAGTTATGGCCGCACCTTCACCACCCCGCACCCCATGACCGTCGCCGCCATCGCCGCCGGCTATGGCGACGGCTACCCCCGCCACGTCTCCGGCAAAGGCGCCGCCGTCCTCGTCCATGGCCAGCGCTGCCCCATCCTCGGCCGCGTCACCATGGACCAAATCCTCATCGACGTCAGCGCCCTCCCGCAACCCCCCGCCCCCGGCCACGAAGCCGTCCTCCTCGGCCTCCAGGGCACCGCTTCCATCACGCCCCACGAACTCGCCTCCCAGGCCTCCACCATCCCCTGGCACATCTACACCGGCATCACCGACCGCACCGAACGCCTCTTCACCACCGAATAATCCCTCGAAAACCGATGCCATCCCTTCCCTCCAAATCCGGCCTCCACCTCCCGCCTTCCCGATCCACGCTTCCCCTGTCCTCCAACCAAATCCAACCAATTTAAGCCAAAATCCCGGGAACCCCACCTTTCACGGTTCCGCCTCTATCGACTCCCCGGTGCCTCTCGCTTGAGAGTCCCCTTACTCTACGCCAGGATTATCCCGGCTCCCATCCGCACCATGAACCTCAAGGAAGCTCTCAAAGAACTCGAATCCCTCGGCGACGCGAAGGTTCGGGCGCATAACAAAAAGTACGGCGCCGGAGACAATCAATTTGGCGTCAAAATGGGCGACATCCGGGCGGTGGCGAAGAAGATCAAGACGGACCACGAACTGGCCCTCGCGCTCTGGAAGACGGGCAACTCCGATGCACAGTTCCTTGCGATCCTGATCATGAAGCCAAAGAGCCTGTCCGCCGCCGAAGTGGAGCAACTGGTGCGGTCTGTCACGTTCGTGCACGTGGCGGACTGGCTCATGTCCTACGTGGTGAAACAGCACCCTGACAAGGAATCGCTGCGTCAGAAGTGGATGACGGACAAAGACAAAATGGCAGCCCGCGCCGGATGGAGCCTCACCGCCGAGCGGATCGCAAAAAGTCCGGAGGGGCTCGACCTCATAGCGCTCCTCGACCGCATCGAATCCGAACTGGGAACCGCCCCTTCGGAAATACAGTGGACCATGAACGGCGCTCTGGCCGAAACCGGCATCAACCACCCCAAACTCCGCAAGCGTGCCCTCGCCATTGGCGAGAAACTCGGCGTCTATCGCGACTATCCCTGTTCCAAAGGCTGCACCTCACCCTTCGCCCCCATCTGGATCAACGCCATGGTGAGCCGGCGGGGCTGAACTCTTGCACGATGCACGCGGCAGCCGTTACCTCTTATCCATGCAATTCCGCAACAATGGGGGCGCAAATATGTAGGTGGAATGCGTGCCGCCGTAACGTAATCTGACAGCATGAGTTGCGGGAACATCCACTTCACCCAAAGCCGCCGCGAATTCCTGCGGCAGGCCGGCGGAGGCTTTGGCGCGCTGGCGCTGGCGCACCTGCTGGGACTGGAAAAAGCGGGTGCCGCCGCCAGTTCCCTGAACCCCGGAGCGGCTCAACCGGCGCAATTTCGAGCCAGAGCCAAAAGCGTCATCTTCCTCTTCATGGAGGGCGGTCCCAGCCACATCGATCTCTTCGATCCCAAGCCCGAACTGAACCGCCTCGCCGGTCAAAAAATCCCCGACAGCTTCAAGCCCGTCATCACCGCCATGGGCGAGTTCAACTCCCCGCTGCTGGAATGCAAACGCCAGTGGAAGCAGCACGGCCAGAGCGGACTCTGGGTCAGCGACTGGCTGCCTCACACCGCCACCTGCGTGGATGACATCGCCGTCATCCGTTCGTGCTGGGCGGACGGCGTGAATCACTCGTCCGGCGTCTGCCAAATGAATACCGGCAGCACCCTCGGCGGGCGACCATGCCTCGGCAGTTGGGTCAGCTACGGGCTCGGCACGGTAAACCAGGACCTGCCTGCCTTCGTGGTGATGCAGGACAATCCTTCGCCCGTCATCAACGGCCCTCGAAACTGGAGCGCCGGATTCATGCCCGCGGCATGGCAGGGCATTCGCATCACGCCCGGCGTGGAGCCGATCCCCAATCTGAATCCTCCCGCCTCCGTCACGGACGCCCGGCAGCGCGGGAAGCTCGCTTTTCTCGATCGCCTCAATCGCCGTTATGCCGAGCAGCATCCGGAAAACAGTGAACTGGAAGCGCGCATTGCCAGTTATGAGCTGGCCTATCGCATGCAATCGGCCGCGCCGGAAGCCGTGGACCTAACCAAAGAGACGGACGCCACCAAATCCCTCTATGGCCTGAACGAAAAGGAAACGGACACGTTTGGCCGCATGTGCCTGCTGGCCCGCCGGCTCGTGGAACGAGGCACCCGTTTCGTGCAGCTCTACAGCGGTGCCGGCAGCAAGTGGGATGCGCATGCGAAGATCGAATCGAATCACACCGGCCTTTGTCGCGCGACGGATAAACCGATCGCCGGCCTGCTCAAGGATCTGAAGTCCCGCGGCCTTCTCGATGAAACCCTCGTCGTCTGGGGCGGCGAGTTCGGACGCACTCCGCAGAGCGAGAAAGGCGATGGCCGTGACCACAACCCATGGGGCTTCACCATGTGGATGGCCGGCGGCGGCGTCAAAGGCGGCCAAACCATCGGCTCCACCGATGAGCTGGGCTTCCACGCCGTGGAAAACCGCCTCCATGTTCACGACCTCCACGCCACCATTCTCCATGCCCTTGGCATTGGAAACATGGACCTCATCTACAAATACAAAGGACGCCCGGAACGTCCCACGTTGAATGAGGGCGGGCCATATTTGAAATTGTTCTCGTGAACGCTGCCGCGTCGCGGTTGTCAAAGGCGCTCAACCTTTGGCCTTATGGAAGCAGACCCTTCTCCGGATGATGCGTCGCGCAAAGAAAACGCGTGGAAGCGGAGCCTGCTGCTTTTTTTACTTTTATTCCTGCTCCTGACGGGGTGGTGGTATTTTTCCGGTGATGATCTGAGCGAGGCTTACAGCCAGGGAGCCGGTCAAAAGACCGGCATCGCCGGAACCGCCTCCGAGACTGCTGCGAAGTCCGGCAGCCGGTTCGACCGGCCGCGACTGCAGCAACGCGGCCCTAACGGATCAGGAGTTGGCGGGGACGCGCCGCCAGCAGGTTTGGAGCGGCCGGGCCGGAGTGCCGGTTCCTCCGGCAGCGGTACAGAAAGACCCATGGTGGCGCTTCAGGAAATGGCGGTGGTCAAATCAGAGCTGTTGGTGAAAACGTTCGGCAGGGAACAATTGACGAATCAGATTCTTGAAGAAGCCGTCAAAAGCGTTTCTGAAAGGCACGGCGTCCGGTTCGTATTTTCCAGCGACGCGGTTTCCACGGGGAATGTTCTTATCTTTCAAAGCACACGCGGAGTGGCGGATCTGACCGGCGATATCGAGTCGCTCCTCCTGACCCGATACGAATTGAAACCGCAGCAGAAAGACGGTCCGAAATCGGAAGAACGCCGTGCTCTGACAAAGACAGGAAAGTGAGACGGTGGCGCGCAATGATTGACGCGGGGGTGCTATTCTGACATCCTGAGCGCTGGCAGCGGCTCTGAGAGCCACAGTAACGTGCGAATTCCTGTTCTCTGTAATGAATTTCCCCTCGCGTTTCTTTCGGATTATTTGCGGCGCCTTGAGCGCCTTTGCAGCCTCAGCATGGGCCCGGCCTGGCGACTTGGATTTCCGATTCAACCCAGTCGGCATTGACAGTCCGCCCGGCAGCGTGCGCCTGGCAGTTCCGGATACTGGCACCTCTTTGAGTGAGCTTACTGTCCTCCCGGACGGGAGGATTTTGACCATGGGATTGATCAAGGGTGATCTTGCTCTCTCTCGCTGGCTCCCGGACGGCACAATCGACGCTGCGTTCGGGGAGGGCGGCGTGGCGCTGACCGCACCGGAGTTTGCACGGAATATGCAGGACATGGTGGTGCAGTCCGATGGGAGGATCGTGGTGGCGGGCGACCCGTTTCGAGCCGTGCGGTTTCTGGCGGAAGGTTCCCTGGACTTCTCCTTTGGCACTGGCGGGATGGCTGTGCTCGATCCACCGCCGGATACCGGGGGGTTTGCCAGTGCGGTCGCAGTAATGAGTGATGGAAAAATACTCCTTGGCGGCGGGATACGGAATTCCCAGTCCAGTGGCACTTTCAAGCCAAGGCTGTGCCGGATGCTTCCGGATGGCAGCGTGGATCCGTCCTTTGGCGCGGCAGGGGGCATCACGCTTCCCGTCGAGGCGGCGGTGATCTGGGATATTGCCATGCAGCCGGATGGAAAAATCGTCATGAGCGGCATTTTTTCCACCGGTGCCTCGGTGAGTCCGTGGCTGGCGCGTTGCGATGCCAGCGGCGCTCTGGATCCTTCTTTTGGCAACGGCGGCAGCGCCATTGCGCCGCATCTTCCGGTTGGGGAGGCCCATGAGACCTATGCGCTCGCTCTGCAGACCGACGGTAAGATTGTCATTGCCGGGCTCGCTGGCGCGACGGACTCTGGAATCTTCGTCGCGCGCTACAGCCAGGATGGAAGTCCGGATGTCACATTCGGCGACGGCGGCGGGCTGATGACGAATATCACATCCGGTTCTGATTACGCTCTCGCTCTCTCCGTGCAGCGCGACGGAAAACTGGTCGTGGCCGGGACTTCCAATGACAGATTTGTTCTCGCGCGTTATCTGCCGGACGGCGACCTCGATGACAACTTCGGTATCGGCGGCATTATGATACCCGCCGTGACGACAGGTCCCTCGCACGGGTCCGCCGTGGCCCTGCAGCCCGATGGCCGGATCGTGATGGGTGGGACGACGTTCGATCCACCGTCCCCCCTCCTCGAACGGCTGGTGGTGGTGCGCTGCGTGGATCGTGATATTCCGGATACTCTCGCCGGGGAATCGCCTGCGGGGACGGTGCTCGCCAATGGCGGCACCGTGCAACTGGGTCCAGTACTCCGGGGTGATCCCACCAAGCCGGAGGCCACCATTACCTTGCGCAATACCGGGAGCACGCCTCTGACAAACCTCGCCGCCACTCTCACCGGTCCCGGAGCGAATCGCTTCACTATCCTTTCAACGCTGCCCGCGGTGCTGGACAGCGGTGTCACCGCCACGGTGACCGTGCGCTTCCTGCCCTCTTTTGAAATCTCCAGTTTCACCGCCGCGCTTGTGGTCGAGTCCGTCGATCATGACATGCCGGTCTTCGTGGCTGTGCTGCAGGGCGCAACCGTGTTACCCGCCGCCGCTTTGACGCTTTTGGAAGGATCGCAGACCATTGGAGAGAATGCCACGGTGGACTTCGGCAGCACCATTGCCTCGCGGCCTGTCACGCGTGTTTTTACCATCAAGAACACGGGCAACATCGGGTTGCAGGTGCAGGGTCTCTCCCTGGGAGCCGCGGGCACTCCAGATGATTTTGCCGTCGGTCCGCCGGAAACGGATGCACTGCCAGCCGGTGCTTCCACCACGTTCCCGGTTACCTTCACGCCTTCCGGCTCCGGTGAACGCACCGCCAGACTCCGCATCGCCAGCACCGACACGCTCGGCCTTCCTCTGGAGATTACTCTTTTAGGCAGGCTCGCGGAGGGCCTTGGGGGGTGGAGGCTAACGCATTTCGGTTCTCTGCTCAACGAAGGCCCCGGGGCAAATCTCAGCGACCCCGACAATGACGGAGTGGTGAACCTGATGGAATATGCCACCTTTACCGATCCCGCCGTGCCCAATACTCCGCCCGGCCAACTGACCCTGACCGGCGTTTCAATGGAGTACCGGTTCACGCGGCCTTCCAGCGCAGAAAACTTCGTCCGCTATGATCTTGAATGGGCAGGTGCTCTTGAGGGACCCTGGACGACGATCAGTACATCACCCGCTGTGCTGGGCGACGACGGTATAAAGCAGCAGGTGAAATTCTCTCTCGCGGCCGGAAACAACGGGAGGCGATTCATTCGCCTGCGGGTGGGGAGGAAGTGAAGGGACGCATAGCTGGCCCCTGGCAAAAACACGGAAGGCCCCATTCCGCGCTTTCAATTTGTCCGTTCGCCATGCCAAATTCACCGGCATGACCGACTACGATCAAGTCCGCTATCCGTGCCATGCCTATGCGCACACGCACCCGGAACACCTTTATGTTATCGGGAAACTGCACGGGATGAATCCCGTGAAGCCGGAAACCTGCCGCGTCCTTGAGATCGGTTGTGGCGATGGAGCCAACCTGGTGCCGATGGCGTGGCGGTTGCCGCAAGGCCGCTTCTTCGGATTCGATCTCGCCAAATCGACCATCGATGAAGGCCGCGCGCTTGTATCAAGGCTCGGAATCAAAAACCTCGATTTGCGGCACCTGGACCTCCTCGAATTCCCGGAAGAGGAAGGTCCATTCGATTATATCATCGCCCACGGCTTTTACTCATGGGTGCCGGAGTTTGTCAGGGAGAAGATGCTGGCGCTGGTGCGGCGCATCCTCTCTCCGCAGGGCATCGCGTTTGTCAGTTACAATGCATACCCGGGCGGGCACATTCGCACCATGCTGCGGGAAATGGCGCTCTTCCACACCAGCAAGGCACCGGATGCGGCCTCCAAGGTCTCCCAGGCCATGGCGTTCCTCCAGTTTCTCCATGCAGGCATGGTGGACATGGATGAGCATGGACGCATCCTCAAGGCGGAGGTGGCGCGCGTGCAGAAGTTCCACCCCGCTCACTATTTTCACGACGACCTCGCGGAGATCAATCAGGCGCTCTACATTCATGAATTCGCCGCTCAGGCCGCCGCGCACGGCCTGCAGTATCTGGACGACGCGGACCTTCCCTCCACTCAGGACGACCGGTTTCCACCCGCTGTCAGGGAGACCCTCTCAGAGTTGTCAGGAAACATTATCCTCAAGGAGCAATATATGGATTTCTTGAAGTGCCGGCGGTTCCGCCAGACGCTCCTTTGCCATGCGGAGGTGCCCCTGGAACGCAATCTGAAGCCCTCGTGCGTGCGCGGGCTTCTCCTTGGAGGGCCTGTCATTCCCGGAGATCGTGCCGCAGGAGAATGGCGCGCACAGGGAGGCACGCGTCTGCGCAGCAAGCACGAGGCCGCTGCGATTGCCTTTGGCACCATCGGTGAGCGCTGGCCCGGACGCTGTGATTTTGCGACTCTGAGAGATAAGATCGTGAAGGAAACAGGTGCTCCCGTGGAAGCTGTGGAAACCGTGCTGGAGAAGCTGTTGTGGGAAGCACTCTCCACCGGACTCATCGACGCCTGGCCGGATCCCGGAAATTTCACCCCGGTGCCGTCAGAAAAACCGCGCGCCTGCGGTCTCGTCAGGGAAATGCTGCTTTTCGGCGACTCCGTGACCACCCGCCTCCACAGCACCGTGGCCATTGGCGACGCCGCCGGCAAGCACCTCATTTCGTTGCTCGACGGCACGCGCGACCGGGAAACGCTCATTCGGGAAATGGCGGATTCGGACGTGCTGAAGGAACAGGAGCCGGACGCGGCAAAGCGTCAGGCCCTTGCGAAATCGAATGTGGAAACCGGACTGGAGCAGTTGGCGAAGCTCACGCTGCTGGAGGCGTGAAAGCCTGCGTCCGGCGCCATCCTTCGAGTTGCAATCCTCCTTTCCGGCCAGGATGGTAGCTGTTTATGCCCGCCACTTCCGACATTCGCATTCGCAGCGCACGTCCGCTGATTTCACCGGCTATCCTTGAGGATGAGCTTCCGCTTCCGGAGAGCGGAGCGGCGGTGGTGTGGGCGGGGCGCAGGGCGGTGGCGGATATCGTAACGCAAAAGGACGACCGGCTGCTCGCCATCGTGGGCCCGTGTTCGGTGCATGATCCGGTGGCGGCGCTGGAATACGCGCAGCGGCTTCAGCCGGTGGCCGAACGCCTGAAGGAGGACCTGCTGGTGGTGATGCGCGTGTACTTTGAAAAGCCGAGGACGGTCGTCGGTTGGAAGGGATTGATCAACGATCCCCGCCTGGATGGCAGTTTTCAGATCAATACCGGACTCAGACTTGCAAGGAAACTCCTGCTGGATGTCACGGCACTCGGCCTGCCAGTGGCCACGGAGTTTTTGGACACGACGCTGGGACAATACTACGCGGATCTCATCTCCTGGGGTGCCATCGGCGCACGCACAACGGAGAGTCAGGTGCACCGGGAGCTTGCCTCCGGCCTGTCGATGCCGGTGGGATTCAAGAACCGCACGGATGGCGATCTCCAGGTGGCCGTGGACGCCATCATTTCCGCGCAGCATCCGCATTCGTTTCCCTCGCTGACTCACGAAGGAGCGCCGGCGGTGCTGGCGACCGCAGGAAATGAACATGGACATCTGGTGCTGCGCGGCGGCGGACGCACGGGGCCTAACTTCAGTGCCGCACATATCAAGGAAGCTGCCGAAATGCTGCGCCATGCGGGAGCGCTGCCGGTAGTGCTTGTCGATTGCAGTCACGGCAACAGTTCCAAAAAGCCCGAGCGTCAGCCGGAAGTGGCGGTGGATCTCGCCTCGCAAATCAGCGGCGGTCAGAGGGCGATCATCGGCGTCATGCTGGAGAGCCATCTCGTGGCCGGCACGCAGCCGGTGATTCCCGGCGAGCCGCTCACCTATGGCCAAAGCATCACGGACGCGTGTCTTTCCTTCGACGATACGGTCCCGGTTCTGGAGAACCTGGCGGAAGCGGTGCGGCAACGAAGAAAGGCCGCGGCTTTCTAACAAACGACAGCCGCCCGCATCATTTCGGAACAATCGCCAGAACGGTGAATCCCGTGTCTGCGACAGGCCGCGGCGCCAGCGTCAGGCTGCGTGGCTCGAGTGCTGCAAGGACGCCCGCGGTGTCACTGTTGTCAGGCACAATGAGAGCGGTTTGCGGAAGAAGGCCGCGTTTCTCCAGCTTGTCGAATACGTGCCGCATCTCCTCAAAGTTATTCACTGATTCCAGAACGCGGCCTGTTGACCACGTAAAGTTGGAAGCCTCCTGGGCGGTCCACGCGACGACAATCTTCCGGTCATCGAGGGGCGGCTGGAAGGTGCGCTGCCACCCGCCGTGCCATTTTGCATAATTGGCCACCTGCGGGTTGCCCTCGATCGTCTTTGCGAAAAGCGGGGGCATATAAAATCCCTGTTTGAATGTGGTTCTGATCACACTGCCCATGTCGGTCGGCGCGCGGTAAACATTCGGCGGCCAGTCACCGGGCGCGCGAAACGATACCTCTTCGGCGGTAATGTTAGGATTGCTGAAGGCGGATGCGGGCAGCACGCGGTATCCCTGCGTGTAGAGCAATGCGAAGAGAATAAAAGTGCCGGCGGCCGCGAGTCTGGTGCGCCGGGCGGCGAAGGGATGCGACGGGCCAAACAGCAGAGGGGCAAAGAACGCCACATGAAGCCACGCGGCCCCATGGAAAATATGCGCCGAAGGCGCAAACTCCCCGGGCAACACCAGCGTGAAGATCACGGGAGTAAGAAGCGCAGCCGCAAAAAGTGGGCGCGCGCCATAGAGCGCCGTGAAACGAACCCGCAGGAGCGCTATCAGAACCACAATGGGAATGAGCACGTAACCGCCCCTGACAGTGTTATAAAACCACGCCGCGGCGACCGCTTTGATGCCCGGAAAGGCGCGCTCAATGAGTTTGGAGCTGCCCCCGGAAATTTGGCTCGTGATGACATCCTCGCGCGCGAGAGCCCATGCACTGGCAAGGCGAAAAGCCACGAAAGCCACCGCCATGACAACCCCGGCGGCGATGGACCAGCGAACGACAATAGCGGCGACACGATCGCCGTGGCGGCGCGCCTGCCATGCGTAACTCAGGAAGAGCGCAGGGGCCGTCATAAAGGCCACCCACGAACTGAGACCGGCCACCAGTCCGCAGATGACGGCCCACTTCCAGAAAGCACGGGGGTCCTCTTGCGCCCGGAGAGCTCCATAGAACACGGTGACAATTGCCAGCGGGGTCGAAAAGACCGGATAGACGAACCGGAATTGAAAGAGGAGGGCCGGGCACACGGTGACCAGAAAAAACACCAGCCCCGCGTCCCACTGGCAGCGCAGGAGGCTGAAAATCCTAACCGTTATCCAGCCGGTAAGTATGATTAGGAGAAAATTGTAGAACAGGCCGGCGGCCCAGAACGGCAGGCCGGTGAGGCTCAGGAGGCAAAGACCGGTGGTATAAAGAGGCGGCCATCCGCAATAGGGAACGGACACGTCCGGTTGCGGTGAGGCATCGAGCGTAAGGGCAGCCGTCCACTTGCCGGCCTTGAAGCCGTGATAACTGGCGGCGCTTTCGAGGGCGAGTCCCGGACCAGGCGTATCGTTCCAGTAGATCCATGACTGTGTGAGCAATATCAGGATCGCCAGCCAGAAGAGCGGCGAAGACACCAGGCTGCGGGAAGAGGGAGAACTATCGGACATCGGAGTCTCAATTGGGATTGAATCTGCCAAGGCAGGCAGCGGCCAGGAGTTTGAGGATGGCGGTATATCCGCGCCATCCGGAAATTTTGGTAGGCACAGCCCCGTGGGCGGGATAAGCGCGGCTCACGGGTGTTTCCACCACGCGGAATCCAAGCCGCGCGGCGCGGATCGCGAGGTAATAGTGCAATTCGTAGGTGCTGAAGACGTCGCGAAAGGGCTGCACGCGTTCATCCAGCAGCAGGTTCCGGCTGTAGGCGCGGAAGCCGTTGGTGGTGTCGGTGTAGCGGTGACCCGCAGCGATGCTGATGAGAGGCGCGTGCAAAAGCTTCACTCCCCAGTGACGCATGGCCGGCGTATTCACGGCTTTGCCGCCGGGAATGTAGCGGCTTCCCTGGATGTGGTCGAAGCCGTTCTCCAGCAGTTGCACAAAACCGGGAACGGCCTCGATGCCGTCCTTTCCATTTCCGTCCACCACCACGATGCCCTCATAACCCTGAAGCAAACACCATGAAAGGGCCATGCGCATTTGAGCGCTGAGCCTGCCAGGGCCGGTCTTGGTGAGCAGCGCCCGCACGCCGCATTCCCGAAGGTACGCTTCATCAAGAGAACCGTCCGTGCTGCCGCCGTCTCCGATGACGACGTCCACCTGTTCGGTGAGGGGCTGCATGCGGCGGAGCTGGGCACGCACGCGCTCGCCTTCATTGATCACAAACACGCAAACGGCGAAGCGGGTGGACCGCGGTTTGAGATCGTTCACGGTGTAGGCGGGAACCTGCCATTGGCTGCTGTCCATAATCAATCTGAGGACTCCACCACATTGCGGCGGCTGGCATCGCGGATTTCAACCGCGCTGTTCGCTTCGCTCATCACGATGTAGGGCGGGCGGGAAAGCGGAGCTTTGAGCGCGCGGGCAATGTATTCTCCCAGCAGCGTCAGCAGCACAAAAAGGAGGAGAAAGAAAAAGCTGTGCAGCGCGGAGACCGACATCCACTGAGGTTTCTCCACTCCGGGCATGAGGGAAAAAATGAAACGCGCCGTGAGATAACCGGCATTGATCAATACCCCGATCAGCCCCGCGAGCGTCATAACGCTCAGCGTCGTCCTGCTTTCCGAGAGGACCACATCCAGCGCCTGGCGAATATCTTTGAAGAACTGAGGATGCGGCTGCACACCGTCTGCGGGATCCCGGCGGTAAGGGAGAACCACTGGATTGAAGCCGATCGCCACGGTAGCATGCCGGAAAGGCAACCTGTCGTAATGAGAAATCGCAAGTGCGTTGAGGGCCGAGCGGCTGAGCGCACGAAAGTACGACGAGCCCGGATACATTTCGGTGCCGGTGAGCCGGCGGTTCAAAGTGTGGAAGAAGCCCGACCACAGCCGGCGTCCCAGGTATTCCCTGTCCCGCGTCTCAGGCACGCCAACCACGATGCCGTGTCCCTGCCGGCAGAGCTCGACGAGATCCGGAATGCGCGCCGCGGGATCGAGGCCGATTTCCATGACAATCACAATGTCGCCGATGGCGCTTTGCAGGCCGGCGCGGATGGCGGCCTCTTCGCCGAAGCGGCGTGACAGGGTCAGAAGGCGCAGGCATTTGAGCGAACGCAGCAGCGGCGCCAGTTCCTTTTCCAGCGGTGCCTCCAAGCCGTCATCGATGATGACGATCTCGTAGTTGGCGTAACGTTCATCGAGCAGTGCATGCAGCGCCGAAATCCGTCCGGTGAGAGAGGGGGAGGCCTCGTGGACCGGAAGGATCACGGAAATGAAGACATCGCTCAGGGGCATGAGTGGGCGGAGAGTTCCCGTTCCAGTTCCTTCTGACAATCAAAAATATTGTCGATCTTGCCGCCCATGATGCTGATGAAATCCGGCTGACCGGCGGCCTTTTGAAACAGGATAGGGCGGCCATCGTCGTCGTCATTGCGGGGCAGCACCGTTTTGACCTCCCAGAGGGAATCGACGTATTGCAGGTGGTGAAGCGCCGGGAGGAAGCGGGTGGCATCCCGCACCATATAGGCATAGGCGGATTTTCGCTGAAAACCAGCCATGACGGCGTAGGGATCAGGCGAGTTTTCGCCTTCGTCGAGCCACCACGTGTGGGGCGTGTAGCGCACGTGGCTGAGCGTGTGCAGCCCCCGCGGTGGAAACGGCATGAAGGAAAAGAACGGGCCGCACATAACGGTGACACCCAGTTTTTGCAACTCCGGCGGAGGCCTGACAAGGCACATCTCGGCGATTTCCTGGCGCAGCCGGGCGGGAGGAAGACCTGCGAGGCGCAGATTGTGATTGAGCCGTGAATAGCCGCAGTTGATCAGGCGGCCGGCGCGCACCTGATGTTCCTGCTCCCCGCGGCGAAGAATGACATCGAACCCGCCGCCGGTGCGCGGAAGGCAGGAGATCATTTCTGTTTCGAGCAGGATCGGAACTCCGCTTTCGCGCAGCAGGTTTTCGGAAATGCGGGCGAGGCTGTCGCTGTCGAACGCAAACTCCTCCACTTCGAAAACCTCTTCGATCAACTCCCCGCTAAACAATTTGCGGTGTGGGGCGCTGCATTTCCGGATGGGCGCGCCGACCCGCCGCGTGAAGGCGGCGAATTGAGCGGCGCTCACTTTGCTCAGCCGCCGCGGGATGGCGTAAAGCTTCGTGAAATTATCCACGATGCATTCGCGAAACTCCCTGACAAAATCCGGGAAGTTCACATGCGAGCGCAGCGCGGTGAGCAGACTGCGCGGATAATGATAACCGTTATGAACGCGGGCCTGGTTGTTGTAGGACGCCCGCATCAGCAGCCGGCTGTTCATTTCGCAGAGCAGCACGCTGTGGCCATGCCGGCGCAACCGGGCCGACACCATGCAGCCGAAATAGCCGCCGCCGGCGACGAGAGCGTCACAACTCTCCGGAATTTCAGCCATAACACTCTGTCGTGAGCCGCAGCGCCTCCTCCAGCGCCTCAAGGCCGCGCGGACTCTGTTTCATTTCGATGCTCACCAGTCCCGCATAACCGGCGGCGCGCAGGCGTTTTCCGCATTCGGCGTGCGGAAACGCGCAGGAGGAGAAGTCCTCAAGGAACGGCTGACTGACATGATAGTGGCAAAGTTGCGGCGCGAATTTCTCCAGCAGCGAGAGAGGGTCTTCGCCGTTGAGCACCGTGGCACCCGTATCGAAATGCAGACGGCAGCCAGGGGAATTGACTGCGGCTACAAATTCCGCCGTGTCCGATGTGTTTGTCAGGTAATCACAGGCATACTGCGGGGGATTCGGCTCCATGCCGATAATACAGCCCAGCGGCGCGGCGAAGTCGCCGAGTTCGCGGAAGAACGGGACGGCTATCGCGTTTGCCTCGTCCAATCCCATGGCCCCGCGGGCGCGGTTTTTAGGAGATCCAAAGACCATCGGACCGACACCGAGTTGCGACGCCATGGTAACGACTGCTTTCAAGTACGTCATCAACGCAGCGCGCGCGGCTTCATCGGAGAAAAGGAGCAGTTCCGGCCTGCCGAAAAGAAGCGCCTGCATCGCGCGGGGCGGGAGGCCCGCGGCCGTCAGGTCGCTGCGCAGGGCGGTCGCTTGTTCCTCCGTGACTTCATCGAGTCTTGGAAAGCTGCGCGTGGGCGCGAGTTCAAGAGCGGTGACGCCGTAGCGTTTGAGCAGAGAATGGGCTTCGGCGTCCTTGTCAGGAGTCCAGGCAATTTGAGAAACGGAGAGCGTCATGCGGATAGGGATTGGCGGCTCAGCCATGCGCCGAGGTCGCCGAGAACTTGTTCTTTGGAATAGAGATAGCCGCCGCTGCCGCCCCACGCGGCATCATGGATGGTGCGGAAGTCATACACGATAACACCGCCCGCCTTTTGGCCGATGACAGCCTGCGGGAAAAACCGCGACACAATTTCACCGGTGGAGACAGGCTCCGTGGCGACGTTCAAAACGGAAATGTTCTTTTCCATCTGACGCTCCGCATCGGCCCACACGCGGTCGAGACAATAATATTGGAAACGGCAGTCCGGATTCATGGTCTCCATCATGTCCTGCCGGTTATGCATGAGGTCGAAGATGACGTTTTTCTTGAGGCCGTCGCCAAAAAGGCCCGGCAGACGCATGACATATGTCGAAGGAAAACGCTTGGCGACCCATTCCTCCACACGGTACCGGTGAAGTCCGTAGGGATGCCCCGGCACGATGGGTGAAGACTCATCCCCGGCCACCGGCGGCGGATAAACATCGACAGTGGAAATGAGAAAAAACCTCTTCGCCTGCACGGTTTCCAAATGGTTGAGCAGACCCTCGATCCGCTGCCAGTCCGCCTCCGGCTCCTTGTTGGCAAGGTATTTCACCGCATTGATGCCGGCGCAGACGACGAGATCGAACGACTGGCCGCGGATATCCGCGATGTTTGAGGAGTTGAAGTGAAAGTCGAAGGAATGCTGCGCTTTCAGGTTGCCGCCGACGAACCCCGTGTGACCAATGAGAGCCGATGCCATAGTTAGAATGCAGAGGATGAAAAGGAGCGGAGTATTCGCAGCCGTTCGTTGAACAGCAATCAGAAGTTAAGGGATTTGTAAGCGCTCAGTTCGCCTTCAAGAGGCTTTCAGCCTCTCTTGTGAGTCCAAGGATCTTCATGTATTTCGCGAGGTCGAGGCGCTGGCGTTCGGTTAGGTTTTCACGGCGAAGGCGAAGGGCCGCGGCTTTGGCGGATTCCTTCACCGGCTCAGGGGCATTCCCGGTGCCCAGTGCAAGGATCGCGCTGTCGATCCGGCGGCGGTACTGTGGCGAAAGCAGCGGCAGTGTGAGGACCTCTGCGAAAGCCTTCACGGCGTCCTCCGGACGGTTTTGTTCCGCAGCCCACGCACCGGTGAGGACGAGCGTGGCCACACTGCGCGGATCGGAAGCGGTGAGTCCGGTTAGCGCTTTTCGCTGAATCTCCGGGTTCGACGACGAGCACTCCAGCAGCGCGCGCAGCAGGGGGTTTTTGACGTGTCCCCCCGCTAAGTGGAGAAACTCCGGCGTCAGCGGTTCGTCAGTGTCGCCAAAGTACTGTTCCACGCCGCTCGTCATTTCCATGATCTGACCGGGAACTCCCGGAAGCTGTTCCGGCAGAAATCCGAGAGGAGCAGCGATTCCTTGCGGAAGGTAGATGCGCGGAGAGGCGGGCAGCATGGCCATTTCCCTTTCCAGATGTGCGGCAAGGGAAGCATGATCTCGGGCGTCGAACAGCCCGCTCACCACGCTAAGGAAGGCCATGCGCTTGATATCGGTTAGGAATAGTCCGCGGAATTCCGTCCGCTGATACCACGCCGCCATTTGTTTCGCGAAGGTGTGACGCAGCGTCGCCCGGGCCGGCGGTATGCTCTTCGTGCTGCCGTGCTGTGCTCTCATGCCTGCCATGAGGAGCAGGCCGGATGGCCGCTCCACTTTCAACGCCGCGGCCAGCACGTCATTTTCCCAAGGTTGAGGTCCCCCCTTTTCTGCAAAGACCGCAATGCTCACGAGCAACGCGAAGTCAGGATGCGTCCGGTGAAACGTTTCCCATGCACGTCGCGCGAGCGCGGGATTCGCTTCGCGCGACCACGAAAGACCGTCCGCCGCCGCAGCGCAGGCAAGAAGCGTAAGGTCGTTAGGGTTTTCTTCCGTCAGACGGTTCCAGAGGCCGCTTTCGGTGTCGTCATTGAAGGGATCGGTCTGCGGAATCTTCATCGCAAGCCGCGCCCATGCGAGGCCTTGCGCGGTGAGATCGTCGAGGATGGCATTGCGATTCGATTCATCCGGATCGCGCGCAGCAGTGAGCAGCGCGGCTGCCGCGGCGGCGGCGTGCATTTCGTTGACCGACTGCGGAAGCTCGGCAGTGAGCAGGGCTTTAGGATCATCCTTTTTCTCCAGAGCCGCGCGAATGCTGAGAGTCAGGAAAAGCGCTGCGGCATCCTTTGGCATCAAAGAGTGCAGCGAGGCGTTGCCTTCGTTTTCAGAGGTTAGTCTTGACGCGGCAAAAGCGATGAGAGGCTGGCGGCGTGAGTCCGGCAGTTCATCCTGAGAATGCACCAGCGTGGAAAAGGTCGCCGCGGCGCTGGCGAAGTCACGCGTATGAAGCAGCAGGAGCCCGCGGAGAAAACGCAGACGGTAGTCCGCAGCGTCGCCGGCGGAATGCAAATCGAGAAACGCCAGCGCATCGGCGGCCCGGCCTTCGCGCGCGAGCATGCGTGCGGTGGATTCGACTTTAGCCGGATCATTGCTGGTGTGGTCCTCCTGCAGCAGGCGCAGACCCTCGTCCTTGTTGCCAAAGGCGAGCAGAAGCCTCGCCAGCCGGCTGCGGGCGCGGCCCGTTTTGTCGAGCGGCAATGCCTTGCGCAGAGCTTCGATAGCGGCGGCAGGCTGATTTTCGCGTTCGTAGAGCGCCGCGATTTCGATGGCGATGGCAGGATCGTCCTGCTTGAGGCGCGCAGCCTCCGTCAGGAATTGCCGCCGGCTTTCGTAGTCTCCAGCAGTGCGGTGCAGTTCCGCTAGAGCGAGCAGGGGTTCGATGGCTTCCGGCGCGAGGCGATGGCGTTCGGTGAATTCAGCGATCACGTTTCGCAAAGTGCCCGCATCGACAGCCGTGGCGGCCCACGCCTGCAACCACTGCTGTCGAGACTCGATGTCCGCCGTGCTGTCATAAAGTCCGCGATAAAGACGCATGGCTTCCGCGTTTTCGCCGGCAAGCCGGCAGGTTTCGGCAAGGCGCGCCCGCACTTCTGCATTGCCGTCCATGCGGGGAATGGCGGCGCGCAGCATGCGGAGCGCGTCAGTGTGCTGGCCGCTGCGGCTGAGAAGATCGGCGCGGGTGAGAATGGCGGACGCCGAGGCCGGTGAAAGCCGCTGCCACTCCTCCGCCGCCAGCAGCGCCTTCTCAATATCGCCCGCCCTCATCCAGAGTGACGAAAGCGACTGCGCGCGCGCCGCCGTATGCCCTCCAGGAGCATTGAAGAGCGCCTGCTCCGCTTCCGCGGCTTTGTACCATTCTCCGCGCCGCTGGTACATTCCAACCATCTGACCGGCAGCGAAGGCGGGATCTGTTTTTGCAAGGATGGCTTCTGCTCCCGCAGTATCGCCGCGGCCTTGAAGCAACGCAGCGAGAAGACATTGGTCCTGCCGCAATTTGGAGGCGCGCAGTTCCGCCATAACCTTGTCCATCTGGGAAGACAGTCGAATCATGCGCGGAACTTGATCCATCACAACATTGAGTGCTGCGGCCGTGTCCGCTTTGCGCAGCAGCGCGAGCATAAATGGCAGCGCGGCATCAAACTGGCGTGTGCGCAGCGCAAGACTCCCGATTTCATTGAGCACCTGAGGATCGTTGCCGGTGCGTTCCGCCTGTTTCGCCAGGATGGCGAAGGCTTCCTCCGGCAGTCCGGCGGCGGCGATCTGTCGTGAAAGTTGAAGCAGATCCGACGCGGCCGGGGCCGCGTTGGCGAGCGCGTTCCATTCTGTCAGGGCTTCGTCTTTCTTTCCTGAGCGCAGTAAAGCCGGCGCCAGCGCGGGGCGGGCAGCGGTGGAGGAGGGAAAATCCTTGAGTGCCTGTTGAAGAAGGCCGACGGCTTCATCGTGGAACCCGAATTGCCCATAGAGCGAGGCGAGTTGCAGACGCGCGGATTCATCCGCCTGAGGAAAACCCTTAAGCGTGGCGAGGCAGCCCGCGGTGTCCCCGGCTTTATGTTTCAGTCCTGCAAGCTGCGTGCGCAGTTCGCGGTCGCCGGGGTATTGTTCGAGCAAACGCGTTAACTGATTTATTGCTTCCTGTTGCCGCCCGGCGGTGATCAGCAATGCGATGAATTCGCCGCGGGCATCGCGGTCACCGGGCGTAATGGCGAGCAGGGTTTCTCCGGTTTTGAGAGCTTCGTCCTTTTGGCCGGTTTCCGCGAGCAGTCTCGCCAGCGCACGAAGCAGGCCCGGATGTCGCGGTGCAGCCGCGAGACGATTTTCATACCACGCGCGAAGGCCCGGAAGGTTTTGATCACGGCGGAAAATGCGTTCGATCTGAGCCAGAATTTCGCGCTCCAGCCATGAGTCGCCACCTGTGTCGGCAAGACAGGCGGCGTAGGTTTCGAGTGCGTGTTTTTGATCGCCGGCCAGCGCGTGAATGTCGCCGGTTCTCAACTGATAACGAATGCGCCGCGGGGGATCGGCGGTGCGCGCCACGAGTTCGGCGGCGGCACTGAGCGCAGCAGGAAATTGGTTTTCCGAAATCAAAAGCTCCAGCACATCCTCGCGCAGGAGGAGGTCGTCGGGCTTTTGAGCGATGAGTTCATTCCAAACGCGGAGGGCATCCTCCGGGCGACCCGCGTGGAGGAGCGCGCGTCCCAGGGATTGAGCGGCCTCAACTGCCAGGTCGCTGCCAGGGGGCGCGGCGGCACGGGCCTTTTCCAGGCTTTTCAATGCCGCGGAGGATTCGCGAAGCCGGGCTTCGGTTTGTCCGCGCAACAACCATGCCGAAGCGTTTTGGGGATTGGCGGCGGTGGCCTGGCTGAATTGGGCCAGTGCGGACGCGTCATTGCCCGAGCGGCTGTGGAAGAGCCCAAGGAGGAGACGCGGGGCGGCGTCCGGTGCCGCCGTGCGTGCAGCGAGGTACTTTTCAAGAGACTCAAGGGATTCCGTTTCCAGCCATGCATCCACCATGCGGTCAAAGGCGGGTCCGGAGGACGGACGCCGGGTAAGCGCTTCCAGAAAACGCGCGGCTTTGGCGTTCGGTTCCTGAGCGGTGCAGGGCAAAGCAAGGCAAAAAAGGAAGATCCGGCCCCGTCGGAAGGATTTCCGGAGGTTTGGCACAACGTTAAAGAAATAGCTTCTGACAGAAATCATGGGGGCCCTCCAGCGGACAATCGACTCCCATTGTTAAGCCATTCACGCCGGTTGTCCCTCGCGTTTTCGCTCCCGCTTTCCACCGGATTCCGGGCCGCGGCGGGCGCGCCAAAAACCTGAATTTTTGGCTTTCCTCCGAAAGTTTTTGGGGGTTAACTCCGGTTTAACCGACCAGTCCTTACAAAGTCGTCCAAGGCTGATGCGATGAAAGTTCCCCCTCCCAAGTCCCTCATCGTCTGCGCGAAACCCCCACAGACCATCGTCCGGCAATGCGTGTTGGCTGCCGTGTCGTATGTTTCGGCTCTGTGTGGCGCGGCCAGCGCTCAGTCAGTCCCGGCCGCGCCTCCTCTTTCGATCAGTCCAGCGGTGCAGTTGTCTTATCCGACGGAGAAAGAAAATACCTACACGGTGGTTCATTCGGAGGACCTGCTGTCATGGGCGGCGGCTGCACTGCCGCTGTATGGAAATGGAGCGGACGCCTCGCAGCTTTTTAAGCCTGCGTCGTCCAGCGGAAACGAATTCTTCCGAGTGCACGTCGATACCCGTCCGGAGACCGGTCTGGCCCCGTGGCGGATGGACGATACCATGCTGCTTTTCAATAACTTTGCCGGCTCGGCCCGCAGTTTCATTTTCAATGCCCACGGTGGCGGAGTTGTTCAGCGCGGCGCCTCCACTGAGGCCTTCACATGGGAATGGGTGCGCACGGGTCCGGATACAGGCACCTGCGGGTTGGTTTACAAATCCGGTGAGACGGAGATGCTGGACTTGAGTTATCTCGCGGGCGGCACCGGCGGATTCTCCAGCCTGCGCACCAGGGCTGGTTTTTCCACCGGCGCGTTTAAGGGCACATTCCGCAGTGTGACTGACGTTTCGCTGACTACGTTCATGCCGGCTCAGCTTGGGCGGTCCCTTATTACCCTTGCCGGGACGGGCCGCACCCAGGGCATCGAGGTCCATGGAAATGGCACCGCCTCCGTCGCCAGTCCCGCCGGTGTGAGAACCACTCCCTGCACTTATTCATTGAAAACCGCGGTGTCCGCCGAGTTGAAGCTCAATGGCACCGCGCCGGATTCCGAATCCTGCGTGCTGACTTTCACCGGTCCCTCCTGCGGCACCTATGTGAGCACGGCAATGAAGAATAACATTCTGCGCCGCGTCTCCACCGGTTCGTTTACCATCACGCCGAACTGAACGGCGGGAAAACCACGGCTCGCGAGAGCCGGTTCATTCGTCTATTTCCCACCTTGGGTTCCCTGGCGATTCATTAGGGAATTGCAGTACCGGGCCGTTATTGCCCTAACGGATGATTGTGCGTTAGTATCATTTAAATTGCGCCTGGCCCCCTCATGAAAACGCTTAATTCTTCGCGCGGCAGGCACCTTCTCGCCTTCGTCACGCTTTGTGTATGCAATGCCCATGCGGCTACGATGCCGTCTCCGAAAATAACCAAGCCCCACAGTCTTGGGCCGAACGTCCGGTTCGCCGCAGCATTGGATCCCGCAAACAATCTCATTCTCAGCATAGAGTCTGGGTATGTCCGGGCTTTCTCCCCAACCGGCACGATCTTGTGGGGCCTGGAGCCCCCGAAGGTGGTCGCCGGGGCAATCTTGGTGGACAGCGCGGGCAATTCCTACATTACCGGATCATTCGATACCGGCAGTTTTGCGATCTGGAAAATCTCGCCCGGCGGTGTGTTGTTGTGGACCTGTGCCACCGTGCCCCCGGCCACCAGTTCCACTATTTATGGTTATGGAACGAAGATCGCCCTGGATGATCAGGGAGGCGTGTATGCGGCGGGATATGCCGGTCAAACATCCGCCACCTCTGATCTGTTTCTGTTGAAATGCAACGCTGCGGGAGAGTTTCAATGGTCGAGGCGGTTCAACGGCGCGGCCGATCTGGAGGACAAAGCCACCGGACTGGTGGCCATGCCGGGCGGTGGAGTGGTGGTGACAGGCATCACCCGGAATTCGACCGAACAGTTTATCACGATTCGTTATTCCGCCGCCGGAGTTCCGCAGTGGAGTTCCTTTTATGACTTCCCGGATGCAACCGAGGAAGCACCCGGCGTCATCGTCCGCACTTCGGACGGCGGGGTGGCCATAGCGGGGATGTCAGGAAGTCGGGTGCTGGCTACCGTAAAATATTCAGCAGCCGGAGATCAATCGTGGGCAAACAGGACGGAGATCACCGATACAGATACGACCAAACGGGGTCCTGGAGAGATTTTGGCAGGACCGAATGGCGGTGCCGTGGTGCTCGCCACCGCGCTGTCCGGAGCCGTCATCAATGCGAGACTGATCGCAATCAAAAATGATGGCCTAACAGATTGGAACACTCTGGTTCACTCCGTTCCGTCGAGTCCGAACTATTACATGCAGCCGGACAAAACCGCAATGACCCTGCTGCCTGACGGGGGTTATGCGGTTGCCGCAGGCGTCAGTGACAATGCTCCAGGGACCGGCAACTACGGCAGAATCTTTACGGTAGATCCCGATGGCACCAACGTGGCCCAAGTGGAGAGTTTGCCCGAGAGTACCCAATTCCTCAATTATTGGGACCATTTGCTGACCGGAACCGATGGAAGCGTCTGGGCGGTGGCACAGGATAAATTTCTCAGGTTTGGCCCGATTCCCCTCGCCAATGCTCCGGTGATCACTAACGTTGGATTCGACAGTCTTCAAACCACCAGCGTTCGCTTGAAGGCGACGGTCAACCCGTCGGGGTACTCGACAACCTATCATTACGAGTTCGGACTCACTACAGCCTACGGGTCGAGCACTCCGGTGCGCACCCTGCCTGCAGGCATCTTCGATGTCGATGCCTTCGAACCGGGGTTAACCGTGAGCGCCGGCGCCGCCTATCACTTCCGCCTGGTTGCCACGAATACCGGGGGTGCCGCCGAGTCGGCAGACCAAACATTTACGGTGCCTCAAAGCGGATATCAGATGTGGACCGTGACTGCCTTCGGCAGCCTTACCGCACCCGGCAGCGGCGCGACAGATGATCCCGACGGCGACCGCAACGTAAACCTCGTCGAATACGCCTTTGGTGGAAATGCGACGACCTTTGAGTCTCTCCCCGGTTTGCCGGTGTTTTCATTGTGGGAATCGACGGACTCAGGACTAACGTTTCCGAGCATCGTGTATCATCCGGATCCCTCCGCCACGGAGGTCACTATCACGCCGGTGGCTTCCAACGATTTGATGACGTGGACCACGAATGGGGTCGTGACCACTAGTCTGCCCGACGGCAGCCGGCGCGCAGTGGCGCAGGGGAGACAGCGGTTTATGCGGCTTCAGATTACCTCACCCTGAAGGCGGTAGCGAGATCCCCATATATTTTGCCATCATTTCATTGTCCCGTGCCCGGCCTTTCCGCATGAAACCGCTCCAATATCCCCGCCTTTTGACGGTCTTTGCCGTCGTAATCTTTGCACTTCCGATGCTCCGCGCAGCGACACTTCCCTCTCCGGAGTGGACCCAAACGTACGAGCCCTATTGGTACTCTCTTGATACAGCGATTGATCCAGCTAACAACCTTATCGTCAGCGGCGGCGAGTCTGTGCAGCGCATTGCCCCGGCAGGCAATGTCCTTTGGAGACGGGAAATAAATGATATCGCAGGCGTCACCGTGGATGCAGCCGGCACTATTTACGCCACTGGAGAAGCGCGGGAGGGCGTGAGCAGCACACCGAAGGATCTCTTTGTTGCAAAGATTTCGCCCGCCGGGGAAATCCTGTGGACACGAAGCACGGGATTGCAGGGAGCCACGGATGGCGGGGAAAAAATCGTAGTGGACGATCAGGGGGGAGTTTACGCCGCTGGATATTCCACTGCCGGTTCCGTGGATATTTTTCTGGTAAAATATGACTCAGCGGGTGTGTTTCAATGGAGCCGGCGTTTTAACGGTTCCGCGGATTTGGAGGACAGGGTGTCGGGTTTGGTAGCGATGCCAGGTGGAGGAGTGGCGCTGACGGGAATTACCAGAAACGCCACAGAGCAGTTCGTCACCATGCGCTACTCGGCCAGCGGAAGCGCCCTCTGGCTGGCATACTATGATGAACCGGATGTAACCGAACAACAGCCGTGCGGGATTGTCATCACATCCGACGGAGCCCTGGCCGTCTCCGGGGGATCCGGAAATAATACGCTGGCAACGGTCAAGTATTCTCCTGAGGGTGAACAATTGTGGGTAAATCGTACTGAGATTGGTGGCGGAAGCAAAGCACAGGCAGGAAATATCGTCGCGCTGCCGGATGGAGGGGTCGCGGTGCTGGGACGCAGCTATGCCTCTGTGTACAGCGCAGTTCTAATTCGTATCAGGGGGGATAAAACCACTGCGTGGAGCAAGCTCGTGCGCACGATGGTAGTTGACGGATACAACGTCCGCGAATGGGGCCTTACACGGCTTCCGGAGGGAGGATTTCTCGTCCAGACAGGCGAAAAAAGTGTCTTTTACAATCAACTCGTGCTCTCGGTCGTGGATGATGACGGTGGCAGTGTTGTTGATTTGGAGTGGGCATGGCAATCGATCAGTCACAGTTCCACTTACCATTCCGGGCCGATCAAAACAGGCCCGGACGGAAGCGTTTGGGCTGTCAATGGACGGGCAATGGTGCGTCGGTTTGGACCGATTCCCTCCACCGGCTCGCCGGTGGTTCAGGCCATTGGTGTTGATAATCTGTTGCCCACCAGCGTTCGGCTGAAAGGCACCGTAAATCCTAACGGATTTTCCGCCAGTTACCACTATGAGTTTGGCCCTGACGCTGCTTACGGATCAACAACTCCCGTACGGACTCTTTCCGCAGGCACGTCCGAAGTGGATGCTTTCGAGGCGGGAGTCGTCGTAACACCGGGAACGACGTATCATTTCCGGTTGGTGGCATCCAACGTCATCGGCACGTCACAGTCTGCCGACCAAACGTTCACTGTGCCGCTGACAGCTTATCAGACTTGGACGGTGAGTGCCTTCGGAAGTCTGATTGCGCCTGGCAGCGGTCCGCTGGACGATCCCGACGGAGATGGATTGCAAAACCTCGTTGAATATACGTTCGGTGGTAATGCGAAGGAGAGTGGTCTCGTTTCCGGCACTCCTGAATATTCGTTGTGGGAATCACCGGAGTCCGGATTTACCTTTCCCAGCATCGTCTATCGTCCCGACCCCTCCCGCACCGATGTCACCATCACACCCGTGGCCTCCAATGATTTGATGACTTGGACCACGAATGGCATCGCGACCACTAATTTGCCGGACGGCAGCCGGCGCGCAGTGGCGCAGGGGAGACAGCGGTTTATGCGGCTTCAGATCACTTCCCCGTGAGGTGATGAAGACGGCAGAATCCCGCACGAACGGGACTTGAAAGGGGCGGCATTCTCGATAGGATACAGGCATGAAAACGCCCCGTTCGTTTCGTTTTGTTGCCGGTGTGCTTCTGGCCATGGTGGGAATGATTTTGGCGTTTCGGTATCTGGTGTCCGGTGGGGAAAGAAATGGGATCGGGATCGGGCTCCTTTGCCTGCTGACAGGGGGCATTTTGGTGGGCCGGTCGGCTGGGACGGTGTTTCGGCTGTCTGCGGGTGCGGCATGTCTGTTGATGTTTTTTGTCGTGGCGCCGTCCGCCATTGTGCCGGTGATGGGCTCCGGAACGGAAGGCGCCGGGCCGGCGTTGCTGTCGCTCGCACTGTTGGTTTTATCAGCCGTCCTCTTTTCCGGAAAGCTCTCCCAATTTGCCGCCAAACCATTTACCGGCTTCATCGACGCCGTTTACTTCGGCAACAATTCGCCGGATGCGCCACCGATCACCCTTCGCCTGGCGCGGGCCTACCGCAGGGATCTGCGCTTTGAAGAAGCCCTCGATGAATGTGAACGGCAATTGGAGTATCACCCGCGGTCCGCGGATTTGTGGTTTGAGATCATCCACATTGCACGCGAGCAGGGACACACAGAGAAAATGCAGGAGTACCTTCGCAAAGCCCGCCGCCGCCTCAGGCCCGAAGAACGGCCCCAGTTGGACTTTGAATTTCAGAGATATTTGACCGCGGGTTCACAGGTTTAACCGGACTGCTCCGAAGAGTTAGGATTTCACAGGCTTGCGCGGTGAGATGTGCCGCCCATGGTGCATGGCTTTACCCATGAGCATGCGCCAGACAGCCGAAGCGCTCGCCCGCCGTCTGCAGGACGCGGGACATACCGCCTATTTCGCAGGCGGATGCGTGCGTGACGAACTGCTGGGGGTAAAACCAAAGGATTATGACATTGCCACGAGTGCGACGCCGGCGGAGGTGCAAAAGCTGTTTCCGCGTTCGCAGTCGGTGGGCGCGCATTTCGGAGTGATTCTCGTGAAGGAGGACGGAGACCCGTTCGAAATCGCAACGTTCCGCACCGATGGGAGTTATCGGGATGGACGCAGGCCGGAAACCGTGGAGTTTTCCACGCCCGAAGAGGATGCGCAGCGCCGGGATTTCACCGTGAATGGCATGTTTCTCGATCCCGTGACGGACAAAATCATCGATTTCGTGGGCGGGCTTGAGGACTTGCGTGAGCGGCGGCTGCGCGCCATTGGAGAGCCTTCGGCGCGTTTTAAGGAGGACCATTTGCGGCTGTTGCGCGCGGTCAGGTTTGCCACCGTGCTGGGCTACGAAATCGACCCGGCGACATGGTCGGCGGTGTTGGAGCATGTCGAAAGCATCACACGCATCAGCATCGAACGCAGCCGCGAGGAATTTGTCAGGATACTGCAGCATCCGAACCGTCTGCGGGGCTTCGATTTGCTCGCAGAAAGCCGGCTGCTGTTTTATCTCCTGCCGGAAATGGAGGCGCTGAAGGGCTGCACGCAGCCGCCGGAGTATCATCCTGAGGGAGATGTCTGGGTGCACACCCGGCTCATGCTCAGCCTGCTGCCGGAGACGGCTTCCGTGCCGCTGGTCCTCTCGGTGCTGCTGCACGATATCGGCAAGCCCGCCACATGGTCGTACGATCCGGCGGAGGGACGCATTCGTTTCAACGGACATGATCAACTGGGCGCGCAAATGACGGAGGAGATTCTGAGACGTCTCAAGTTTTCCAATGACGTCATTCATGCCACGGTGGAAGCCGTCGCCAATCACATGAAGTTCATGCACGTGCAGGACATGCGCACTTCACGGCTGAAGCGCTGGATCGCTTCACCCACGTTTCCTGACGAACTGCAACTGCACCGCGTGGATTGCCTCGGAAGCAACGGCATGCTGGATAACTTCGAGTTCATGCTGCACAAGCAGGAGGAGTTCTCCAACGAACCGGTGCTGCCGCCGCGGCTAATCGACGGACATGCGCTGATGGACCTGGGTTACCCCGGCGGCCCGGAACTGGGGCGCATCCTCAACGCTGCGCATGACGCTCAACTGGAGGGCGTCATCACCACGCGCGAGGAAGCCATCGCATGGGTGCGTGATCACTTCCCGCAGGAGTCACCGCATGAATAAGCCGCAGCAACCGGTTCCGGGCCAGCGCTGGATCAGCGACACCGAGCCGGAACTCGGCCTCGGCATCATCATTGAAGTGGATACGGTAATGGTGGCAATAGAGTTTCCCGCCGCCGGAGAACGACGTAGATACGCCCGACAGTCTGCGCCCCTGCGGCGCGTCAGGTTTCATCCAGGCGATCACATTCAGAATGCCGCCGGCGCAGAAACGGAGGTGCTTTCCGTATCCGCCCGGGATGGACTTGTTTACTATCAAACTGCCGAAGGCGAAGTATCCGAGCAAGCCCTGCCTGGCGCGCTGAGTTTCAGCAAGCCGGAAGACCGCCTGCGCGCCGGTCACGTGGACGGCGACGAACTGTATAAATTGCGGCTGGAGGCACTGCTGCGCCGGGCAAAGATGCGGCAGTCTCCCGTTAGGGGATTTTGCGGAGCGCGCGTGGATTTGCTGCCGCATCAGATGTACATCGCCTCCGAAGTGGCGTCGCGCCTCGCTCCCCGGGTGCTGCTGGCGGATGAAGTGGGCCTCGGAAAAACCATCGAAGCGGGACTCATCCTGCACCGTCTGCATCTCACGGGTCGTGCCGCCCGCGTCCTGATCCTGGTGCCGGAACCACTGGTGCATCAATGGTTCGTGGAATTGCTGCGCCGTTTCAATTTGCTGTTCAGTCTCTTCGACGAGGAGCGCTGTTATTCCATCGCGCGCCTCGACAAAGACGCGAATCCCTTCCTGGACAGCCAACTCATCCTTTGCAGCCTCGATTTCCTAACGCGCGACGGCGAAACGGCAACATCCGGCCTTCGGCGTTCCCAAATCGTTTCCGCAGGATGGGATCTTCTCATTGTGGATGAGGCTCACCATCTGGAATGGAGTCCTGATCAGCCCGGTCCTGCTTATTCACTCGTGGAGGAACTGGCTGCCACCACTTCCGGCGTACTGTTGCTTACCGCCACGCCGCAGCAGTTGGGACCGGAGGGCCACTTTGCAAGGTTGCGGCTCCTTGATCCGGATCGCTACCCGTCGCTGGAACAGTTCATGGCGGAGTCGGAACACTACGGCGAAGTGGCGGATGCTCTGCACCGTTTGGAGTCAGGCGCTCCCATGAGCAGGGAGGACCGTTCCCTTTTCGCGGCGAAGTCGGATTATTTCCGCAGCCTTTGTGATGCGGTCACCGCTGGTGATAAGAGCGCGCGACCGGTGCTGGCTGCCGCTCTGCTCGATGCCTTCGGACCGGGCCGCGTGATGTTTAGAAATTCGCGCCGCGCTCTCGCCGGTTTTCCAAAACGGGAAGTGCATCCCGCTCCCGTGGACGCAGGCATGGAAATCAAGTGGCTGGCCGCATTGCTCCGCAGGCTTGAATCCGAAAAGGTGCTGCTGATCTGCCGCTCGCGCCAGTTGGCGGAGGAAATTCACGCGGCGCTCCTGACAGAAATTCAGGTGGATGCCGGCTTGTTCCACGAGGGCCTGACACTTCTGCAGCGCGATCGCAATGCCGCATGGTTTGCTGCGGACGACGGTGCGCGCATCCTCATCTGTTCAGAAATCGGAAGCGAAGGTCGTAACTTCCAATTCGCGCATCACCTCGTTCTCTACGATCTGCCGGAGAACCCGGAGCTTCTGGAGCAGCGCATCGGGCGGCTCGACCGGATCGGCCAAACGGCCACAATCCACATTCATGTTCCCAGCGTTTCCGGCAGCGGCGGTGAGGTGCTGGCGCGCTGGTATCACGAAGGGCTGAACGCGTTTGAAGAAACGCTGCACGGCGCAGCGGAAATTGCGGCTGCCGTGCGGGACGAATTACGTGTCGTGCTGGCCGGGCCCGTGGAAGCGCGACTGGCGGGCCTCATTCTCCACACCAGCCAGCTTCGAGAAGCCTTTCGTCGGCGGTTGGCGGCCGGCTATGATCTTCTGCTGGAACGCAACTCCTGTCGTCCCGAGCGGGCGGCGGAGATCATCGCGCCGGTGCGCGAGGCGGATGCCGATGCGAAGTTCGAGGCGTTCACCCTGCGCCTGCTTGATCATTTCGGTATGCAAATCGAGGAGCATTCCAGCCGCAGTTTCATTCTGCGACCGGGGAACCTCCTAACAGACTCTCTTCCTGACATCCCGGAGGACGGGCTTTCAATCACCTTTAACCGCGACCGCGCGCTCAGCCGGGAGGACCTCGCCTTCGTCACAGCGGATCACCCCATGGTGCGCGGAGCCTTCGACCTGCTGCTCGGCGGGCAGACCGGAAATGCCTCGTATGTGATATGGCGCGCGGGCTCCGGGCAGGCCCTGCTGCTGGAAGCTGTCTTTGTCGTGGAATGCATTGCGCCGGCGTCGCTGCACGCGGACCGCTTTCTGCCGGCGACCGCGATACGGGTGGTCGTCGATCATTCTCTGCAGGACGTCTCGGGAGACCGCTCTCTTCTCAAAGCCAAGGTGGAGCAGGGCCAGGTTTCAGATATTATCGCGGCGGGGCCGGTGCGGGACAAGCTGCTTCCATCGATGCTCGACAAGGCACGTTTGATCGCGAACACCAAATCAACAGCGCTCACGGATGCGGCGCGTGCGGCGGTTTCGGCGAAACTCGGCGCGGAAGTCGCCCGGCTTACGGCGTTGTCTCAGCTCAACGACCACGTCCAGTCCGCCGAAGTGGAAGCCCTCCGCGCCCACGAGTCGGCCCTTCTGGCAGCCATCAGCGCGGCTCAGGTCCGCATGGATGCCGTGCGGTTGGTTAGGAAATCCTAACGGTTATTCCTTGCGGTTGGCATCGCTGGGCCGCAGGCGGATGGCCGTGCCGCAATACATGCAGCGAAACCAGCCGAACAAAAGCAGGTGCAGCGAAAGACTCGCCACGTAACCGATGCCTGGTAAATGGTGTGCCTTGCGGTTCTTCAGGCAGTTCTTGGAAAAGAAAAGATTACAACTGCAGATACGGCAGCGCGAGCGCCCGGCGAAGTGCAGTTGCATGCAGCCCAGTACCAGAAGGACGATCGATCCCTGGATGACCTGCTTGGTATAATCCCCCGGATTCTCCACCTGGACGATCAGGTAGATAAACGCCGCGATGCCCGTCACGAAGGAGAGTCGCCACAGCACCGAAACGAGAGCGCCGATCCACGTATGCAGCGGGCGCGGATGCACGACGCCGCGGCGGACGAAGCGGGAGAGCTTTTCGCCGGTGCTCCGGATTCGTTGCGCACGGCGGCTGGAGGGCGCTTCGGCCTCCGTATCGGCACTACTATCCGCCGATGGCTCAAGGGAATCGCGGGACAACGGTTTCACCGCCGTCCGGCCCTCATTGTAGTCCTCGATGGTGAGAAACCGGCTCGGGTCCACTTTCCGCCATGTATTGTCCGGTGGGGTCGTGCCATCCATACCGGACGCGGGTGAACCATTCGTGACCGGGGCGGCGCGCAGGGATGGGGGGATCCATGCGGGAGGCAGCGCTTCGGGAGCAGTCTCCGTTACCGCCTCGGGGATCTCCTCCATGCTCATCGCCTCCACCTCCGCCGGGGGGGTCAGCATTCCGGCCATGGCCACCCACTGCTCCAATTGCTCCGTTGGGGGCACCCGGTATCCTTTGCCCCGCTTCCAGGCCAGCAACTCCAGCCGCACGTGCAGGCGCGCCGGATTCTCTCCGGACAACTGGTCGGTCGAATGAATGCCGGCGGCGGCAAGAAGGTCGGCGGCCTCGGTCGTAAGGCCCGTGATGGTCGTTAGGGGAGTCATCGCAATCACAGAGAACACACTGGCATGCTTCGCTTAAGAAGGTGTGAAGTCGCGTCCATTATTCAAGATTTCTTAGCATTTCCTCCAACTGCCCGACTTGCGCAAGGAAATCAACCCGTCTTTGACGGTGCTCGGCAACGATTTCTTCCGGCGCGCGGCTCATAAAGCTCTCGCTCGCGAGTTTGGTGTCCACTTTTTCAATCTCGGACTTTGCCTTGTCGCGCTCACGGGTGAGGCGCGTGCGCACGGCCTCTACATCGATGACGCCATCGAGCGGGAGGGAAACTTCGCCGAGGGGAGTCAATGTTCCCGGCGTATTGCGTCCTTTGGTATAGGCGGCATCCACGCAAATGGTGCCGGCGCCGGCCAGAAAACGGAGAGCGGGAATGAGACCGTCCGGCGACTCACCGGACGGTTTGAGAATAAAGTCGAGATCCCGTTTGGAGGCGAGGTCGCAGGTGGCTTTGAGATTGCGAATCCGGCCCGCCGTTTCATAGACCGCCGCCGCTTTTGCCTGCGCCTGAGCCACCGCCGCGCTGTCTAGCCCCGAAAGCAGGGGCGCTGTGCCCAGCGGAGTTTGGGTAAGGAAGGCGCCGTCCTGCGCATAGCCCATGGTGGACCAAAGCTCCTCGGTGACGTGCGGCATGTAAGGGTGGAGCAACTGAAGATATCTTCCGTACACGGTATCCATGACGCTGAGAGTGGCGGCCCTCTTTGCAGAATCCGTACCACCGGTGAAATCCGTCTTGGTCGCCTCAAGGAAGAGGTCGCAGTAGTTCCCCCAGAAGAAATCGTAGAGCAACTGCGCCGCCGCATTGAAATTGTATTCCGCGAACGCCGCCTCATAGTCCGCCTGCAAACGGTCGAGCTTTGCCAGAATGTCGATGCAGAAAACCGAGAGGTCCGCAGCGTTCCATTGGCCCAGCGTAATGGCCGTTCCCTCCGCCTGCATCCCGCGGAATCGCGCCGCATTCCACAGCTTGTTCGCGAAATTCCGGCCCTCTTCGATCTGCGCTTCGTCGAATTTCACATCTGCTCCCGTGGGAGCGATGCGGAGCAGGCCAAAGCGCAGGCCGTCCGCGCCGTACTTCGTCATCAGGTCCATCGGGTCCGGCGAGTTGCCGAGGGACTTCGTCATCTTCCGGCCCTGTTTGTCGCGGATGATGGAGGTGAAGAAGACATTCTCGAAAGGCCGCTCTCCGGTGTATTCGAAGCCCGCCATGATCATGCGCGCCACCCAGAAGAAGATGATGTCCGGGCCGGTCACGAGGTCGGTTGTGGGATAAAACTTTGCCTTCGTCTCCGCATCCATGGTGGCAAACGGCCACAGCCACGAACTGAACCAGGTATCCATGCTGTCCTCATCATGCACCCAGTTTTCCGGATCGGAGGGCGGGTCCTCGCTCACATGGAGATCGCCGCTGTCGAGGTGCGTCATGTCGAGCGTTTCGGCGTTCTGCAAATCGTCCGCCTTTTCTTTGCGGTACCACACCGGGATGCGGTGGCCCCACCAAAGCTGACGGCTGATGCACCAGTCCTGCAGATTCCCCATCCAGTGCGCGAAAGTCTTCTTCCACCGCTCGGGGCGAAACACGATTTCGTCCCTCTCCACGGCCTCCGCGGTTCGCGGCACAGAGGGATATTTGAGAAACCACTGGAGGGAAAGCCGGGGCTCGATCGGCACATCTGCACGCTCACTGAAGCCCACGTTGTTTTGATAGTCCTCCTCCTTCACCAGTGCGCCCATTTCGGCGAGCTTTTCCGCCGCCTTCACGCGGGCTTTGAAACGGTCGATGCCATCGAGGTCCGGGCAGTCCGGGCAATTGATGCGGCCATCCGGGTGAAGGATATCGCGCACCGGCAGGCGGTGACGCTGGCCGATTTCAAAGTCCATGCGGTCGTGCGCCGGCGTCACCTTCAACGCGCCGGTACCGAACTCCTTGTCCACCGCGGCGTCGCCGATCACGGGAATCGCCTCGCGCGGGAAAGGGCGGTAAACGTGTTTGCCGATCAGGTCTTTATGGCGCTCGTCCGTGGGATTCACGGCCACGGCGGTGTCTCCCATGAGAGTTTCAGGACGTGTAGTGGAAATCTCAAGGAAGCGACCCGGTTCCTCCACCACTTCGTAGCGCATGGTGTAGAACTTGCCTTTCTGCGGCTTTGAAATCACCTCCTCGTCACTCAATGCAGTCAGGCTCGCCGGGCACCAGTTCACCATGCGGAGCCCGCGATAAATGCAGCCCTTTTTGAAAAGATCCACAAACACGCGCAACACGTCGCGGCTGTAGGCCTCGTCCATGGTAAAGCGCTGCCGCGTCCAGTCGCAGGAGCACCCAAGACGCTTCAACTGACTGATAATGATATGGCCGTATTTTTCCTTCCACTGCCACACGCGCTCCGTGAATTTTTCGCGCCCGAGATCGCGCCGCGTCTTGTTCTCCGTCTTGCGCAGGTCTTTTTCCACCTGCGTCTGCGTGGCGATGCCCGCATGGTCCGTTCCTGGCAGCCAGAGCACTTCCCTGCCCTGCTGCCGCGCGCGGCGCGCAAGGATGTCCTGAATGGTGTTGTTCAGCACGTGGCCGATGTGCAGGATGCCCGTGACGTTCGGCGGCGGGATGACAATGCTGTACGCAGGTTTAGCGCTGCGGGCATCGGCGGTGAAACACCCCGCCTCCTGCCAGCGCGCATACCATTTCTCCTCCACCTCTCCCGGCTGATACGCTTTCGATAATTCGGCCATAAGGCGGCGGACTATTGAGCCCCCGTCAGCGTTGACAAGGGAAGAAGCAACGCCCTGTCGGCCGGGGTTAATGTCGCTGATTTCATCTCTTTGCTTTTCAACTGCGCCGCCATCCGTCAGGTTTTCCGGTCTGACTTGAACGCATGCTGCTGCGCTACAAACTCTTCCTCATCTTCCTGAACCTGGCGCTGCTCCCGCTGGACTGGATGATCATTCAGGCGAAACCGGAAACCCTTCGCGTTGCCCACACGGCCATCGCGGTCGTGTTTCATCTGTTCGTGGTGGGCGTGGCAACCATCAGGGTCAAACGGCGCAACCGCGCCCGTCTGCGGGAGCAGTGGCAGCGCACGCGAAAAAGATAGGAAATTGCGCGGGAGCGGATTCAGAATACCACTGATCACAAATCCGCCGGATCGATCCGGACCTTTGGCCGCTATGAACACATTTCCCCTCCCCGCACGCGATATCTTCCGGCGCCGCATTCTTCTGCACCGGCTTGCCTGCATCGCCTCTTTCCTTGTTTTCACCAAACCTTCCATGAGCGCCAATATCGATTACTCCTCCGCCATTCCGAAACTCGAAACCGCCGTCAAAGCTGAGCTAGAACAATACGGCATCGGCGGCATCTCGCTCGCCCTGACAGACGGTCAGCGGCTCGTGCATGCAGCCGGTTATGGAGAAGCCGAACGCGACAGCATCTTCCGCGCGGGCTCGGTTTCCAAGCTCTTCAATGCCGTTTCCGTCATGCAACTGGCGGAAAACGGCAAGCTCAGCCTCGATGCCCCGTTCGCCACGCTTCCGGGTGCCGTGCTGCCGGTGAATCCATTTACGGACGCGCCGCCCATCACGCTGCGTCAAATGTTGTGCCACCGCTCCGGCATCCAGCGCGAGGCATTTGTCGGTGGCTATCTCGATGACAGCCAGCCCTCCCTGAAAGCCACCTGCGAAAGCGTGCGCGGCAGTGTGGTGGTAACGCCCCCTAACGCCAAGACCCGTTACTCTAACATCGTGCCCTCCCTTGCCGGTGAAGTGGTCGCCACCGTGAGCGGGCAGGCGTTCGAGAAGTATCAGCAGGAACACCTCTTCGCCCCCATGAACATGACGCGCAGCGCGTGGGTGTTGCGCGATGTGCCTGGCGGCAAGGTCCTTCCCTCCCGCCTGCGCGTGGCCGACGGCAAAGGCGGATTCACGCATGAAACGACGCCGCTCTTCGATCTCGGCACCATCCCCGCCGGCAATTTGTTCACTACCGCGCCGGACCTCGCGAACTTCATTATGATGCTCGACGCGAAAGGTCGGGGAAAAAACGGCCGCGTGCTCAAAGAGGAATCGTTCACGGAAATGACCAAACCGCAGCTCGATCCGGCGGGTGCTTATGGCATTGGCCTCGCGCTCGGCAAATTCCGCGAGCACAAAACCATCGGCCATAATGGCGCGGTCTATGGTCATTCCACGGCGTTGTTGTACCTTCCTGAGGTGCAACTCGGTGTCGTCGTTCTCGCTAATGAAGACATCGTCAATGCTCGCGTCAGCCGCCTGGCTAATCTCGCGCTCTCCCTGATGCTGCAAATCAAAACCGGCGAGAAGCCCCCCATCGTTCCCGACGCTATGGAGTTGTCAGCGAAAGAGCTCGAAGACTATGCCGGACCATATGAGTCGCAGAGTTTCTGGGCGGAACTGAGCGTGAAGGACGGCAAGCTCATCGGCAACTACGCCAGTCAGCCGTGCGTCTTCACTCCCACCGGCAAAGACACTTTCCGTCTCAACAGCCGCATTCACGATGATGTCCCCATCGTCTTTACCCGTGCCGAGTCAAGAATTGTTAGCGGCTTCACCGCCGGTCTGCAAAAATTCGGCCGCGCCGGCCTGAAGCGCCCAGGCATTCCCCATGAATGGCGCGCCTTCCTCGGGAGCTACGGCCCGAAGTTCATCCCCATCGTCGTCCACGAAAGATACGGCCACCTCTACGCCACCACCGAAAACATGGTGGACTACCGCATGACCCCCGTGAACCGCTATTCCTTCCTGCTTCCGCTGGGCATGTATGACGACGAGCACGCCGTCTTCCAAACAGATAAAGACGGCAAAGTCCACGCCGTGGACTTCTGCAACATGCTCCTGAAAAAGAACGGGGAATAATCCTCCGCGGGAAAATCCCCGTTACGTTTCCCCGCCAAAACGTCATGAAATGGCGTACAATGACGGCGATGATCACACAGGACCTGAACGGCAGCGACGGCTTCCATACCACGCGGTGGACCCGCGTGTGCATGGCCAAGGTACCGTCGGAGGATGGCCGCCGGGCTCTCTCTGAATTGTGTGAGGCCTATTATGAACCCGTCGTCGCCTTCATGCGGTGTGAGGTGCGCGAATCAGGATTGGCCCGTGAACTGAGCCATGCCTTCTTTGAACAGGTGCTCGGTGGCGGTCGCATCCACACCGCCGATCCCGCCCGCGGCCGTTTCCGGTCCTACCTCCTGGGAGCTGCAAAACACTTTCTCTCTCATCACCGCGAATCCCTTTCGCGCATGAAACGCGGCGGCGGGTTGACCCAGGTTCCCATGGACGACGAAGCCGTGATCGAAATCCCCGACGAAGGCCTCTCGCCCGACGCCGTCTTTGAAAGGCAATGGGCCGTCACCGTTCTGGCCCGCGGCCTCGATGCCCTGCGCGCAGAATGCGCCGCGGACGGAAAGCTCGATTTTTTCGAATGTGTCATGCCTCTTCTCACCGGCGATGGCGACCACGGCAGCCACGCGGGCCTCGCCGCGCAGTGCGGCCTCAGCGTCGCCGCCTTTCGCATGGCCGTCCACCGGCTCCGGAAACGCCTGCGGGAATGTGTGAAGGCGGAAGTCGCCGGCACCCTCGATGACCCCTCCATGGTGCAGGAGGAAATGCACGCTCTCTTCGCCGCCCTCGGCGGCTGAAAAAAACTGCGTTACGTTTCTCCGCCCCGCGCGTCAGTATCAGGTATGAGTCAATCCACCGCCCATGCACGCTGCCAGCGCTGCGGCTCTGCCATCCCGGCCGCGCCGGGTGGCCTCTGCCCGCGCTGCCTCATGGCGCAAATCATGGAGCCCACCCAGGTCATTCCAGGCGCAGGCGGCGGCACGCTGCCTCCCATGGAGCCGGAGGAACTCACTCCTCATTTTCCTCAGCTTGAGATTCTCGAATGCCTGGGCCGCGGTGGCATGGGCGTCGTTTACAAGGCGCGCCAGAAATCCCTCAACCGCCTGGTCGCGCTCAAACTTCTCGCGCCGGAACGCGCCAGCGATCCAGGCTTCGCCGATCGTTTCGCAAAGGAGGCCCAGGCCCTCGCAGCCCTGAGTCATCCTAACATCGTATCAGTGCACGATTTCGGCATGGCCGGCGGCTTCTTTTATCTGCTCATGGAATTCGTGGACGGCGTGAATCTCCGCCAGCTTCTGCAATCACGCCGGCTTACGCCGCAGGAGGCCTTGAGCATCGTGCCCCCTGTCTGCGACGCCCTCCAGTGTGCGCACGCCCGCGGCATCGTGCACCGCGACATCAAGCCGGAGAATCTCCTCGTGGACCGCGCCGGCACGGTGAAGATCGCGGATTTCGGAATCGCCAAAATGGTCGCCGCCTCCCCGCAGGAAATGCCTAACGGATCTGCCGACAGCGCCGCCGGAGCCGTCACCATGGTCTTTGGCACGCCCGACTATGCTGCGCCGGAACAGCGCGAACGCGGCTCCGCCACCGATCACCGTGCAGACATCTATTCGCTCGGTGTTGTGCTCTACGAAATGCTCACCGGCGAACGCCCGAAGAACAAAATCGAGCCCCCTTCGCGCCGTGTTCAGGTGGATGTGCGCATCGATGAAATCGTCCTTCGCGCGCTCGAAAAGACACCGGAGCTGCGCTTCGCCACGGTGGAGGAATTCCGCACCAAAGTGAACGATGTGCAAAACTCGGCCATCGTGAAACCCCGCCGGTATCTTGCGGTGAAGTGGGCGGCGCTGCTCACCATCGCAGCCCTGGCCGGAGGTGCTTACTTCATCGAGGCCGTGAACGGACGAACCCGCGGCACACCAACGGAAAGCAAAGCCCCTGCACCCGAAGAGCCGCTCGCAAAAGCAAAACGTGAGCTGGAGGAGACGATGTTCTCGATCCTCACCGAGCAAAAAAACGCAGCGCTCGACGAAGCGGACCCCAACCCCGTGGACGAAGCCCGCCAGCTCCGCCGTGCAGAACGCGCCGCGCGCATCCGCACCCTGACAGAGCGCGAGCAGGACCTTTTCCGCCTCATTCAATCTCTCGCCGCAAATGAACCGGCGGCATCGACTCAAGTCAAAACATCCACGTCCCATGAAAACCAATCGACACATTAGCCTCAGCTTCGCGCTGTTAACCGCCCTGGCGGCGCCGTCCGCCATTGGCCAAAGTCCGGCCCTGGCGCCATCTTCAAAGCCCGCCAAAGAAAATCTGCCCTTCGGCATTCCGGTGGTGGGAAATCCCCACTTTGTTTACAGTCCGTATGCTCCGGAAAAAGGGCGAGTGGACGTGTCAGGCCTGAAGCCGGGAACGAGAATCGAATGTCCCTACACCAATAAGCATTTCCGCGTCCCGGGCAAAGCCTCGCCCGTGGCGTCTAACTCCGCCTACGCCCCCGCACCCGTTGACGAGGCACTTCCTCCGCAGGACGTTCCCTCGCCGCCGTCCGCGACTCCGCGTCCCGGAGGCTTTGCGTCAGTGAAAGAGCCCGCGGTGCCGGCGGCAAACAATGCGCCGCTGCCGCCCCCGACACCAGTCCTGCCGCCCCCGCCTGGAAAACCGGGACCTGCCCGTGTGCCCGCAGGCCCTGGCGGCGCCTTCATTCCCGCCCCGGTTGATGAAACCCCGCCCGGGGCTCTTCCACCGACACCTCCAGGCAGTTCCACCCCGCCGCCTCCCGGCACCCCGTGGACGCGGGAGGCCCGCCGCGGGCAGGCCTATCCGGACACGAAGCCCGGCATACCTGCCGACGATGGCTCGCCGTCATCAAACCGTTATTTTAAGCGCTTCGGGTATGAACAGAGTGCCCAGGGTGCCGGAAACCCCCAGGGCCAGCAGATGCAATCGTCCTACGCTCTTCAGGCGGTGAACCCCGGGGAGCAAATCGTCCGCGAAATCAAACTCCGTGTTTTCCAGCGTCACTTTGAGATGGCGCTCTCCGAGACCATGGAAATGAAAAAGGCTCTCCTCGATGCCCCTCCTGACAAGCGCGAGTCCATGGAAGCGAAGCTCAACGCCTTGCGGGGCTTCGCGGATCAGTTGGAAAAGGACATCCACTCCCTCGCCGGACACACGACCGCTCAGGGCATGAGGCCATACCGCACGCAGCAGAATCAGTTCAACCCCACTCCCAAAGAGGTGGCTCCGACTCCCCAGGGGCCAAAGGCGCCCGCCTACTCCCCAGGCAAAGCCGCCGGTGCAGCAGACGCGGGAGATTCCGGAAAGGACAGCCGCAACGCATGGTGTCCCGCTTCCTCCTCCTCCCGCCATGAGTGGCTCCAACTCACCTATGGAGAGAGAATGGAAATATCCGGAGTCCACATCTACGAAACTTCCGCCAGCGGTGCTCTCTCCCGCGTCGTGGCGGTGAACTCAAATGACAGGGGACTTCTCAGCGAACACATTCTCTGGAGCGACAGGGAACCGGTGAATAAGATGCCTTTCGTTCGCATCATCAACGCACCGCCAGGAGTCCGGGCCAACAGCATCCGCCTCGAATTCGAACCCGCGCGCATCAACGACTGGCAGGAGATCGACGCGGTCCTCATCACCGGAAAAGACGGCAGCCACCACTGGGCGAAATCCGCTACCGCCAGCAGCTACTGGGGTCAGGGAACCCCCAGCATTTGGGAAAAACCTGACACATTCCGCATCGCAGGAGGCAGTGCCCGGGTCGCGCCGCAGTGGGCCGAACACGATTCCAGTTTCGCAAGCCCCTTCCAGCCGGACTTTGTCGATAAGGCGCCGCCAGTGGTTGTAGATGCTCCCCAGGACCCACTCCCACCCGTGCTCAAGGACCCGGACCATGCCGACGCCGAACCGAAACCGGATTCCACGCCCCCGGCGGACGTTAAACCTCCCGACACTAACGACTTCAAACCCGAACCGCTAAGGCCCGACACGAAACCCGAACCCACACCGGCTCCCAAACCCGAACCTTCGCCGGACCCCACGCCCGCGGTCGCGCCGATTGCCGGTCCTGAACCCGCGCCGGCTGCTGCGCCGAAGGATGCTCCGGGAAGCGATTCTCTTCCTCCAATTGAACCCAAGGCCCCCGCACCGGAACCGAAGCCGGAGGCACCGCGCGATCGCTAACGAACGCCTTGGGCCAGCGTCCCCGGGGTTAGCACGGGCTAAGCTGATACAGCACAACAATGGTCAGTAGAGCGATTGTGGCGAAGCCCAGTCGCTTTCGCCATCCATGGATGCAGCGAAAGCGGGAGGCCTAACTAAAGGCACACTCTACTTATATTCCGTGACAAACAAAATCCTTTGAGAAGTGCCGGTTAGCGCATGGGTAAGATAAGATAACCCTGGCCAAATGGGCCGGGCAGGACATAGAGGGAATTCACGACAACGGCATGAAACTCTCCCTCCACGACATCCACCTGCCCATGCGCCACCCCTTCACCATTGCGCTCGGCACCACCACGGTGCAGCACAATCTGCTCGTGGCCCTGGAGGATGGAGGACATACCGGGTACGGCGAGGGCGCTTCCTCACACGCGTGGCACCAATACACCGCGGAGTCCATGCGCGCCGATCTCGAAGCCGCGCGCAGCGTGATCGAAAACACGCCCTTCACCAACCCGGAGGAATTCTGGGCGCTCATGCAGCCCGTGCTGGGACACAATCCCTTCGCCCTCTGCGCCCTCGATGAAGCCGCCCACGATCTCTGGGGCCGCCGCGAGGGCGCTCCCGTTTGGAAACTCTGGGGCCTGGAACTCAAAAATCTCCCGCTTAGCGACTACACCATCGGCATCGATCCGATCGAAAAAATGGTCGCCAAGATGAAGGAGTTCGATGGCTGGCCGATTTATAAAATCAAGCTCGGCACCGACAATGACCTCGCCATTGTCAGGGAGCTTCGCAAGCACACGAACGCCATCTTTCGCATCGATGCCAACACTGCATGGACCGCAGAGCAGGCCATCGCCTATGCCCCGGAAATGAAAGACCTCGGCGTGGAATTCTTCGAGCAGCCCCTGCCCCGCGACGACTGGGAGGGCATGCGCCGCGTCCACGCCGAATGTGTCCTCCCCTGCATCGCCGACGAAAGCTGCCAGACCGAAAGCGATGTCGCCAAATGCGCCGGCCTCTTCACCGGCATCAACATCAAATTAACCAAAGCCGGCGGCCTCACCCCCGCCCGCCGCATGATCCGCGAAGCCCGCTCCCTCGGTCTCCAGCTTATGGTCGGCTGCATGAGCGAAAGCAGCATCGGAATCTCCGCCATCGCCCAGCTCCTCCCCCTCCTCGACTACGTTGACATGGACGGCGCCCTCCTCATCAAACAGGACATCGCCGACGGCGTCCGCCTGGAAAAAGGCGTGCCGGTGTTTCCGGACGAACCGGGCTTAGGCGTACGGATGCACAAGGGAGCGCTGGCCTGAAAACTTCAAACATCAAACCTCAAACTCCAAAGAAGCCTCAAGTCCCAAGCCCGCAACCCAGCATCATCGGACGGACACTTTGCCCGTTTTTAACCTAAGCCAAACGGCTTGTATTGGTGGTTGGCAATTGAAGTTTCTTTGACGTTTGAATTTTGAATTTTGAAGTTTCCGGCGGGTACCCTACTTCCCTGCCGCTGCATCCGGTTTTTCCGCGGTCCCCGGCTTCGCCAAGTACTTCTCAAACCACGCCACCGTCGCCGCCACCGCCTTCAAATTGTCAATCGGCCCAAATCCATGGGCGGCATCGGGAAACATCACAAGGTCCGTCGCCACCCCTTTGTCCTGAAACGCCTTCAAAATTTCCTTGCTGTGTTTATCCGGCACCAGCGTGTCCTTGCCGCCGTGCAGCAACAGCGTGGGAGGGTCATCCGAACTCACGTGCTCCACCGGCGACACCGTCTTCCACAGCGATGCATCGAACTGAAGCGCCGGAAATTGCGTACGCAGCTTTTCGGATTCCACATAGCTCTTCAACTCCGTCGGCGGAAAAATCGCCACCACCGCGGCCACGCGATCGCTCGTCTTTTCGAGCGGATTTTTGCTGTCAGGCTTTCCATCATCCCCTGTCGTTCCCAGCATCAGCGAGAGGTGCCCGCCCGCGCTCGCGCCAAAAACGCCAAGGCGCTTTTCATCCACTCCATATTCAGCAGCATGCGCCCGGATGTATCGCGTGGCGAGTCTCACATCCGCCACACACTCCGGCACCTTGAAAAGCGGACTGCTCCCGTGCCGCACGATAAACAGCGTGAACCCCTTCTCCAGCAGCGTTCCGAAACCCAGCGCCTTTCCCCACCCATTGATCATTTGCCCCGGCGGCACCCACGTCGAAACCCATCCCCCGCTCACCATGAACATAATCCCCGCCCCGTTCGCATTCGCTTTCGGCTTCACCACATCGAACGTCAGGGCCATCCCCATCTTGTGCCCGTAAATGACATCCGGCTTTATTTCCGTAGCCGGCTCCTCCGCCCGCATCACCAACGGAAACAAGAACACAGAAAAAGCAGCCAGCGCAGCAGAGAGTCTCATAATTCCGCGAAACTGCCCGCGGCCTCCACCCTTGGCAAGTCCGGGATAATGGAACCCTCCGGTCTCACTCATACCCATACTTATACTCACAAGCCTCTCCACACCGGCCCCCTTCCCCGCGCCTCATCACAGCACGAATCCATGTAAAGCCGTGCCCGTTCATGCTTGTCCACTGCCATCGCCTCTTCCCGCGCACTTGGTGGGAGTCGGAAGATTCCCAGGTGCAGGTTCAGGACATAGTTTACACTTAGGTTCAGGACATGGTTTACACGTGGTGCGCCGGTGTAAGGCCGGGGGACTATGCCGTGGCAACCCAAAAATCTGATGGAAACAAGAACCGAATTTGCGCTTCGAGCGCA
>DASZQB010000106.1:0-34805 GCA_035550135.1 Verrucomicrobiales bacterium
TCGGCATGGGCATTCACGGTGAGAAGGGCGTGGGCCTCATTCCCCTCGGCAAGGCGGATGAACTCGCTCCGATGCTGCTCGATATTATCTTCAAGGACGACCTGCCGTTCGGCGCAGGCGATGAGGTCGTCCTCTTCGTCAACAGCCTCGGTTCCACGACGATGATGGAACTTCTCATCGTAAACCGAAAGGTAAAAAAGGTGCTCAAAGAGAGAGGCATTAAGGTCCACGACACGATCATCGGGCCTCTGGTGACTTGTCAGGAAATGGCGGGGTTCTCGCTGAGTCTCACGAAGCTGGACGATGAACTGAAGAAACTGTGGAACATGTCCTGCCAGAGCGTGTGCTACACCAAGCTGGACAGCTAGTCCCCGCCTCTGCTGCTGCGGCGGGGACCGCAAGGCTGTGTCCCCATGAAATCCGATCCGCCCTCAGACGCTGCAAAGACCGCCGGTGCCGATAAGCCCCGGCGGTTTCCGCGCCTGCGAAAGTGGTTGAAGCGCGGCTTATGGACCGGGCTCGCACTGCTGCTCCTGCTGGTGATTTTCCACCGGCCCATCCTGCGATTTGCACTGGATAAAGGAGCCCGCTCTATTGCAAAAAGTCAGGGAATGGACCTTTCATGGGACGTGGACGGAAACGTCCTCAACGGTCTGGATCTTCGTGATGTCACCATTCCTCCTAACAACGATGGACCGGTGCGCAGTCTGAAGGCGAAACGGATTACCGCAGACTACAGCGTGTGGCGTTTGCTGCAGGACGGGCCCGGCCGTTTCGTGGACCGCGTCATTCTCGACGATGTGGACCTGTGGCTCGACCCCGCGAAGCTTCCACCACCCGATCCCAACAAGCCGAAGGCCGGTGCGCCGCCGGCCATCGATATCCCGGAAGTGCGGTTGACCAACGTGAACCTGCGCCTCACCCAGGCGAATGGCGATATCATCGTGAAGGGACTCAATTTCACCCTGACACCGGGCGGAAGCGGAGCGCTGGAATTCACAGACGTGGAAATTCCGGGAGTGCCCAGGATGCAAAACGTGAAGGGACTAACCGAAGTCAGCGGCACGAAACTAACGCTGAAGGATCTGAAGCTGACACCGGAGATGTTGGTTAAGATATTGAGTGCGGACCTCGGGTCACTGCCGGACCGAAAGCTCCCGTTTCAGGTGGACGCCGAAGTGCCGGGCGGCACGGTATCGGAAAAGCTAAGCGCCGGCGCGGCACCGGTGTCGGTGGTGACGGGAAAAGGCCATGTCACCGCGACGGGAACGCTCGGCGGCATTGGCAAAGAGTTAACCCTGGACGCGGATGTGAAGGCAACCTCACTGTTGCCCGCTTCGCTGGAGCCGTGGGTAAAGCTGCCGCCGGATCTGAGATGGAGCGTGCAGGAACTGACCGCCAGAGTTTCCGGACCGGTGAATGTACCGCAAAAACTGGAAGCATCATTCGACGTCGCAGCCTCCGGCATCGAGATGGGAACCGTCAAACTGAACAAGGCAGCCGTAAAGGGAAGTCTCAGCAACGGACGGCTCACCGCGACCGTGGCGGACCTTTCCACGGGAGCGAATCGCCTCACCGGTGTATTTTCGGGGCAACTGCCGCCCCAATGGAAAGACGCCGGCAGGGTGACATACAGCGCGGAGGCAAACGTGGATCTGCCGCGCATCGAGGAGTTATTTACGCAGTCGCCACCCCTGACAGGCAAAATCAGCGGCAAACTCACGGCGGGGCTCAGAGATGGCAGATTGTCGGGAGCCGGCGCTGACCTCACGGGCGCGAATCTGCTGGCTCAGGGCGTTCCCATTGAGTCCGCGGCAGTCAAGGCGGACACGGATGGCAATCTCCTGCGGTTCACGGCAGTACGCGCGGCGCTGGACGGCCAGAATGTCATCGAGGCCACGGGTACACTGGAACTAACAGGTGAACAGATGCTGAATGCAGAGTGGAGGGCAAATGTGCTTAACATGGAACGGCTGGCGGGTTTGTCAGGGCGAAAGGACCTCCCAGGACCGGAGGCGGGACAACTCACCGGCAGCGGGAAGATTTCCGGCAGGCTGGCGGACTGGGCGAAAGAGGATTTCTCGAAAACCACCGCGGACCTGAAACTGAATGCCACGGGTATCGCATGGAAATCGGGGAGAATGCAGTCGCTGGCAATAGCGGCCAATGCCGCCAACGGACGCGCGCAGTTGGACCAATTTTCCGCCGTGTTGAATGATCGAAACCGCCTGACGGCCACCGGCGGGGGGGACCTGAAACCACCGTGGGACTTCCATGCAAAAGTGGACGGTGATCTGAATCAACTAACGGATTTCAATGGCTGGCTGGAGTCCACTGGCGCGGCGAAACTTTTGTCAGGAAAAGCCACGATCAAATGGGAGGGCAGCGGGCGAGCACAGGACGGCACGCTCACGGGGGGCGGCGCGCTGAAGATCGAAGCGCTGAAGATCGAGGGCATGGGGGAAGCCGCCGATTTTTCAGTGAAGACGTCGCACGCCGGACGGCGTGCGGAGGTCACTGAACTGGAGGCATCGCTCGGGCGCTTCAAGGCTTCGGCGCCATTCGTTGTCACAGATAAACTGTTGGAGATTCCCGCCATCAGGATCACTGCGGGCGACCTGCCCCCAGTGGAAGGACACGTCAGGATGCCGCTGGACTTCGCACAGCAGGGTGGCCCCGCGGGACCCGTGGCCTCCTCCGGAAACATCGATGTCCACCTGACCGTCAAAGACTTGGACCTCGCGCAAGCCGCGCGCACCGCCGGACAGAAACCAGCGGCTAAAGGAAAAGTGAACGCGGAGGTGAAAGTGACCGGCTCCATTCTGAATCCCCAGGCGAATATTTCCCTCAACCTCGAAGGCGTTTCAGTGCCTGACATCAAACAGAAGATTGTGCCGGCGAACGCTGTGGTAAATCTCACGCTTAAGGACCGGAAGTTGGACGTGAAGGCGGACGTCACGCAAAAGCCTCTGCAACCTCTGAGCGCGACAGCGAGCGTGCCATTCGATATGCAGAAGATGCTCAACGATCCAAACGCGCTCCAAAGCATGCCGCTGAATGTGGACGTGAATCTCCCGGACTCAGACCTCAATGTGCTCAAGCAATTCGTGCCCGCCATTTCATCGGTCAAAGGACGTGTGGGTCTCACCGCGAAAGTCACCGGCACACCCGCGCGACCTAACATCACTGGCAGTCTGCGCGCCAATGCCTCCGCCATCAATTTCGTAGAAGAGGACATTCCCGCGGCGCGTAATGTGAAGCTGAACGTCCGCTTCGACGGCAAACGTATCTTCATTGAAGACGCGGGTGCGCTCCTCGCCGGGGGCAACATCACCGCCCGCGGCGACATCGACTGGACGGACGCCGCCAATCCGAAGATCGATGCCACGCTCAGTGCCAAAGAGGCGCTCATCCTGCGCGATGACACGATCTCCATGCGGGCGGACGGCGACATCGTGTGCCGCGGCTCGCTCAATCAGGCCGCCGTCACCGGCCGCGTGGAACTGGTGCGCGGGCGCGTGTTCAAGGAAGTGGAGTTTCTTCCGCTCTCCCTTCCCAACCAGCTTCCGCCGGCGCCGCCTCCCGTCGTGGTCAGCAAAAGCAATGCGCCCGCGCTCCCTCCGCCAATGGATAAATGGAACTTCGGAATCGACATTGTCACGCGTGATCCCATCCGCCTGCTGGGCAATGTGTTGAGTGGCGGTGTGGTGAGTGAACTGCGCCTCACGGGCACCGGCGTCAACCCTGTGCTGGAGGGTCGCGCCAGATTGGAGGAAGCGCGTGTGCGCCTGCCTTTCAGCCGCATGACAATTTCGCGCGGGCTTATCCTGTTTTCCAAAGAACGTCCCTTCGATCCGCAGATCGACGTGCAGGGCGACTCCTTCATCAACAACTATCAGGTCACACTCTACGCTTATGGCCGCGCGCTCGATCCGAAGATTCGCTTTACTTCCAGCCCGCCGCTCTCCGAGGGCGAAATCGCAACGCTTCTCGCCACCGGCAGCACCGCTGGCGATCTCCGTTCCAGCCAGGGTGAGGCGGCCAACCGCGCGGCGTTTCTGGTGCTGAGCCAGCTTTACCGCAAGATGTTCCGGAAGGCCGCTGGCACCACCCGCATTGACGACGAGCCGCCGCGCCTTTCCTTCAGTTTCTCGCCGCTCAACAGTTCCGGAGGCTCGCGCAGCGTCTCCGCCGTGTATGAGATCAACAAGCACCTGCAGGCCGTGGGTTCATTCAACCAGACCGGTTCGTTCCGCGGACTGCTCTATTATCTGATTCGTTTCCGATGACGCTCCGGGTTTTTATCACCGCGGTGCTGTTTTGTTTTTGCAGTTCCGCTGCCGTCGCGCGCAAGGCGGACATGTCGCGCACCGTCGAGCAAAACGGTGTGCGGGTCCGCGTGGAGGGTGCATCCGACACGCCCTGGAAGACATTGCGCCCCGTCATCGAACTCCAGCTTTCCCTCGGCAAAGACACCACCGCCACGCCTCCCCTCGCCGATGATATGGCGTTTTTCGTGCAAAAGGAATACCGCCGCATGGGATACCGCTCGGCCGCAGTGGACTGGAATATCGCCGGTGGCGTGGCCGTGCTGACCGCAGTCGAAGGAGAACGCGAAAAAGTCGGGGACATCAAAGCGGACGGCACTGATGCACTAACCAAAGAGGAGTTGCACGACTATCTTCTTCGTCCCACCAAGGAGCGTCTTGGCAGGCTCGGCAACGACGTGCCTCTGGTGGAGCAGGAAATCGAAGACGGTGCCGGACTGGTGCAGCGGCTGCTGCAATCCAAAGGATATCTCAGCGCCATCGTCGATCCCCCGGTATTTGTCAGGGCCTCAGCGGGGCGCACGGATATCCGGCTGGTGGTGCATGAAGGCCCTCAGTCGCTGTTTGGCGTGGTAACCATCCGCGGCGCGCTGCCGCCAAAACCGGAGGATCTTCTCAAGGAGGCCAACGCGCGGCGCGGCCAGCCGTTCAGCGAGGTGAAAGTGGAGGAACTGCGCGGCAAGCTCACCACCGCCGCACAGACGGCAGGGCACTTCAATGCGAAGGTGACATCCGCCTTCCAGTTGCGTCCCCGCGGCGGAGAAATTCCGGTGACGCTCGATGTGACCCTGGGACCTGTCTATACCGTTTCAGGCGTTGACACCGCGCCGGAGTTGTCGCGCGGCTCAAGACGCGTAATCCAATCCGGATTCCACCCCGCAGAGGGGCGCGTGTGGTCCACGTCGGCGCTGGATCTTATGCAGCGCCGCGTCATGGATACCGGCATCCTTACCCGTCTCGATGTAGAGCCTGTGGCTGATCCGGGCGGCAAAGCGGAGCTCAGGCTGCGCGTCTCCGGACACGAAGGCCCCCGCCGCACGCTCGGTGTCTTCGGCGGCTACGAAACGCTCAAGGGACCCATCATCGGCGCCGAATACCGATATGTGAATATTTGGAACACCGGCGACACTTTAAGATTGAAGGCCTCTTACGAAGCTGGTTTCGAAGGCAGCGTCCGCCTCATCGATCCCGCCATTTTCAACTCGGCCTATGCGCTGGATACCGAACTCTCGGCGCAAACCATTTCGCTCTACGACTACACTCACAATTCGCTGAAACTGCGGAGCGCACTTTCCCGCCAGTTCACGCGCCGGTTCGCGGCCAGCGCGTGGTTTCTTGTCTCAGCGGACACTGCCACCTCCGGCATCCTGACTGACGAGGAACTCGGCCCCCGTGACTATAACACCATGGCCGTCGGCGGCACGGCCAGTATCGACCACCGCGATAATCCCCTGCTTCCCCATCGCGGCTGGATGACCAGTCTCGGGTTCGAGGCGGGCATGGCGGATATCAATTATTTCCGCACGGACTTCCGGGCCTCATGGTACTACCCCTTCTCCAAAAAATTCCGCGTCGCCGCCAACCTTCAGGCCAGCGCCATCAGTGCACCGGACGGTGTCGAGCGCCTGCCTATCGATTCCCGCGTCTTCAACGGAGGCGCCAGCACCGTGCGCAGTTTTGCGGAAAAGGAACTCGGCCCCATGTCCGTCAGCGGCACTCCGCTCGGCGGCACTCTCATGCATGCCGCGAATCTTGAGTTTTCCTATGAGGTGATCGACAATCTCGAAATCGCTGTCTTCGCGGACGCCGGCAGCCTCACCCGCGACGAGGATAACCTCTTCGCCATGCCCGATGATCTCCGCTACGCCGTGGGAATCGGTCTTCGCTACGCCCTGCCCGTCGGTCCACTGCGGGTGGATTATGGTTTTAACCCCTCCCCGCGTGGCGGCGAAGCGTCCGGGGCACTGCATGTCACCTTCGGATTCGCATTTTGAGCCGGTAAAAAGGCTTGACCAATTGTATTAAAATTACATTATGGACACATGCGGGACTGTTCATGCGCCGTGTGCGACCAGCCTGAGACCGGCAAGTCGCCGCTCCTCCGATGCCGGGGATGCGGCTATGCCGCGCATTCGCATTGTCACCCTGGTGAGCGGTTGTGCCCGGACTGCGCGAAACCTCTTGTCACTGCCACGGCCGGAGGATCTCATTCAGATCATGCGCTTGCGGGACGCAGGAGTGAGTACCGCCTGACGGGATTGGTGGTCACCGGCTGCTTCATGATCTTGTCTTCAGGCCCCATGCTCGCTCTGGCGGGCCCCCGATGGCATTGGCTTTCCATTCCCTTCGGCACCTTGTTGCTGCTCGTCCTCGCCGCCGCAGGTGCGGTCTTCGGCGGAAAATTTCTCAGGTGCCCCGAGCGCACCACGGCACTGCTGGCGATACTGCTTTTTACGTTAGCCTCACTGCTGTTCGTTCCCGGGGCCTATACGGAACTCATGCCATGGGCCAGCAATAACAGGATCGCGATGGTGCTTGCCGTAGTGGTCGCGCTCACGCCTCTGGCTCTTGTTCCTCTTGCATGGCGGGAACTTCACCGGTGGAAACAGTTGCCAGGCACGTCTGCACGGCCTGGATGGAGAGGGCGGGAATCCATGTTCGGGGAAGCGGGCTGATTTCCGAAGGAAAACGGCTCCTTGCATCACTTTCAGAGATGGGATACGTGGCTGTTTCCCCGCATTCAGTTCCATGTTTGGCATTCATGATTTCAGCATTTTTCTGGCTTCGTGCATTTTGCTGAACCTGACGCCCGGCCCGGACACGCTCTACATTCTTGGGCGCAGCATGGCGCAGGGACGCAGCGCGGGGGTTGCTTCCGCACTTGGCATTTCCACCGGTTCGGTCGTCCACACCTTCGCCGCGGCATTCGGGCTCTCCGCCTTGCTGGCGACTTCGGCCTCGGCGTTCCTCGCCGTGAAACTGGCGGGAGCGGCGTATCTGGTTTACCTTGGCGCGCGCATGCTCTTCCGCCGCACTGCGGAGGCTGCCATCCCGTCAGGGTTTTCTTCCGCGGGATTCGCTGCAGCATGGCGGCAGGGAATGATCACGAATCTGCTCAACCCGAAGGTGGCCCTCTTCTTTCTCGCCTTCGTGCCGCAATTCATCGCCACGGACAGCCCGGCAAAATTCACCGCCTTTGTCCTCCTGGGCCTCACCTTTGTCACCACGGGCACTCTTTGGTGCCTCTGCCTTGCATGGCTTTCGTCAATGTTCAGCGCCCGCCTCCAAAAGAGCCGCTCACTGTCCGATCTTCTAAACCGCACCGCCGGCGCGGTTTTTGTCGGCCTCGGGGTCCGTCTTGCGGCCAGCAAATGATTACTTTGCGCTGAGGTATCATGCTTTCGTTCTCGACCTGCTGGAACAGTGGCCGCCATACGGACGGGGAAGCCGTGGTCGATGAAATCCTGTCGCTCGGCTTTGACACCATCGAGATCAGCCATGGGCTGAAGGTCTCGCTGCTGCCGGGGATTCGGAAAGCGTTCGCGGATGGGCGGGTGAAGGTCAGCGGCGTGCATAACTTCTGTCCCTCGCCGGTCGAAGTGATGATCGATGCCCCCGACTGTTATGAGTTTACGAGCCATCGTCCGTATGACCGGGAGCGGGCGCTTTCCCTAACGATCAAGACGCTGGAATATGCCGCGGAGTTTGCATCGAAATACGCCGTGCTGCATCTCGGCACCGTCCCGATGAAGAAAATCAGCAAGGAACTCACCCGCATGCTGGGAGAAGGCCTGCAAAACACGCCGGCCTATGTAAAACGGAAGATCAAACTGGTGAAAGTGCGGGAATCACTGAGCCGGCACTATTGCGGACGCGCGCGCGGTGCCCTGACAAAAATCGCGGAGGCCGCGGAGAAGGCGGGCGTGCCCGTGGCGGTGGAAAGCCGCAGCAGTTACGAACAGGTTCCTACCGAGCGGGAAATGACGGCCATCATGCAGGATTTTGCCACGCCATGGGTGGGTTATTGGCATGATTTCGGCCACGTGCAACTCAAGGCGAATGTGGGCCTGCTCGATCATTACGAATGGCTCTCCAGCATTGCGCACCGGCTGCTGGGGTGCCACCTCCACGACGTGGTGTGGCCCGCGCGCGATCACCGCGTGCCGTTCCGCGGCACGGTGGACTACGACCGGCTGCTGCCGCTGGTGCCGCCGGAAAAACCGATCATCTGGGAACTGAGTCCCAGCCAAAAAAAAGAGGACATCATCATGGCGCTGGAAATCTGGCGCACCAAATATCCCGCATGGAGTTAGACGCCCCCCTTCCCAAAAAAGCCGGCCTTCGCGAACTGTTCCGCTTCCTGCGGAACAATGACGTGCGCACTATCATCAATGCGCTCCACAGCCGCGAAGTTCATCCGTTCATCCAGTTCTTCAAATATGCTGTCGCGGGCGTGGCCGCGCTCGCCGTGCACACGACAGTCTTCTTTATCATGGGGAAATTCTTCCTTCCCGCCCTGGATTCAAACGTCACCGACAACGCCGTGCAGGCAAACCATGCGCTCATCAACAGCGGCATTGCCTTCCTGTTCTCCAACACCGCCGCCTATTGGCTGAACCAGCTCTGGGTCTTCATTCCGGGCCGCCATTCAAAGATGAGGGAGTTCCTGCTTTTCACCGTGGTGAATGGCCCCGGCGCCATCAGCGGTGTGGCCGTGCAGGACTGGCTTATTCGCGTCGCCGGCTGGCCCGCATGGGCAGCATTTGCCGGTTTCGTGCTGCCAAACGTGTTGATCAATTTCATGTGCCGGAAGCTGTTTATCTTTAAAAGGTAGACGGAGCGGCATCGCAGACTGCGTGAGCCTTCCGCATAAAACATCCGAACCGGCGACTCCGTTTTTTCCATTGCCCCTCCCGTCGCCGCCCGTTACTTGGAAGTTATTAAACATCCGGTAATTCGGACCGACCCATCCTCATGTCTTATTATAACCCGCTGCGCATCCTTGTGGTCGAGGACGAGAGTCTCGTTGCGCGGGATCTTCAGCAGGCGCTGGGGCGGAGCGGGTACGACGTCATCGCGCTCTGCCGGACGGGCGCTGAGGCCATCGAAGCGGTGAAGATGCAGCAACCGGATGTGGTGCTCATGGACATCAATCTCGGCGAAAGCGGCATGGACGGAGTAGAGGCGGCCGGAAGGATCCACCGTGATTTTCAAAAACCGGTGGTTTTCCTGACGGGACACGCGGATGAGCGAACCACGGAACGCGCGCGCTCTGCCCAGCCTTATGGTTATCTCCTGAAGCCGTTCCATGAAAGCGAACTGCGCTCCGTGGTGGAACTGGCAGCGAGCCGTCACCGGGCGGACCGGCAGTTGCGTGCGAGCGAGGAACGGTTCGTCTCCACCCTGCGCAGCATGGCGGAGGGTGTGATTTCCACGGACGTGCTGGGCGTGATCAATTTCATGAACCCGGTGGCAGAGGTTCTCACCGGGTGGACCGCGGCGGAAGCAGCGGGGCGCCCGCTGCATGAAGTGTTTCGCGTCTCGCTGCCGGGCGGCGAAGCAGTGGAGACGAGCGGCCTGATGAATGGCGGGGGCCCCGGGCGCGTGCTGCGCACCATGGTGCTGACGGACAAGGAGGGTGTATCCATTCCCATTGAAGATAACACCACACCCATCCGCGACGCCGACGGCGCGCTGACGGGCATCGTGGTGCTGTTCCGCCGCAAGGAGGGCGAGGTGCTCCCCCCTGCCCTGCCGGATGCCGGCGACTCTCCATGGCCAAACCTCGCGGGCATCGTCAGCAGTATTTCCGACCCCCTGCTCGCTCTGGATGAAGGCTGGCGCATCACTTATCTGAACAACCTCGCCGCCCGCGCGCTGGACGGACGGCGGGAAAGCCTGCTCGGCTGTATCCTGTGGGACTGTTTTCCTGCAAGCCTGCACCGGCTGTATTACCACGAGTTCAGCACCGCCATGTCGAAACGCCAGGCGCGCTCGTTTGAGATGGAAAACGAAGTCCGCGGCCAGTGGTATGAAGTGCAGCTTTATCCCTTCGGCCCCGGTCTGCTCGCACTGCTGCGGGAAGTGACGGCCCGCAAACGGGCGGATGAGCAGCAGGACAAGCTGGAAAAACTGGAGTCTCTCGGCCTGCTGGCGCGCGGCTTTGCGCACGACTTCAACAACCTTCTCACCGTCCTGCTGGGAAATCTTTCCCTCGCGGAAATGAATCTGCCCCCGGAGACCGCCGGGCACAACGAACTCCGCACCGCGCGTCAGGCCACCGTGCAGGCCCAGAATCTGGTGCAGCAACTGCTCACCTTCGCACGCGGCGGTGCACCCATCCGTCAGCCCACGGACATGGGCCGGCTGGTGCAGGAATGGTTCGCAGAGTGGCCTAAGCGTCCGGGCATCGATTACCGCATGGGCGTCAGCGGCGACCTTTGGCAGGCGGACGTGGACCGTCACCAAATCCGCCGCCTGATGAGCAATTTAATGCGGAATGCGGAACAGGCGGTGGGCCGGGAGGGAATCGTCACCGTGCGACTCGCGCGGCCGGCACACGTGAATCTGTCCGCGGAGGACCTTGGCCTGCCGGCCGAGGCGGACCTCGCGAACTGGATTCTTCTGGAAATGGTGGACAACGGCGAAGGCATTTCACCGGAGCATCTGGAGCGGGTTTTCGAGCCCTACTTCACCACGCGCGCCGATGCCAATGCCAGTGGGCTGGGCCTAACCGTTTGCGAGTCCATTGCCAAAGGCCACGGCGGCACCGTCCATCTGCTCTCGGCATGGCATGAGGGAACACGGGTCCGCGTTTCACTGCCCGCCGCGGTTTCATCGATGCCGGCGGCTCAGGGACTGCCTTCCTTCCTGTCCGCGCCGGAGGCGAAGCCCGCGGCGGCGGATTCGCGCCGCGTGCTCATTCTGGAGGATGAACCGTTGATCCGCCAGCTCATTGCGCTCAATTTGAAAAACATTGGCTGCGATGTAACCCAGACTGCCGATGGTTCAGAAACGGTCGCCCGCTATCATGAGTCCATTTCCCAGGGGCAACCCTATGACCTGCTCGTAATGGACTTAAGCATCCCGGGAGGTATGGGTGGCGCGGCGGCGATGGAAAAAATCCGGCAAATCGACCCGGGCGTGCGCGCCATCGTCTCCAGCGGCTACAGCGATGACCCGGTAATGAGCCGCTACCTTGACTACGGATTCCGTGCGGTCCTCCCGAAACCCTATCAACCCCAGGAACTCCGCGAACTTGTGGAGGAACTTTTGCAGGAGGGCCGCTGACGGCCATGAGCTTTTCCGGGACCATCACCGAGTCCAACGGCATGACGATGACTCGACTCATCGAGCGCATTGTGCATACTGACACGCCAGGTGAATTGCGTCTCCACGACGAGCCCAGCGGCCGCCGCGCGTGCGTGGCCATCCGGCGCGGCATGGTCCAGGAAGTGAGCTTTGGCGAACTCACCGGCAATCCCGCCCTAACTGCCATCTCCCAGGTGATGCCATGGACATTCGAATTTATCGCCGACGAAGCCGGAGCCCGTCCTGCGCATCCTTCCATGGTTTCGCGCAGTCCCAGAGCCCGCGCCGTGGTCAAGGCCGCTCCCCGACCCGCCATTGCTCCCGCGGAGGCTTCGCCGGAACCGCCTGCTGTCGCCGACCCGGCACCATCAGCACCAGCTCCGGCTCTAACGGAATTCCATCGCCAGTGGCTCACTGCCGATTCATCAGCCCACTGCATTCGCTTTGGCACTGCCGGAGAGGAATTTGCCGGCGGCATTCAGCCGGACGACTATGACTATTTCCGCAGCGACTTTGCGTTTCTCCGCGCCACCGCCGCAGGGATCGCGCGCAGCCTTGGGTGGGATGCGCCCGCGGTCGTTGCCATCGCGGAGCCGGAGCGGTCCACCGGCTACGCTATGATCGAGGACGGATTTCTCGGCATCATGGCGGGAGCCGGCAGCGGCGTGCAACACGTGATCGATTTCCCGGAGGGATCTGCGCCATGAACGAAGCGCTGCAAAATCTCGCCGCCATGGATGGCGTCAACGGTGTCTGCCTGCATCGCGGCGGCATCATCAAATGGCAGCGCCTCCCTGACTTTCTCACCAATGACCGGGCCGCCGCGCTGTGCAGTGCCATCAGCCGGGCCTTTGCCTCCTACGCCTCCGCCGAGCGTTTCCTGACGCAGGCCTGGCTGGGCTTTGGCGCGCAGAACATCTTCGTCGTCGCACGCCCGCCGGAGACCCCGGGCACGCCTGCGGACACGTTTATCACGCTCCTTCTCCAGCATCCGAGTCTGGCTTCCGCGGCAGGCAAGCAGGCGCTGGAAATTCTGAAGTCCGCCTAAAAGATTCAGCGGCACTTGCTGCACGAGTTGCCTCTAATAGAGCAATGGCGGCATGCGGTGCAGGTAGTGCATGCGGTACAAATGCCTTTGGGATTGCACCGTTTGGAGGGGCCGTAAGTGGACGCGAAGTCTGCGGCCGGTTCGGGACTATCCGAATTGGAAACCGGTGCTTCGCCAGAGGGATCGCAGCACGTTGTGGAATCATCGGTTTGCGCCTCCGACCGGGGCAAATCGGCGGCTTCGCGGGCGGCACGGGGAGCTTCCATGCACCGCAGCCACCACCAGCCAGTGAGGAGCACAAGAAAGGCGACAAATTTGATGCTCATTGGGAGTGGGGTCGCGCAGAATGCTGAAGATTCGATCGACCCCTCTTGGATTTATAATTTCCATAAAATCGCACTGATTGGGATTTCGGGCAAACAGAAGAAAACGGCCCCGAAACAAATCTTGACAGTAACACTGTCACATTGTAACGATGGATTGATGAACGAACCCGCAACACTGTCCGAATTAGTGGACGCAGCGAACGCCTGGTGCGAAGAGCACCGGGTAGTGCCAGCGAATGGCCAGGCCGCGGACCGGCTTTCGGAAAGGAATGTGCGGTTCTACCGGACCACCGGATTGCTCGATGCACCGGTGACGGCAGACGGGCGGGGTTACGGCGAGATGCACCGGCTGCAACTGGTGGCAATAAGACTGCTGCAGGCGCAGGGATTGCCGCTGCGCCGCATCAGGGAGTTGCTGCACGGGCGTTCCCTCGAGGATCTCCGGGAGATTGAGAAACGCGGCATCGCTGAACTGACTTCCGCCCGTCACCACCCCCCCGGCGGTGTCGCGGGCAATGGAACCGAAAATTGGGCGGTCGCCGCATTGGATGACGACTTTCTTATCGTTTCCCGCCGCGGTCGTCCAATCCCGCCTGACCTTCTGGAGCGTCTGCGTGCCGCACTCCGATGATTTCAATCCTCTTCTCCCTCCTCATGAAAACAAGTCATCCTGAACGCCCCGCTTCCCCTTGCCTCCACGGTCTCCTCGCGTGGCTGGAGGACACCCGCATTGCCCTGCCACTGAAAGGCGTTGAAGCGAACTTCACCGTGCGCGGCGATGTCGCCAGCGTGCAACTGGATCAGATCTATCACCAGGACCACGACCGGGTTCTCGACGTCACTTACGCCTTCCCTCTGCCTGCCGGGGCCGCCGTCCACCGGTGCGAACTGCACGTGAACGGACGCATCATCTCTGCACGCGTCGAGGAGGTGGAGAAAGCGAGGCGCATCGCGGCGGAAAAGAAGGCGGAGGGGCATCGTACCGCGCTGGTGGAAACGGTTAGGGAAAATCTCTTCGAACTTGAATTGGGAAATCTCGCGCCGGGCGACACGGTGGTGATCCGGCTTTGCTGGATCGCGTCACTGGAGCGCCTTGGCGGCGGGTGGTCGCTGCGCATTCCGTTTTGTCCCGGCATTCGATACGTGCCTGGAAAACCGCTGCTACGCCGCAATCTGGGTCGCGGCACGGCGGATGACACAGACACTGTTCCTGATGCCTCGCGCCTGAGTCCTCCGCGCATGGATGCACTGCATCCGGACGCCGCGTATGTTTCCATCGAGGGAACAGTGGATGCCGCCACCGCGGACGCCTCAGCTTTGGCCTCGCCGAGTCACACGCTGGTCCTGCGTGAGAGCGAGGGGCTGGTGAAGGTTTTGCTCGGAGACCGCGCCGCGGTGCCGGACCGCGACTTTGTGCTCCGGGGACGGGACGCGTCGGCGGCCTCGCTCAAGCAGGCCGCGTGGATTTGCGAGGATGAACGCGGCTGCCACGCGCTGGTGCGCGCCGTGGCACCGGCGGAAATGGAATCGTCGGCGGATGCGGCGCAGGATGTGTATTTCCTCGTGGACCGCTCCGGCAGCATGGCCGGTGTGAAGTGGATGGCCACCTGCAAGGCGCTGCGCACGTTCCTAACAAACCTCGCGCCGCAGGATCGCGCGTGGATCACATGGTTTGAAAGCAGTTGGCAGGACATGGCGGAGCGCCCGCTGCCGCCCGCCGCCCTGCTTGCAGAGCCCGCGATGAAAAACCTCGAGCAGTGGGGAACCGCCGGCGGCACCGAGTTGCTTCCGGCCCTGACACATGTGCTGGAGGTCATCGGCCAGCGTTCACGAAACCGCCGCGTCGTTACGGTGATCATCACCGACGGTCAGGTGGGCAATGAGGCGGAGATTCTTTCCATGATGAGGCAACATCCCTCGCAGCGGGTGTTCACCTTCGGCATCGATACGGTAGTGAACGATGCGTTCCTCCGCAAACTGGCGGTGCAGCAGCGCGGCTCGTGTCATTTGGCCACGCCGGAGGAGGATCTGGTAACACCCATCGCGGCGCTCGCCATGCGATTGAGGCGGCCTGTCCTAACTGATCTTCAGCCGGGCGCGGGATGGGAACTCCCGGCGGGTGCACCTCCGGATTTGCTGGCCGGTGAAGCCCTCTCGATGATGCTCCGCCGCACGGACGCCAATTCAACACTCTCTTTCTCTGGCGCCCGGGCAGACGGTGAACGCGTCACCATAGCCGTGACCTCCGAAAACGAGGCGCTCTCAGGAATCGGTCTCCTCTGGGCAAAGCGCCGCATCGAGTCGCTGATCGATTCCGGTCAAAACGCTGAGGCCATCGCTCTGGCGAAGGACGCGAATCTGCTTTGCGAAGGCGTTGCCTTCATCGCATGGGATGAAGCGGAGCGTATCGCGGTGAAGGGCGGAGCCCTCCCCATATATCAACCTGCAATGGAACCGGCTCAATGGGATATGGCCTTCGAAGGGGGCGCGGTCCTAATGCGTAATTGCCTTCCCTGCGCGCCCATGGCGATGCCCTCACCTGCACCGCCGCCGCCGCGGGCAAAAGCAAAGCGCCGGTTCCTGGAAAATTTCTTTGGCAGGAAAGATACGGGCTGGGCGCCGCCACCGGCTTTGTCTGAGGAGGCTTTCGATCTCGAATCCGCAGCACCATTGATCAAAGAATCTTTCGCGGATCGCAAGCTGTTCCCGATCCTCAAAGAACTGTCCTTGCTGAGTCCCGTTTCAGTCCGGCGATGGAATGACGAACTCATCGCGTGGATCGAACAGTGGCTGATTTCCGAACCGGCGCAGCTCCACGCGCGTGAAAAGAAGGTGGAGGCGCTGGTGGCCTCGCTTAATGCACTGCCGGCGGCGGACCGTGTAGCCTTCCTCGAACAATGGCTCGCCGAAACCTTCAAGGAGCAACCCGCGTTCCTCCGAGGATGCCTGGCCGGTATCCAGGGCTGACGACTCTTGGCAGAGGCGAGGCCGCGGCCTTTGCCGCCGCGGGCGATGCAGGGGGTGTTGGCGGCGGGGGAGCGGCAGCAATGGCCGTTTCCTCCGCAGCCGGTTTGTCAGGGATGAGGCCGGCTTGTTTGCGGCGGGCCCATTCGGCATCGAAGAGGATGAGTTGGCTCGGATGCACCTGCCGCCAGTGACCGGTCTCGTCCGCAAGGATGATCCGCTCCGGTTTCGCCTCCACCAGTTTGCCCATCATCGTGGAACCCGCGCGGCTCTTCCACAGACGGTAACCCTGGCTGATCAGATTATCGATGCGCTTCTGCTGATACTGGCGGCGCTCATCGTAGCGGTGCAGGGTATCCTTCAACTGGTCCAGCAGGCTGTGAGCGGTACTGAATTCCTGACCGTTTTGCAGATCCTTGACGCGGACATACCCTTTGATGCGCTTCAGTTCGCGGCCGTCTTCGTCGATAACAACGATGGTCGGGAAACCTTTGACTTTGAAGTAATCCTTGAATCGTTTCAGGGCCTCCAGTTTGGCCTCGGTGTATCCCCTGCCCGGGCTTCCCACAGGAAACTGCAGTTTTGTCAGGATCAGATTGGCCGCTGCAAACTCCTTAAACTCCGGCATCGCCAGCAGGTCGTTGTTCAGTTGCACCGTCGGGCTGCCGTCCCACATTTGCGCAAAGAACAGAAGCAGCGGCTTTCGCTGCTTGATGGAAGCCTTTCGCGCCTCCAGCGGGCTCCGGTGCCACAGGACCGATTTTGCCAGTTCGATGGACGGAGGAGGAAGAAGATCGGACGCAGTTCCAGGCTCAACGGGATTCGGGTTGTCACCCGGCGCGATCGTCCGCGGCTTTGGCTGAGTCGGCAATACCAGACCCGGCACCGGCGGCAACTCAGGCATCGGTTCGCCATCCGATGGCATTCCCAGCGGTTCAATGTCCGGCAACTGGTCCATCGTGGCAGCCTCAGGCGGCGGGACCACCGGATTTTCCTCAATTGGAGGAGTACCTTCCGGAGGCACGGCATCAGGACTGGGCAGCAGCGAAAACGCTTCGTCGGACGACACCGGCCCTTCCTCTCCAGGCAAGGGAGCTTCGGGCAGCGGAGGCTCCGGCGTTTTGGCACGCACGTCCCTAGGCGACAGCAAAGCCGCTGCGATCATGAGGGCAGCCAAGGGAGACCGGGACATTTTTGGGCCGGAGTGTATCAGGTCATTTCGCGATTTCGACTGGATAAAGTGCCGGTTTCAAAGAAAAATGCCCTCTCCGATTGACGGATATTCAGGCCATCGCGGCGCTTGACACGCCGGAACGGGGCCATTAAGGGCTCCGCTCCCTTTTTCCCGGCAACTTTTACCTTCCCCCAGTTTATGGCAAACGTCCAAGTCATCCTCAAAGAGAAAATCGCTTCGCTCGGCGCGGAGGCGGATATCGTCGCGGTGAAAGCCGGGTATGCGCGCAACTACCTGATCCCGCAGGGCAAGGCCTACGAGGCGACTGCCGGGAATCTGCGGCAGATCACGAACCTCAAGGCCAAGCGCGCCGAGCGTGAACAGGCCGAGAAAACCGAGGCGCAAAATACCGCAGGACGTCTCCGCAAGGCGACGCTGAAGCTGGAACTGGCCATCGGTCAGGGCGGCAAGGCGTTCGGCGCAATCACCGCTGCGGACATCGCCGAGGCGATTCTGGCACAGACGAAGATCAAAGTGGACCGCCACGCGATTGATCTGGAGAAGCCGATCAAGACGACCGGCAAGCACGAAGTAACCATCAAGGTTCATCCGGAAGTGGAGGCCATCGTGAAGCTTAACATCGCCACGCCGGAAGCCCCTGAGGCCAGGGAAGAGGAAGAGGAGAAGTAAGCGCGTCGATAAAATTTCAGCCCGTCCTGGTTCTGCCGGGACGGGCTTTTTCTTTTATGGCTGCGCCTTCATTTCGAGAAGCCGGCCCGGCTGGGAAATGCCGGCGGCGAAGGTGATACCGCGGCTGTATTCGGCGATGAAAAGTCTGCCGGGCGCATACTGAATGATGTCGATGGGCCGCGCCAGCGGGGCGGCGAGGACCTTGACCTCCGCAGACCATCCACCTCCGGGCATCGGCACAGGACGCACGCGAACGAGATCGAAGCCGGAGTCTTTGTTGGCGAGAAGGTTGCCGTAACGCACCGTGAAGAGCGTGCCGCGGTCGGCGGGCGGACAGCCGTCGCCATCCATCCAAATAATGCCCGCGGGCGAACTGTGAGGATCGAAAGTACCGATGGCTGCCTGGGATTTTCCCCCGCAGTCCGGACCGGTATTCATGACAGGCAGCGTCACGGTGAGGTCCTCGGGCAGCGGCGGCGTGTAAGCGTAGGGGCGATCGGAGGTGGACGTTTGCGCGAATTGATAGGGAAAGCCGTAATGCTTGCCGCGTTCGAGAAGATTCAGTTCCTCCGGACGGTCCGCGTCAGGGCCGTTGTCCGTGCACCAAAGGCGACCTGACGGATCGAAACAGAAGCCGTAGGGATTGCGCAGACCCCGGCACCAGATGGCGGGATAGGGTTTTGGCGATTCCGGGTCCACTCGCCAGAGACAGGCCGTGAGGTAAACCTCGCCGCCCGTGTAGTGGTCCTTCAGGTTGCCCGGCTCGTTGCCGTCGGTGCGGCTGCCGCTGCTGATATACATCATGCCGTCCGGTCCCTGCATGATGTGGGAAACGCCGTGATTGAATCCGCCGATGCCGTGGGGATAACGAACCTGCATCCAGACGTTCATCGCGGGCGCAGCTCCATTGGTTAGCGGCTGCGAGCGCCACACGGTGACGACGGAGTCGATGGGCTTCGTACTGCGGTCGGTTTGATTGCCGGTTACCCAGAGCCGGCCCTTCCTGTCGAAGCAAAGGCCGATGCACATGATGCCTCCGGACATTTCCTTGATGTAGTCCTTCGGCATCAGCAGAGGTGCCAGTGTGCCTCTGTCAGGGTGGTACGACCAGATCTCCCCGCTGGCGGCGAGGATGCAGATGTCTCCGGTGTCGGGCCGGCGAACCATGCGTACTGGCTGGATGGGCAGCACGGTGGCTTCTTTGAGCGACCAGCCGGCCGGGGCGGGTGGCAATGGATTGTATCCATGCGCAGTGTTGAGGCTGGCGAAGGTTTTGTATTTTGTTTTGGCGCGGACTTTGGTCACTTCGTCCACCGTGAAGGCGGGAACGCTGTTGCCCATGCTGCTGCCAATCCAGGTCATAAGGGTAGCGATCTCTTCATCGGACAGCACCAGCAGGGGCATCGCGCCGTTGTATTTGGCGCCCTTCACCGTGATCTCACCGGTAAGCCCCTCCATGAGCGCGCGGAGAGAGCGCTCGCGCTCCTTTGTCAGGAAGTCCGACGCCGCCAGCGGCGGAAAGACGCCCGGCACCCCCTGCCCTTCCGTCTGGTGACACACCATGCAATGCTGCCGGTAAAGCGCCGGTCCATCCGGAGCCGCAGCGGCAGTCATGGCACTGATAAGGGTGAAGATCAGGATGAGAGTTCGGCGCATGGGCGGCAATGGAACGTTCGGTGCGCGCCAGGTAAAGAAAAATCAGCGAACGCCGATGGCTGAACTGTCAGCGCCACTCGCACGCATGCATGAACCAGCGCTCCACGCCATTTGATGCGGATGCCGAAAGGGTTTGCCATGCGCGGTTTGGTGCGGTGAATATCCGGCATGATTGACCAGACCCACTCTCAGAATTCCGATAAACTATCCCGCGCTTCGCGCCGTCAGTTTTTGCGAACGTCCGCGCTGGGAGCTGTCTCGATCGGGTTTCCTGCAATTCTCCGCGGGCAGAATCTGAACAGCAAACTGAACATCGTGGTGATCGGTTGCGGCGGACGCGGGGCGGGAAATTTGGCGTCGGTGGCGGAGAAGGGGGATAACATTGTAGCGCTGTGCGATGTGAATGAGAGAAACCTCGATGCAGCGGCGGCGAAATACACACAGGCGAAGAAGTTCATCGACTTCCGGAAACTCTATGCGGAGATGAAGGATTTCGATGCAGTGGTGGTGAGCACGGCGGAGCATACCCATGGACTGGCGACGCTGCCGGCGCTGAAGTCAGGCAAGCACGTTTATTGCGAGAAGCCCCTAACGCATAACGTGTGGGAGACACGCATGATCCGCGACGAAGCCAAAAAGGCCAAGGTGGCCACGCAGATGGGTACGCAGATTCATGCTGGAAACAATTACCGGCGGGTGGTGGAACTGGTGCAGGGCGGTGCGATCGGACCGGTAACGGAGGCGCATGTGTGGGTTTCGCGCGCGTGGGGCTGGCAAAGCCCGGAGGATGCGCAGAGGCACGGCGACATCGTGACGGTGCAGGAGCGTCCGAAGGAGGCGCAAACGGCACCCGCGTATTTTCACTGGGATCTTTTCCTCGGACCTGCGGCGGAAAGGCCGTTCAACAATGTTTATTTCCCCGGTCCGAAATGGTACCGCTGGTGGGACTTTGGCAGCGGCACCATGAGCGATCTCGGCTCGCACTGGAATGACCTGCCCTTCTGGGCGCTGAAACTGGATGCGCCCCTGACAATCGAAGCGGCCGGGCCGCCTGCGCATCCGGAAATCGCGCCGGCCTCGATGTCCGCCACTTATGAATACGGAGCGCGCGGCGACATGCCGCCGGTGAAGCTCACATGGTATCAGGGCGAACTGAGACCGCAGATCTGGAAAGACAAAAAGATTCCGCAGTGGGACAGCGGGGCGCTGTTCATCGGAAGCAAGGGCATGCTCCTTTCCAATTACGACCGCCATGTGCTGCTGCCCGAGGATCAATACAAAGACTTCAAACGCCCTGAGTCAACGATTCCCGACAGCATCGGCCATCATGCGGAATGGCTTCAGGCCTGCAAAACAGGGTCTCCCACCACGTGCAATTTTGAATACAGCGGAGCACTCACGGAGGCGAATCACCTCGGGAATGTCGCCTACCGGCTCGGCAGGAAGATCAAGTGGGACCCGGTGAACCTGACAGTGCCTGATGCACCGGAAGCAGCGAAGTTGCTCAAACGCACCTACCGGGAAGGATGGGAGTTCAAGGTGTAGCCTGACTGGCACTCCTGTGACGGTGCCTTCGGACTGCAAAAAGCAGGTCGCGTCAGCGTTTTGAGGTATCGAGGAAAACGACAATCGAAGGATTTCCCACAGGAGTGTAGTGGCCGGTAAATTTCAAAATACCGGTTTTCTGATCCACGCTGAATACGGTAACGTTGTCCGCGCGCTGGTTGCAGCAGTAGAGGAATTTTCCTGACGGATCGAAGGTGAAGCTGCGGGGGTAGTTGCCCCGGGTCCACTCTTCGGCGACAAATGTCAGGGTTCCGTCTTTGCCGATGGCGAAAATAGAGATCGTGTCGTGCAGTCTGTTCCCGGCATAGACGAAACGGCCATCAGCGGAGAGGAGGATTTCCGAGCAGAAGTTACTGCCGGCAAATCCGGGGGGAAGACTGGAGATGGTTTGTCGCGATGTCAGACGGCTCGCGGCGGCATCGTAGTCAAAGAGCATGAGCGTGGAGCCTTCCTCCTGAATGGAATAGAACCAGCGGCCATTGGGATGAAACGCAAAATGGCGCGGGCCATCACCGGGCGGAAAGGAAACGGACGCAGGCTCGTTAGGAGTCAGGAGCCCCTTTTGATCATCGAACTTCCAGACGAAAATCCTATCCATTCCAAGGTCCACATGCAGCACAAAACGCCCGGAGGGGTCTGCTTCGATCATGTGGGCATGGGGCTGATCGTGGCCGCTGAAGGCAAAGGTGCCCGGCGGCGCATTGGTGGCTTTCGCCGGTCCCACCATTCCCTCGTCTTTTTTGACGTCTGTCGCTTCACCGAGGCTGCCGTCCGGCAGGACGGGGAGCACGGCGACCGTACCCCCAAAGTAATTCGCCACGAGCACAAACCGGCCTGAGGGATGCACGCTGAGGTGGGCCGGCCCTTTGCCGCCGGAGTTCACCGTGTTCAGCAGTTTCAACTTTCCATCGGTGCGGCTCATCGCGAAGGCGCTCACCGAGCCTGCTTCATTCTGGCCGATGCGCTCCGTTTCGTTAGCCGAATAGAGATGCGTCCTGGCAGGATTGAAGGCGAGGCAACTGGGGCTGGTTCCCATTTCGACCACGCCGGCCGGAGACATGGCGCCCGTGGCGCGGTCCACAGTGAAGAGGTGAATGCCGCGTCCGTTGCCCGGCGGCAGGTCCACTTGAGTGGCGCGCATATTCTTGAGCGGCGAACTGTAGGTGCCCACATAAGCCATGAGCGGACCTGCGGTGCTCTCCTGTGCATGCAGCAGGGATGGCAGGAGAGCTCCGCCGGCAAGGACCGAGGAGGCTTTCAGAAAACAGCGCCGGGAAGCAGTTGTGGACATCATGAGGCACAAGATACCGCAGACGGCGGCGGATTCTTGCACCGGGATGCAGGCCGTGCTTATCTCACGCATGGCACAACCCTATCCGACCATCATTCCGGGACTTCGCAGCCCTTTCGATCAGGTAAACGGGCTCGTCTATTTTGGCAGGATGCTGGACAAGATCCGGCTCGCCGCAGCAGGGAAGCTGCCCGAAGGCTGGCAGCCCATGCGCGGCGCTGAAATGAAGGGCAGTTTTGACTGGCGCTGCTGCAAGTTCCTCCACATCGACTACGCAGCACTGGAGGCAGAGACCCTCAAGGGCGGCAGCGATGAAGAATTGCTCGCGTGGGCCTTCGCCCATGGTCGCCGGCCTGATGAGGTGGATATCGAAGTCTGGAACGGATTCATGACCAAACGCGGCTGGCGCGATGCCGTCACAGAGCGCGTGAACTCACGGCTCGCCGAAATCGGCCTGCCGCCGGGCACGGTTCAGACCATGTTTGAGTTCATCGATCTGGACGAGGGCAGGACAAAGGCCGGCAGCGCCGCTTCCGCATAATGCGGCCGTCATTCCGGCCTCACAAATAAAACCGCAGATCCTTGCCCTCCGCCATGCGGAGAATGAGAAGAGCGAGCTCGCGGGCGTGGTAGTCGCCCCACTGGCTGGATTCACCTTTGGGAATGCGGCTGCCGGGGGGAACGTAGTCCCATCCGTTAGGGCGATGGTAGATGGAATGGAGGATAAGGCCCTCGTGGCGGTCGTCTGTGGAGAGACATGGTTCACTCAGAACAGAACGCGCCACCGTAAGGCCGGCGGCGGTGTAGTTCTTGCCTTGTTCGCCCGGGGTCATGCGGCCCAGCCGGAGGAGGCCCTGGGCGGAGATGACGGCGGCGCTGGTGTCCACCGGTTCGTGTTCGTTGTCGATCTGCGCGGGCTGGTTCCGCCAATCACCGAGATGCGTCAGGCCGGGCGCGCCGGTGTCCCAGTAGGGGATGCCATCCAGAGGTGTGTTGCCGATGAAATGATCGGCGGCGGCTTCGGCGGTTTCGCGAAAGCGGGCGATCCATTTTTCGCGGCCACCGTGCGGCGCGAAGGCGGATTCATCGAGCGTGAGGAGGAATTCGAGTTGCTCGGCAAAACCACACAGAATCCACGCCTGTCCGCGGGTCCAGGTGCTGAAGGGGCTGTAGCCCTGCTGGGTGCTCGGGCAGCGGTAGGCTTTGTCGTTGAGATTGAAGATGCTCTCGTGGGCGACGCGTCCGCGCTCGTCATAGGCATCGCGGTCTTTGCCAAACCAGACATTCCAGCGGGCGGTGCTTTCGGCGTGCTGAAGTGCACGGCCCAGGAGATCGATCTGGCGGTCGCCTTCGCCCATAAACTTGTGGCCAAGCTGCCAGCTCACGATGAGCGATCTCATGGAGCGGATGGTATCGGCGAAAAGCGACTGCGGTCCGTTGAACGAATAGACATAACCGGCCTCCGGGCCGAGAGACGTCCATCGCGCGGCCTGCACAGCGCCGCTCAGTTTCAAAGCCAGCGTGTAGAATTCCCGCTCCCACGGGCTTTCGGGAATGCGCCCTTCATTCACGAGGCGCAGCAGATTCCCATAGGTGCTGACATTGTTGAAGCCGTGATCATGCACACCGGTATGGCTCACATGCGTAGCCATCCACTTCACGGTAGCGTCGCGGCCCATGGTGAGGAATTCCTCATCGCCCGTGGCGTCGAACTGAAGAATGGCGGAACCGAATTGAAAGCCCTGGGTCCACTCGGTCCAACCGCGCGTGGTGTATTCCCCGGCCCAGGTGAAAACGGGAGATCCTCTGCTGGAATTCCATCGGGCCTGGAGCCGGCGGATTTTCCCGGCGGAGACTTCAAACAGCCTGCGGCAGACCGGAACGAGCGCGGCGGCGGTGAGGGAAGTGTCGGTTTGAATCATCCAGCCTTTCTCTTGACGCCCCGAAGCAGGGGCCGCAAGTGATCCGTGCAACTTTTCCACCGCACCCCCGCTTATGAGCAAACCCCTCGAAGGAAAAACCGGTCTCGTCTTTGGCGTCGCGAACAAACGCAGCATCGCATGGGCGATCGCGCAGGCGTGGGCCGAAGCCGGGGCGAAGCTCATTTTCAATTACCAGGGCGAGCGGCTCAAAGACAACGTGGAGGAACTCACGGGCACCTTCGGCCCGGATACTTCGCTGTGGCCGTGCGACGTGAGCAAGGATGAGGAGATCGATGCATTTTTCGACAAAGTGGCCGGGGTAACGAACAAGGTGGACCTGCTGCTGCACAGCGTGGCCTTTGCCCCGAAGGAAGCGCTGGAGGGCGATTTCATCAGCACGTCCCGCGAAGCCTATCGCGTAGCGCATGATATAAGCGCCTACTCGCTGGTGGCGCTCGCGCGCAAAGCCGCTCCGCTCATGACCGATGGCGGAAGCATCATCGCCATGAGTTACTATGGAGCGGAAAAGGTGGTGCCGCACTACAATGTGATGGGTGTCGCCAAGGCCAGTCTGGAGGCCAGCACGCGCTATCTGGCCTATGACTTGGGCAAAAAGAAAATCCGCGTAAACTGCATCAGCGCAGGACCGGTGAATACCCTGGCCGCGCGCGGCATCAGCGGATTTGGCGCAATGCTCAAGCACTATGACGCACATGCTCCCCTGGGCCGAAGCTGCGAGCCCTCCGAGCTCGGTGCAACGGGCGTTTTTCTTGCGAGCGAAGGCGCGGCGGCGATTACCGGGCAGGTGATTTACGTGGATGGCGGGTATCAAATCATGGGAATGTGAGGAAAACTTCAAACATCAAAATCCAAACTTCAAAGAAGCCTCAAGGCTCAAACTTCAATGACGACGCATCCATTGAGGCTTGGCGGGTTGAAGTTTCTTTGATGTTTGGAGTTTGAAGTTTGAAATTTTCTCCCATGACCGACCGCCTCGCCTACCTCGCCTTCCGCTCGGTGGAAACCGCGGCGCGGATGCTGCCGGCGTCGCTGGCGTGGCGCATGGGGGCTGGCCTTGGCTGGCTGGCGCTCTGGCTTTCGCCGCGGTACCGAAAATTAGTTAGGAGGAATTTGACGATCGCGTTCGGACGGGAAATGTCGAAGGAGGAGATCCGCAAACTGGCGCGGCGGCACATGATGAACCTGGGCGGGAATTTCGTCGCGGGAATGAAGATGCCGTTCATGAAGCCGGCGGACGTGCACCGGCATTTGGAGATCGAGGGAATCGAGCACGTGAAGGCGGCGCTGGAGGCGGGTCGCGGAGTGGTGTATGTGATCATGCACATGGGGAATTGGGAAATTCTCAGTCAGGCGGCCATCATTGCGCCGGGCTCGACGACCGGCGCGCTGTATCAGCCCCTGCACAATGCGCCGCTCAATGCCCATGTGCTGCGCATGCGCGAGCGCACGGGCTGCCGGCTCTTCAATCGTCAGGATGGATTTCATGCACCGGTGGCATTTGTAAAAGAGAACAAGGTACTGGGAGTGCTCTCCGACCAGCGGGCCGGCGAGAGCGGTGTGTGGTGCCCGTTTTTTGGACGGCTCGCCTCCACCACGAATCTCCCGCTGCTCATTGGGAAACGCGCGGGAGCACCCATGTTTCCCGTGGGCATCATCACGACGGCGCCCGGGCGCTGGAAGATAATCGTCGGAGAAGCCCTTCCGGGCATTTCACGCCTTTTGAGCGCCGAACAGGCCGTGGCCGTTATGAATGAACGGCTGGAACAAATCATCCGGCGCTCTCCGGCGGATTGGTTTTGGGTGCACAACCGCTGGCGCACCGCGAAGGGCGAAACGCTTCTCGCCCATACGAAGCGCGGTCTTGCGCTCGCGCCGCAGGGGAGCGTCGAGGACCTGCAACCATTCGAAATTGTGATTCGTTCGCCGGATACACTCAGCGACGCCTGCCTGTCCATTCCGGCGGTGCGCGCGATTCGCCGCGGGCGTCCGGATGCACGCATTACGATGCTGAGCCCTGACAACCTGGCGGACCTTTGGCGCATGGAGCCGGAAGTGGACGAGGTCCTCGCCATGCCCGCGAACGCCGGTGTGTCGCAAGCAGCTGCACTGCTCAAATCGACGGGTCGCCAATACGATACCGGAATTCTCTTCGCCGATACCAAACGCGCCGCCAAAGAACTGGTGCGCGGAGGCGTCCCGCACCTGTGCGGTTATGAAGGCGAGGGCCGCAAACGCCTGCTCAAACAGATCATTCCGCCGCGCAAAAACCCCGGTCCCGTGCAGCATCGCACACGGGAGTTTCTGCGCATCGCGTGGCGCCTGGGAGCGAATGTGGATGATCCGACCCTGCATGATCCGCTGCCTGACTCCGGTGCTAAGAAAGAAGGGAAATGGTTGATCGGCCTGTGTCCCGGCGGTGCGTCAGGCGACACACAGCGGTGGCCGGTTGAGCGCTGGGCGGAGGCGGCACGGCTCGTTGCGGAGAAAGAACCGGTGCACTGGGTGATTTTTGGAACGGCAGCGGAGTCGGCAACGGGAGCAAAACTCGCAGCACTCATCGGCGGGCAATGCACGGACCTTACGGGCAAAACGACGCTCACCGAACTCGCCGGTCGTCTCCGGCAATGCCGCGCGGTAGTCACGCATGACGGCGGGCCTCTGCAACTCGCGGCGCTCCTTGATGTGCCCGCGATTGCGATCTTTGGCCCCACGGAGTCCGCGCACACCGGTCCGTTAGGGCCGCAGCACACGATCATCCGGCGTCACGTCGAATGCAGTCCGTGCTTTCTTAACAAGTGTCCCGTTGACCATCGCTGCATGCTCGAAATTCCGCCGCACCGCGTGGCGGAGACCGTGCTGCGCCACTGCCAAACGCCTGCTGCCGTATGAAAATCATCATCGCCGGACTCATCATCGGAATTGCCGCCGGACTCATTGGAGCACTGTGCGGAGTGGGCGGAGGAATCTTCATGGTACCCATGTTCGTCACGTTTCTCGGCCTCACGCAAAAGCAGGCGGTGGCCACTTCCCTGGCGGTCATCATTTTTACATCCATCTCCGCTACGATTTCGAATGCCCGCGCGAGCCAGCCGCTGATTCAATGGCCGCTCTTCTTTGCTGCAACCACCGGCGGCGTCATCGCGTCCTATTTCATGGCGGAGAAAATGAAGGCCATGGCCGACGATACCCTGACCCGCATTTTCGCGGCCGTGCTGATCAGTGTGGGTGTTTGGATGTGGTTCACGGCCCCCTCCAAGGCAAAAATCCCCGGGAATCCGCCGGCGGAAACTGTGAAGTGACATCGTATTCCGTTTCTTTATCTCTATGATTCCTAACGTCCTTGCCGAACGCTACGCGTCGCCCGCCATTTGTGCCATCTGGTCGCCGGAGGGAAAGATTCGTCTGGAGCGCGAATTGTGGATCGCGGTGATGAAGGCGCAGCGCAGCCTGGGACTCGATATTCCGGAGGAGGCCATCGCGGCTTACGAACGGGTGAAGGATGAAGTCAACGTCGCCCGCATCATGGAGCGCGAGCGCTTGACACGGCACGATGTGAAGGCCCGCATCGACGAGTTCTGCGAACTCGCAGGACACGAGCACATTCACAAAGGCATGACCAGCCGCGACCTCACCGAGAACGTGGAGCAGTTGCAGATTTTCCGTTCGCTCCAGCAGGTGCTTGCCAAAGGGGTGGCCGTGCTCGCAGCCCTGACAAAACGCGCAGTCGAAACACGCGACCTCATCCTCACCGCCCGTACGCACAACGTCGCAGCCCAGACGACCACTTTCGGTAAGCGCCTCGCCATGTTCGCTGAGGAACTGCTCGGCGGCCTCACGGCGCTCGAACATCTCGTCAGCACCTACCCGGTGCGCGGCATCAAAGGAGCGACCGGCACCCAATTGGACCAGATCAACCTCTTTGGGGGCGATGTGCAGAAAGTGGCGAAACTGGAAAGCAGCATCGCGCAGCACCTTGGCCTGCCCTCCGCCTTCGCTGCGGTCGGCCAGGTGTACCCGCGGAGCCTCGACTTCCGTGTTGTTAGCGTTCTCTGCGATCTCGCGGGCGGCCCCGGCAGTTTTGCGAAAACGCTGCGCCTCATGGCCGGTCACGAACTCGCCAGCGAAGGCTTTGCTCCCGGCCAGACCGGCTCCAGCGCCATGCCGCACAAGATGAACAGCCGCTCCTGCGAGCGCATCAATGGTCTTCACATCATCCTCAAAGGCCATGTCACCATGGCCGCCGGTCTGGCGGGCGATCAGTGGAATGAAGGCGACGTTTCCTGCTCCGTCGTGCGCCGCGTTGTGCTCCCTGATGCCTTCTTCGCCATCGATGGCCTGCTGGAAACCACCCTCGTCGTTCTCCAGCAAATGGAAGTGTATCCAGCCGTAGTGCAGCGCGAGACTGAACGCTATTTGCCCTTTTTGCTTACCACCACTTTCCTCATGGAAGCCGTGAAACAGGGGGTGGGCCGCGAAACCGCGCACGAAGCCATCAAGGAACACGCCGTCGCCGCCGCCCGCGGTTTGAAGGATGGCACTCTCACGGAAAACAATCTCCTCGACCAGCTCGCCGCCGATCCCCGCCTGAACCTTACCCGCCAGCGCCTCGACGAACTCTTCAAAGCGGGTGCCGCCAAAACCGGCGCGGCGGCCAGTCAGGTGGACGCCATCGCCCGCACCGCGGAAACATGGCTCGCCAAATACCCCGCCGCCGCCGCGATCAAGCCGGGGGAGATCCTCTAACGGCCCTCCGCGCTTGCGTCCGGAGAAGGGACTACCTTACCCGTTTTGACAGGCGTATTGTCTGAAAGACCGGTCCCTCTTAGTCCGTGCCGTTCAGGAGTGGCATTCAGCCTGCTCCTCTTAACCAGTTTCACATGAATCAAGACCTCTCCCGCCGCCGTTTTCTCAGAGGGCTCGGCACGCTGATCGCGCTGCCGGCCATGGAATCCATCGTGCCTGTGAAGGCGTTTGCGGCGCCGGTGAAATCGGGTCTGGGCTCGCAGTTTCCGCTGCGCATGGCCTTCATCTATTCGCCGAACGGACGGAACATGGCGCAGTGGACGCCCGCGAAGACGGGTACGGACTACGAACTCTCCCCTTCCCTGAAGCCGCTGGAATCCGTGAAGAGCAGCATCCAGGTCCTCACCGGATTGAAGCACGACAAGGCCGCGGCCAACGGCGACGGCGGCGGCGACCACGCCCGGGCAAACGCCACGTTTCTTACCGGCATGCAGGCTCGGAAAACGGCAGGCGCGGATATCCGGGCGGGCATTTCCGTGGACCAGATCGCGGCCAATTCCATCGGCCAGCTAACCAAACTTCCCTCGCTGGAACTAAGCTGTGACGAAGCCCGCCGCGCCGGAAACTGCGACAGCGGCTACAGTTGCGCCTATCAATTCAATCTCGCGTGGAAAAACGAGTCCATGCCCATTTCGCCCGAGCGCGATCCGAAGCTTGCCTTCGAGCGCCTGTTTTCCAACGGCCTCGCCGGTGAAGCGGATGCCGCACGCGCCAAACGTGAATTCTATAACAAGAGCATCCTCGACTTCGTGAACGAAGACGCGCGCACGCTGCAAAAGCATCTCGGCAGCACGGACAAACGGAAGCTCGATGAATACATGACGTCCATCCGCGACATCGAACGCCGTCTCACGCAGGCGAACAAAGAGGCGAAGGATATGCCCGCCTATGACAAACCCACGGGCATCCCGGGAAGCTACGAGCAGCACATCCGCATCATGTTCGACCTCATGGCGCTCGCATTCCAGACCGATACCACGCGCATCAGCACCTTCCTGCTCGCGCACGACGGCTCGAACCGCACGTTCCCGGATATCGGGGTGAAGGACCAGCACCACGGCATTTCGCACCACCAGCGTGATCCGCAGAAACTGGAGATGATCGCGAAGATCGACGAATACTACTGCCGCCAGTATGCTTACTTCATCGAGAAACTGAAGGGCATCAAGGAAGGCAATGGCAGCCTGCTCGACAACTGCATGATCGTCTATGGCGGCGGCATCAGTGACCCGGATGCGCACTCGCACCGCGATCTTCCTGTCATCCTCGCCGGCGGCGGCGGCGGCACTTTGAAAACCGGTCGCCATGTGCGTGTGAACAACGAGCCGATGTGCAACCTCTTCCTCTCCATGCTCGACCGCGCGGGAGTGAAGGAGCCGCGCTTTGGCGACAGCACCGGGCGGCTGGATGTGATAGGGTGACGCTGCGCAATGTCCGGCTGCACCGGTGGTGTGCGGCCATTGCATGGATCGCGTGGGCAGCTTCGGTCGGGCTGCTGTGGCGGGAGCATTGCACCGCGGTGCTGCACCCGGCCGTGCTGCCGTTCCTGCTGTTGCTGGCCGCCACGGTGCTCGCGGCGCTCACCGGCATGGCGTGGTGCGTGTGGTGGCTCATTTACGGTCCCCGAAGGCGCAGGGCGGCGGCATGGGGATTGATCTGTCTTTTGCCACTGGCATTTTGGGGAGCACTCTCTTTTCGTGCGTTGCGAATGGTCGAGAGAGCGGAGGGCTTCCGCGGGGATTTCTTTTCGAACATCGCGCGCATGGCTGCGGCGACGTTGATGGAGGGCGAGGCGCGCCGCGCTTATCCCTTTTGGCTGGAGTCCCCGCGCCTGGTGATGTTTTACGACGAACGTATTAGGGAGGCACAGCGGGATCTTGAAGCCATGGACCGGTACGTGGCCTCTCTGGAAGAGCTTACCGGCAAGCCTCTGCGGGAAAAAATTCACTGGGTGCGCGGCGGGATTTTTGGACGCGAAAAATTGGCCATCCGCGGCATAGCACTCGGCAGTTCCCAAAGCCCGACCAACTGGAACAGCGCCGATCACCCATGGAAATTGAGTCTCGACCGCCACGAACTGGCGCATGCCGTCGTCCATCAATTGCAGCCGCCGGGGTCCAATCCGCCGTCCCTTCTCATAGAAGGCTGGGCCGAGAGTCATGCAGGGATGACGCCGCAAAAGCTCGGCGAGCTTGCCATACATTCCCGCGGCGTTTGGCTCAAGAGCGGTGCGGATCCCTCGAAGTCACGGCTGGGGGAACTGGCCGGCCCGGATTGGTATTATCGCGTCGGCGGCGCCATTTACAGTGTGGGCGCAGCCTTTGCAGCGCATGTGATTCGCCATTACGGCATTGAGCGCTTTCTGAATCTTTATTTTGCCTGCCGTCCCGGCCGGTTTGAGCAGGAATGCGAGGCGCAACTCGGCGTTAAGTTTGAGGCGCTGGAATCCGCCTTCTGGACTGAAGCGGAGCGCCTCGCGCAAGGCCATCCCCCGTGATGGCTGACGGTGAATTTCCCTGCCCCCGCATTTGCGCCGGTGCCCGGTCCGCATAGTCATGCGCATGGATTTCACGAAACGCATCATTGCCCCTTCCGTTCTCGCTGCCGACTGGAGCCGCCTCGCGGATGAATGCTCCCGCGCCATTCGCGCCGGTGCGGATTGGTTACATCTCGATGTCATGGACGGACACCTCGTGGACAATATCTCCTTTGGCCCGGCCTTCGTCGCCACCATCCACCGCACCAACGATATCTTTCTCGATGTACATCTCATGATCGAGCGGCCGGACCATTTCCTGGATCGCTTCATCAAGGCCGGCGCGGATAACATTTCCGTGCATGTGGAGGCACAGCATGATGTCAGGGACACGCTTCGCCGCATCCGCGCCGCAGGGCTCACCTGCGGCCTCGCCGTGAATGTCGCCACAGACTTTGCCGCCGCCGAGCCTTATCTTGATGAAGTGGATCTCTTTCTTGTCATGACCGTGAACGCCGGTTTCGGCGGGCAGGCCCTCATTCCCGAAACTCTTGAAAAAGTCCGCGCCGCCGCCGCCTTCCGCGAAAAACGCGGGCTGAAGTATCACATCGAAGTGGACGGTGGCATTTATCTTCACTCTTTGCCGCCCGCTCTCGCCGCCGGTGCCAACGCCATCGTGGCGGGCTCTGCGCTGTTTGGCGCTGCCGACATGGCAGACATGATCCGTCAGTTCCGCGGGCTGCGCAGTGACGGGAGCGCGCCGCAATGATGCCGTGTCATGGCGCTTGCCTCATTCGACTGCTTTCCCCATTCTCCCGGCACTATGAAACTGCCCATCCTGCTTCTCCCTGTCATGCTTGCCGCTGCTTCAGTGGCTGTCGCCGATGATCTCACGCCGCGCCCGACCATAGGCACGATCGTTCGTGTCGATGCCGGCCTGGATGCTCTCCTCGATCCGGATGCCAAAGTGGAGGTTCTCGGCAGCGGGCTCAATTGGTCGGAGGGGCCGGTGTGGTCGAAGGAACTGGGCGCGGTTCTTTTCTCTGACGTGCCGGAGAATCACGTGCTCAAGTGGAAGGAGGGCGAGGGCATGAGCGAGTATCTCAAACCCAGCGGATTCACCGGCCATCTCCCCTACAGCAAGGAGCCCGGCAGCAACGGCCTCACCATCAACGCCAAGGGTGAGCTTTGTTTTTGCGAGCACGGCGACCGCCGCGTCTCTGTCCTGACCAAAGGCGGCGGCAAGCGCACCATCGTTGACAACTTCGAAGGCAAGCGCTTCAGCAGCCCTAACGATTTGTGCTTCGACAAGGCCGGCAATCTCTTTTTTACCGATCCTCCCTACGGCCTGCCGCAAGGCCCTACTGACAAAGAGAACCGGCAACTCGAATGGAATGGCGTCTATCGTGTGACTCCTGACGGGAAGATTACACTCCTGACAAAAGAGATGACCTTTCCTAACGGCATCGCCCTGAGCCCGGACGAAAAGACACTCTACGTGGCCCAATCCGACGGTAAGGCCGCTCTCTGGAAATCCTTCCCCCTTAAAGAGGACGGCACCCTTGGCCCCTCAAAGGTTGTGGCCGACGTCACGGACATGGCAAAAAGCGGAAAACACCGCGGCTCGCCCGACGGCATGAAAGTCGATTCCCTGGGCAACCTCTGGGCCACCGGCCCTGGCGGAGTGCATGTCATGACGCCGGAAGGCAAACTTCTGGGCCGCATCGATACCTTCATGGCCTGCGGCAACTGCTGCTTTGGCGACGACGGCTCCATGCTCTACATCTGCTCAGACGCCTTCTTCTGCCGCATCAAAACAAAGGTGAAGGGATGCGGTTTCTAGCCATCCGATGCCTTCGATGCCTCTTCGGCATTCGCCATTCTGATTTCGTCATTTCCCCTCATGTTCCCCTCCCCCACCCTTCGCGAATCCGGCTGGCGCATGCCCGCTGAATGGGAAGCCCATCAAGCCACGTGGATGAGCTGGCCCGCCCGGAAGGACACCAGCTTTCCGGATGGGGATCATCATGACCGCGTGCTGCCGGTGTTCATTCAGATGATCGAAGCGATCACCACCGGCGAACGCCTCTATCTGAACTGCACGGATGCGGGGGACCGCCGCTTCGTGGAGCAGCACGTGAGTGGCGAAGCCGCGAAAAATCTGGTGATTACAGAGATTCCCGCCGTTTATCCATGGTGCCGGGACCACGGCGCGATCTTTGTAGTGAATGACGAAACCGGCGAATTGGCCGCCACTTCATGGCAATACAACGCATGGGGCGGCAAGTATCCGGAAGCCTTTCCCGACACGAACATCTCCACGGCGATGGCTCATCTCCTCGGCGTGCCGGAGTTCGATACCGGCATCGTGCTGGAAGGCGGAAGTATCGACGTCAACGGCTGCGGCACGGTCCTCACCACGGAGAGTTGTCTCCTCAACAAAAACCGGAATCCTCATCTGACGAAACGGGACATCGAGCGCTATTTGATGGAATACCTTGGTCAGGACAAGGTGCTCTGGCTGCATGATGGCATCGTTGGCGATGATACCGACGGGCACATCGATGACATCACGCGCTTCATCAATGCGGAGTCGGTCGTGACGGTCATCGAAGAGGACGAGAGCGATCCGAATTTCACGCCGCTCATGGATAATTATGACCGGCTCTGCCGCATGACCACAGAGGATGACAGTTCGCTGAACATCATCACCCTCCCCATGCCAAAGCCCGTCATCACCGACGGCATCCGCCTCCCCGCCAGCTACGCCAACTTCTACATCTTCAACGAGGCTGTCCTCGTCCCTGTCTTCAACGATCCCAACGACGAAAAAGCCCTCCACAAACTCCAGGAGTGCTTTCCAGACCGCAAAATCATAGCCGTGGAAAGCCGCGCCCTCGTCTGGGGCCTCGGCTCCTTTCACTGCCTGACGCAACAGGTCCCCGCCGCGCGAACAGCCCACCACAGCCTGCGATAATAAGTCCGGAAATGGCATCCTCCGCCGCCCCCGGCAACCGTAGCAAGTCTGGAATCCCGGGCAGTCCGGAACGGAACGCAACGCGCCCTTCTTCAGCCGCGCAGCGGCGGCAGACAATAGCCGTGGGCTGAAGCCGAATGGCGCGAAGATAAGGAAGGTTTCGGATGATTTTTCCAGTGATGAAACGAGGTTTTCCTGGCGTGGCGGGGAAAACCTGGGAAAGGTGCTTATGCCTCCACATGACCACCGCCG
>DASZQB010000107.1:0-109734 GCA_035550135.1 Verrucomicrobiales bacterium
AGCCGCTCCTCGGCGCTGCCATTTTCCATCGCCTTCATGAGCGCCGCACGCGCGCCGGGCGTATCCAGCGCTGCGAGGACCTCCACATCCCGCCAGTCCAGCGGGCTCTGCGACAGCAGTTTGATTTCGATCTGTCGTTTCTCTTCCTGGGAGGCTTCTTCCAGCGCCTCCAGGTCATAACCGATGCCCTCCTTCCACTTTTCGTAATCGATCGCCATGCTCGCCTCAAAACGACGCAGCGGTGAATTCGCTCCGATTGGCTTCTTGACCGGTTCAGCATCCGCATCCCAACTCACACTGATGGGCGGACCGGATGCCGCATTCACCCGCTCCCGGATTTCGTCCATGCCCGGCTGCACCGGCTCCGCATCAGGCGGACCAAGGAGGAAAAAGTGCCCCTGCTCGTCTGTAAATCCGCTGCACCGGTTCCAGTTGGGCCACGACCGCGCCTTTAATCCTTCGCCCGGCGCCGTCGTAATGCCCCGCGCCATTTTGATGCAGGCCCCGCACGGCGGCGCAGGAAATCCATGACTCACTTCCGCAATTTCATTACCCGCCGCCAATTCCGCATTCAGCATCGCCCGGAGTTGCGCCGGAAGCGCTTCGATATCATTGCGATTGGGGTCGAGAATATTCATGGCAACAGGGATATAGATTCAGGCGGACGAGAAAGCGACCGGCGTCATCATCGACCGAATGCACTGAGAAACAGGAATCGGCCCCTCGCTATCCGTTCCGGAGAGGGCGACCTTGCTGGTTTCGAAAAAATTCTTTTCTTCGGCACTCGGATCAACGCCTGCATCCGCCCAACGGTTACTCCTTCCCCTGCGCGATTTTGAAAAAGGTCTCCATGTCGCTGTAGTTGTTCTGCCAGGTGGTGTACATTACGGCTTCGACGCCGTCGAAAGGAGCAGCCGCCTTGATCCATTCCTTCACCTTCGCGGGTTTGCTGTCGTAATAACCGGCAATGACCTGCCGGTGGCCGCGATCGGCGAAAAATTTCAGGCTCTCGGCGCGCTTTTCAAAATACCACGGCACGATACTCACATCCTTGTCCAGCCCCTCCCACGCACCGGCGAAATCGCCGCGTGCGAGATAATAGTGGTTCTTCGCATTATGGTTGGGGTCGAACATGTCGCTCCAGACATAAATGCGCGCAGAGGGATTCACCGCTTTGATGATCTGCGTGCAGGTGCGCACGTTGTCGGCGAGCAGTTGACCGGCGCTGAGATTCCGCGCGCGGCAGGCGGCGCATTGATTCCAGACGCGGATTTCATCGTGGCTCATCATGAACCCGGAGGGCTCCCAAAGCTTGTTCACGCCCTGCACCTGGTCACGAAGGATTTCGACAGTCTTCTTTTCCGATGGACAGATCCCCGCCTGGTCGTCATGGACGGTCGCAGCGTGATGCCAGTTCACGAGGAGGCGGGTGCCGTCGGGTAGGGAGGTTTTCAACACCGGGGGCTGGTGCCACACGGTATAGCAACCCGCGTAGGGCTTCGTGCCCATGAGCGGATCGGTGAGCCGCTCAAAATCCTTTCCCTCCTCCAGCACGCGGCCTTCGGTTCTAACGGTAAGCGGCGTTCCATCGCGCCTGACCAGGTTCACAAATGCGGACTCCTCCAGCAGCGCGTCGTCCCACCACAATTCGCCGCTTTTGCCGTCCCAGCACCCGAGGAAAAGCGTTGCCTCTGTATTCTCCTGGCTGTTGAAAACCACGTGATGCACGCCCCAGTCCTGCGTCTTCTTCACCTGGAGACTGTCGTAATTCAGCGCGCGGCCGTCTTTCGTCAGGAATTTCACTTCCGGCGTTCCGCTGAAGGCGTTTGTCTTAACCCTGACAGAAAGGTGATACTGCCGCCACGGCTCCAGTTTCACCTTTTGGGTGAGGCGCGCATTATTGCCCGCTGGGTCTTTTACGTACGCCGTTCCGTCTTTGGACTGAATGTTCTCGTCCTTCCAGCCCCACAGTTTCAGATCACTCATATCGCCGCCCTTCAGACCGGCAACCGGCCCGGCAGTTAGCGAGGCGGTTCCATTCTTCACCACCATCGGCATGTCCTTCACCGGCAGCGCTTCGATGAGATTGGGATCGCGGCACAGCAGATCGTTTGAGTACCCAATAGGACACACCGCCGGGACAATCGCGATCCCCGCTTCCTTCGCCGCCGCCCGCACCTCCGCGGCATTCTTGAAATAGCGCGCATCCATCTCCGCGAGGCGGGAGAACTTGGAGTCCGTCAGCAACATGTGGGTCACCCCGCAGGCCTTGCAGCGCTGGAGCAGTGCCTTCATGTCCGCCACGTTTTTGTCCACCAGCAGATTCGTGGATTTATACACCCAGTACTCCTTGATCGCAGCCCTGGCGGGCATAGATGCTGCGAGACAGAGGAAGGCAATGCAGACAAACGATTTCATCATTTCCGCAAATACCCGCGACCGGCACCTGACTGTCGGGAAAAATCACCGTTTGTGCGGTGCACCTTTCCCCTTCTTCCGGGCAGCTAAAAACCCGCGATTGAAATTACGGAAAACTTAAGTATTCTCCCTTTCACTCCATTATCCCCATGAAGACTCTCCTCGTTCTTTTAACCCTTTGCGCCGGTTTTGCTCCTGCGGCGATCGCCGGCGGATTCACCGCCAGGGAGGCCACCCGCACGCTCGCCCGGGAACGCGGCACCTCATGGCTCGATCGCATCGTGCAAGTGGGCGGTGACAAGGGGATGGATCAACCCGGTGCGTGGCACATCGTGGCCTCGAACGGCCAGGGCGGGTTGCAGGAATTCTTTGTAAGCACAAAAGGAATCATCAGTGAAGGTCCGGTGCCGGCCGGTGCCGCGGCGGCACTGACCGGTCCGCAGATTTCCCAAAAAAAATGGAAGCTGGATTCCACGATTGCCTTCACCAAAGCCGAGGCTGCCGCGAAAAAGGCCGGCATCGGATATGACTCCGCCGATTTCCGTCTGCGCAGTCCCGGTTCCGGGAGCACGCCTGTTTGGATGCTGCAGTTGAACAATCCCGCAGGCCAAAAAGTGGCCGATGTCATAGTATCCGCGGATTCCGGAAAAGTGCTGAACTTCGTGGCGTTCCAACCCGCACCGCCGCCTCCCCCCGCGCCTCCGCAATCCAACACCCAGCAGGCCCTCGCCCGCACGAAGGAGGCGATCAATCGCGGCACCGCCAGCCTCGGACGCGGTTTGAGCAAGGCGGGCGGCTGGATTCGCCGCAAGTTTTCGCCGGAACCGCAACCGGCACCGGTTCCCTATTACGAGCCGTCGAGTGGAGTCGCGCGATAGGAGGCGATTCAATCTTCATTGCATCACGGGACGGGACCGCTAGTCTCGCGCCCCCAATGAATCAACTCATCCCTGGCGGACTCCTCATAGCGGTGGAGGGCATCGATGGTGCCGGAAAATCCTCGGTAGCGGCGTTGCTCGCGCAGTACTGTGGGGAGCGCGGCATTGCCTGTGTTCTTTCCAAGGAGCCTACCAGCCTCAAGTGGGGCCGGGAACTCCGCCGCTCCGCTCAGGAGGGACGTCTTACTCTGGAGCAGGAACTGGAACTTTTCCGCAAAGATCGCGAAATGCACGTGGCCGGCACCATTCGCCCCGCTCTTGAGCAACGGCATGTCGTCATCGTGGATCGCTATTATTGGAGCACGGCGGCCTATCAGGGAGCGCGCGGTGCGGATCCCGCCTCGATCATCGCAGCTAACGAATCTTTCGCGCCGCGTCCGGATGTTTTTCTCCTCCTGGACGTGCCCGTGGACCAGGGCCTCGACCGCATCCGCCGCCGCGGGGACGAACCTAACGATTTCGAAAAAGTGGAGGCCCTCGAAAAGGCGCGCGGCATTTTCCTATCGCTCGCGGCGCAAAGCCCCGGATACTCTTTGACGGTGGATGCTTCGGCCACGGCCCGCGAGGTAAGCCGCCGCTGCCTGGAAAAGATGCTGTCCCTCGCAAAAGCGAAACTGGGGGAAGGCACGCGGGAGTTTGCGCAGTTCACCGGTGCCGCTGACTAAAGTATCCGCTGGGTATGTCCGCCAGGCACCGTCTCGCGATCCATTGGTTCCGCCGGGACCTGCGGCTGACCGATAACACCGCTCTTTACCACGCGGTGCAGTCAGCGGAACAAGTTCTGCCGGTCTATATCATCAGCGTGTGGAAGAACAGACACCGATGGACCGGCCCGGCCAGGCAGCAGTTCCTGTGCGGCTGCCTTGAGTCGCTGGAGAGAAATGTGAAAGCCGCCGGCGGGCACCTGATCTTTCGCCGCGGGGACGCCGCGAACGAACTCGAGAAACTGATCAGGGAAACGAAGGCGGACGCCGTCTTCACCAACCGTGATCCCGATCCTCACGGCATCGCAGTGGAGGCGGATCTGGCCAAACGCTGCCGGAAGCTGGGTATAACGTTCGAGACCTTCAAGGATGTGGTACTCCACGAGCGCGCGGAGGTGATGACCAACAGCGGTGGACCCTATCGCGTCTTCACACCGTATAACAAATCCTGGCAGGCGGCCCTGAAGCCTCAGGTGCTGCCCGCGGTGAAGAGGCTGCATTCGCCGGTTGGAGTCAAGTCGCTGGACTGCCCCACACTGGACACATGGAGGCTGCCACCCTGCACGGTAAATATCCCGGAACCCGGAGAACGTGCCGCGCGTCTCCGCATGAAACACGCGCTGGCCTCCATCCTGCCTCACTACAGCGAAACGCGGGATCAGCCGCACGGCCACACGACTTCCCGGCTATCCGCGGACCTCCGGCACGGCACGATCAGTATCCGTGAACTTTACCACCGCACCGCCAGGTTGACGGCGGAAACCCGCAGCGCCTCTGTCCGCAAAAGCCTGCAAACATATCTCAATGAACTCGCATGGCGCGAGTTCTATATGCAGATCCTCTGGCACTTCCCGGAGGTGCTGCAGCATGAGTTCGACCCGCGTTATCGCGGCCTGTCGTGGAGCTACGACGAAGACAAACTCCTGCGCTGGAAAGACGGCCTGACCGGTTTTCCCATCGTGGATGCCGGCATGCGGGAATTGAAGGCCACCGGCTTCATGCACAACCGCGTGCGCATGATCACCGCCATGTTCCTGACCAAAGACCTCCATCTCGACTGGCGCCTCGGAGAGGAGTATTTCATGCAGATGCTCGTCGATGGCGAGATCGCCAGCAACAACGGCGGCTGGCAGTGGAGCGCCGGGACCGGCGCGGATGCGGCGCCTTATTTCCGCATTCAGAATCCCTGGTCGCAAACAAAGCGTTACGATCCCGACGGAAAATACATCCGGCAGTGGGTGCCGGAGTTGAAGGATGCGCCCGTGCAAAGTTTCACCTCACCGCCGTCCGATGGGGTGTTTCCATTCGCAGGAGATTATCCAAACCCGATGATTGACCACAGCATCGAACGGGAGCGCACGCTGGCCCTCTTTAAGAAGTGTTTGGCAGGGCGCGATGCCTTTTGAAGCAAGCGGGTCACTCCGTCCATTGATCACGCTGCGCACGGTTGGCATAAGCGGACCAGTGGTCCACTTTTTCGAGTTGCTTGAGAAGTTCCCTGGCGGCTTCGGTCTGGCCGCAGCATTGGCATTCCCATGCCACGTAATCGCTGGCGCGCCGCTCCTCCAGCACGCGGCCATCTTTGAGACGCGCGCGGGTCTCCGGAATGTAAACGGCTTCGAGCCAGTGTTCGAACGGCGGAGGAGCGGCAGATTCAAAGATGCCCTCGATTTGCGCGCGCACTGCCCCGGCGTCACAGCCCCACCAGCCAAGGGACTTGAGCTCGAAAACGGCCAGGCGAAGAGCCTCGGCGACATCATTGCGATGTTCGTCGATTTTCGCCTGAGCAGCCTCGCGATCCTTTGCGGACTGCCGGGAAGGAGGTGTCAGGCCACGGCGGCGACGGGCTTCCTGACGGCGCTGCATGGCGGCGGGATATACGCGATGCACAAGCGTATCCAACTCATCGAAGCACTTATAGAGTCGGCGGGATTCGCGAAATTTCTCTGATCCCAGACGACCTTCGCTCAAGGCCCGATTGGCCTCATCGCGAAGCCGGCTTATGTCCGGAAGAGTGGACGTCTGGATGCTTTCCCGCATTCGGGGAAGAAAAGAGGACTGAATCCACAGTTCAAAGCGCGGGGGCTCAACACCCGTCGCGTGCTTCCCCGCATAACTGACATCACGAAAGGATTCCGGCATGGACTCCGGAATGCCGCGCCACCAGCCTAACAAGTGAAGCTCGGCTTCGATGCGGTTGAGGATGAGCAGGGACTGCAGGCGAATGGCATCAGGCTCCGGAGCGACGGGAGTGCGCAGTTCCGGCCGGGCCATGATGAGACGCCATGCGGCGGCCATGCGCGCGCCGGCGGACTGCTGAGGAAGCGTCAGGCTGAGCTGATGATAGGCTGAGACTCTTTCGTCAAAGGCGCGCAGCGCGTCCAGCAGGCCGGTCGTTTGAGCAAGAACCCCGCGGGCGGAAAATTCCTGCTCTGCAGGCACCGCCACTCCGCTTTCCTGCGGCACCTGACCTCTTTCGAGCCATTCTCTGACATCCGGAAGGAACACTTCCGCCAGCCAATCCTCGACCGGGTCCTCCTCTCCTCCCGCAGGTGCAGGAAGGTCCGGGGGAAGTTCGTCCAGGGCACTCTCGATACAGTCGAGCACACACATCAACAATCCGCGCGCCTCCTCTAAAATGACTTCAAAACCGAGCGCTTCGACCGGAGCCGGTGCGAGGCGAACACGCTGAGCGGCGACGGTTTTCACCCGCTGGAATTCACCCGTGTATTCAGGCGGCGTAACGGACGCACCGGCCATCGGCACCGCAGGCGGAAGCCCGCAGAGGTTCCAGGTCATATGATAGGTGCCCACTCCTTCATCGAAGTTGGACAACAACGGCGCCAGTTCCTCTGGAACCGCGCGTTGCTCTGCTGCGAGCCTGCGGGCGGATTCGCCAACAAGGTCGGCGGAAGCGGGGACGATCCCCAGGCGAAGGGAGGCGCGCACCTCCGGCAAAAACGTCTGCCGCATCCATTGCGCGTAGGCGACCGGCGACTCTCCGGTATCATCGTCCCACCACCCTGATTTCTGCAAGTGCATCTCCGTCAGATCAAGCCAGTGGATCAACAGCCCGCGCGACTGCGCAAACATGGCCTCCATTTCCGGCGGGATCACCGGCGGTGGACCGGCCTTGGGAGGCGGCGGCTGATGAAACTGCAAAACGAGTTCATCGAAGCGCCTTAACAATCCCAGCAGGGGTTTCGCCTCCTCCACACTCGAGTGATAGTCATACTGCCGCCTCGCCATCTCCCCCACACTGCTTCCCGCCGGCAAGTCCCCCTCCGCCACACGGGCACGGGCATTGGGTAAAAACACACACTGCAGCCACAATTCAAACGAAGGAGCATCCAGATAGGACTTCAGTCGCCCCGCGGCCACCTCCGCCAGAAGATCCGGCGGTTGATCACTCCACCACTCCAAACGCCGCAGTTCCGCTTCGATTTCACTGAGTTGAGCGCTCAATTGGGGAAGAATGGACGCGTTTTGGGACATGGAGGCGGGCATTTTTTTGCGCTGTGGCAGGGTCGGAGCTATCCTGGCGGGAAGCGCGGCCATTGCCACCGCCATTCAGGGCATGTCAGGGTCCCCGGCGTGCATTTTGCGCAGCAGTTTCGTGCACGGCGCAAGCTTTGAGAGGCATTTCAGGGGGAATTGAAGGGAAAAAGGGTGGTACGCCTATTGCTATATCTCTTAACAGCTCGCGTTGGGAGCCATGCCCCGCGAGTGAAAAATGTGCCCACGGATGAGATCGGAGTAAAGCTGTTCAGGCGTAGGCGGCCCTCTCCCCTCCATCCGTGGGCCTAATTTTTTCCGCCGCCCGGGCGGCATCGGGTTTGCACTGGAAGGCCGGAACCGCATCGGCAACCAGCCTGACGGTTCAAAGCCAACCTTTCTTCACCTTATGAACAGGCAAACCGCACTCATCACCGGCGCCTCAAGCGGTATCGGGCTCGAATTGGCCCGTGTATTCGCGCGGCACGGTCATTCCCTGATTCTCACCGCACGCGAAAGCGGGGAACTGACCCGCATTGCGCTGGAAATGGAGCAGGAATTCAATGTGCCGGTGCATTCCATCGCCCGGGATTTGGAGGACGCGGACGCGGCGGATGACATTGCCGGTGAATTGGCGAGCCAGGGAATGCCCGTGCATTTTTTGGTGAACAACGCAGGCCTCGGATTCCTCGGTCCCTTTTGGAGTTCACCTCTTGAGCAGGATCTGTCGATGCTGCGGGTGAACATCGGAGCCACGGTGAGGCTGACGAAACTCTTCCTGCCGGATATGGTGCGCCGTGGATTCGGACGCATCCTCAATACGGCGTCGATCGCGAGTTTCGAGCCCGGTCCGAACCTGGCAGTCTATCACGCGACCAAGGCCTTTGTGCTTTCGCTCAGTGAGGCGTTGGCCACCGAATTGGAACTCACCGGCGTTACGGTTACTGCGCTGTGTCCGGGACCCACGGATACTGACTTCTTCCCCAAAGCCGGGATGACCGAAACCCGCGCCTTTCAACAGGCGCAGGTTATGTCACCGCAGGAAGTAGCGCAGATCGGCTACGATTCCATGATGCGGGGCGAGCGTGTCGTGGTCGCCGGCGTGGTCAATAAACTCATGGTGTTCTCCCGTCATCTGGTGCCGGAATCCACACAGGCGAAGAAGAACGAGAAGCTCTACGAAAAAGTTCCCGTGAGGAAACAGAAACGGGTGCCGGGTGAAATACGGGCCAAAGCGGAACTCAAAGTGTAATCCTTACGAAACCTCCGGTGCGGCGCGGCCGAGCGACAAATACCATTCGAGCAGACGCGGGCCGAGGAACAGCCAGATCATCGCACCCGCGGCGAGATAGGGTCCGAAAGGAATGCGCGCGGCCCATTCCCGCCGGCGCAGGACGATCATCAGCAGGGAAATAAAAGCCCCGATCACCGATCCGGCAAGGATGGTGAAAAGCACCGCCTTCCAGCCAAAGAACGCGCCCACGCACGCCATCCAGTTGGCATCGCCCATCCCCATCGCCTCGCGCGGCTGCTCCACGTTCGTGCACGTGCCGCTCATGGCTTTGATCTTTTCCAGGGAAATCGTTTCCGGCTCACCTCCTGCTTGAGGGACAACGGTCACAGAGTCATTCGACATCGTCAGGATGATGTTTTCGAAACTCCGGTCATCCAGCTTTGCGGTGTTCGCCCGAATGATCATGCGGTCGGTGGTGCGGTTAAATATGTTAGACCACCCTTCCTCCTGATCCGCGACTTTGAAGATGGGCTCCTCGGCACCCTCCGCCTGGGAAACGGACCATTCCACAGGCTCGTCGAAGGAGAGCTTCAGCCGGCCAAACGCCATTTTTCCAAGTTGAACGATGGCAAAGATGAGACCGTAACCCAGCGCCGCTCCTCCCAGCGAGTGCAGCAAATTCGCCCACCACGTTCCCTCCACAATGAGGTTCGGGATCAGCGCGCTGGCCACCACGCCCGCCGCGGCTCCGCCCCATGTGATTTCGTGAGGGAGGATCTGGTGATCCATGTCAATGTAGGAACCGGCGATACACAGCGAAATGAACGTCCATGCGGCAAGCACATTCCAATTCCAGCCAAAGTACATAAACGCCAGCAGAAAGAGCAGCCCGGTGAGCAGTTCCACGAAGAGATAGCGCGGCGAAATGGGTGCTTTGCAGTTGGCGCACTTCCCGCGGAGCATCAGCCAGGAGACGATAGGGATGTTCTGCCACATGGGGATCTGGTATTTGCACAGAGGGCAAAACGAACGCCGCGGTTTGCTGGTGCTCAGGCCCGGAATCGGCAGCCGGTAAATCACCACATTCAAATAAGACCCCACACAGCAGCCGAAAGCGAAGGCGAAGATCGCAATAGTCGTCAGAGTATGCGGCGGCAATGTGTATTCGTTGGACGGAATCATTGGTTGGTCGGTGAAGAAGCCGGTTATTTTGCTTTTTCCACAGGCAGTCCCGCCTTTTGCCAGGCGTCGAACCCTCCGTCCAGGTGCACGATGGATTTGAAGCCGAGTTTTTTTAAAGTCTTCAAGCTCGATTTGCTCCGTCCGCCGCTCGCACAATGGAGAAGCCAGGTCGTGTCTCTGTCCAGCGCACCCAGTTTTTCCTCAAAGTCCTTCGCTTTAAAATCGACATTGAGCGCGCCCGCAATGTGGCCATCGGCAAACTCGTCTGAAGTGCGGACATCCAGCACCTTGAACTTCAAATTCTTCCGGGCCCCGGCTTCATCGATGAGTTTCTTAGCACCGGCGGCACTCACGTTCGTCATTGCGGCGGATTCGGTGTCAGGACGGGCGGGGGGTTTGGTTTCCTCAGCGGGCATGGGAAGTATAAGCAGGGCGAGAGCGGACACGGTAAAGACAGCAGCGTTCATGCGGGTCAGAGCGTGTGCCCCATCTTGAGGCGTTTGGTGTCGAGGTAGCGTGTGTTGTGGGGATTCGGAGACGGCTGGATGGGAACCTGCTCCACGATTTCAAGACTGTGGCCTTCAAGTCCCACAATCTTCCGGGGGTTGTTCGTCATCAGCCGCAATTTCCGCACGCCGAGATCGTGCAGCATTTGCGCGCCAATGCCGTAATCGCGAAGGTCCATGGGAAATCCAAGTTTGAGATTTGCCTCCACCGTATCCAGACCCTCCTCCTGAAGTTTGTAGGCATGGATCTTCGCCGTAAGGCCGATGCCGCGGCCCTCCTGACGCATGTAAAGGAGCACTCCCCTGCCCTCCGTGGCGATGCGCTGCATGGCGGCATCGAGTTGCCAGCCGCAGTCGCAGCGCCGCGAACCGAAGACATCGCCCGTAAGACATTCGCTGTGAACCCTGACCAGCACCGGCTCACCGTCGTTCACCTCTCCCATCACCAGCGCCAGGTGCTCCCGTCCATCGAGCGTGCTTTGGTAGAGGTAAAGCTGGAAGTCGCCCCAGTCCGTGGGCAATCGGATCGTCTGCTCCCGCGTCACCAGGCGCTCGCTGCGCCGCCGGTACTCGATCAGGGCCGCGATGCTCGTCAGCTTCAGCCCGTGTTTCTTTGCAAAAGGCCGCAATTCCGGCAGACGCATGGGATTGCCGTCGGTGCTGAGGACTTCGATCAAAACTCCGGCCTCCCGCAGTCCTGCGAGACGCGCCAGGTCCACGGAAGCCTCCGTATGTCCTGCCCGCCGCAGCACTCCTCCCGGCCGGGCCACCAGCGGATTCACATGGCCAGGCTGCACCAGATCGGTCGCTTCACTGGTGGGATCCGCCAAAATACGAATGGTGGCGGCGCGGTCCTGAGCACTGACGCCCGTCGTGACACCGCGCGCGGCATCCACCGTCACGGTATAGTTGGTCCGGAACGCATCCCGGTTTTGCGCGACCATGGGTCCCAGTTTCAACCGCTCCGCGATTTCCATCGATACCGGCGCGCAGAGCATCCCCCGGCCCTCGGTAATCATGAAGTTTACCAGCGCGGGTGTAATCATCTCCGCCGCGCCAATGAGGTCACCCTCATTTTCCCGGTCTTCATCATCGGTCACAATCACCAGTTTCCCGTTCCGGATGTCAGCGATGACATCCTCCACGGAATCGAACCCATCCTGCGTCTCTTCAGCCATGGTGTGTCCTCTGCACTCAGAACGGCACTCCGCAAGCCGCAAAGCCCGGGGGCGGAGGGGTAAAAGGGAGGAATTTTCGGCCGGCGCAGGATTTCATCCTTCCAGGATAACCACGCCCCGCACAGACGCAATAACTGCTCTGCCGGTTTACGGGCGAAAATACCAGCCGGGAACGGAGAAACTGAAGGACGTTTCGAAAACCTATCCGTCCACCGTCCAAAGCGTCACCGAATCCTTATCCTTGGTAATGATGCGGTTTCCTGATACCACCGGATAAGCATGGGTGGGCGAGTCCGCGACCTTGATCCGCGCCACTTCGGTATAGGCCTTCCCGCCGGGCTGAAAGACGATGAGTTGTGACGACGGGGTCAATGCGATCAAAACGGACCCGGCATCCACGATGGAACCGTATCCGCCGCCACCACCGCCGCGCATGCCTCTTCCACCGCCCGGACCACCCGGCCGGCGGCCAGCGCCGGGGCCATCCGGCGGAGGCGGCGGGGCATCGGCGGGACGGGCTTCCGGAGCGGCATTGGGAGCAGGCGGGGCTGAAGGCGCGGTCCATGCGGTCTTGCCGTCCGCCGCGTTGAGGCAGAACAATTCATTCCTGGCGCTCAGGCCATAAACGAAACCATCCTTCAATATCGGAGAGTTGAATTGCACGGACACGTCGGGATTTTTCCAAAGCTCTTTGGCGGCATAACCATCGCCTTCCTTTTCCAGTTTCACGGCAGTCGTGCCGCGGTTGGAACCGGTATAAATAATCGTCTGACCGCTCACGATGGGGGTGGCCGCATTGTAGCCGCGGCCTTCGACCTTGAAGGGTGCCTCCCACACCAGTTTGCCGTCCGCAGCATTGAGCGCGACCATCTTCGTCTCCGTTTGGGCCACGACGAGTTTGGCATCGCCAATGGTCATCAGCACCGGCGAGGCGTAGGCCGGAGCATCACCCGTCCATTTCCACTTTTCATCCCCTTTGGCAAGGTCGTAGGCCACGATGCCGCCTTTGTCCCGGCCTCCGACCTGGGCGATACACATGCCATTGAGAATGACCGGCGACGCCGAAGTGTAAAAGCGCGGAAGCGCGCCGGGAAAATCGTCCTTCCGCCATGCCACTTTGCCGGTGGCCGCGTCCAGACACACCAATGCGCCTCTCACTCCGAGCACCACCACCTTTCCTTCAGCAACCGCCGGCGAACAACGCGGACCGGAGAAACTCCCGGCCGGTCCGTCTGCGCCCTGCGCGTCGTATTTCTCCTTCCAGATTTCATCACCTGTCGCGGCGTTGAGGCAGCGGATGATTTCACCGCCCTCCTGGCGCGCGAAGACATAGAGCTTGTCGCCGACAAGGGAGGGAGTGGCTACGCCGTCGCCAACGGTGACTTTCCATTTTTGAGTCAGCGCTTTTGGCCATGTTTTGGGAGCCGTAAAGACGGCGGCTTTGCCGTCGCGATTGGGACCGCGCCATTGCGGCCAGTCCTGCGCCTGCACACTGCCGGCACCGCCTGCGAGCACCGGCCCGGAAATGATAAACATAATGCGCGAAAGCGTTTTCATAGTGCCGGCACGGAAGGAAAAACCACCGGGACCGTCAATGAATGCTTGCGGGCATTCGCGTATGTCCGGTGCAGCTTCCGGAGGGCGTTACCCATTCCTCACTATTCCTGCCGCCCTATCCTCTTCAGCAGACCCGCTCGCAGGCTTTCGGATATGGGAGCATTGGTAATGGCGGCGAGGGCTGCGGACTTGTCCAACCCGCGCCATGCGTCCGCGGCGGTGCGGATGGCTTGCTCACGCTTTTCTGTGTCGGCTATGCTCAAGGCCCATGTGAAGGCGCTCTCGGGATCGGCAATACAAATGCCCTGGCAAAGCGCGGCGGCGGCGGCATCGCGGCTGTCTCCGGCGGAAAGCTGCTGCACCCATGCGCTGGCGGCCACGGGATCCATATTCGACCATTGACCGGCGATCACACCTGCAGCGTCTTCGCGCGCGGGACCTTCCGGCAGTTGGGCGACCCAATGGGCGCTGGCATCGGGATCCTGTTGAAACCATGTCTGTGCCAATTGGGAAACGGCGGAGGTGAGCGCCACAGGAAGCTTTTCACCGTTCTGCGCCGCAAGCATTCCGGAGACCACTTTGGCGCTCTCCGCCGGATCGTTAGCGGACTTTGCCAGAGAAGCCTTGAGCAACGCGATTTCGCGCTCCGCACCCTCCGCGGTGGCAGCCCAGGCCATAAGGGCGTCCGGGTCCTGACCCGCCCAGATATCGATGATGCCGTTCATGGCGGACTTCTGCGTCTCGCCATCTGTCAGGGTCAGCGCCTGAACCATCGCCGCACCAGGATCATTTTCAGCCCAGGTTCTGAGCGTTTCCTGAACGGACTGCCGGCGGGCCGCGGGCGACTCGATAGACTGAGCCCATGCGAACGCTGCCGCGGGATCATCGTTCGCCATACTGGTGGCGGTGTCTGCCCAAAGATCCGGCCGGTCCGTGAGGGCGGGCGTTTCCGCCAGCAGAGCCTTCATTTCCGCCGGGCTTGAATTGGACCAATTGAAGTTGGTGTCGCGCAGCACCGCGGTGCGATCGCTCTCCGGCAGCGTGCGCATCCATTGCAGCATTTCGTCGGGCACGCCGCCAAAGGGATCGGATACCATGTTCTTGATGGCGTTGATCCGCATGGCCTGGCCGGGTATTTCGTTGAGGATGGCGGTCAGTTCCGCGGGACTGCTGAATCCCGTGCTGGTTGCGCAGGAGGCCAATGCCATGGCGCGCTCCCGCGGATTTTCGATGGTGCGTGCAAACGCCAGCGCTCCCCCGGGTTCATTGTACGCCCACGTGCCGACGAGCGTTTGAAGATGATCGCGCTGCATGTCCGCCGGAAGACCCCGCCATGCAGCGAGGGCTGCCTGACCTCCCTGGGTGCCGAGAACCCCGAGAACACAGCCGATAGCGTTTGACTGGCTTCGGCGGGAGGGCAATTCTTTGGCCCACTGCAGCGCCGCCGCCGGGTCCTGCTGCGCCCATGCCTGCGCCACATTCGCATAGCCACTGCTTTTCTGAGCCGGGGAAAGGGACGAGTTGCGAAGGGATGCTGCAGCGGCCAGAGGGTCCTGTGTGGCCCAGGTTTGATAGATGGTATCGATGATTCCCCGACGGGTTGCGTTCTGCGGCATAGCCTCGACGGCATGCAGCGCAGCCATTGGGTCGGCCTGGGTCCAGTGGTAAATGACGGAATTCATCGCTGCGTTCCGGTCGCCGGTATTTGTCAGGGCCAGAGCTGCCGCATGCGCTTTGGCGGGATCTTCCTGAGCCCATACCGAAAAGACCGTGGCCACGCTGTGATTCTTTATGCTGCCCTCCGTCGGAAGACCCAGCGCGAGAGTGAGCGCTCCCCGCGGGTCGCTGGCGGCGCGCACACTCATTACGGCCTGAATTGCCAGACTGCGACTTCCCCGCGGCAGTGACAACGCCCGCTGCCACGCCTCCTCCGGATCACGCAGCGCCCACGCCCGGAATACCGTGGCGTGATGGCCATCGACCCGGTTAAGGCCGAGCGACTCAAGTATCTCCAGAGCCTGCTCCGGATCGGTTTCGGAAAGCACCGGCGTCAGAGTGGTAATGGCATTTCTCCGCTCAAGATGATTGGTGATGGTGCGCAAATGCGCGACCGCCTTTTGCGGATCATCGGCGGCGAGCTGCTCCAGAATCTCCATGCGCGCGCGAGAGGCACGGTTCCTGGGCAGGCCCGCCGCCCATTTGAAGGCCGCTGGCGCATCCTTCTCCGCCCAAAGCTGCAGCAGGGTATGGTGCACCGCGTCCTCGTACCACTCCAAAACAGACTTTTTTGGGAACTCCGCCATCAGTGTGGCAATCTGCGCCGACGGCGCCTCCTGCAATGCCGCGGCCAGGTGTCGCCGCGCCCGCGACCGTGAACGCGCCGCCTTTGCCATGCGATACAGCCCGTCCAGCGAGCCATCAAAAGCCAAACCCTTCGCCCCCTTTCCCGTCGTTACCGTCACCGGTGCGTTTGATGCCGCCGGAGATTCCTTCGATTTGTCAGTGCCGCCGGAAGCGGAAGCGGGCGGTGCAAGGAGCCGCTGTGTGAAAACCCCGCCTCCAAAGACGGCGGCATAAGTGAGAAGGCGCAGAATCGGAACGGGCTTCATTTGCGAAAAATATAGCACTCCCGTCACTGACAATGCCAGACGAATTCAGGAAAGCATGTTAGCGCCCGGCCCGGCGCCCTCCGGTGGAGAACTACTTGTCCTTTACGCCAAACATCTTCGCTCCCATTTCCATCTGCATCTTTACCATGTTTACCTGCTGTTCCTGGCTCTGGCGAAAGATCTCCAGTTGCGCCGGCGAGAGGATGCTCGAAGCGCGCGCGGCAATTTTTTCGTTCAATTGCCCGTACTCCTGGTGGAACCGCTCCGTGTTTTCCTCCGTAAAGCGCGCAAGGTCTGTATTGCGCTGGTCGATATAACTGCTGGCGAAGGGAAACTTCTGCCGCTCCTGATACATGGCGTCCATCAGCTTCGCCTCCGTCGCCTCGTCCATGCCCAGTTCTTTGCTGGTAAGCATATTGTTGAACGTCTTGAGCTGCATGCGCTCCATCGTCGAGTCTTCGTAGCGCTTCACCTTGTCATAGTCCTCCTTGCCGAGCAGGTCTTTGATCTGCTGCTCGATCTCCGCGACCTTCGTCTTTACCTCCTCCGCCGCCGCTTTTTTCTCCTCTTTCGTTTTGTCCCCGGCCATCATCGCAAAACCGGCTTCCATTCCCGCTGTGGCTTTGTCCGTGATCAGCTTTTCAAACTTCGAGCGCTGCGGCTCCTTGAGGTCAAGGAGGTCAAAAAGATCGCGATACACCATATCGATTCCCATCCGCGCCTGATTCTTCATCATATCCCGCATTTTCGGGTCCGTCATCATCTTCGCCAGGTTCTCCGCCATCGCCGCTCCGGCGTCCGTTTTCTTTTTCGCGGCCGAACCACCCGTGGTTTTCGCATCGTTTTCCGCAGTGGCGGCAACGGTCCTTTCCTCGATCTTCTTTTTCAGCGCCTGAACCTCATCCACCAATTTTCTGTTGGAGGCCTGGCCCTTCGCCGACTGAGTGATGGCCGCGGCCTCCAAATCAGCCACCTGCCCCTCAAGCTGGGTGCGCTGCATATGTTCCCACACAGCCCACGCTCCCAGTCCGAGAGAGGCCACCGCCAGCAGCAGGATGGAAATACGATTCATAAGGCACAGAGACGCGGGGTTGCGCGCGCCGGATTTACCGGTTCACGAACAAACCCGGATCTGCAACGGCGGATCAAGTCAGCGCGGCGGGGCGCCGTCCCGCAGCCGGTAGAAGCGCCGCGGGCCATTTAACGGTGCGGTGAAATTCTGTGAAGGCGTCGTCGCCAGTTCGCCCCATGGTCCAGCAGGGCTGGTGGCTGTAAAGATGCGGAAGGGGGGCGTGCCGCCGGTCCACTGAAGCTTTATGCCGGCGGGGTCGGACATGATGTTGAATCCCTCGAGCGCGGGTGACGGACTCACGGTGGCCAGCGTGGCCGAAAACGGAGTGGTGACATCCTGAACGTTAAACTGCCGGTAGGTGGCGGCTGCGGTCACTCTGCCCAACTCCTCCTGAGTCAAATGAAGTGCGGTCAGATCAAACGTGAATTCACCGTCCTCCGGATTGATATCCCACTCACTGTCCACTTCCCACGTCCCAAGAAACGAACGTCCCTGTGGATTCGGCGGAGCCTGAGCCAGCCCATATGTGTCCGCAATGTATAAATCGATAAACGGGCCCTTCACATCATCGCTCTCTTTCTTCGGTTGCGCGCGTCCTGACAAAAAGTTGACCGTGGAGATTGGATCAATCGTCACCGCGGGCAACGTGGGATCGGCCATGACATCGGCATACAGCAGTGAGGCCGCCACCGGGGCCGTGGTGGTATCCAATGGAATGCCGCCGAAGTTGTTGACGAGTTCGTTGCGGCGCACACTGATCGCCGCGGGCTTGCTTTCCCCATCGTTGTTGTTGTTATGCCATCCGATGAAGCTCCCCCCAAGGCCGTGGATGTGGTTTCCCTCGTTGGCGTCGCCCGTGCCATTCATATCCGAGCCGATGCGCACGCTGGAATTTTTGCGCACGCTCACCAAATGCGTCGCCGGCAAACTGAAGGCCGGCAGCCCGTCGATCCCCATACCCACATAGTTGCCTGCGAACACCACGCCCGGCGATGAGCCCCAGAATTCCACCACGGTATCATAGACCACCGGTCCGATGATGTTTCCTTCGTCAGCATCACCGGTGCCATTGCCGTCCGTGCCTATGATCATTCCGGTTCCGTCGCCGTTTTCGATTGCCTCCATGGAGCCGTCCTCAAGTGCCAGGCCCTGCGTGGCCGGGTTCAGCATCGTGCCGTCGGGAAACACATTGAACCAATTGCCGGAAACGCGCACCGCAGGCGTTTGCAAATGCACCGCCAGCCGTTGAGCCACGCAGAGATTTCCTTCGCCGCGGTCGCCATTACCGTCCCCGTCATTGCCGAAAACGAGTCCCGCGCTGTTGAAAGTATCCCATTTGAAAGAAGCGATTGCACTGCGCGCCCCATACACACCCGCCACTACTCCGTTTTCCCCCGGCACCCAGTTGGGCATCCCAGGATCGAGACCAAACCAGCAGCCCTGCACCTTGGAGCCGGAGCATTCCTTGATCATCGCGATATTATAGACATACGCATCCGCCGAATTATCCATGCCCGCCACGCCGATAAAGGCCAGACCGCGGATGCGCGTCCCGTGCGCGTCCATGAGTCCCAGCACGCAACTCTCGGAGGTGCCAAAGCCCGGAAAATCGATCACCCGCCGCTTCGCCCCCGCCGTTTCCGTACGGCTGTCGAGCACGATTTGCAGAATCGCGTTGTTATGTTCGCGCAATCCCGCTGTATTGGCCGACGATCCGGGCTGCGAATAGCCATCGATAAAAACACCGTTTTTCTCGATGAGCGGATAGCCCGCGTCAGGCGTCACGATGTAATGCGGCCCCACCCCGGGGATGTTGAAGGAGATCGTCTCTCCGTCCGTTACGTTGGTCAGGGCTTCGAGGAGAGACGTTTGTCCGTCCGCCGCGGTGCTGTTATTATCCGCCGTGGTGACCACAGCGGCGCGCAGGGGCAGGGCGCAGAACACAAGTCCCGCAAAAGCAAATGGTAGGCTTTTCATGTGCGGCATCGTAACCGGCAATGCCGCGCTATCAAGTGCCCCGTCCGGTGTCTGCGCTCCCATTCCCCGCCTTCCGCACGCCTTCGCATTTCCCCCGGTTGCCTGCCAACCCCGTTGCAAGGCCCCGGAATTGCATGGAAGGTGTACCATCCTCATTGCCCTCTCATGGCCGACCGCCCCGAGAAACACCCAGTCACCCGCAAAGAATCTCCCCAGCCGAACGGAGAATCGCTCATCGTTCTTCCGGGCGAAGAAAACCACCGGGGACAGCGGGTTGGGTTGAAACCCGTAAAGGGCTGGAGCCGCCGGAATTACCACTTCGTGCGTCACATCATGCTCCCGCAGATGTTTTCCCTGCGCACCGGCACGCCGCTCCGGCCCGACCTCCTCTCCCATGCAGGACCGGAATTTCAGGTCACTTGGATCGGGCACGCTTCGTTTTTGATCCAAACGGAGGGGATCAACTTTCTCGTGGACCCGGTGTGGTCGAACTGGCTCGGACCGCTCAAACGCGTGCGCCATGCGGGACTCGCCATTGAGGACCTGCCGCCCATCCACGCGGTGCTCATCACGCATGCGCATTTCGATCACCTGCATCTGCGCGGTCTGAAACGCATCGGGCAGGGACAGCCGATCATTGTGCCGCGCGGCGTAGGACGGCTGGTCAGGAGTTCCGGATTCGGTGAGGTCGTGGAGATGGATCTTTGGGAAAAAGTGGAGTGCGGCCCGCTGGAAATCACTTTCACGCCCTCCAAACACTGGGGCGCCCGCACCGTGCACGATACCCATCGTGGCTTTGGCGGTTATCTCATTCGCAACCAATCGGGCCGCACTGTTTATCATTGCGGTGACAGCGCTTATTTTGACGGTTTTATCAAAATCGGCGAACACAGCTCCATCCATCTCGCCATCCTTCCCATCGGTGCCTATGGCGCGATGAGCGGCCGGCAGGTCCATATGAATCCGGAGGAAGCCCTAACCGCTTTTGGCGACCTGCGCGCCGGCCACATGGTGCCCATGCATTACGGCACGTTTCCTCTCGGCTGCGAACCCATGGACGAACCCCTGCGCCGTCTCCGCGCCGCCAGTTCGGAACGCGGCCTCGACGCCTCCCTAACTATCCTGACGGAAGGCCATCCGGCGACATTTTGATTTGATGAACTCCCGGATCCTGTTTTCGATTGCTGTGTGGCTCTGCGGAATTTCCGCTTCCTTCGCTCAGGAAAAGACCGTGCCTGCGCCGTCACCTTCCGCGGCCCCCGCCGTTTCACCCCCTGCCGCGCAAAAACGAACTTTTGTCAGGCCTAACGTGCCCGCCGCTCTTTTCACACCGGAAAAAACCGCTCTTCTTGAACCGGAATGTGAGCGCATCGCCTCTTTTCTCGCGCGCTATGCCGCTGAAAAGTATACGGCCGGCGTTCTGCGCGGTGAAGCCACCGCCGTCTCTCAGGGCCGTCTGTTCCTCACCATTTCCCTGCATCTCCAGCCCCTGAATGCCTCCGCCGTCCATTGCACCACCCGGTGGATCGATGGCAAGGAGCCATCCCTTCCTGCACCGGGCGATAACCTGCGCGTCTTCTCCGGATTTCTCCTTTCCGCCGCCAAACGTCAGGCGGATAAATCCACACCGGCCCGCGAAGCCCTCGGGCGCATCCTCACCCGCCTCGCCGCCGATCTCGATCCCGGAAACGAAGATGCCGTTTACGCCAGCGAAATCCAGGATCGCGATGATAAGACCCCGCCTCTCAAGGAACTTCTCAGCGGCACGCTGGGACGCGGCTGGTAAGCGTCATTTGTTAGACACCTGCTGTGGCTGAAACGCTTCCTGCTGCCAGCGGCAGGCTTAGAATCATGGTCGTCCGCCCGCGATCCTTGTCGGCCAGCACCAGACTGCCTCCATGCGCCGTGGCGATCTCGCGCGCCAAACTCAATCCCACGCCAAGTCCCTTGCCTCCGCCCGTGCCTCCTGCATTCGCACCGCGCATAAAGCGCTCGAATATCCTTTCCCTCTCACCTTCCGGCACCGTTTCACCCGTATTGGAAATCGTTAGGATCGCACGTCCCGCCGATTCCGTCAGGCGGCAGTCGATCTCGCCTCCATCGATGTTGTAGGCGACGGCATTGCGGAGGAGATTGTGAATGCACCGGTAGAGCAGCACGGGATCGGCATGAATCGTTAGCCCCGGCGTCAGAGACGTATGCAGTGTCAAATGATGCTCCTCCGCCATGAGCCCCGCATCCTCCACCAGCGGCTGCATCCACGCGGAGAAATCCAGCGTTTCGCGATTCGTTGCCAGTCTTCCCGCATCCGCCCGCGACAGTAGAAGCAGACTCTCGATAATCGCCTGGAGCTGATCGATCTCATCCAGCAGTCCCGAAAACGTGCGCTGCTCTGCGGAACCATCCGGGCATTCCCGCAGTCCCTTCTCCACTGTCGCGCGCATTACCGCCAGCGGCGTTTTGAGTTCATGCGAAGCGTCCGCACTGAAACGGGTCGCCTGGCGGTAACTGCGCTCCAGCCGGTCGAGCATCGCGTTGTAGGCGCCGATGATCCCGTTGAATTCCGTGTCGGCACTATTGGGATCGAGACGCTCATTGGCGTTGCCCGGATCGAGCGTCTCAATTTTTTCCGACAATTGCTTTACCGGCGCAAGTCCGCGACGCGCCGCGAACCAGGCGCCCGCCGCCACCAGCAACAGCGCCCCGGGCAAAGCGAGCCCAAACGCCCGTGCCGTAGCGGCCAGATCCGCGGCGAACACGTCCACGTCCAATCCAAGGTGAATGGTGATCCCGCTGCGGGCATTTCCAAACACGCCCAGACGCCACGTCCTGCCATCCGCCTGCACGGTGGAAAACACGGGCTTGAACAACTGCGGTCTGCCGAAGCCTTCGCGCGGACCGCCGGGGCCGCGCTCCCGCGGGCCGTCGCGGCGGGGAGGGGCGTCGTCAAAAAACTCGTCAGGCGGCGGCCCCCTGCCAAAATCCCCGCGCGGCCCTCCTCCCTCGCGGCGCGGCGGCCGGTCACGATCCTCGAATCCCCCCGGCGGCATATCACGCGTGATCAATTCCGTGCCGGGCGGATATTTATGAGGGTCAATCGCCTTCGGCCACTGCGCCGAACGCTGCGGCTCCTCCCCGTTCCTTGTCACCGCATAGATCCATCCCGCGGCCCGGTCCTTGCCAAACCGCTCGCCGAGCCGCGTCTCCACCGCAGTCGCCGGCGGATTCCAGCGCGCCGACTGCGCCAGTAAATGCCCGGCATCCTCGATCTCCTGATCCAGCGCGGCCATCCGCGCCTCACGCAGCTTCCACCACGCCGCCCCGGCAAATGCCGTTAGGATCACCGCCGACGTCAGCACCGAAATCAATGCCACGCGCAGCCGTGATGACCGCAACACTCTCACGACGAGGCTCCTCCTTTGAAACGATAACCCGCGCCGCGCACCGCCTCGATCACCTGCGGTCCGCCGGGCGTTTCGATCTTCCGCCGCAGACGTCCCACCGCCACATCCACCATGTTAGTGCCCGTGTCGAAATGCAGATTCCACACGTGCTGGCCAATCTGTGAGCGCGCCAGCACACGTCCCGGCGAACGCATGAAATACTCCAGCAGTGCAAACTCCCGCGCGCTCAACTCGATGACTTCACTCCCCCGCCGCACTTCGCGTGTCGCTACATTCAGCGACAAATCACCCGCTTTCAGGAGACTGACCGGAGCGCCGCCGGACCGACGCAGCAGCGCGTGCATTCGCGCCACCAGTTCCTCGACGTAAAACGGTTTGGTCAGATAATCGTCCGCGCCTGCATTGAGTCCCTCCACGCGCTCGTTCAATTCCCCGCGCGCCGTCAAAAGCATTACCGGCAGCGTAATTCCTTTCTGCCTGAGGCTGCGCAAAATGCTCAGCCCGTCGCGGCCAGGCAGCATGACGTCCAGAACGATCGCATCATAAGACTCCGTGGTCGCATTGAAAAAACCGTCTTCACCGGTGTGGCAAACATCCACGGCAAATCCGTTCTCGCGCAATCCCTGCTCGATAAAGGCGGCGATCTTTTTCTGATCTTCAATAACAAGAATGCGCATGGTCCTGCGTGTCCGTGAATGTGAACACACAGTGAACGCATTTTGGCCTCCGGAAAAGGCCGCAGGCGAAAAATGACAGCGCTGTCATCTTTCTGTCATCGCACTGTCAGCCGGGGTGCAGTGACCGGGTCAAAGAGCCGTGAAGAATGACACGGACGTCATGAAAGCGTCACGGGGCAGTTACGTCCGCGTGCTTTTATATGCACGAAGCTTTTACCGGCTTCCCGCATGGCTCTGCCAGGCGGAACCCCAACCAAAGAAACCAAATCAATGAAAAACAGGAAACTGAATCTCATCGTCGCAGCGCTCGCCGCCAGCGGTTCCATCGCATTCGCAGGTCACGGCGGAGGCGCTGGTGCCGCCGCCCGCGGGGGTCATCATCTCCCGCCCCAGCGCGGGATTCCCGCCGAAGTGCTCGCCCAATTCGATGCCGATGGCGACGGCGTCCTGAGCGACGAAGAAAAGGCCGCATGGAAAGCCGCGGAGGCCGCCGCCCGCGCCGAGTTCATCGCCAAGTACGACGCCGACGGCGATGGCGTCCTCAACGCCGAGGAGCGCGCCGCCGCCAAAGCAGACCAGGAAGCCGCCCGCATCGCGGCATTGACGGAAAAATTCAATGCGCTCGACACGGACGCCAGCGGCGGGCTCTCCGCTGAGGAATACGCCGCCGGCGCCGCCGCGGACGAAGACGCCGAAAAAGTCGCCGCCCGCTTTGCGCGCCTCGACGCCGACTCCGGCGGTTCCGTCACCCTTGAAGAGTTCACCGCCGCCAAGGCCAATTGCGCTCCGCGCGTCCCCAAAGGCGGCAGCAGCAGTGGTGGCACCGCCGCAGCCGCGAAAGTGAGACGCTGACCGCCTCACGACTCATGACGGCTGGACCGGACGCGAACATCCCCGGTCCTGCCGTCCCTCCTCTCTATCTCAATTCAACAAATCTCCACCCCATGAATTCTTCAGTCCTCCGCCAGGCAGCCATTCGCTTCTTCGTCCCCGTTGCCACCTTTATGGCGGGATGGAGCCTTCATACCGCTGCGCCGAATGACGCCGTCTCTTCGGTTTCCGCCGCTTCCCCCCGACTTCGCCCTGGCAACTTCCGCTCTCTTCACGCTGCGGCAAACCCTCGCGCTGCTGAACCGGAAGTCCTCACTCTGAGTAAACGCCCTGGACCGGCGGGCCGCATCGCATCGCTCCTTCTTCATGCCGAAACGCTCGACGCCCCCGGCACTCTCGCCGCCCTCAAAGCTCTCGATCTCCAGTCCCCCGGCACCGACATCCGCACCGCCCGCCAAATCCTTCTCGCCCGCTACGCCGATCTCGATCCCGAAACAGCCCTAACGTACGTCGATACCCTTTCCGCCGAAGACCGCACCGCCTCCGCGCTAACCATCATGAACGCCTGGGCTGCCCGCGATCCCCGCGCTGCTGCGGCCCACCTTGAAACCGGCATCGGCAGTTTCGGACTCAGCGAAGAGGACGCCGCGCTCAGCGCCGCCGGCATCGCTGCCGCATGGGCCGCGCAGGACATGGCGGCCGCCACGCAGTGGGTCGGTGGACTCTCCGAAGACTTGCGCGCCGCCGCCATTCCAGCCCTCACAGGCACGCTCGCTGCCACCGATCCCGTGCGGGCCGCCGCTCTCGCTGCCGCACTTCCTGCCGGATCCGAACAAGCCGCCGCCCTTTCCTCCGTCGCTCTCCAATGGGGCCAGACTGATCCACGCTCCACCGCTTCCTGGATCCGAACCCTGTCCGATTCATCGGCACAAACAGCTGCCGCCTCCAGCCTCGTCACCGCATGGATGCAAAGCGATCCCTCTGCCGCCTCGCAGTGGGTGAACACGCTTCCCAACGGTGCTCTTCGCGATAATGCCATCGTCGCCCTCACTCAATCTCCCGCCATCCGCAACGACGCCGAAAGCACCGTCGCATGGGCCTCCTCCATTAAGGACGTTCAGTTGCGCGAATCCACGCTCGCGCCTGCCCTGCAGCGCCGGCAGTATCAACAGATACGTATTGCCGCGCAGCGCTGACGCTCACATTTCCGCCGCATAGGCCGTCAGTTCCGGCACATCGCCGCGGGCCAGTACTTCCGCGCAGGTGCCGCAGGCAAGAAGCTGCCCGCTTTCCTCACGGGCGGCAACAAAGGCAACGCGGTCGCACACCTTGCGCGCCTGACGTAGATTATGCGTTACGAGCACGATCGAATGCTTCGTTTTGAGCCGAAGAATGAGTTCCTCGATTGCCTCTGTGCTGCGCGGATCAAGGGCGCTCGTGGGTTCATCCATCAGGATTACCTCCGGCCGCGACGCGAGCGTGCGGGCCAGGCACAGGCGCTGCTGCTGACCGGTGGAAAGCCTCCCCGCCGGTTGCTTGAGCCGGTCTTTCACCTCGTCCCACAATGCAGCGGAACGCAGTGCCTCCTCAGCCACTGTCGGCCACTCTGCAGACGGGATGCGCCCAAGATGCCGCACACCAAAGAGCACGTTGGCGAGGATGCTTTTCGGAAACACCACCGGCTGCTGAAACAGCATGCCGATGCGCGTGCGCAGGTCGTCGCCATTCACACCGCTTGCATAAATTTCGCTGCCCTGAAAACGAATCTGCCCGCTCACCCGCAGCCCGGGCGTCAGCACGATGAGCCGGTTCAAACACTTGAGCAGCGTGCTCTTTCCAGCCCCGGACGGCCCAATGAGCCCGAATACGCCGCCAGGCGGGATATCAAAGGAAACTCCGGACAACAGTTTCCGCGGACCGGCGGTTACCGTAAGGTTGCTGATTTGAAAAACGGGCGCGGACATGGCAAGCGGCTTAACCAGGACGGGCTTCCTCGTGAATTTTCAATCTCGCTGGCAGGGCAATCAAATTCAGAATGAATACAACCGCGAGCAACGACAGTGCCGTGCCCCACACCTTGGAACCAACCGACGGATCGAAACTGTCCTGAGCGAGAATAAAAATATGATAGGGCAGCGACAGCACCGGGTTCTCTTTGATGCCGCCGGGAATCGTAGCTCCCGCAAAAATGGTTGCCGTAAACATGATCGGCGCAGTTTCACCCGCCGCGCGCGCCAGCCCCAGCAATGAGCCGGTGATCAGCCCGCTCACACTTTGCGGCAGGATCACGGACCGCACGGTCTGCGATTGAGTCAACCCAAGCGCAGCGGCGGCTTCCACGTATTGCCGCGGCAGACTCGCAATGCGCTCCATCAGCGCCACTGTGACCGTCGGCAGGATCATAAACCCCAGAAGCATGCCGCCGGAAAGCCAGCTCTTTCCCCATCCGAGCCACTGCACAAAAACGATCATGCCAAAAATCCCGAATAGAATGCTGGGTACTCCATTCAAAACATAAAGCACGACGGTGAGCTTGTCCCGGTGACGGCTGTGCTGCCAGTAAACCCCGTGCATCAGCGCGATGCCCGTGGCCAGTGGCGCGCTCACCGCCAGCGCCGTCAGCAGCAGGATGCCCGTACCGATAAGATTGTAAAAAATGCCGCCTGCCGCCCCGACGAGCCGAATCTGCTCCGTAAAAAACTGCCAGCTGATCGCCGGCCAGCCGCGCACCCAAATAGCCCATACGATGATCGCCAGCACACTGCACGCACACACCGCACACAGTGCGGTGACCAGTCGCAGAAGATGGTGGATCAGCTTACGTCGCATGACGGGAGGAGATGCGTTGCAGCCAAACGCCAAGGATGGTCACCACGACCGCCAGCGCCAGCAACAGAAGGCCAAGGCCCACCATCGCCCCCCAATGCAGCGGCTCACCGTAGGCAATGTTCGTCTCAGATCCGCCCAGTTTCGTGGTGAGCGTTTGCCCGGCCTCGATGAGCGGCTTCAGTGACAGCAGGGATTCCGGCCACTGATTGTCCTGACGGCCCACAATGAGAAACACCGCAATCGTCTCTCCCAGCGCGCGTCCTGTTGCCAGCAGGATTGCGGCCAGCATTCCGGGCAGTGCCTGCGGCAGCACCGTGAAGAGCACGCATTCGCCGGCATTGAGTCCCAGTGCGCGCGACGCCAGACGCTGAGTGGACGGCACACCGCGCAGCGCATCGTCCGCCAGCGTTACGACGGTGGGCAGTATCATCACCGCCAGCAAAATTCCTGCCGTGAGCAGCGTGTCCCCGCTGAGCGGCTCATAGGCTTCCAGCGCTTCATAGACCCAGTCGCGCAGCAGCAAAATACCCAGCAATCCATAAACCACCGATGGAATCCCCGCGAGCAACTCGATGCTTCCCTTCACCAGCAATCGAAACTGCCTGGGCAGGAACTCCGAAATAAAAACAGCGGCACCCATTCCGAGAGGGGCCGCCAGCAGCAGCGCGATCGCCGCCACCGCCACCGTACCGTAAATCATGGGCGCGGCCCCGAATTTGCCGTCGCGATAAAACCACTCGGTTCCCGTCACGAATCCACTGCCTTCATGGCGCCACACCGGCAGGCTCTGAATGACGAACAGAGCCACCATGCCCACAGCCGCCGCGAGCGCGACAAGGGTGAAAACATAACTCGCCACTTTCGTGGCGCTCCATCTCCGGCGCAGCATCCCTTACTTTTTCTCAGGGGTGGCCGGCTTCAGTTGCGCCAGAGCAAGGTAGCCATGCTTCTTCACCAGTTCCTGGCCGCGGTCGCTTAACATAAAGTCCACCATCGTCTTCGCATCTCCGGCAGGTTCACCATTAGTTAGGATAAACAACGGACGGCTCATCGGATACTTGCCCGTGGCGATATTCTCCGTCGCCGGCGCGATATCCTTCCCCTCGACCTTAAGGCTCAACGCAAACACCTTTTGGTTGTCGGCCCAGGATGATGACAACTGCGAAAGCGCCCCCTTGGTGGACGCCACCTTGTTTCGCGTCTCCTCATTGCCCCCCACCTCGGGGAAACTCACCGCCGGAGCCTTTTTAGGATCGCCATAGATCCAATGCACAAACACCTCCCAGGTCCCGCGCCCAGGCTCTTTGTTGAAGAACGCAATCCGCCGGTTCGGCCCGCCCACGTCCTTCCAATTCTTGATCTTTCCCTCATAAATCCCCGCAAGCTGCTCTTTTGTTAGCGACTTCACACCCCCGTCCCACACGTCTTTGGAAACAATCATCGCCACCGCATCCGCGCCGATCTGAATTTCCTTGTATTTGCACGCCAGAAACTTCGCGCGGTCCGCCTCGCTGACGTGTTTGGAAATCATCCCGATCTGCACCAGTCCCTCACCCAGCATCGAAATCCCGCCGGAACTTCCGCCCTGCGTGTCCACCTGAATTTCCATCTTCTTCTCGGCCCTCAAAATCTCAGACGCCTCCGCCACCGGCAGATTCACCGTCGTGGAGCCGTTGATCTTCAGAACATCCGCACGCAGCGACAAACCGCCCAGCAGCACCGTGGAGGCAAAAATTATCAGTAGCCGTTTTTTCATATATGCCCGTTCATGCATGTGCACGATTTGGCATACAAGAAAAATCTTTTGCGTCTTCCCGTCCCGCCGCGAACCAAAATCCGATCGTCTGGCGCGCGATTAATAGCCCATCCAGGGACTCATCCATTTTTCCATCGCCTCCACGGTCATTCCTTTTCTCCGGGCGTAGTCTTCGATCTGATCCTTCTGAAGATCTGAGATCATGAAATAGTGGCTTTCCGGATGGCTGAAATACAGCCCGCAAACGGCCGATCCCGGATGCATCGCCATCGATTCCGTCAGCGTCACACCGGTCTGGGCGGTGGCATCGAGCAGATCGAAAAGAATCGTCTTCTCTGTGTGATCCGGTTGCGCAGGATAGCCCGGTGCAGGCCGAATTCCCCGATAGTTCTCCTTGATCAACTGTTCCGCATTGAACTCGTTAGGCCTCTCATAGCCCCACGCCACCCGCGCCCGGTGATGCAGCAGTTCCGCAAACGCCTCCGCCAGCCGGTCACCAATCGCCTTTACCATGATGGCGCCATAGTCGTCATGCGCCTTCTTCAGTTCCCCCGCAAACTCGTCCGCGCCGTGAATGCCCACCACAAAGGCGCCGATGTAATCAGGCCGCGCGCTTTCACCTTGCGGCGCCACATAGTCGGCAAGCGCCTCATTTGGCCGCTGCGCTTCAGTACCACTCTTCTCAATTTGCTGCCGAAGGGTGTGAAAAGTGTATCTCACCTCAGATCGGGACTCATCCGTAAACACATCGATATCATCCCCGCGGCTGTTGGCCGGAAAGAAGCCGTATGTCCCGCGCGCGACCAGCCGTTTCTCCGCAATGATGCGCTCCAGCCATTCCAGCGCATCCGCGTGCAGTTTCATCGCCTGCTCCACCACTTCCGGATTCGATGACTTGAATCGATCCTCCCCATAAACCCAAACACCGCGCAGTTCCCAACTGTGGAAAAAGGGCGTCCAGTCAATATAGGTCGCCAGTTCCCGCAGCGACTGATCCTTGATCACCCGTGTTCCCAGAAACTCCGGAACAGCAATGTCCACGGTGTCCCAGGCGGTCTGCACCGCATTGGCGCGCGCGGCCTCAAGGCTGATCACCGGTTTCTTTTGCCGGTTGGCAAACTGTTCCTTCAACTTCACATGCCGCGCCTCGTTATCGAGAACAAACTGCTCCCTCTGATTGTCGCTCAGCAGCGCCGTGGCCACCGGCACACTGCGGCTGGCATCGAGCACGTGAACCACGCTTCCTGAATATTTGGGCGCGATCTTAATCGCAGTATGCGGCGCGCTCGTCGTCGCCCCGCCAATTAGCAGCGGCGTTTTGAAACCCAGCCGCTCCATTTCAGACGCCACATGCGCCATTTCATCGAGACTCGGAGTAATCAGTCCTGACAAACCAATAATGTCCGCATTCACCTCCTTCGCCTTCTCCAAAATCTTCTCGCACGGCACCATAACACCCATGTCGATGACCTCGAAATTATTGCACGCCAGCACTATGCCCACGATGTTCTTGCCGATGTCGTGAACATCCCCTTTCACCGTCGCCAGGACGATAACCCGCGCACCTGCTTTCTCCTGAGCAGGAATCAGGACGACTTCTGAGGAGACGGTTCCTCCATCAGGCGTGAGGTCTGGTTTTCCGCTGCTTTGCGGAGAACCTGCTCGGTGTCGTCCACCAGCCTCCGCTGGAAGCTGTCCATTTCGGACTTTGTTTTCTGTTTCCGAACCGCCGCCTCCGTGAGAGCTTCCAAGGTTCCGTTCTGGATTTCCTGAAACTTCGCTGCTATATCCGGACTCAGGTCCGGTCGAAAGGCTCTCCAAGTCTGTGTTTGATCCGGTTCCATGAGATAACCCTCTCGGCCTTATACGCGCACGTTCAAGCGCTTCCTGTTTCACGCGCTCTTTCTCGGCTGTCATGAAAGGCTCCAGCCACGCCACGCTCTTCTTCATCACGCGCGCGCTCTTCACCACTTGCGGGAGAAACATTTTGCCGGCGCCAAAAAGGTCGCCCACGACGCTCATTCCGTCCATCAGCGGTCCTTCAATCACCTTCAGCGGCGCTCCGTATTTCAACCGCGCCTCCTCGGTGTCTTCGTCCACAAAATCCGTTAGGCCCTTGAGCAGTGCATGCTTCAGTCGCTCCTCCACCGGCCCGTCCCGCCAGGCGAGGTCCGCCTCCACTTTCTTCCCAGCCACGCCGCGGAATTGCTCCGCATAGTCCACGAGAATTTCCGTGGCATCCGGCCGGCGGTTCAACAGGACATCTTCGACCTTTACCAAAAGTTCCGCCGGTATTTCCTCATACACCTCCAGCATGCCCGCATTCACGATGCCCATATCCATGCCTGCCTTGATGGCGTGATAAAGGAACGCCGAGTGCATCGCCTCGCGCACCACATTGTTCCCACGGAAACTGAAGCTGATATTGCTCACGCCGCCGCTAACCTTCGCAAACGGCAGGTTCCCTTTGATCCACCGCGTGGCCTCGATGAAGTCCACCGCGTAATTGTTATGCTCCTCGATGCCCGTCGCCACGGTGAGGATGTTGGGATCGAAAATAATATCCTCCGGCGGAAAACCTACCTCATCCACGAGAATGCGATAGGCCCGTTCACAGATGCGAATCTTATCCTCCCGCGTTGCGGCCTGCCCCTGTTCATCAAACGCCATCACCACCGCCGCCGCACCGTAGCGCAGGACGAGGCGCGCCTGCTCCTTGAACTTCTCCTCCCCCTCCTTCAGCGAGATGGAATTTACAATCCCCTTGCCTTGGATACACTTCAAACCGGCTTCAATGACAGACCATTTCGACGAGTCGATCATGATCGGCACCTTCGTGATTTCCGGCTCCGCCTGGATGAGCAGGAGGAATTTCGTCATCATCGCCTCCGAATCGAGCAACCCTTCGTCAAAGTTGATATCGATGACATTCGCACCGTTCTCCACCTGCTGGCGCGCCACGGCCAGCGCCTCGTCCAGCTTGCCCTCTTTCACCAGCTTCGCAAACCTCGGCGAACCGGTGACGTTCGTCCGCTCGCCAATCATCAGAAAATTCGAGCCGGCGCGCAGATTGTATGGAAGTGCTCCGGAGAGCTGCATTTCATGGCTGGCGGACGGCACCGGACGCGGGGCGTGCCGCTCTACCGCTTTTGCAATGGCGGCGATGTGCTCCGGAGTGTTCCCGCAGCAGCCGCCCATGAGGTTCAGCATCCCTCCGCCGGCAAATTCATCGGCAAACCGCGCCATATCCTCCGGGTGTAAATCGAAGCCGGTGGCTGACAGCGGATTGGGCAGACCGGCATTTGGATAGGCGGAAACAAAGCAGTCCGCCTTCCGCGCCAGTTCTTCGAGATCCCCGCGCATCTGGGCCGGACCGGCACAGCAATTCATCCCGATCGAAAGCGGCTTCACATGCCGCATGGCGTTGAGGTACCCTTCGACGGATTGAGCGGAGACCATCGTGCGCCCGTTAACCACGGCGGCAGAGATCATCACCGGCAGCCGGTAATTTCCGGCCGCAAACGATTCCTCAATCGCCATGAGGGCCGCTTTCGCATTCAGCGAATCGAAAATCGTTTCCACCAGCAGGATATCCACGCCGCCGGCTACCAGCGCATCCGTCTGCTCTCGATAGGCGCGTTTTGCCTGGTCAAATGTGATAGGGCGAAAGGCCTGATCCTCCGGCTCGATGGGAAAATTGAGCGACACCTGCATAGGGCCGATGGCCCCGGCCACATAACGCTTTCGCCCTGTTTCGTTGCTGTAACGATCCGCCCACTCCCGGCAAAGCCGGGCGGACTGAAAGTTGATGTCGCGGGCCACTTCGATCAGGAACGGATCGTCGAGCACGTTCTGAAAAAACTCCGGATCTTTTCGCCCCCCGTGATCCCGCGGGTCATCCCGGAAAAAGTCACTCAGCGCCAGCGAGGTGCCATTAAAACTGTTCGTTTCAATAATGTCCGCTCCCGCCTCCAAAAACCGGCGATGAATATCCCCGATTACGTCAGGGCGGGTCAGGCTGAGGAAGTCTCCATTGTTTTTCAGATCCTTGCCCGCATTGGCAAACCGCTCCCCGCGGACGTCCCTCTCCGTCAGCTTATACTCCCGAATCGTCGTTCCCATCGCTCCGTCGATCACAAGGATACGATTCGCGAGAGCGGCGCGGAGTTCGGCGGTCTGGTCGGGTTGAGGCATTGCGGACCAAGATTTCCCGAGGCGACTCCGGATTGCAAGAGGAATCCATCATTGAATCAAGATATGTTGATGCGAATACCCCTCATTCCGCCACCGCGTGCAGCCGACAGAAGGCGCGTACCGTCGCAGGTCCGGGTAGGGAAACCGTCACGACACTCCCTTCCTCTCCCACGAGCACTCCCGGCGTCTCCGCCGTCCAGCTACCGGCGCCGGGCGCGCGTCCGGCCAGCGGCATCCACGTGCCCAACTCCGTAGAATACTCCACCGTCAGCCGCACTCCGGGGGTCACAGAAGCGGGAGCGAACCGCATACGGGGCGGGTCGTCGGCAACCGCCGTTGGGAGAGCCGCCGTATCCGTCGAGGTGAGCGGATCAGTGCCCAAAACGTGCTCCATCAGGTTATCCAGGCCATCATGATCGGCATCCGCATTCGGCGCTGCGTCCGCCGTCTGCGCTCCCGCAGGCCCGAACCGGTCCACGCGCCACTGGTCGAACGGATGATCCTGGATAGTTAGGGCCGCGGTGATCGTGGGAGCAGAAGCCGGGAACGTGGCAGGACCATCGAGCGTGCTCAGGGTCAATGAAAAGGTTTCGTCGCCCTCCGGTTGGTGATCGTTCGCCAGCGGAATCACGATGGTTTTCTCTGCCGGATCATTCGCCGCCCACGTCAGAGTCCCGCTCGCGGCAGTGAAATCCGCGGCGGTGGCCGTGCCCGGCGCGGTTTGATATTGCACACTGAGCGCCTGATCGAGGCTCGCTCCGGAGCGGCGCACGGTGACGGTCACGCTCCCTGCACTCTCGTTCGCACTGTATGCAGCCGCGCTCAACAACACTGAGCCGAGAGGAATATTAGCACTGTCCCCCAGGTGTGGCGCCGCCGTGGGGGAAGCACTGAGTTGCACCGGCGGATTCGCCGTCTGATTCGTGTTAGGGTTGTAGCTGACGCTCATGCCTTGTAGCGCGGCTTCTGTCAGTGCGGCCGGCGGACGCTTCAGCCGGAAGTAGTCCACCTCGGAAACGAGATCAGGCTGCCCAGGGCCCGGCGGCGCGTAGTTCGCATGAAACGACGTCTGCACCCCTCCGTTGCTGAAAGGCTCGCCATTGGGCCAATCCGTATAAGCCGTAATGCCCACCTGGAGCGTCGGCCCGAACGCCGGGAACGGATGATCCGGATTTGGATAGCGGTTCTCCACCAGCCACGGCCCCGCCTCGGAATACTTGCGCAGGCACACCACGGTATTCCCCACGCGCACCATCTGCATCCACGCCACATTGCTGGATTGATCGATCCCCGTGGCACCGAAATAGAGAATCGAGTTGCTGTTCCGCGTGGTCTTGATCTCAAACTGCCGCGTGCCCGGGTTGCCCGCCGACCCGAAACTGAGGAAGATGTAATTTTCTGTATTGGGAACGTAATCACTGCCAAAAGCCGCCGGCGGCCACACCGCATCTGTGCGGTACGGATTCGGGGCCGCATGCGTGATGTAAGGCCGCGGCTCGTGAATGAAGATGCCGGTTAGCGAGAAACTGCGGTTGGGCACTTCCAACGGGTTCGCCGGATTGTGCCGGCTGAACACGCGCAGCCGCGTCGTGGCAATGAAGTCGCCCGTCACTTCTTTAAAAAACAGCACGCCGCGCAAATGCATGTACCACCCAAGGGCAATAGGCACGATCCGAAAATGGCCAGGCGTCGTCGTGTTGATGTCTGCTGCTTCATCAGTGGACGCCACCCAGCCCTCGACGACATCGATATCCTGCCACCGCGGGAACGTCGCGGCGTCGTTGAATTCATCCCCGAGCGGCTGCAGCGTGTCAGCCATCGCGGAGGAGAGAAGACATAATGAGGTAACAAGGGATGCAGTTTTCATGGGGTCACGAGGCGGAATTCCAAACGGTAATAGGCACGGGAGGAGTCGTGCGGATCGATGCGAAAACGAATCTGCTGCATGGGGAACTCCGTGGATGCCGGTTCGGCACTCACTACCGCGCCGTCCATCGAAAACCGGCTCCACGTTAGGAGATCGTCACTGCGCCACGGAATGGCGAGAAGATCAAATGCATCCGCGCGATAGCGGGCGACGGGATCTCCGGACGCCGTAAGCGCTGGGGCAGGGAAGGAGTCTGCCTTCGCGGGGTTCAATCCCGCAGCATATTCCTCAATGAGCGTGAGACCGTCCCCATCGTTGTCTGACCCGGGGATTGCCGGCACGCCATGGGCTGCTGCCCACGCAGCGAAGTTTTGCCGGAGCGGGGCAGGAGACTCGGGACGCCCATCGAGTTGCAGCAGATACGCGCGAAGTTGCTCCTGTGCCGCCGCCGGAAGGGAAAGAACCTGACGGTGCGGAAGCGCCGCCGCCAGATCATCAGCCGTGGAAATAAGCACATCATCGATTCCCACCCCCGGCCAATTGCCAGTGACGGAAAATGTCAGGGTATTCACACTGCCGGCGTTAAACGGCACGTTTTCAAGCCGCACCTGCCGCCAGTTGGTTTGCCGCCACACCGGAAAATTGCCGGTGTTGGGCGTAGCCATGGTTCCAGCCGCTACGCCGTTCACACTCACATTAACCGCGATGAAGTTGCCGCCCGTGCTGTAACGGATCTCAATCGCGCCCGTCCCGCCGCTGCCGCCATTCACGCCGGTTAGGGTGAGCGTCTGACCGCTGGCGCTGAGATTCGCATACGCCCGGCCATGAACCGTGTCGTCATTGTTCAGATTGACGTAAGTGTTCGTAATGGACGCCCCGGCCGAAGGCATGCCCGTCTCAGCCGGGATGACTTTCCCGCCCGAGATGCGAAAGACATCCGCCAGCGTCGCTGCGGAGCCATCGTGAAAATAAGGTGTCGTGTCCCAGAGACCCTGCAACGAAGGCGCATCGATCCCCGCAAGTGGCTGTCCCAGTCTTTTGCCGGAAGTCGTGCGCAGCGTGCCAACATTCACCAAAGGATTCGTGGCCAGTGCCTCAGTGCGGTGACAGATGGCGCAATTCAAGCTGTCATAGATGGCCTTTCCGGCGATCGCGGAGGAAGTCATCGCACCATCCGCCTGACGGTGCGGACTGCGCGGAATCGACTCCTGGCCAAGCGAACTCACATATGCCGCGAGCGCGTCGAGGTCTGCGCTGCGTCCGGATTTGGGCGCACCCAACGGCGTGTTAGCGGCAGCGAAATCCACGTCACTTAAAAACCCGCTGCCGCCAAACGCCGTACGAATGTCATGCTCGAAGTCCTGGATCTCATCGAAATTCCCGGACCAGTGCACCCGCCCCTGAGCCATGCCGCTCCGGCCTTGCAGCGTCGTGGTGTTGCGCAACCCCTCACCGCGTCCGGTAAAGTCCCATACGCGCCCGTCGTGGCCCCCATCCAGGTGACACGTCGCACAGCTGATATATCCCTCGGCGCTCATGCGCCTGTCCCCGGCATTGTAGAAAATTCGCTTCCCCGTGAGCACCGCGGGCGGCAGCTTTTCCGCGCTGACCGTCGAAGTCTCCGTGGCAGCAGGAATGTGACCACCCGTGCGGAGAAAGGTGTCCATCTCCAGTACCGAGACACTGCGACCCAGCAAATTACTCAGCCAAACCCGTTGTGTCGCCGGGTCGGCGGCCAATCCCTGCGGCGCGCTGCCAACGGCCAGCCTCCTCTCCACTGCGCCAAGCCCGGCGGACATCGCAATCGACAGTGCATCGAAGACCATGATCTGATTATTGCCCTGAAGCGAAACAAAAAGCCGGTCGCCCAGCGGTGAAAACGCAACCGCCGAAGCCGAATCGGAGTTGTCCAGATCGATGGCACCCGCAACCGTCGAACTGGTTAGGTCAATCCTGGTGAGGATGTTGCGCACCGTGTTGTCCTGGTCCAGGTCTTCGGCGAAAAGCAGCCCGCGTTCCGTATTCACCTTTGTCGAAGCCACATACGCCGTAGTGCCATCCGGGCTAATGGCGATTGCCGCGAGCGCATTCGCCACTCCCCTGCCGGACGCCGTGCCGTCACGGTTCGCGTCGTCCCCGAATTTCGGAATGACGATGGTGCGGGTTAACGTGAAGGAACTTGTGTTGACGTCCCAAACCTCCGCGTGATTCAGCGGCGAGAGAAACCGCGTGACCAGCAGACGTGAACCATCGCCCGTCAGAGCGAGCGCCCGCGGACCAGGTCCCAGCGCCAGACTGCCTGTCTCTGCACGTGTTGCGGTGGAGAAGCGCTTAACGGTTCCTCCACCGAAACAGCTAACATAAGCATGCTGACCATTCGGTGAGAGGACGATGCCGAACGGCGCGCTTCCGTGTCCCGTGAAGATACGATGCAGCGTTCCGCCGCTGGCGGCGTCAAGCACATCAATGCAGTCGCCACCGTGACACACCACCCATAACCTCCCCTGCGCATCCAGCGCCAGCGAACGCGGATCGCCGCCCACCGGCACCTCCTGGAGTTTATCCCGTGTATCCGCATCCAGCGCCGTGACGGTGTCACTGTCCGGATTGACGACCCACACCCGGCGCGATGCGGGATCAACTGCAATTTGTGAATGTTGTCGCGGCAGCGAACCCGCGGGTGGCGCGATGACAGTCACAGTGAATGCCCGTGTCACCACGACACCCGATGGGTCCCGCACCTGCACCTTCGCCTGATAGTGACCGGCGCCGGCGTAAGCATGCAGCGTCGCCGCTGTCGCGCCCCATTCCGTCCTGGGCGAACCATCCCCAAAATCGAAACGCATTTCCACCGTATCCCCATCCGGATCGGATACCGCCGCCGTAAAGGTCACGTTCTGACCGGGGTTCACCGGATACGGCGCTGCCATGAAGGAGTCCACCACCGGCGGACGATTTCCGGACAGTGTCCCGCCGGTCGAAAAGGTGAACGCATACGGCACCATGCCATTCCCCGCCGCATCCTGAATCCCGTGCGTAAATACAACTTCATAAGTTGTATCCGGCACCAGAGACTGATCCGGCGTAAACGTGAGCGTGTCGTTGAAGGAAAAGAACAACGATCCCTCCAGGTGGACCGTGCTTCCCGCCGGCCTGACAATGAATGTGGAACCATTCACGAGCGTCGCCGTTTCGAGCGTCTCGTGAATCAGGGCACTGATCGCCGCCGTGCGCGGATAGCCCGTCTGCCCTGCCCGCGGAATGTGATAGCCCACCGACGGCCCGCGCGTGTCCGGCGCAGCCTGGTGCGCCCAAATGGCCATCCCCTGGTTCGGCCCTGCACCTCCTGTCACAAGCAAATTCCCCACCGGCAAAGCGAACTGACTCGTATCAATCCCGGTGCCGCCATCATTTGTCCTAACGGTTGTTGAGCCGCGGAGATTCAGCACGGATTGAAACGTGCGCAGGTCCACCTTATGGCTGCCGGTGAATCCGTATTCATCCTGACATTGCAGATACATGCACTCGTCACCGGGCAGCGGCACATCCGCAATGAACTGCAAATTCGCGGGATCGGTCGCATCCACCACGCGGATGCCGTTTCCGCCTTCCCGGTAGGGAAACACAATCAGCAGCCGTCCGTCTCCTCCCCAAACCTCCGGCCAGTAGCCGCCGGCACCGCCGGTCTTCAGCACATCAAGCAGCACCGGTTTCGCCGGATCGGAAATATCGTACGTCGCCACCCCGGTGCGGCTCTGATCCGACGCATAAATCAAAAGGTTTCCCAGCATGATCGGGTGCCCTATCACTCCTGTTAGGCCAAGGTGATCCCACTCCGCCAGCCGCACACCATCACGCCAGATCGTCGCGTCGCCCTCCACACTTTCGTAGCTCCAATAGGTCTTCCCAAAAAAATACGGCTGATAGAGAGATCCGCGCCCGTTGGTGTCTGCACGGGTGAAAAACGTCGTGCGCTGGATTTGTCCGGGTGGCCCCATATCGCGAAACGCCCATGGTGATTCCGGCGGCCAGTTGGTGCCCAGCATCAGATACTCTCCGCTGTTCCAATAGCCGTGCGCATTCACCGGATGCGCCGTCGGCCCCAGTTGCGCCGTGACCACCGGCTGCGCCGGATTGCTGATGTCCCACGTCCGTACAATTACGTCAGAGTTAGGCTGACTGGACGGGCTTTCCGGAACGGTGAAGAGCACTCCATTGTGCCATGCAATCACCGCCGTGCGTCCCTGCTGCGGCGCATTGAGCCCTGACAACAATTGGCCCGGTGTCCGCGGCACGTTGGGAAAACCCGCACCGTCACACAGGGCTGGCGAAAGTGTCGCAATCACACGAATGACTGACCGAAAATGGTTCATGGCGCCATCCTCCGGTCGAGGACCAATCGAAAACCCAGCGCGACGCCTCGCAATGTCCGGACGTAACTGCGGATCGGAAGCACCTCATCGTCCGGCTTCGTTTCCTCCGCCCAGCTCCGTCCGCAAACGAGCCGATGCTGCGCATTCGGGCCTAACGTGGAAGTCCATTCCGCAACGTTGCCGTCCAGGTCACGCACCGCGTCTGCCGGCATCATCACCACCGGCACAGGGCCGGTTCTTTCGGGCGATGGGACAACAGAGGCGGATAATTTCACTTGATAGGCCTCCAGTCCGCCCGTGCGGCCGGTGGCCGTGAGCCATTCATCGACGGTCGGCAATCGATACCGCTCCCGCGATCCCAGTCTTCCGGCAGCGCGCTCCTGCGCGGTCAGCCAAAGGCAAAACGCCTCGGCTTCCATCTGATCCACCGCCACTACAGGATGATCCGGGCTTTGCGCGGGCAGGCCTGGAGGCGTTTCCCACGATCCCGGTTCGGCGGTCCAGCTGGTGTCGTTAGGAACCATCACGTCCCCTTCCCCCGCCGGCCCCTTCGCCCTGACAAACGCCTCGAAATCCCGCCGCCTCACTTCTCCCACCGCCATCAGCACTCCCGGCGTGCCCGTCGGCAACAGCGTAATGCCGAGTCCATTGGTCACGGGGACGTCCATAGAGGGAGCCGCCGCATTCCCTGGTCGCATGGGATTCTCCTCTTTTGCATTGTTTGGCCATTTCGTCCAAATCCACGCGGCCCCCGCGGCAAGCGCCAGAAGGCCACCGGCCTTCCACCACACGCCCCTGTTCCCAGGCACAGACGCCTTATCCACTTCGCTCTTCACTTCGGCGGCGTGTTGATAGCGCTTCTCAGGCTCCTCCTGCATCGCGCGCTCCACCACGCGGTCGAGCGCTTCACCCGTGCCCGCCCTGCGGCTTGGCGGCTCGAATGCTCCGCAGGGCACCCGGCCCGTGAGCATCTCGTAAAACATCACTCCGAGACTGTAAATATCCGCGCGGTGATCCACTGGCCGGTCGCCACGCCGCTGTTCCGGCGCCACGTAATCCGGCGTGCCCACCACGCTGCCCGTCATCGTCGGCGTGGGCTCGTCCGGAACGTCGGAATGCTCCGGCATCAGTTTCGCCAGACCAAAGTCCGACACCTTCACGCGGCCCTGAGCATCGACGAGAATGTTCGACGGCTTGATATCCCGGTGCACGAATCCCTGACCGTGCGCGAACTCCAGCGCATCACAAACCTGCCGCACGATACTCAGCGCCTCCGGCACCGGCAGCCGACCCTCACGAATGAGCCGGTGCAGGTCCGCTCCCTCCACGTATTCCATCACAAAAAAGAACGTCCCATCCCTCGTCTCGCCAAAGTCATGGATACTCACGATATTGGGATGATTCAGCCGCCCCAGCGCCCGCGCCTCGCGGCGAAACCGTTCCGCCGCCGCCGGGTCCCGGCTCAATTCCGCCGGCAGAAGTTTCAGCGCCACCCGCCGGTCGAGCGTGATTTGCGTCGCGGAATAAACCGCGCCCATCCCTCCCCGGTTGACGAATCTCACATCCTCAAATCCCGGAAAAAGCACCGCGATTTCATCAGGGTCCGGTGCCGCCCAGGCCACTGGACCTTCCGCCGGCCAGGATGACGAACCCTCGCCCAGTACTCCACGCATCACTCCCGCCGGATCGAGACCGTTCAACTCACGGGACGATGGGGGAGGGTCGGACATTGCCGCAACATACGGCACCGGTCCGGGAGGTGGCAAAGACTGATTCATTCGATGCGTTCTAAGGCATCGCGAACGGGACATTACAGACCCGGGTAAATTTTTTCCGAATCCGGCGAAACTTTCCCTCCACACCTCTACTTGACCTCCACACTCAACGAGAAAAACCCTCGAATCCCGTCGCTCAACGGCACCGTGGCCTCGTGCCACTTGGCGTCTTCCGGTGCCTCGAGAGCATAAAATTTCTCCTGCGGCGCGGCGGGATCAGGTCTTGTCAGGACGATGTAATTGCGATTCGCGAACACCGGGCCGAATCGGAAATGGAATCCCTCCGGGGTGATCTCCAGCGCCTCCAGACGCAACAGATCATTCGCATCCATCGGATCGGTGCCCGCGGTCCACTCTCCCAGGTTGTTCGCCCCGTCCGCGTCAGCATCAGCATCCGGCCCCGCCGGCAGATCGAGGTCTCCATCACCATCAATGTCAAAATGTTCGAACTGCCACGCGTCCGGTACCCCATCACCCGCAACAGGACCGAAATTGTCGGGCATGGAATTGCTCACCGTCACCGGCCCATCGATTTTGTTTCCCGCCACGACAGCACGCACCACCGCGATCGTATCCTCCCAGACGGCTCCCGTGGTTGCCAGCCCGGACGATGATATGGAAACGACTGGACCACTAACGACTTCCCAGACCACAGGTCCGGCCTGCGCCCCGGGGAGCGTTGTCCCGTCGTCCAATGCGACACTTACGCTCAACTGCGCTGCGGAGGTTTCCGGAACCGGTGAGGGGTTGGCAGTCACCGCCCCACCGGTCACATCGTAGAGCTGTCCTGCAAATCCAAAACGCGCCATGAAGTGGGCACTCTGCGCCGCGCCGCCCGCCGGTGAACACGCAGTGTCCGCCGCAAAGTGCGCCGAACTCAACCGCGCCCGCCCGGGCGCCTCCGCCTCCGCGAGCACAGTGCAGGAACCGGATTCACGCACCGCAGCCGATACGGCTCCCGCACTGATCAAAGCAAAAATAGAAACCAATGTTTTCATGATGTTCGTTTGTTAGGGATTGAGAAACTCATTCTGGGATGCCCAGCCGCACCAGCCCCAGCGGAGCATCGAGACGGAGGCGTTTGTTGATTGTGCCGGTCCAGTTGCTGTCACCGGCCTTGAGTCGAAGACGCGTGTTAGGCTGCGCCTTTGTGACGGCATCGCCAAAACCGGTCCATGGAGAGTTGTATCCGCCAAGCCCGTCGGGCAGCGCCCGGTCCGTCATCTGCACCCACACCCCGTCGGAGGAGGCGTCCGGCCAGCTCCAGTGATTGCCCGGACCGGCATTAATCAAATCGTTGATCGTCGTTTTAAGATCAGCAATCGGCACCTGATCGCCATTCAGGTCGTTTACCCAGCGTTTGTTGATAAAAATAAACAGCACTGTCCCATCGCTGCGGCGATAGAGTTCCGTCTGCATTCCGCGCAGGGCGCCGCCGTGATTTTCAGAATCCGGCGGATTCAGCTGACCAATGTCAGGATAATCCAGACAATAGTGGTTACCCAGCGCCAGCATGGTGGGCGCTGAGGCAATCAGACCGCCATGAGCCATCAGCATGGGCATGTTGAATTGCCCGCCGTAATTGACATCGACCTCCTCTACCGGATCAGTGTTGTCAAAAACACTGGGACCATCCCCGCCGCCGCGATACCACGGCTCGCGGGCATTGCGGCTGATACGTTCGGTCAGACCGCCTTCCAACTCGCTTTGCGGCACCCACATTTCCGGTGTGAAGACCCGCTCGTGCAGAAAGTTGACGTAACTCATTCCCGAAACCTGCTGGATGATTTCCCCCAGCACCAGGTATCCGAAGTTGGAGTACTCGTAGTTGTCCCCCGGGTCATGCCGCAGCGCCTGACCCAGCATCCATCGGATCACATTCGTCCGGCTCGGTGGTGATGGCACGCCCATATCGGCAGCGATGTCCCGCGCACGAAACACCGGATCGCCCGGCCCTCCGGCCTCGGCCGCATTGCGCGGAAAAAATCCGCCTTTGTGCTCCAGCAGATGGCGAACGGTGATATCGGCCAGCCTCGCGTCTCCAAGCGAGGGAAACGGCGTCACGTTGATCAAGCCGTTGTTGGAGACGCCGTTGGTGGAAATCCGAAACGCCCTGCGCTCCAGTCCTTGCGCGCCCAGCACCCCGTCCGCCGCGAGCATCCGTATCGCCGCCGCCGTGGCCGGCTTCGTGGCGCTGGCTTGGCGCACCATCGCGTTCTCCGGCATATTCACTCCGGCATCCATCGACCCGAAGCCGCGCAGATAAACGACGCGGTTCTCACGCATGATCCCCACCACAGCGGCCTCCACATTCCATTGCTCCATGAATTGAGTCACCGCGGAGTCGAAGGCGTTCATCGTGGGCACGGGACGGCCGCTTATAGGAATGGCCGCCGGCGAAAGAGCCGCGGTCAACAGAACGGCTATTGTTAAACAGATACTTTTCATGACTTGAGGCGGTTGGAAGTTAGGACCCAAAACCGATGCGCACCTGACCCAATGGCGCATCCAGCCTGAGCCGTTTGTTGATCGTCCCTGTCCAGTTAGTGTCCCCCGCCTTAAGTCGGAGTCGGCTGTTCGGCAGCGCCTTTGTGATCGCGTTGCCAAAGCCGTTCCACGTTGAGTGATATCCTCCCAGGCCATCCGCCGCAGCGCTGTTGACCCTCACCCAAAAACCGTCGCAGGAAGCGGTGGGCCAGACATTGTTCGCGATGCCATTGATGATCGGGTCGAGGATACCGCGGAACTGCGAAGCATAATTGTTGCTGCCGGCCAGGTCCTTGTTGAAAAACGCAAAACCCACAATGCCATCCGTGCGGTGCCAGAGGATGGTGTTCGTTCCCGGCAGCCCGCCATTGTGCGATTCGCTGGTCGTCAGCGGATTGTCGGCATCGATGGGAAGCCCGATGAACTGTCCGGCGCCTGACGTGTTTCCCACATTGATGTGATAGGTATTGCCCAGTGCCAGCATGGCGGCGGCCGAGGCCGCGACGCCTCCATTACCGATCCTAACCTCCATCGTCCGCTGGCCTCCATAGGCGTCGTCAAGCATCGGTGCATCGTCCGACGGGTCGGAGGCGGAAAGCGCCGTATTCGTGCTGCGATACCATGGCTCCCGGGCATCGCGCAGATTGCGCGCCGTGCGGGCCTGTATCACTTCGCTCGCCGGCACCCACAGATTGGGCGTGAATACCCGCTCGTGCAGAAAAGTCATGTGCGCCGTGAAGTTTCCGGCCACCATCAGACTGAGGGCAAAGTAACCTTCGTTCGAGTAACGGGCATCGGTGCCAGGGCTGAACCACAGGCTCTTTCCTGTAATCCAGCGCAGCAAATTGGTGCGCCCCGGTGCTCCTGGCAGATCCATATCCCGCGATGCCCTCCGCTCCTCTGCCATCAGATCACCCAGAGGATCAGTGTTGCGGTCCCATCCAGCGGCGTGCTGGAGCAGGTTTCGCACGGTGATGTTGCCATAACGGGTATCGCCCCAGCCTGGGAACGGTGTCACATTGAGCACCCCGTTGTTGCCATTTCTTAAAAACGCCGCCTGCCCCAGTGTAAAGGCACCGTCTTCTATCCGCCAGCGAATCGCCGCAGCCGTGATGGGTTTCGTACAACTCGCGAGGCGCACGATTGCGTTCTCCGGCATGTCCGTATCCGTGTCGGGATCGAGCGAGCCAAATCCGCGCAGGTAAATCACCACCCCGTTTCTCATCACGCCGAGCACTCCGGCTTCGATGCCGTTGGCATCCATATAATCTCCCATCGCATCGTCGAAGGCCACCAGCGCCGGCACGGGCCGTCCGCTAATCGCGGGATTTCCGTGAGCGTTACCGGCAATCGCAATCATTGCCGTGCTCAATAAGAGTCGTTTCATGACGGCAGTTATTGAAGAGTCACGAGAACGAGCACCAGACCGCGGCCTTCTTTGAGACCGCTCATGGCCTTTCCAAGAATCGCCCCTTGGGCGCGCATGCCATTCTTCACCTTCATCGCGTGACCCGGAATGCCGGAAGTGGTCAGCAAATCACCCGGAACAATCGGGCCGTTACCGGCATCGGCGGAAACATACACGCGACCTGTTAGTGCCACCTTGCGTCCGCCGCTGTTGATACCCTTTTGTTCAAGCGAAAGCCCTGGCTGAATGCCCCCCGCACCGCTGATGATGCCCGCCACGCGGGTATCGTAGGGGTTGGTGCTTTGCGTTAGGCGACCCGGGTGCGCATCATCGATTACCACAACCGTTCCCGGCTCCAGTGACGGATCGGCGAGGTCAAACGGCTCCGCCAAATCCGCCCCGCCGGTAATGGTTAGCGTCCTCACGGTAACATCGTTCGTCATCTGTACCGTGCCGCCCATCAGCACATTTCCGGCAACGACCGCGGACCCGGCGACCGTGAGATTGCTCTGCGTCACCAGATTGCCGCTGAACTGCCCGAATCCCGACGCTGTCACGTGACGGATCGAACCCACATCACCGTCTCCATCGACCGTCATCACATTCTTTCGCACCCCGTTATCCGTGCCGCCGCCAACGACAAAATAGGCATCGGGAGTAATCGTGTTCCACGCACCCACCACTGTCTGGCGCGTGCGACCGGTCCGCAATTCATAGCCGATCGCCGCTGAATGATCGTGCAGAGCCTGACTGTTTTGCCCCATCGCAAACGAACGGCCTCCCGACGCGGTATTCCCCTGCCCTGCTGCGAACGCCGCAATACCTGTCGCCTCTGTGCTCCAACCGAGGGCCATCGCGTGACTGCCCGTGGCCTCCGTGGCTTCGCCCACCGACAGCGACGCATATCCTGAGGCCAGTGGATTCACCCCCATCGCTATCGAGTAGCGTCCGATCTGCGGCTCATCCCAAATCCCTGCTCCGAAGAGCGCAAGATCCGTAATCTCCCCGACACGAAACGCACGCTCGGCGGAAAACCACATCATCCGCGCTCCCTTGCCCTGCGCTGGAATGTTCCCCGCATTGAGTGGACCGCCCGCCACCAAAAATCCGTCCTCCGGCGGCAGCGCCCCTAGCAGCGCGTCCGCCGTGCGGGCGTGCAGCGCGTACGGAACAGATTCGAGCGCCTGATGCGGCAGCAACTCTTCAAAGACATCGCTCTGCGGCACTGACTTGAACCAAATGCGCAGAAACATTTTCGAGTCCGGCGGCGGTGTCAGGTCCGCCGGCAGCGCCGCCATATTGGGCAGCGCCGTATCACCGAGCGCAACGGAATAGAGCCCGTTGGTCACCGGCACACTAACAGCCGCTGGCGGCAGGCTGAGCATTCCCGGCAGCGCCAGCCCGATGCTGTTGGACCAGCGATTGCTCATGATCACCCCTCCCGCCAAAGCCACCTCCACCTGCGGAGGCACCACATAACCGCTGCCGCCGGACGTGACCGTGATGCTCGTCACCCGCTGGCCACTGATCACCGCCGTGGCTGTCGCCGTCGTTCCGCCTCCTTTCGGTGCACCAATCGCAACCGTGGGTGCCGCAGCGTATCCCGAGCCTCCATGCACCACCGTGATGGCCGTCACCTTTCCGCCGCTCACCGTCGCTACCGCCTGCGCCGGATCGAGCGCACTCGCCGCCGTATAAAGCCGGAACTTGAATTCACCATTGCCGGTGAAATTGACACCATCGACCGCAATGCGGCCCTGGTGAGCGACCGTCCGCGGCACCTCTGCACGCAGCGGCAAAGTCACCAGCGAAGTTAGGCAAAGAACGAAGATTGGTATTTTCATGGGATGTGGAGTTTGAGGTTCACTCCCGTCCTAAGGCATCCCCCGTCACGCATTACACACTCACCAAAAATTCTTGCGGCATCACTTCATTCCGGAGACACGCTCGAAGACCGCGGCAGATCATTTTACCATTATGTGAGGCGCGACGAAGCAAAGGCCGGAACCGAATGGCGCTACGATTAGCCCTCCAATCGCTGCTGCGCAGAACCGCAGCGCGGTTCCCTGTGAATAGCCAGGGGTGAGCGAGGCATGAGCGAACCCCTGGATAATCACCCCACAAATCCTCCACCACAGCGTGGTGGCCCAAGGTGCCACGGCAGCGAGAGCATTGAGGATGAGAGCCCGGGGTTTCCACCGCTTTTAGCAGATTACGAGGCTTACCCCGCACCGGCCAACGGGCGGATCCAACATAGCCTGGCTCGTCAGGCCCAGGACCAGCCGCAAGAGAATTGGACAAGCGCCAAAGGCGCGTGTCACGCCTCAATCCAATCAAGCCAACGCCGCCAGCAGCGCCCGCATTTCATCCTCGATCACTGCCGCATCTTCATTCTCCAGCGTCGCCGCCACCTGATCCTGCAATACCTGACGATAGCGATGCCGAAGCCGGTGCACCGCCACCCGCGTCGTATTCACCGGCCACCCCAGCACCTCCGCTGCTTTGTTATAATCCGTCTCTCCACTCGCCCCTGAAGCATCCAAAAACGGTCTCAACACCGCCAATTCCTCCGCCCGCCCTGCCGCCGCCCGCTCCGCCTCCAGCACCTCCATCGCCCGCTGCAGCATAGTTAGGGCCCACCGCCGGTGGAACAACCGTTCCGGCGTCGCCTCATCCAGCGGTTCCGCCGCGTAACGCTCCTCCGCAATTACCGCATCGAACGACACAATCTCCGCCCGTCCGCCGCGCCGCCACGTCTGCTGCCGGTCACGGGCGTCCGCCAGGAAATATTTGAACGACGCCAGCAAAAACGTCCGCAACCTCCCCCGCTCCCTGTCCGCCGCTCCCAGCGATTCCTTCTCAATCAACCGCGCAAAAAATCCCTGCGTCGCATCCTGTGCATCCTCGATCCCCAGCATCTGCCGCCTCGCAAATGCATAGAGCGGATACCAATAATGCCGGCAAATCGCAGCCATTGCCTCCTCCGCCCGCGGCGCATCCTCCGCCCGATGCCGCACCGCCGAGATCATACTCCAGCGTGTCTCCGGAAAATTCACCCGCTCTGGTTCGTGGCCGGCCATAACCATCCCGTCAGGTTATCCGCCTCCTGTGTCAAGCGCCGCGCAAGTCTCACCCGCGAACCGGCCCGCTCTGCCTCACTTCTTCACCGGCCTCAGCATCACCGCCCTCAAATCCATCACCGCCGCCCCCGGGTTTCTTCAACGCCCTTACACTCAGCGCGCACATTCCCCTCTCCAGCGAAACCCTTCCGATCACCCGCGCCTTCAAATTCTGAAAATACCCCGTGTCCTCCACGGTGTACGTCAGCCCTCACTGCCTGCGCTCACCTCCACCACCGCACCCCCGCTCCCTGTGCCGCATCCCTCGAGCACCTGCACCTCATAGACCTCCTTCTGCGCCGCACCGACATCAGCTCCCTTCCGTTTCCCCAGCGCCACGAGAATCGCATTCATCGCCGCCTCTATGCCACCCGCCCCGCTGCTAACGGGAATATAAAGCGGCTCCTCACCGAAAAACTTCTCCAGCACTCCAGGTTTGGTTCCATTCAGCGAAAGCGGAAGACCGGATATTTTCCCTTCCCTCGCTCGTCCCGGATTTTGAGAGCATGGGTCAATTCCTCTCCCATCCACTTTGACTGAAGACCATCCGTGCTAACAACAACGGCATAAGCCGAAGCCGCCTCTATCGCCCGCTGAATTTCCATCCAAAGCGGATCACCTCCGCGCAACTCCCGCGAATCAATCCATCCGTCTTGCCCTTGGTCTGCAAGCGCCTCACGAAGACGGCGCACGAAATCGTCGTCCGCCGAACTGTGAGAAATGAATAATTTGCCCATGACTCGTTAAATTTCCTGCCCCTGCCAGAACATAGATCTGTTGACCAGAGGAAAATCCCCGAAAACCGCCGCAAAGAAGCGAAATCGGATGCCAAACAACCGCCAGGAAAAAAACGCTCACTTAAAACCCCATCGTTACGTTTTCGTTGGTAACGATACACCGGGAAATTGCCCAATTTCACTCATCATCGCTTTCCTGATTTCCTCCTCAAAACCCCAACCCTAACCACTCGTCCGCCCCACCCCGTCAACGCCAGCGCCGCGCCCTCTCCCGGCTCCTCACTGCGCCCAATACGCTATGACGCACACCGATTCACCGATGCGCACCTCCCTGCGGCTGTGTTCCACATCGTCATTCGTCATTCCTTCGTCATTCTGATTTCTGATTTCGTCATTCCGCCCTCCCTTACAAAACCATTTGACACCGCCCCCTCTTAATCACCGCCATATCTAAATTCACGAAAAACATCTTATCTCATAAATCTTACCTCTTACCTTTATGTCCTGTCCCGGAAAAATCGCCCGCCTTCCCCGCGTCCTCCGCGAGGAACTCAATCGCCGCCTCGAACGCAACGTCCCCGCCCGTCTTCTCGTCGAGTGGCTCAACGCTCTGCCCGAAGTCCAGGAAATCCTAACCAATTTTTTCAACAGCAACCCCATCAACGAACAAAACATCTGCAACTGGCGCCGCTCCGGTTTCGCCGAATGGCAAACCCGCCAGGACTTCCTCGAACACCTCCGCGAATTCACTGCCGATGCCGCCGAGATCGATGCCGCGGCCCCCTCCATGGCCGATCACGCCGCCAACCTCCTTTCCATCCACTTCGCCGTCACCCTCCGCGAACTCTCCCTCCCTCCTCGTCCTACTCCTACTCCCACTCCTCCTCCCTCCGAACCCGCCTGTTCAACGATTCACGATTCAACGATTCACGATTCACCATTATCCTCCTCCTCCCACTCATCCACTATCCATTCTCCATTATCCAAACTAAAACCCCTCTTCGCCATCAGCCGCGCCGTCGCCTCTCTCCGCCGCGGAAACCAGACCGCCGCCCGCAAACCCTCCTCTCCTCCCCACCGGCAAATCAAGCCAAATCAAGCCATTTCAACCCTGAGATCCCCGCTGCTTATTCCGCCCCTCCCTAACCAAATCATTCCTCAATTCTCCACCCGCTCATCTCCCCCTTTCCGCTGTGGAACGAACTCACGCAGTGAACAGGCGAACTCATAAAATCCACACCATCTGAGCCAATGGCAGCGCTGTCATCCGCCCCGGCTGCTTATTTTCATATGCCCTGCGCACGGCGTTGTCTCCGGCTCCGCCAATTCTCACGAATCCGGGATAGCCCCGCCAAAAATTCTGCGCCCAGCTTTTCTGCCCACATGAACTCTGTGCCCAGCAACAGAATGCCCACCGGGATTACCAAAAACGCGGGCCCCGGCATCACGATCATGAGGACTCCCACCAGAACGACGGTCACTCCAAGGAGAGCCACCACGACTTTCCGCACGGGCGACGGCAGCTTTTCGAGCAGCAGCGCTCTCCTTACCCGGTGTCCCCAATGGCTGGTTTGCGGATTCATGCCTGAAATTCTGCACGAGGCAGACCAGAGAATCGTTCATTCCGCCCCCGGGGGCTTAGACCATGGCACGGCTCCAGCAAATACCCCCGAAAGCCATGAAAACGACCACCATCTATTCTTTGTTCGGCGCCGCGATCGCCTTCACTTTGTTGCCTGCCTGTGACTCCAAAGAGGAGGACCGCCGGGAGAAAGCCTTGGAGCGTCAGGCGGACACTCTCGAAGATCAGGCCAAAACCGCACGCGAACGTGGCGAGAAGGTCGCCGACGCCATTGAAAAGAGCGACCCCGGACCAAACTCCGCCGCAACTGAGCGCGATGCCAATGCCGTCCGCAGAGAAGCCGAAAAAAAGGCCGACCAGCTCGAAGACAAGGCGGATACACTGCGCGACAACAAGTAGCAAACCCCTCCGCCGGAGCCGCCCTTCTCAACGGGCGGCTCACGGCGCTCCTGGAAAAAATCCCATGAACACCGCACTCTGCCGGATCGGTTTGGCGGGCGGATTTTTCGCTCTCCTCGCCGGCTGTGATACTACGGTGAAAACGGAAACCCTCCGGCCCGGTGTCCAGCAAACAACAACGACCACAGGCCAGGGATGGACTCATGATGAACCGACCACACGCCCTTCGGAACGAGCCGGGCACGAGGGAGCCGTGAGGATACCCACGAGATGAACCCAAACCGGAAGAGAATGGTTTGTAGCACTGATTATAAATATTTATAAATAATCTTGCTTTCCTGAATATCTGGTGAATTTTGGGATACGCCTGAGTCCTATGGCGTTTCTCCAATGTCCGGATCGAACTACGCCCTTGCCGTCCTTAAACGGGTCCTCGCCTTCCCTCTCCTGGTTGGCACCGCCTCCGCAGAAGGCATTACCGTTTACCTCTCGCCAAACGACGCGGAATCCGCCGAAAACAGCGGCATCCTCGGTGCCACCCCGGAGCAGGTCTTCACGGAAAGTTTCAATGCCGTCCCCACCGGTACGCTGCTTGACTACTTCTCGCCTGACATCCAGGTCGATTACACCTCCGGCGCGGGCGGTCAGATTTACCCGAACGATGTCAACGGTGGCTTCGACCAGGGCAACTATCTCGGCATCGACGCCGGTTCCCAGGTGACGCTCAATTTGAACAATCCCTCTCAGTACTTCGGGATCTACGTCACCGCTGCGGAACCCTTCAGTGGTATCGACATTTACAACGGCGATGACCTGATGTTGCAATTCTCCCTCTCCACCCTGCTCAGCCTCATCCCCAATGATGGCCAGTCCGTGGTGACCGCGCTCAACGGAGCGACCTATCTCACAGACGACTACTATGGACAGCCGGCCACCGGGGACAACATCGGCCAGCCTTACGCCTATCTGCACTTTACCACCGACGGTACCGACGTCTTTGACCGCATTGTTCTTCACCACAGCGATTCCCAAATCTTCGAGAGCGATAATCACAGCATTTTGGCCGACCTCCCTGTCATTCCGCAGTCTTTCGTGCTGGTTCCGGAAGCTGCGGCGCCCGCGCCGGAACCGTCCACCGCACTTCTTCTCGGCGGCATGGGCCTTTTCCTCCTCCGCAGGAAACGTTAGGCGGGAATCCGGTGTTTTGCAAAACGGTCGCGCAAAACGCCCCGGCAAAGGTCCATGAAACAGAGTCCGCCGCAGGCCGGTAAACTTCGCTTTACGCACCGGAGACGCGGCGTCATGGATTGATCAGCGGCGCTCTTTCGCCCCGCTGGTCCGCCTGCATGAGTTCCGCTGTTTCCGTTTTCGACCCGTCCGATACCTTCCTTTCCCCGCTGATTGATTATCTCCGGGGTCATCCGAAGCGGATCGTTTTTCCTGACGGAAACGATCCCCGCGTCCTCCGCGTCGCCTCCGAACTGGTTAGGCTCGAAGTCGTGGCTCCCATTCTTCTCGGCAAGCGGGCGGACATTCAATCCACCGCCCGCAAACTGGACATCAAACTCGATTTCATAGGCATCATTGAGCCGGAGCAGAGCGCGGACTTCACCCTCTTCTGCGAACGATTCCGCAAAGTGGAGCGCTACCGCCGCGTGAAAGTGGCGGACCCCGCGGAAGTCATGGCCAAACCCGCTTATTACGGCGCGATGATGCTTCAATACGGCTACGCAGACGGCCTGGTCGGCGGAAACCTCACGCTGCCCTCCGCGTTTTATCGGGCGCTGTTTTACATGCTCAAGCGAATGCCCGGCCTCGACAGCGCGGGCAGTTGCACCGCCCTCAGCATGCCGCATCGCCCTGACCTCGGCACGCGCGGCACTTTGTTCCTCGCGGATTGCGCGGTTATTCCTTCGCCTTCGGTAACGCAACTCTCCATGCTCGCTGTCGAAACCGCACGTGTGGCCGGCGCGCTTTTGAATGAAACCCCGCGTGTCGCCATGATCAGTTTTTCCACCCGCGGCAGCGCGCAAAATCCAGCCACTCAGCGCGTCGTCGCCGCCACCGGACTTGCCCGCGAGCGCGCCCGCAAGGAGCGCGTGGCCATGGAAATCGATGGCGAGATGGCCGTGGATGCCGCCATCGATCCCGCCTCCGCCGCCATCAAATCGCCTAACAGCATCCTCGGCGGGCGCGCCAACGTCCTCATCTTCCCGGACCAGAATGCCGCCCACGCCTCGTACAAGCTTCTCGAACACGCTGCGGGCGCATGGCCCGGCGGTCAACTCATCCTCGGCCTCGTGCGCCCCGCCGCTAAAGTCTCCCGCTTCGCCTCGGAGCGTACCATCTTCCGCGCTGCCGTCGCCACCGCCGTCCGCTCCGTGGCCTACCGCGCCATCATCGAAAGTGAGTAAACCACCCTCCGTCCCGCGTATCCCACGGAAATGGGAGTGGACTTTTCCTGCCCTTGGAGGCAGGAAAGAACTCCCCATTTCAAGCCCCGCCACCTTATGCCTGACTCAGTTTTTCCTGGTTACTCTCTGCTCTCCAAAAGATGGCTGCGGCCCGGAGCGGTGTGCGCCGCTCTCGCCGCGATTCCTTCACCGCTCCTGGCACAGCGGGACTTGAAGGAAATCCCCTCGACCGATCCCGCCGTCGAGCTAGCCTCCTTCAAACTCGCGCCCGGCCTGGAGGCCAATCTGTTTGCCCAGGAGCCGCTGATTCACAAACCCATCCAGATGGCGTGGGACGAGCGCGGCAGATTGTGGGTGGCCAGCAGCGCCATTTATCCTCACATCAAGCCGGGTCAGGAGCAGAAGGACCAGATCGTCATCCTGGAGGACACGAACGGCGACGGCAAAGCCGACAAAAGCACCGTGTTTTATGAGGGCCTCCTCATTCCCACCGGCATCCTGCCCGGCGACGGCGGAGCCTACATCGCCAACAGCACAGAACTCCTCTTCATGAAGGAAGGCCCGGATGGCAGGGCTGGAGAGACCAAGGTCCTGCTCAGCGGATTCGGCACCGAGGACACGCACCACATCCTGCACGGCTTTAAGCGCGGGCCGGATGGATGCCTCTATCTCATGCAGAGCGTGTACATTCACGCGCACCTCGAAACGCCGTTCGGCGTGCGCCGCCTCATGGGCAGCGGCATCTGGCAGTACCGTCCGGAGACGGGACGGGCGGAAATTTTCACCATGGGGCAAATCAATCCCTGGGGACACATCTTTGACAAATGGGGGCAAAGCTTCACCACTGACGGAGCCTACGGCGAAGGGATCAACTACGCTTTCCCCGGTGCAACTTACCGCTGTCTGCCAGACCAGCGCCCGCGCATTTTGAAAGGCCTCAATCCCGGCCAGCCGAAGCATTGCGGTCTGGAAGTCATCAGCGGGAGACATTTTCCGGACGACTGGCAGGGCGATCTCATCACTAACGACTTCCGCGGTCATCGTGTGAACCGTTTTAAAGTAAGCGATCAGGGCAGCGGTTTCGCGTCGCGTCAGGTGGAAGACGTGATTCGCAGCAACCACGGCTCCTTCCGCCCCGTGGATGTGAAAATGGGGCCGGACGGCGCGCTCTACATCGCCGACTGGTACAACCCTATCATTCAACACGGCGAGGTGGACTTCCGCGACGAACGCCGCGACCACGCCAATGGTCGCATCTGGCGCGTGAGCGTAAAGGGTCGGGAGAAGTCTCCAAAGGTCGATTTTGCAAAAGCTTCCACGGAGGAGCTTATCAAATTGACCAGCGTTCCGGAGGCATGGGTGCGCCTCGAAGCCAGCCAGGAAATCAAACGGCGGGTAAAAAACGGTTCGGCGGAAGACTTGTGGCAGGCAGTCTCCAAAGCGGCAATGCGCCCGCCCGGTGGTGATCCATTCCTTGATCTATGCGCCGCTCAGGCGGTTTACGACGTCATGTCAAACCGGCCTAACGAGCTGGAACCCGGCCACAGCGAAGCTCACGCCGCTCTGCTCTCCTATACGGGCCTGCTAACCAATAAGGACGCGAGAGTCCGTGCATGGGCTGTGCGGATGATCACCCAGGGTTCATCCAAAGGGGTGAAGGCAAAGGAAATGGGCCTTGCCATGATGATCAACCAGCCGGGCACTTCGCTCGTTGAAGACTCTTCGGCCCGGGTGCGCCTTGAGATGGTCAACGGGTTGCGGCAGTTTGGAACAGCGCGCTGTGTCGAACTCGCCTGCAAGGTCCTCGATCACCCGATGGATGAAAATCTGGACTTCGCCCTGTGGCTGACGTGCAGCGAACTCGCCGATACATGGCTCCCTGCCTTCCAGAAAGGCGAGATCACTTTTGGAGGCAACATTGCGCACATCGCCTTCGCGCTCAAAGCCGCCGATAAACCGGAAGCCGCCGGCGCTTTGCTCACCATGGTTAACGAGGGCAAAGTCAGCGGCGACCGCGTGAAGGACGTCATCGGCCTCGTCGGCACCCTCGGCGGCAAAGCCGACCTGGTCAAGTTGCTCGCTCTCGCCGCCAAACCGGAGATGCAGTCCGCCGTTTTCGATGCTCTCACCACTGCCGCTCAGCAGCGCAATCTGAAGCCGGACGGAGGCGCCGAACAAATTGTTGGCATTCTCAAGCAGGACACCGGCGACTCCAGAATCGCCGCCGCAAAACTTGCCGGTGCATGGAAGCTCGAGGACGCCCGCGGAGCTCTTCAGCACCTCGCAGAATCGCCCGCAAATCTCGACCTTGGCGCTGCCGCGCTCCAGGCCCTCAGTGCTCTCGGCGGGTCGAGCGGCGGATTCTTCCGCCATCTGTTGCACGAACGTCTCACCTATGTGAGCCGGCACACCGGAGAAATCCTCGCAGCGTGGGCACGCTTGAATCCCCAGGAGGCTTCGGCGGACGCCGCCGAGTTCCTTGCCGGCGGCAAATGGAAGGAAGGGTCTGAATCCGGCATGGTCCCGGCCGCCGGACGGGTGTTGGATGCTTACCTCGCTCTGAAGAATGGCCCCTCCATTCTTGCTGCTGCCCTCAAAGACAAAAAGATCCCCGCCGCTGTCGCCAGTGCCGGAATGCAAAAAGCCAGCGTCGTGGGCGGAAATACAAAACCTCTCATCGAAGCTCTCACCGTCGCCGGCGGCCTCCAACCCGTCGTCGCCCTCACGCCTGCCGAACTCACTCAAATGATGGCCGATGTGAAATCCCAGGGCGACCCCGCCCGCGGAGAACTCATCTTCCGGCGCCAGGCGCTGCTTTGCCAAAACTGTCATGCCATCAGCGCCGTCGGTGGCATTGTCGGGCCGGACATGGTTAGCATTGGAGCCAGCGCCCCGGTCGATTACATCATTGAGAGCCTCCTCGAACCTTCGAAGAAAATCAAAGAGGGTTACGCTACCACATTGGTTAGCACCAAAGACGGACTCAGCTATACCGGCACTCTCCTGCGCGAGGACGCCCGCGAAGTCCTCCTGCGCAATCCCTCCGGATTGGTCGATTCGATTCCGGCTTCCAAAGTCGCGAAGAAGGAAAACATCCCCATCTCGCTCATGCCCATCGGCCTCACCGCCATGCTCCGCCGCGATGAACTGGTGGACCTCGTCCGCTTTCTTTCCGAACTCGGCAAAGAAGGGGCCTACAAGGTTCAGGAGGACGGCACTCTTCGCCGCTGGCGCACCGCGCAGCCTGTTCCTGACATGTGGCGATGGATGAATCTCAAAGGCAATCGCGGCTTTGCCGAAGCCCGCGACGAACTGACATGGCTCCCGCTCTACAGCCACGTCAACGGCACCATCCCCGGCGAAGAAGCCCCCCTCATCAAAGTCGGCAATAACGAATGGCGCGCCATCGAATCCGAAATCGAAGTCTCCGCCGCCGGCAAAGTCGGCCTCCGCCTCAACGATCCCGCGAATCTTCAAATCTTCATCGCCGGGAAAGAAGTCCCCGCCGCGTCCGAAATTCAAACCAGCGTCCCCGCCGGCAAAGTCCGCATCACCGTCCTCTTCGACACCACGGTCCGCAAAGCTCCCATCAAAGTCCAGGTCTTCGACCTCCCCAACTCTCCCGCCCGCACCAAAGCCGTCTCCGGAATTTAACCCCGGCGCTTCCTACTCCTACTCATACTCCTACTCCTACTCTCTTCGGTTCGAGTATGAGTATGGGGGTAGGCGCTTTGACACGAACAAGCCTGCGAAGTTGTTATAACGCAGGACAATACACAATCCCAGCGCGAGCATGCCGGACCGCAGCGCGGTCCACTGTGAATAGCCCGGCGTGAAGCGCAGCGAACGCCGGGTTAAACACCTGGAAACGCATCCACCACAGCGTGGTGGCCCTGACACATGGGCAATCCCGCAGCCAGTCTACGCCGTTGGGATGGATGCTTTCAGAGTGCCTGCCTGTTGTCCCCGGCCTTGCCTACAAAGACTTCGCCTCCAGCATCCCTTTCAACAAATGCCGGTGACAGTGCTTCTCATCACTCGCACAATTGCACAAAAGAGTTACCTGCTGGCTCCCCGCAAGGCGCTTCAGCAACCGAAGCGTAAACTTCTGACCGCTATTCCGAATGCGTGGGTTATTCGCCTCCTTGGCATCCTGCCCCATTTGCTCAGCTCTGTAACGGCGTGAGAATTCATCCCACGTGATTTTACCTCCGAGAAACGCCTTCAGCAGTCGTTCGCTCGGGCCCAGATTTGCCATCCAAATGTCGTAATCTTTTTTGGGACAGCCGCGCGGAATATACCGCGTCGCCAGAATGCGCAGCCCATCCTCCCGGGAATCGAATTTATCCCAAACGCATTTGGTTTTGATGGCGGGCATATCAGACTCTACCGGCTCCGGCGGATCTGGCAACCTCCGCCCTCCATTGTTGTGGCGCGGTTTGTGCAAATCGGCGGATGAACTATGCCGCTCTCCCCCGCCTCCTCTTCACGCCCGGGCGCGATTCGACGTCCGGAGCAGAGCCGCGCATTTCCTTTGACGCACGCCCCCGGGTCCGTCTCGTGCTCCCCGGGTTCAACCCCGGCCATTATGTCCGACGTCAAAACATCGAAGGCAAACATCCGCGTGGAGCGCGATTCATTCGGAGAAATCGAGTGTCCCGCCGACAAATACTGGGGAGCGCAAACGCAGCGTTCGTTGGAAAATTTTAAGATCGGAGGCGAACGTATGCCGCTTCCCCTCATTCGAGCCCTCGCGCTCGTGAAGAAAGCAGCAGCGCTAACAAACATCCAGCTCGGCTCCCTCGACACCCGCATCGGGAACGCCATCATCCAAGCGGCGGGTGAAGTGCTCACCGGTTCCATCGGCTGCGAACATTTCCCCCTCGTCGTATGGCAGACCGGCTCCGGCACGCAGACGAACATGAACATGAACGAGGTGCTTTCCAATCGCGCCATCGAAATCCTCGGCGGCGCGATGGGAAGCAAAACCCCGGTGCACCCTAACGATCACGTCAATTGCGGTCAGTCCTCCAACGACACCTTTCCCGCCGCGATGCACGTCGCCGCCGTGCTCGGGATCGAACGCCATCTGCTGCCCGCGCTGCACCGGTTGCACGAGGCGCTGAAAACAAAGGAGCATGAATTTGCGGACATCGTCAAAATTGGCCGCACCCATCTGCAGGACGCCACGCCTCTCACGCTCGGACAGGAGTTCTCCGGCTATCGCACGCAGATTGGTTATGGCATCGAGCGCGTGCGCGCGTGTTTTCCCGCCCTCCTGCGTCTGGCTCAAGGCGGCACCGCCGTCGGAACGGGCATCAATACGAAAAAGGAATTCCCGGAAAAGTTCGCGACGAATTTGGCGGAAATGACAGACCTCCCGTTTGTCACCGCGGACAACAAATTCGAGGCCCTCGCCGCGCATGATTCCATCGTTGAATGTTCCGGCGCACTCAATGTGCTGGCGGTGAGTCTCATGAAGATCGCTAACGATATCCGGCTCCTCGGCTCCGGTCCGCGCTGTGGTTTTGGAGAACTCAGTCTTCCGGAAAACGAACCAGGCTCATCCATCATGCCTGGAAAGGTCAATCCCACCCAGGCGGAGGCGCTCACCATGGTTTGCGCTCAGGTCTTCGGGAATCACACCGCTATCACTTTCGCCGGCGCCAGCGGGCATCTCGAACTGAATGTGTTCAAGCCGGTGATGATCTATAACCTCCTGCAATCCATCGATCTTCTTGCCGGCGCCGCACACAGTTTTGCTGAGCACTGTGTGGACGGCATCACCGCAAACGCCGATCACATCGCAAAACTCCGGAACGAAAGCCTCATGCTCGTCACCGCACTGAATCCGCACATCGGCTACGACAACGCTGCCCGCATCGCAAAGAAGGCGCATCACGAAGGCACTTCATTGAAGCAGGCCGGAATCGAACTCGGCCTCCTCACTTCCGATCAGTTCGACCAGTGGGTGCGCCCGGAAAAAATGATTTTCCCCGACTAACAAACACCGCAAAGCCATGCACTCAGAACAGCAATTCACCGTAACCTCCCCGGATACCGAACCCTCCATCTGCCTTGATCTGATGAAGGGCCGCCTGCACTTCGAACTCGCGCCTAACACCTCCCCGGAACGGGCGCAGGAAATCGCGGATTATCTGAACCTCGTCATCCAGGACGTCAGCTTCTCCAGAACCGAAAGCATCGTCCCGGACCTCGAAAGGCTGAATGAAGAGCAGCCCATATCAGAAGCGGTGACGCACGTTTAATTCACGTCCGTCGCCGCACGCGCTCAAAAGCGTAAATCCGGCGAGCGACGAGGACGGAGGACAGTTCCGGAATGGCGGAGAAATATTCCCGTTCACCCGGTTGGAACGGCGCATTCGTCCTCCCTATGGTCGGAGTAGTGATAAAGCGGAAGTTCGAAGGACGGACACGCCCCGCCCCTTCGTGCGCCTGCGAGCGGAGAGGGAGTAATTTCGCCGAATGCCGCCATTCCGGGGAGAAAACGGCGAAATCAACGAAACAACAGTATCTCGTTCCAACGGCGTTGATGACTGCAGCGCCGTCGCGGGAAAAACCCGGGCGAATTCCCAGGAGGGTGTCTTCCCGCCTTCGCGGGAGAAAGAACCCCTGCCCTTCGCCGCTTATCGTTTAATGTTCCTGCAGCATATGTTGACAACGACCAGAAAGAAAACCGCACTCATTGCATCCGGCTGGGCCGCGTGCACCGCTTTGGCCTTTTGGGCCGGGACCCATTGGCGTGGAGAAAACTCCGATGCGACAGAAAGGGCGAAACGGGCGGCACTTTTGCAGAGTGGATTAAACACAGGTGAAGCGAAGGGAAGCGGGCGCATCGGACAGACGCCGGACGGATCCCCGGCCAAAGACGCGGCGGTCATCGGAGCAAAGGCCATCCGCGAGCTGACGCCGGAGCAAACCGCCGCGCGGACGAAAGAGATTTTCGCGATGGAGGACATGCAGCAGCGCACCGAGGCGTTTCTGGAAATGTTGAAAGGTCTCCACGGCAATGAGCAAATCTCAGCCGCCATGGAGGCGATGACCGAAAACGGCTACAACAACCGCGAGCGCGGCCGGGAGTTTTCCATGCTCATGACGCGGTGGGCCAAAGAGGACCCGGAAACCGCCCTCGCATGGACCCAGAAACACGGAGACTGGCGCAATCGCTGGGGCGCTCAGACGGCACTGGCCGTGTGGAGCCAGAATGACCCTGACAAGGCTGTCGCGTGGGCCCTGGCGCACCCTAATAAAGACAAGGAGGAGGGGAACCATAACATGGTCGGGGTCATCAACGGCCTAACGAAAACGAATCTCGATCTCGCGGCGCAACTGGCACAGAACATGGACCGCAGCAATGCCCGCGGAGAGGCCATGGAGCGCGTGCTCGAACAGTTTTTCAAACAACGGGGCCCGGACGCCGCCAAGGAGATGGTGATGGGTTTACCCGATGGTCCTTACAAAAACGGCGCCCTCGGACGCCTTGCGGACCGGCTGGCCGATTCCGATGCCAAGTCCGCAGCAGTCTGGGCCGCCGCTCTTCCCGACGGCGAAGCGAAACCTGGTGTCGTCGCACAGGTGGTTGATGAGTGGGCGGGAAAGAATCCCAACGACGCCGGCAACTGGCTCAATGCCCTTCCGCAGACGGCAGCCATGGATGAATCCCGGGAACGCTTCGCTTTCAGAGTCCAGGAGAAGGATCCCGAGGCCGCCATCGCGTGGGCCGGCACCATCACCGACGAAAACCGCCGGAACAAGACCTCCTTCCGGCTGGTCCGGGAATGGATGAGCCGCGAACCGGACAGTGCCAAAGCCTGGGTGCGGAACAGCCAGTTGCCCGCGGATATGAAGGAGCGGCTCATCAACCGCCGCAGAGGGTGATTTCCCGGTTCACGGCTTCCCCGGGCCCGTCAGATTCCAGCTTTCTTTCCAGTCGTCACCCGTCGGCTGGATTCGGTGATACCAGGATTCCGGCGGCCATTTACTTTCATTCAGGGGTTTGGCAGCAAACAACTGAACATCGTCGACCGGGACGGCTGCAAAATTCGTCCACTTGTTGTCGAAGATCGTTTGCAGCAGCCGCCTGCTGCAAAGAGTGGTCCCGCGTGATCCGATGGGCTCATTCTCCCGGTACGGCAGCAAGTCCGACCCGTCCCAACTGGCCTTAAGCGGGATTCTCTGAACGAACCGGGCATGGCCGGGGGCCTGCCTTGCTTCATGTTCCAGCACTTCTGAAATGAACTCCATTTTTCCCGCTTCATTTTCCCCCGTGAAGTAGCGCAGAAGGAAGGTGAGCGGCCTGCCGCGCGGCACCATCACATAGTAATTGCCGGGAAGTGCGGGTACGAGACCCGTGCGCGTGAATTTCACCTCCCGGAAATCCACCCCTTTAAAGGGGTGGCGGCCGATCTCCTCTGCTGCCGGCTCTGAAACGACCAGCGGCGCGGAACTACTGAAGGCATTCAGGCAATCCCCCCAGGTGCGGCCTTTCGATACCTCCGCGCGCGCCGGACGGGTGGACTCCATGATAGTTTCGGTCGCCGGTTGAAGATCTGTGATCATAACGGCACCGCGTGCCCCGTGCCGGTGAAGATTAAATATCGGTATTTCCTTCAAACTGGATTCAGACATGTCAGCGGGGTAACGGCTTACGGAGTGAATTCCCAATCGATGGATTTGGCCTCGAAATTCATAGTTTTACCAACCAATTTTTCTTTGAAAGCCTCGATTTCCGGAAGTGTGGCATTCGGGTTCAGCGCCCTCCATCGTTCCCACTGATAATTGAACGCGTTTCCAGTCTCGCCGAACCCTGTCAGGCCTTTTCCATTCACGATGTAGTGGAAGTCTGCGGGGAGCCAGCGGCCCGAGTTGGTGCCTTCATGGACATCGATGCCTCTTTTGGCAAAGTACTCCTCCATGTCCTGGGGATAGTCATGATGCGCCACCGCCGGGCGGGTCTCAGCCCAGTGCGGCTTGTCACCCAGCCTTCTGCCCAGCAGAGCACTGCCTTTCGTCGTACCTGACTGTGTTATTCCCATCTTCCAAAGATCCTCCAGGTTCTGTCTTGTGATCCTGCCGTCCGCGATCATCGGGCGCAGTTCGACGAAGAGCGCACTCCGGTAATCATGTTTGCGGGTGGCTACGTCGAGGGCGGCTATCATGGCTTCCTTGATCTCCGCTCTGCCGCCGCCCGGGAGCTTCAGAACCAGTTTTTTAATGCGCCCGGCCTTGAATTGTTTGTGGAGCGTGCGGGCCATGGACCCGCCTTTTACCGTCAGAAGCGTAACAAAGAGGCTTACGGCACCCGCCTTGGCATCACCTTCGGAGATGGCTTTGGCACCGTCATAGGACATGACCATGACGCCGACGCTCATGTAGTAGATGGACAGTGACTCCGCAAAGGAGCGCCCGAACGCGGAGAAGGATCCTGAGACGGCGTCTTTCAATCCCTGCTGCCAGAGACGTATAAACTCCTCCTTGCTCGTCGTTCCGTCCGCCATGCGGTTGCCCAGATCCTCCCAGAAGGAAGGCTCGATGCGGAGAGTCGACCTTACCTTCGCGGGGCTTTTTGCCATCTCCTGCAGTTCCACCAGTGCTTCGGCCAGCCCCTGCACCGCCTTCTCAAGAGTGGGCAACTCCTTGCGGCTGAGCCACAGAGTAGGGGTCTTATCAGGACGCAGTATCGCATCGTAGCCTGAGATGTAATCCCAGTACCAGTCCCAGGGATCGCCCCACCAGGCCGTCTCGTTAATCTTGATGGCCAGACCCTGATTTTCGTACCACTCGAGCACCTCCGCTGCGCCTGGACCGTTCAGGAGCCCAAACATCATTCTCACGTCCTCGAAGGTGTAGGGGCCGCCGGGGTTGACATACGGATCGTCGGCAGGAGGCGGCTCCTCGGTCGGGGTACTGACGCCGGTCGTGTGTCGCGACTCCTCCAACATTTGGACGGCGGAAGCTGCCTGCAGCTGTTCCAACTGCAATTTGGTCACCGCCGGATTGAGACAATAATTTGCGGAAAGTTTGGAATTCGCCGCAAAAATGGACAGTTCGCCCGTTGGCGCAGTGACATAGAGTTGATCGAAGAGAGGATCCACCGGCGGAAGGTCGCCGGTGGGAGAAGTCTTCAGGATCACCGGCACGCCGTTCATCTTCGGTGTCATGCCGTTCAGGGGGGTAAAAGTCGGGGCGGCGAGCTTGGGCACGGTCAATCTCAGCGCAAACGGCGTGGCTTGCGGAGGATCCTCTATGTCCGTTCCCGGGTCAGTGATGACAGTATCGATAACCCTCAGGGCTTCCGATGCCGGCAGCATGGCACCGGAATCGACGCAGTTGAAGAGGCGCGTGCTGCCTCCGGTTTCCTGCCAGGTCCCCAGGACCGCCGTGGTCGAGGTGGGCGATCTGATTTCCAGACGGGCTGAAAGATAACGCGCTGTCGCGGAGGGTGGATCAAGGGTGCGGAGATTGAGACCGTAGGTGGTATTCTGGGCCGTGGTGTACTCAAAATACAGGCCGTCATAGTGGCCCACGGGTTCCTGCAGCGTGGCGGTGATGCCGCCGCTCAGGGTCACGGAATTCCGCACGCCGTTGGACGGCTCTCCTCCCACGAAGAAAATGCTCACCGGACTGGGGGGCGGCACGTTCACGGGCTCGTAGCTCACACGGTCCAGCACCACAGTGGCGTCCGCCCGCCCCCGCTTTTCCGCCGCGTTTTTCCGGGTAACAAATCCCAGCGACACCGGCTGGGGATCCGTGACCTGAATGGTAAAGGATCCCTGGAACTGACATTCGGAGCGGGATTTTTCCCATGGTGCCTTCAACGCGCCCCCCTGATTGATGAGCGTCCCGGTCGCCGTCGTCTTGAGGACGCCGTTCACGTAGATGTCCAGCAGGTTGGCCACGGAGGCACTGCCGGTCATCTCCGCATGAATGTCGCGCGCCTTCGCCGTGTAGCTCACGGTCACCAGCTTCGTGGGCGAGATGGTCGAGGACACGGTGGTGAGCGTCACCGTGGGACTCAGCGGGGAGTGGGGGATGGACCCCCCCAGATTGGAAAAGACTCCTGTGATCGGGTCTCGGGATATTGCATCAACCCTCACCGGCATCAGAAGCATAGGATTGGTGTGATCCGCCCACGCCAAAATCACGCCGTTCTGATTGATGTCGGTACAATTGGACAACATCGATGGTCCGGGAACCGTGAGAGATTTACGGATCTTACTAAACGAGTTGTTTTGATGAACGTCGAAGTCGTCATGGTCATCGGACCAAAAGATGCCCATCCCCTGATTGTTCACCTTGGTCCAGGCCCATGTGAGAAAGCCCCAGTCCACCCCGCCCTTTCTAGTCGCTTTTTCCCAGGCGGGAGTTTGCAAGGCGTCATTCCATGCATACACGGTAAAGCCCTCCTGTGCGAGCGGGCCTGACCCATGGATCGCGGGCTTCATGGAATTGATCCATGATCCCGACTCGGGGCCGGAGGCCTTGTCGTGCCATCCGCCGCCGGCGTCGCGGTTCCAAATTTTCATCACGTCGCCGTCTTCGTCTCTGGTGCGTGACAGAAGCCAGTATTCATCGCTTCGGACCAGTGATACGGGAGCATTCCCCGGTTCCGCCCAGAATCCTCCGGTTCCCCAATCGAGTGCGTCAGTGCTGTCTAAAAACACGTCGCCGTTTGCACCGGGGCGCAGCAGCAAAGCCCGCCTGAACTTCGGCGGGAGCTGTCCTCCTTGTGGCAGGACCACGTCTTTAAAGGTCAGCGATCCAGTTTCCGGGACGAACAGGTAGGCTCCGTCATTCTCCAGATTTTGGTCCCAGTAGTACAAATCCAGCAATGCCCGGCCTTCGTCGTCAAAGTCCAGAACCGTACCGGAGTAATGGCCCGTTCCTTCGGCCGTCAGGACTTGCTTCGTTGAGGCAATCCATACTTTAAATTTCACGTCATCGGCTCCAGGAGGGTCCGGTACTGAAAACAGCACATCTCCGCGGTTGTTGAGAGCCAGCGGCTTTCCTTCCACGCGGTCACCTGAGGCCGTTGTCAGGAACATCGGGACGTAACGGACCGTCGGCGTACGAAAGAATTTGAGTTCCTTGCTGTTCGGAACTGCATCATTGCTGTCCATCACGCCATCCCCGTCGAAATCCCTGAGGTGCCCCAGGCCCGCGGCTTCAGAATCACAGCGGCCGTGCCAGCCATACCAGCGGGTTGTCCATTCCGAAGGATCCAGGCCCAGACGGATTTCCTCCAAATCGGTGACACCGTCCTCGTCGGTATCGGTCTTCGGCTGCGCGGCATCCGGTTTGCCGGGATCTCCCGCGGCGTTGAACAGATCCTTCAGTTTATAACCGCTCCCCTCCATTCGACTGTCCGGAGTGACCGTCGCGAAGGAGGTAAACGCGTCATTGGGGCTGAGGTTGATGACGTAAAGTTCGAACCAGTCTGGCAATCCATCGGGTTGGGGGTCTGAGTCCACCCATTCGTCGCAGCCGGCCTCGATACTGGATCCCGGACGCGGTTCGAGGTCAAAATCATAACTGCGGGTGCGTTTGGCGCCTGCGGGCCGCTCCACCGCCAGTCCGGTATGAGCGGGATTCGCGCCCCCTAAAAGATGTACCACTTCCGGCGGCAGGGGCGCGGCAATGTGGATGCCGTCGAAGGCCAGGGTCGGACGGATGCTCACGCCGCCGGGAAGAGTTTGCTGAGAATTATTGCCGGCGGCAGCGAGGGTTCCCTCCGGGCTGAAAACCTGGGTCAGAGCGGGAGTGTTGAACCATGTGATATTGTTGAAGAATTGGGCATCCCCCGAAGCATAGATTGCGCCCCCTTCACCGGCGCCTGAGTGATTTCCGGTGAGAGTGCAGTGGACGATAATGCCGTCAGGATAGGAATCGCCCTCCGAACCGCCCACAAAGACTCCGCCACCGACAGCTCCGGCGGTATTTCCACGAATGGCACAGTTCGCCAGACGCGGGACGCTGGGAACGCCGGCGGGCGTGTTGGGAGGTGAAGTTCCATTGACAGTGAAAAATCCCGGGCCGACACCCCGGACATAGATCGCGCCGCCTCTCTCCGCAGCCTCATTATCATGGAAGTCACTGCTGAAAACGGAGGGACCGCCGACCGCTGTGACGAAGAGAGCGCCTCCCTGGGACGACCCATCGAGCGACTCCGCGATATTGCCGGTGAAGCGGCAACCATGAAGATCCGTATTGCAGCCGTTGAGCACCACTCCACCGCCCTCACTATGGATCGACAATACGGGATGGGCGACATTTTCAGCGAATACGCAGTTGGCGAGGACATTGTCAAAAACACTGACGGGAACGGTCGCGTTAGTGTAAAACTCGCCGCTGAAGGTGGAATATCCCGTCAAACTGTTAAGGGACGCACCGCCGCCTGAGCCGGCGGTATTGCGAAAGAAAACGCAGCCATTGAGATTCAGGCCCGCCCCAGGGCCGACGCAGTAAACCCCGCCCCCAACGGCGGCGGCATTATAGGCGAAGGTGCAACCGGCAGCGGAAAACCGGGCGGTGGAACCGCTGTGGACCGCACCTCCAAGGCTGGTAGCTTCGCAGCCTTGGAACACGCAGTTCGTAAGTTGAAAGCGGCGTCCGGCGGATCCCGGCGACGATTGATAGGAAATGGCACCCCCGTTTACAGCCTTGCAGCCGGTAAACGTGCAGTCGTAAACCATCAGCCCCTGAGTGTAGCCTTGCCAAAAAAACACACCGCCGCTGCCTCCGGCGGGGGCAAGCCCGTGACGGAATTCGATTCCCCGGATGGTCCACTCCGGAGAACCGTAATAGGAGGAACTTGTTAGGAACCGCCTCCGCACACCTTTTGCGTCCTCCAGTTCGATCACCACGCTCCCTGGGCCATTGAGGCTCTTGAGCGTAAAGGCAATAGTGCCGGAAACCATGAGGGACGGCGTTGACAGGTCCCGGTTTAAGTTGCCGGAATAGGTTCCGTCGCGCAGGCAAATGCGATTACGGGTATTCGGAACCAGGAGCTGCAGAGCCCGGCTTATCGTGCGAACGGGGGAACTTATGTAACCATAGTTGGCGTCGTTGGCGGAGATCCCTGCCGCATCTACAAAAATGCAAACACTGGATTCATAGCCGGGGTAGCGGGGATCGGAACCGTTGGCGTATTCTTCAATATTGGTAAAGCCGTCCTGATCGGCATCCTTGTCGCCATCCGCTTTGTCGTTCGGATTTAACTGGTACTTGATCTCCCATGACGAAGGCATGCCATCGCCATCGGTATCGGCAAAGGCAAAGGCTCCCCGCTGGGCGAGTTGAGGCACCGGGAGACGGGGGACACCTTCGATATCCGTCGCGGGACGCGGAGGATTCTGATTCGGATTCGGATTGGCTGCAGAGGGCACCGTGGCGTAACGGAGGATCGGGGTTCCGGAAAGGAAATTCGGGTTGTTCGCGTCGTTGCCACTACCCGGAAGGATGACAGGCGGAGCCGTGGCGGATTCGACGGTGCAGTAAGCGGCGCTCCACAGCGCCGTTCCGTTCACCTGACTTTTTACCCCCCCGCTTATCCGGTTGTCCCACAAAATGCAGGAGTTGAGGGTAATCGTTCCGCCGGCATTGCCGTTAAAAAGCCCCCCCGATTCTGTCCTGGCTGTATTACTCAGGATCGTGCAATAGCTGAGAGAACCGGTAACGCCCCCGGCGAACCCAACGGCTCCCCGGCCGGTTGTGTTGATAAAGTTAGAGCCGATGTAGCAATTCTCAATTTCGCAGGAGCCCCCTTGAAAAAAAAGTGCAGGTCCGTCGCCATTGGTCGTATAATTGGACGTGAATCGGCAACGCCGGATCTTCACTGCCGATTGTTGCGCATAGCACGCGCCGCCATGGTATCCTGACTGGCAGGTGCTGAAGGTGCAGTCCTCAGCCGTTAGGGGCGCGCCGTTGACGAACACGCCACCTCCGAGACTGGAGGCAAAGCAGGCGGAAATCGTGCACCGCCGGATGGTAACGGGAACGCCATCCGAAAAAATCGCGGCGCCCCTTTGACCGAAACCCTCACGAAATGACGTGATGGTTAGTCCCTCCACGACGAAAGGGCCTGCGGACGGAGCGGTCGTGTAAAAACAGGAGTGTGTCGGATCTCCAACGATCGTGGCGCCTTGCGTTCCAACAATCGTTACGGGTTTGAGCACCTGAATACTCTGGTTGCCGGTGCCGATGAAAACATTGCCGCCGCCCTGCAAAACCACCCGTCCGCCAGCCGGCACGGCAGCGATGGCGCTCGTAATGTTCGCAAACGGCTGGTCGAAGGTGCCGAGGAAGGGCGCTACCGCATTCGCTCTCGCATAAACCACCGTACTCGAAGCAGTACCTGCGTTAAGAGACGGGTCGTTCGGGTTGGTCTGTGCTGTAAATTCCTCGGAATTCGTGTAGCCGTCGAGATCAAGGTCCACGTCTTTGTCCGACGCCGAGGCTGGATTGAGAGCGTAATAGTATTCCCAGCCATCGAGCATGCCGTCGTCGTCGGAGTCGTCGTCGTTCGCTTTCGTTCCCAGCAGGTATTCTGTGATGTTCGTCACCCCGTCGTAGTCTTTGTCGCTCTCCCGGTCGTCAGCGCTGGCATTGAGGTAATTATCGTACTCCCAGGAATCCGGCATCGCATCCTTGTCGGCATCCGCGTAGAGCGGGTGAGTGTCGCCCGTTTGGAAATCGTCGATGAACGTGTATTTACCAGTGGCTGCCCGGACCACAAAACTGCCGGAGGCGGGCGAATTCGGAGGGTGATTGATCACCTCAAGCTTTCCATTGATCCATAAGTCTGAGATCGTCGCTGCAGGATCCGTCCGGAGGGTAAGGCGCAGCCAATTTTTGAGATATGATCCGTTCTCAATGAAAAGCGCGGGACCGGTAGCCGTCCATGTGCCCCCGCCCGCCGGCGAATACATATACAGCCGGGCTGTCGTGGCGGAGCCAACCTGCACGATCATCGCCGGAACCGAATCAATGACGAGCTGCGCTTCAGCTACTGTCCATGACGGAACGGTATTCACAGGAATCGTCTTGCCCACAGGCAAACGCAGGGAGACGTCTAGGAAACGCACTCCGCTTCCCGCCGCTGCCGCATGCGAAAGCGTGCCGGCGGCGCTGCTCGAGGTGAACTTGAGCGACTGGTCCCCCGAGACACTTAACGCCCTTGAAACTTCCAGCGCCCCCCCGCTGAAACTCCATCCTCCGGGAGGATTCTTTTGAGAAACCGTTCCGACCTGCCAATTATTTGGAGCATTGGGGCGGGTTTCGAATTCATCTGCTTGATTGGCGGCACGGCTGGAACGGAAGCCGCAGAAGAAACAAAGGAGAGCAGCAACGCTGGGGACTATTTTCATCGTGGCGTATGGGTTGGAATTCAGGGTTCTTCCTTGATTACTGGCACCGGTGGCGGGGCATGTTCCGGGGGGAGCGTTGTCAATTCGCCGGACTGGAGCTGACGGCGGATTTCAGAAAACTGATCCACTTTTTTCTCACCTTTTGCGACAATGCCGGCAGCCACCGAAGGAGCGGATGGAACGGGAACAGCTTTGGTTCCTTCGCGCAGGGCATTCGATCCTTTACCCGTCACATCGGCTGCCGGCGGCCTTTCAGGTTCTCCTTTTGGCCACCAAAACCAAATCGCAATTCCGGCAAATACCGGGACGATTCCTAATACGAACAGGCGGCGGGGACGGGCCGGGGTCTGCATAATTTCGGAACGCTAGCAAGTTGGCGTGCCTGACTTCAAGCACAATTTTTAAAATAATTTTAATGGGAGCGGCCGCGACTGCGCTTTGCCCGGAAATTCGTGGCCGGCAGCGCCTTTCTGAAATCTACCTTCTTCAAGCCGTCTGCCTGAAATTATCGCTCCACTTTCCGGGAATTGAACACCGCGGCGGGGCCTGCAGTCTTTATTGGCGGGGAATTTCCCCTGCCTGCATCCATCCGCCCGGGACCTGCGTTTTACCATTCCCGGCAATTTCTCTTGCTTCTTTCCCGCCCGGTCCATACAATCCGCGCCCCACCAAAGGTCCCAAGCCGGTCTTTGCTTTCCGCCACATCCTTCCCCATGCGAGTGTATTCCAAAGCATCCGTCCTCATTGCAGCCCTCCTTTCCTGCGGTATTTCCGTTTCCGGGGCGCAAACCACGAAAAAAGACAAACCGTCCGCTTCCAAGGCGACAACCACCCAGGCCAGCAATCCAGCGACAGCTCCCGGTTCCACCACCGGGGCCAAAGGGATCGTGGGCGCCGTGGCTCCCCTGCCCCGGGTTTATGCTCCCACCCGCCCGCGTGAAGTGGCTCCGAAATACCCGTGGCGGAGGAACATCCCCACCACCATTTTCTGGATCGGCGAGTCGCCCTCCGAGAACAATCCCACTCCGAACCACGCCAGTTCATGGGACGTAAACTGGCAACTGAACTACGGCGGATTCGACGATCCCAACAAAGATAACCGCACCTGGGATTTCCGCCCCAAGGCTTTCACACCGGGTCTCAATCCGTTTTACATCGCCCTCCCTTTTAATGACCTTACCTGTCCGGAGGTCGCCAAACTGATTCCGTGGTATAAGAAGAGGAAGGCGGAAGGGGCCAAAAGCGTGTGCCAGAGCATGTGGGTGGCAGTGAGGTTCGGCAACAAGACGTGCTTTGCCCAGTGGGAGGACTGCGGACCGTTCACCACCGAAGATCACAACTACGTCTTCGGCGGAAAACCGCCCGCCACCAAAGGCAACGGCGGCGCCGGCCTCGATATTTCCCCAGCGGTCCGCGACTTCCTTGGCGCCAGCAGCGGTGCGCTGTGCGACTGGCGGTTCTGCACTGAAGAGGAAGTGACCGACGGCCCGTGGAAGCGTTTTGGAAAGAACAACACTTTCCTATCCAAAGATCAGCGGGAAAATGAAGCCCTGCGCAAGCGGTATGAAGAACTGGTCCGCCGCCGCGAGGAATGGCTCAAAAAGCAGGCGACCCAGGTGTCGGTGCGGGTGCAGTAGCAGCGGGGCAGGAATTTCACTGGCGTTCAGAAGAGCCGCAGATTATTAGCGGAGCCCGGGCTTTCCCGCCCGGGGAACGCGTGTCATGAGCAAGAATCTGAAAGGCCTGAAAGGCAAAAGTTATAACGAAGTGATGAACGAATGGGCTGCCCAGCAGTCCTTTCTGCGGCGGGCAAGTTCAGGGCTCCTGCGGCCTGGTTATGATGTCACGGGCTACGCGCGGCTGTGGGGATGGCTTTGGCGGATGCTGATTCTCACGGGCGTTCCGCTGCTGCTTTATATGGGCGTGCTGCGGGTGTACGGCAAGGGTCCGGCTTTCAACACTCAAATGACCGCCGAAGTGAAGCGGTTTCTAGGAGCGGAAAATGTGGTTCTCGGGGCGACGCGCTGGGACCTGAACGGGGAACTGAGGATTGCGTCCATGAAAGTGCAGGGCAAGTCGGCCAACATTTTCCAGGATTTGAAGGCGGAGAATCTCAGCACGTGGATCACGGTGCCTAACGTTTTCAAATCCGACTGGCACCTGAAATCCGTCGATTCGGTAAAAGCCTCTATTTCCCTCCGCCCCGGCGGCTCTCCGAAGGTGGCTTCCGGTTCGCCGGAAAGCGGTTCGAAACTGCTCACCGCCGGCTGGGGTATCAAACCGGATTTTTCCCTGCTGACGGTGGACCAATACAAGTCCGACAGTCTCACCCTGACGTGGGGCGGCAATCCGGCGACCACGGGTGAACTCACGGGCAGCAATGCGACGCTCACACACAACGGGGCGGATTGGGACCTCCTGCTCGCCGGCGGCACTTTCCGTCAGGGATGGTTTGACCAGATCCGCGTGCTGAACGCGAAAGTGAAGATCACCCCTGAGCGCGCGGTGTTTGAAAAAGGGGAGTTCGCCATTGCCGGCGGCGGCAACGGAACGCTGACAGGAAACATTGCGCTGGGTGAGTTTCCGGAGGTGGACCTCACCATCAATGTCGAGAACACGCCGTTCCATCCATTCCTGCCGGAGTTCTTCCAGAACTACGTCAAGGCACTCAGCAAAGGAACCATCAAGCTGAGCGGTTCCACCAACCGCAGCACCGGCATTCTGATGGACTGCAATTTTGATCTCCTGTCAGGCAAAATTATCGGTGTTCCGGTGTTTCGCGCGCTGGAACTGGCCACGGAGGAAACGCACGTGGCGCAGCCGGAAATCAAAGGCGGACACGTTCGATTCACCAGTCAGGGCACGCAGGAAAACGGCGGATTCCTGCTCGAAGCCAGTGACGTGGTGCTGGACTGCGGAGCGAATCTCAAGATCGGCCTGACGATCCGGCACGAACGCAAGGAGGTGCAGGCCAGCAATGCCCGTGAGGCGGCGGCTGCCACCGGCGACAGCGTGTCCCTAACGACTGTCGGCACTATCCGCATCGGCCTGCCGCCGGAAACCTTCACCAAGCTGAAACCCGCCATCCGTCAGGAGTTCTTCACCCGGGAGGACCAGGGCCTGCACTGGATGGAGGCTCCCTATCGCATGGAGGATGGGGAGTTCACCAAAGATACTGCGGACCGGATCATCGCGCTGCACAACGGCGGCAAGTAGAACGCGCCTTCGGTTATTTGCCAGGCTGGTTCAAGTCCCAGCGCAGGATGCAGCCGTGACTGTCTCCGGAGAAAAGAGTGCCCGTTCTGTGATCGAAGGCGGCCACGCTGCCGCTGAAAAGCGAATGCGGCTTCCACGTCAAACGCCGTTCGTTTGCCGGACCATCGGTGCGTTCCACCGTGACGCCGTCTCCCATAAAGACGCGGACTTTTGAGTTTTCGCCGGACGTAAACTCTCCCCATGCCGGCGAGCCCCGCGGACGATTGGGGCGCTGGAGGGTGAAATCCGGCACAGACTTTCCGTCTTTGGCCAAGTCCGGAACGGGCTTGCCATCGGCAGTCGAGAACACGCGAAACAGCAGGGATTCCACGGCAGCGCCGGAGGCGTCATATGTCTGGGCCCGCCTCGAAAATACGAGACGCGAACCATCGTCCGAGAAGGAGACGCCAGGATTGTAGTCTCCCGACCAATCCCTGAGATTGAGGGAGGGTCCGGCCGTGACTTTGCCGTCCTTCAGTTTCCAAAGCGACCATGAGAAATGGCCGGCCACAGCGATTGCGCTCCCGTCCGGGGCGCAGGCAAGAACTCTTTCCTCCCGTTGAAACCGGTGGAGTGTTTTCGGCTCTCCCTCACCCGGAATGCGCATGAGGTCTCCCTGTTCGGTGACGCACAAAATGTCCGAAGGGCTGATGAACTCCATCCAGCGAATGGCCGCGGGCAGCGTGGCACACGTCCTGTTATTCGATCCGTCGGACTGACATCTGACAACTTGTCCATGAATGCTGCCGGCGGCTACCTGCGAACCATCGGAGGAAAGCGCGATGGCCGTGATCCCCATTGAAGTTCCGCCGATGGTGCGCACCGGCCATGGCGGAGGCGCGGTCTGCGGAAGCTCCACCAGATGCCAGTCGCAGGTGGAAACCGTTACCTTCGCCGGCGTGCCCACCGGACCAAGAGACGGCATGAATTCGAGCCGCACACGGAGCTTGGGTGCATAACGATAACCGTCCGGGGGAGTTATGTCCCTCGCTCCGCTATCCACAAAATACCATGCGCCATCCGACGCATTGACCGTATAAACCATGAGCCGGATCGGAACCGGATCGGGAGCGGGTTCGCCTTCCAGCACGGCCTGCAAATGTCCCTGAGTGCCGGCCACGCGAACCCAGCCGGTGAATTGATAGCGCCTCAAAGGCTCGAAGGGAACTTCCGGACTGGCGATGGAAAGCGAGTCACCGGTGCGCGCTTCGACGGTGGCGGAATAACCAAATGCACCCGGGCGGTCCTCCGGGGGCAGCGCTTTCCAGATGACTTCCTTCGGTGTGGAGATCCATGATTCTTTTCGGTTAGGATCAGGAACAAGGATGGAGGCGGAGGGCGGCGCCGCACGCAGCAGAGCCCGGCCATTGCGCATCACGGCGTTGAATTCGGACTTCCCGTCGTGGCGGCGCTGAGTCCTGACAAAATCCGCGCGGGGGAGTGTCAGAGAGCCGGCGAGCGGCACAGCTTTGGTGGAAGGACCTTCATTCCACGAAACGCCATCACCGCTGGTGAAGGAAAGCAGTTCTCCGGCGGGCGGCAGAGCGGCCCGGTCCGCAGGCCATGTCAGGAGCGGAGCCGGCGGACGAAGCGAACGGTCTCCCGTGTTAGGATTTCCGGGCCGGAGGCCGCAGCGGTGCCAGCACAGAAGCAGCGAATCGTTTTCCCCCGGCGCGAGCCATGTCAGGAATTCGCCGTCCGAAACCTTTCGCTGTCCAACGGCCAGTTGGGCCTCCATATCGGCAAGAGGGGGATTGAAAGAAGAGGTTTGCGCCTCAGGCACTTTGCGCAGAAGGGCGATGTCCGCGGCCGCCTCGTCCCAGCGTTTTGCAGCAAGGCATATCCTGACCCACTGGGCGCGGGTGTACGCATCCCGCCCGACGGATTTCTCCGGAGGCGGCATCGACGCGAGCCAGCGCCGGCCTGTAGTGAACAGAAAATTCTGCAGGTCCGGAAGCGCTGGCGATTGTGCTTTCCGCCAGAGTTCGGCGGCGGTGCGCGCCAGTCCTTCCGCGTCCCTGCCGGCGGCGAACGCGTCGAGCAGGGGCATGTTTTTGCGGAGGGCGGCGGCAGCCTCCTCCGCCATGCCGTGGTCCAGCATGTGATTGAAAGTGACTATAAATTCGTCAGGGTAAAAACGCGATTGGCCATCAGACGGGCGCTTTGCCGCAGCCTCCCATTGGTCCTGGTGTCCGGCCATGCGCAGCCGGAGAATGTCCTGCACCAAAGGCGTGTCTTTGTTTTCCAGGGCCAGCGGGAACGCGTGCTTAAGCACGTCCCATGGATATGCGTGCTGCGCATTCGGCCCGCTGCGGGACGTCACCGCCTGCAGATGGAATTTTGTCAGGAAACGGAAATAGGCCAGCGGGTCAGCGCCGGGCAGCGCAGTCATCAGATCGAAACTGATCGTTCCGCCGCCGGTCGTGAACGCTTCGAGTTTTGCCGGTGTGCTTGAGGGCTCGCGAACGCATTCCGCGATCAAAAGCAATTGTCGAATGATAGAGGCGGGAGCCTGTGCCCGCCCTGCCCCTTCGATCTCGGCGCGCGCCCTTTCCACCAAAGGGGTGGAGAGATTCTGTTCATGCAAAAACTTGATGATCTCCACTTCGGCAATGACCTTTTTCCCATCGACGCCGGAGAGAATGAAGTACTGAAAAAGACCCGGACAACCCTCGAGGAACTTTCGGCGGCGCGGAAAATCCACGGCATCCGCCGGAAGAACCAGTTCCGCCGGCGCCAGTTTTTCAAGGAGGATCTGAGCGGTCTCCGGAAGCATGCTCAACTCACTGGAGAGATCCTTGATCGCGACGAACAACGCCGCGCCCGTATGACTGGAAAGAGGCAGGACTTTCAGAAGAGCCGGAAACAGGCGCTTTGCATCGCTGTCCGCGCCCGCTTTGTGGAGTGCACTAACATACTCCATGAGAGCCTGTGAATAGTCAGGACTCAACGATGGGGGATTGCTCCTTGCCTCCATTTCCCTGCAATACGAGATGCAGAGGTCCGTGAAGGCGCTCAGCTTGCCGGCCTCTTTCAGCGCCGGAATGATGGACTTTTCCGACACGCCCGCAATGGCCTGGAGCGGCGACATCTTCATGAGGAGATACTGCAGATTGCCAACCTCCTTTAGACCGGACGGTTGCAGGTGAAGCTGGTGCATCAGCCCGGAGATCACGTCGGGAGGAGCAGTTCCATTCCGCACCAAATGGCGGGCGTAACGAATCGATCGGGCCGCAGCGCCGGATTTTGATTCCTTATCGCCGGGCACTCCATACCGATACATCGTGTAAAGATTGTGCGGGATGGGAACATTTTTCGGGTCGCGGGCCATGTCCGCCTCCATGCCGGCAAGTTCGGCCTCCCAGAGCTTTTCTTTCTGAAGCATCCCGGCCACTGCGGATTTCACCTGAGGCTGGGAATCATTGAATGGCCGCCGCAGAATGGCGCGGGCCAAACGCACCGCTTCCTCCTTTTCCGCGGGACCTGCCTGCATCAGGCGGTCCATGCGCACCGCGTCCACCATGTCCTGATGCGCAGTCCGTGCCTCCGGCGTTGCCCCTTCCGGAAGAGCCGGCAAGTCCAGCCGGAATTGCTGTGGCGGCGGAAGCGCCTTGTCGGATTCCGGAAAGACATGCAGAGCCTGAGGCGATGCTGTCCCGGCAACACCGCTTCCATATCCTCGCGCAGCAAAAACCTCCTGGGCTTTCCGCGCATCGACGTCGCGGTTCAGGACGAGATAGAGCCGGGCGCGGAGACTGGCTTTGGCGAGAGCCCATGCGCCACCCTCCGCGGAGATGCTGTCGAGAAGTGACAGGGCGGCTTCGATCGAGGAGGAGTCCACCTTGGATCGCGAAGAAAGCGGGAAGGCGATGAGTTGGGCCTTCAAGAGGCGCAGGTCGTCATTGGGGCTTTCCGCCAGCAGAGCATCCACACGGGCCAGGAGGTCCTGCGCAGTCGTATTGTCCAGTGACCCGTAGCTCCGTTGCAGGACACTCAGTTTCCACCGCAGTGATTCACCTTTGCTGAGTCCTGCGGGTTCCGCCGGATTCGTGTCATATCCCAGCCCCATGCCGGCGTAGCGTCCCGTCCACGGCAAGCGCCAGTCGGCAGGCTCAAGGCCGGAAAGCTGCGTGGCCCTCAGCGGTTCCGGACGGGCCATGAACCATGCTCCGCAGCCCGCAGGCTGCAGCGGCGCCCGCACCCACCAGGTCTCGACAGCGGCCATCCGCTTTCGATGCTCCTCCATCACAGCGTTCAGGCGCTGCTGCGCGGCTTCGATGTCCTTTGCATCCCGTTTTGCCTGAAGGGTGAGCATGGCGACGAGTTGCGTCCTCTCCGGTTCGTTGCCCGGTGCAACGCCGCCGGCGAGTACACTCTCCAGCATGCGAGCGGCGCGCGGAGCACCGCCGTGCAGGCTGACACGGGAAGCCAGCCAGGTTTTTTGACTCGCGGAAAGGCCGGGACCTTTGAGCGCGAGAGCCTCGCCCATGTCGAGAAGCCGCTCTTTCCACGGCTCCGGAACGGATTTGTTATCGAGCGTCTGCCCGAAAGCAAAATCAACCGACTGTGCCAGAGGAGCCGGCAGATCCAGTGAGCCGGCCTTGATTCGCTGCTCCAGCTTTTCCCATGCACGAATGCCGCACCCCCATCGGAGCAATAAAAAGATTTCCTCATCCCATGACAGAAAGAAACCCGGACCGGCGGCATCGGCGCGCTCCAGCAGGGATTTTGCACCACCGGTTTCCTTCATGCAATTCCATGCGACGATTCGGATGTGCACCGGAAGGTCCAATCCCTGGAGCGGGAACCGACGGTGCGTGCTGCTCTCCTGAAGCCCCGTGCCTCCCGCCGCCGCAGCGAGTCCCAACGGTTTGCCTGCCGCTGTGGCGATCGCTTTCCACTGGTTGCCCGCAATCGTGAATGCCTCTGCGAAGTCCCTCAGGGCGTCGTCCTGACGTTTTGCCTGCAACGCAATCGAGCCGTGCCAGAGCTTCAGCCCGGCGTTCTCAGGGAACTTCCGGCTGGCCGTCTCGACGATTCCACTGAAGTCGGAACCGAAAAGAGGAGCCGGGCCGGAAAGACTCCTTCCTGTGGCGGCCACCCAATCGGCCACGAGAGCCGTATCGTCCGGATGCTCCGGTAGCCATGCCTGCAGGAAATGCGGACGGAATGAAGCGAGGTCCGTCAGTGCCAGCCAGCGCACGGGAGCACGCACCCCGGGCACCGACAGGAACTGTTGCAGCAAGGCATCCGTTGCGCGCCGGGATTCAGGATATGCCGGGGAAAAGGTGGCGGAGAGCGCCTCCCAATAGTCCGGAGTCGCCGACGCCTCCTGCTCCGCCGCGCGTTTAAACCACTCCTTCCCAGCCGCGTCATTATAAAGATACCGGTGCATCAAGCCGACCGCAAAGAAGTGCGAGGCGCGCTGTGCCTGCGGTGTTGCAGAGGCGCGGGTTTCCACATCGTTCACAAAAGCATCCAGCTTGCCCTCTTGGAAGGCAAACTCCGCGAGGGCCGACAGGATAACCGCGCGCACAGCACAACTGCTCCCGGCCGCGAGCCGTTCACTGAACCATGCCCGCGCCGCCTGCCGCCGCTCAGGCGACGGATCGGCGACAATGCGCCGGAAGAGGGCTGGTGCCCCGTGCGAGGCATCCGGCATCGCGAGGAGCACGGAAAGAGGTTCCTCATTCCCCAGTCTGAAAAGATGCCATGCCCCGGCGACGGAATCCGCTGCCTCCGTGTACGACTTCCGGGCTTCGTCAGACTTTCCCAACCGCTCCAGCAACAGGCCCTGCGTGACCCTCAGAGGTGCATTGGGAACCTTTCCTCCGAGCGCAGCGAGTGTGCCGGCATCATTCGCCGGAGAAAACGCCTCCACCGCCTCCTGCAACTGCCCGGCTTTCTCCAGTTCAGAACACGCTGCCTCAAAATGCGAATCCGCCACCGGCGGGTCCGTTAGGCGCAACAGCATGGATCGCGGCACTTCTGCGCGAACAATCGGCAGCAGGCAGGCGGCAAGGAAAATCCGAGCGGTGAATGTGACGATGAATTTAGGAACCTGGCGGGACATGGGAACAACGTTGAATGCGGGCAGGCCAATCATTCTTAACGAACATCTAGGCATGGAAAGAACAGGCTGATTTTGCCGGAGTTTTCCACCGGCATGCGATGATATTTTTTGAAATTTAAGGCTCCCGCCGATTTCTGTTACCTCTGTGCGGTACAAACGCGTCCGGGGAGAGGTATGAATCGCCTGATCCTGTCTGTCATGAGCCTTGCGCTGGTTTGCGTCGCGGACGCGCAAGCTCCCACTCCTTCGGCGGAAACGCGTCCGTTTCGCATGGGGTTCACCGGCTTTGTGCCTGCCTACACAAAAGAGGGAGTCGATTCCACCAAAGCGTTTTGCCGGAAGCATGCGGATTTCATGGCGCATCACATCGAAGGCGCGGCGTGGACGGAAATGCATAGCGGTGAGCCATTGCCCGCAAAGCTCCTGGATTCGTGGAAGAGCAAACGCGGACGCGCGCCGGATGGCGGGAAAACCTTTCTGGCGCTTTCGCCCGGACGCGGAGAACTGAAGGTCTGCGACAACTGCGCTCCGCTGGCAAAAGATCTGAAATCCCGCGGCTACGGCGATGCGGAGGTCATCGCAACCTATGTGCAATGGTGCCAAAAGGCGATCGATTACTTCAAGCCGGACTGGCTCGTCATCGGCATTGAGATGAACGAAGTGATGAAGAGCAATCCCGCCGCGTGGAGCGGTTATCTCAAGCTTCACGAAGAAGCGCGCAAGGCGCTGAAGAAGGATCATCCCGCGCTGCCCATCGCGGCATCCTTCTCGCTTCACACGCTCTTCAAGGGCGGCGATGCCGCATGGAAGGAGTGGCAGCGCCTGGATGCGGGAAACGACTTTGTCGCGGTGAGCTACTATCCGTTTCTCTCCGCCGAACGCCTTCGACCCATCGAATGGCTGCTCGAGCGCGCAGACGGCCGCACCAAACCGATCGCCTTTGTGGAAACCGGGGACGCCGCGGAAGTCCTGCCGATGCCGAAAGCCAAAGTGACCATCCAGGGATCACCGGCAAAGCAACGGGACTACTTCGACTACCTGCTGACACTTGCAGAACGCCGCCGCTTTAGCTTTGTCGTTTCGTTCATACACCAGGACTACGACGAGTTGTGGGAAACGATCAAAAAGGATGCCCCGGAGCTGTTCATGGCCTGGCGCGACTGCGGACTCATCGACGAAAAGGGACGGGAGCGGCCTGCGCTTAAAATATGGGATCAGTGGCTGTCCAGAAAAGCGCAGCCTTGAACCGAAGCCGGCAGAGTCGGAATCAAAAGCCCGCATCGCGCCGCCTCGTCCGTTTCGGCATGACCGCAGCGCGGTCCGCTGTGAATAGCGCGGGGTGAACGAAGTGAACCCCGGGTAAAAGACACCGTCGAAAGTCTCCACCACAGCGTGGTGGCCCATGCCCGGGGAACGTCCCTCCTGTAAAGGCCACCACGCTGTGGTGGATGCTTTGTTCCGGCATTTACCCCGGCGTTCGCTGCGCTCACACCGGGCTATTCACGGTGGACCGCGCCGCGGTCCGGCACGCTTTTGTCAGACTTCGATCCTTAAACAGCGTCGCAAACCTGTTCGTTGTTCAGAAGGAAGGCGCTACTTCCTGAGAGTAGTAGTAAGAGTGGCACTCGTGACATCGTGGCAAACATGATGGTTCCCCGTCACAGAGGCGCTAACTAAACGGCAAATGCGGGCTGGGCAAACCACGGCTCGTTGCTCGAAATCTCAGCTTTCAGTTCCTGCGGCAGAGTGATGTCGTAAGTGCCGGGCAGCCGCCGGGGCCCGAGTTGCCGCAACCCCATATCCAGCGCTTTCCAGTGAGACGGTGGAATCTTCGCCTTCACAGACTGACTCTGTTGCGAGTCCATGGCGACGCAATCCGCCAGAATAGGGCAGAACCCCCGCCATCGTCCTCTGGCACGGTCCTCGCCGGTCCCGTAATAGAGGGACACCGCCGCCATGGTGGTGCCGTTTTGCACCAGCCGGTTCGCCAGATGCAGTTTCGCTTTGAAGAGTTTGATGACGTGAAACCGGCTGCGCATGGCGGTGTCCAGATCCGTGTAACAAGCCACCAGTCCGGTATCCTTGTTGATGACCACGGCAGGATTCGTATCGCCGTGCCTGAAATGCTCGGAAAACCGGATCCACCCCAAAAAATTGACCACCGGCAGGTATGACAGTCCGAGCATCGCCATGCGGCCAAAGAGGTTTCCGCCATAGTAGCGAGCATACTCCTGGCGGGAGACGGTCAAAGAGCCGGGATTGGATGCCTGGGTGGAATTGTCGATGGTTCTGGCGTCCATGGTCTTGTTCAGTGGCCAAGCCCTGCGGTTCACATTGGCACGGCTATAATTACCATAAAATAAAGGACGTTCTCTTCTTTTTGCAAAGACAATAGTTTGCAGCACTCCCAACCGGGTCGCACGGCTTTAGACTTCCAGGAGAGCAGCTCCCCAAGCTCGTTTCGCAATCCAGCACAGCTTCCTCCCCCGTCCTTGATTTCACCGCTCGGAGTGCATGATGATGATCCATCATGCAGCGCCTTCGCCTTTCTCCGTCCGGTCCTGAGTTCTCCCGCATCGCCTTTGGCACGTGGCGGCTCCTTGATGATCCGGAGGCTGCCACGCCGCAGGGACTGCTGGAGCGGCTGAAGGTTTGCCTGGATCTCGGTATCACCACCATCGACACTGCAGAGATCTACGGGCTCTACCGTGTGGAGGAAGTCATCGGGGCAGCGCTGCGGCTGGATGCGGGCGTAAGGTCACGCATGGAGATTGTCTCGAAGGCGGGCATTTACATCCCGAACGATTTCCATCCCGACCGCAAGACGGCGTTCTACAATACGAGCGCCGAACGACTGGTGAAGAGCGTGGAAAAGTCCCTGCGCTTCCTCGGCGTGGAAGCGCTGGACCTTTTCCTCGTGCACCGGCCCGACTGGCTGACGCGGGCGGAGGACACGGCGGAGGGACTCAACCGTCTGCTCCGCGAAGGGAAAATCCGCAGTGCCGGCGTGAGTAATTACACGCCCGCGCAGTTCCGGACGCTCCAGGCCTTTACCACGGCACCGCTGGTGACGAATCAGGTGCAATTCAGCCCGTTCTGCCTGGAACCCATCTTCGACGGCACTTTCGACCAGTGCCAGGAACTGCACATTCACCCCATGGCCTGGTCACCCACGGGCGGCGGGAAGCTGTTCCGGGAAGAGGACGAGAAGGGCCAGCGCCTCCGCGCCGCCATGGCGGGTCTTTCCGGAAAATACAACGGTGCCACGCCGGATCAGCTTTGTTACGCGTGGATTCTTTCCCACGGCACCCGGCCCCTGGTGGTGACCGGAACCAACAAGATCTCCCGGCTGCGATCCCTTGCCGCAGCGGATTCCATCGTCCTGGAATGCGAAGACTGGTACGCCCTCAGCGAGGCCGCGCGGGGTAGGAGAATTCCTTAATTCAGGAAAAACCGGGCCAATTCGGCTCAGCGTCGGCGCAACCCTGAGAAATTTCCATAATTTTTGTAATTTGAGCTTGAGCATCTGAACTCCCGGAGTTAAGTATTCGCGAACCCATTCCTCATATGCGGTTAAAACACTACCTTTTTATCGGCACGATCCTCTGCGCTCTCATTGAGATCGGCATGGCGTTGTATGCCATGTATTGGGGTAACATCATCCAGGACATCGCCTACGCGGACCATTACGATCCTCACAGCGAACTCATCATCGTCAAGGCGCTGAACATTGCGCTGCCGATTGGATTCTGCTGCATCGGGCTGCTGGTGTACACGTGGAAAGTGGACAGCATCGGGGGATTTGCGCTGTTTTTTGCGGTGGTGATGCACCTGATCGGTCTGGACCTGAATGTGCGTGCCATGAAGCAGGTTTATGGATCGGGCACACCGCTGGCGAGCGTCACGTGGTGGGTGCCGGAAGGAAAACGCCCGGCGAGCGAAGCGGCAACAAATCCGGAAGACGGACGGAATTCCTGATAACGCGGGCCTCATGCTTGCGTGTGCATGGACAGACGCGATAGCCTGCCCATGATGCTCCGGATTTTGTTATGCTCCCTGTTGCTGGCCGTGGCTGCACGTGCCGCGGGCAAGCCGGCAGTGATCCTCATCACGGTGGACGGACTCGGCTGGGGGGACCTCAGCGCTTCGGGGAATGCGCAGGTGCCCACCCCGCGGCTGGATAAACTGCTGGCGGAGTGTGCGGTATTCCGGGATTTTCATGTGACCCCGCTGGACGCTCCCTCTCGCGCGGCGCTGCTCACAGGACAATATCCTTATCGCGTTGGTGTGTGGGGAAATCACAGCGGGCGAAACCGTCTCCGTTTCGGGGTGACCACGCTGTCATCGCATCTGAAAAGCGCCGGCTATCTCCCGGCGATTTTCGGAACGTGGGCGCTCGGCGACAACCACCCCGGCAGGCCACAGGATCAGGGTTACGGCGAAGTGCTCATCCATCCCGGAGACCGTCCCGGCGGAGTGGCGGATTTTTATTCCAACGACGGCACGGACGACCTGTGGCTCCTGCGGGGAGAACCCGTCAGCCGCAAAGGCTCCCCGCTGGAAGTGTGCTTTGACGCGGCACTAACCTTTATCTCTAAGAACACGGCCGTGCCGTTCTTTTGCCATCTCTCGCCTTCGCTGCCCGCGCGAATGCCGGAGACTGCCATCGAGTCATTCCGGAATCGCCCGGGCATTCACGACCCGCTGCGTGCGGCGTGGATCTCAGAACTGGATGCGGCGGTGGGCAATCTGCTGGACCGGCTCGAAACCATGAACCTCGGCAAGAGCACGATCATTGTGATCACGTCAACCAGCGGCCCTCCCGCGCCCGGAAAAGGAAAGCAGGCGTTCAACGCCGGACGCCGCGGATATCGTGGCAGTCCGTATGAAGGCGGCCATTGCGTGCCCTTTCTGATCCGCTGGCCTGAAGGTGGCGTCGTCGCAGGAAATGTGAACACGCCCGCTGCGCATGTGGACTTGCTGCCCACCGTGGCCGAATTGACGGGGGTCCCGCTTTCGCCTGAGTTCAAACCAGACGGTATCAGCCTCGTCCCGCTTTTGCACGGGCCGCCTGCGACACAGCCGGAGGATCGCGTGCTTTTCACCGATGCTCAGGAAATTCCCGTGCCGGTGCTCTGGCGGCAAAGCTGCGTTATTTCCGGCCCCTGGCGCCTCGTGAATGGCAGGGAGCTCTATGATCTCCGGACCGATCCGGGACAGCGCAAAGATGTCGCCGGCTCCAATGCGGAAACCGTTCAGCGACTCACCGGCGGCGGCAGGACATGGTGGGAAAGTCTCCCGCTGAAGGACCTTGAGCCTACGCGCATCACCATCGGAGGGCCGCAGGACCCCGTGCTTCTTACACCGCTGGACTGGCTCAGCCGCAGCGCCGGCCCCGTAACGCGGGAGGACGTCATTCGCGGCACCCCCGCCAACGGCCCGTGGCTGCTGAATGTTGTGACCGAAGGCTCTTACGATATCCTTCTCCGCCGTTGGCCCCTCACTGTGAACCGTTCGCTCCACGACAGCTTTTTCACTCCTGACAAAGCCCGTCTGCGCGTCGGAACCATGGATGAAACCCGCCCGGTGACTCCGGAGGCCATCGGTGTAAATTTCCGTGTCACGCTGAAGCCTGGTCCTGCGGCCCTGCAAACCTGGCTGACCGGCGAAGGGAAGACCTGCGGCGCGTATTTCGTCGAAGTCCGCCGCGCGGTCGAAGTCCGCTCCGCTAAACCGGTGAAGCAGCCCATCGATCCGGTGAAGCCGGCAGCGGAGCGGTTTTTAAGAGAGCCGTGAGGGAGGTCGGCGTCCCGCACCTTTTGGCATGAGGGATGCAAATTGGAGGGAACACACTCCCACTCATACTCTGCTGAGTAAGAGCACGAGTAAGATCGAAAATCGCCGTGCGAATAAAACCGCAATCATCGAAACAGATCCGTATGTCCCCCTCCCCCAACACCAACACGCCCGCTCTTCTGCCATCTTTTGCAGTATCCGCGCTGATTCTCGGACTCGCATGGCTTCTTCTCTCATGGTAAGGCCGGGTAAAAACCAGATGAGGCGTCTGTGAGACCGCGGGAGACGTTTTATGCGGGCCTCCGCTTAAAAGCGAAATAGCCCCGCGCACTCCGGAGGCATTCCACGGCCCTTTTCAGAGAATTCCCTATCATTGGAGGTTTGATTCCGGATTGCCGGTAATGATAACCTCCACTCCATGAAGATTTCTCCCCGTCTCTTCTTCCCCGCCCCCGCATTCGTCCGCCTCGCCGCGGTGCTTATTTTTGCCGGGCAAGCTCACTCACAAATCACCGTCACCACCCTCGCGGACGAGAACGATAACCCGGCAGGCCCGCAAGTCTCCCTGCGTGAAGCCATCCGGGACAGCGCCAATGGCGGGCAGATTACTTTTGACGCCGCTCTCTCCGGAAAAGTGCTCATTCTGACCAGCGGTGAAATGGCATTGACAAAGACCCTAACCGTCAGGGCGCCGTCCGGAGGACTCATAATCGAAGCCCGCGAACGCAGCCGCATTTTCCGAGTGATGACGGGCGCAGGACTGAACCTGACCGATCTCACCCTTCAGGGCGGATTTGCTTCCACAGACGGGGGCGCCATCCAAAACGCAGGCACTCTAAACCTGACAAATTGCATCCTGCGTGACAATAAGGTCGCGACTGGTGTCGAAGGATCCCCCGGCTCACCCGTGCTGGGAGGGGGCTCCGTTGGGACGGGCGGTATTGGAGGAACGGGAGGGAGCGGCGGTGCCGTGAGCAGCAGTGGCAGCCTTTCTGCCACGGGTTCTCACTTTATCGGCAACACTGCCGGTGCCGGTGGCAGTGGCGGCCGGGGCGGTGATGTTCCCCAAGGCATGGCATGGGATCGCGGCGGCAGCGGGGGTCAAGGCGGTATCGGTGGCAGTGGCGGCGCCATTCTGAGCACCGGCTCTCTGCACCTAACCGAATGCCTGTTTGAAAACAATTGGGCCGGCTACGGCGGACGCGCCGGCGCACGGGGCAGTCCCTCCAATAAGGCTTATAGCTCCCATGGAGGCCGCGCGGGAAGCGGCGGTGCTGTCCATCAGACAGGATCGATGTTGGTCCAGCGCTGCACTTTCACCGGCAATGTCTGTCCGCCAGGCGGCATACAGGAGCTTAATACCACTCCCGGCGCCGGGACTAGCTTCGGCGGCGACGCAGGGAAGGGCGCAGCCATTTATTGGTCTTCCGGCAGCGCCACCCTGACAAATTGCACGCTCACTGGGAACCGAATTGGCGAGAGCGGCCATCAGGTTGAAAACGGAGGGGCGTTCGCCGCCGGAACCGGATCGGAATTGCGACTGGTTCATTGCACTGTCGCTGCGAACATCGCCTCAAACTTCTATCAGCCGAACGTACTTCCCATAGGCTCGCCTGCCTGGTTCCTGCCGCCCACCGCGGATGTCCTCTCCACCTTCGTGGTGCGGTGTGAGAATTGCATTATCAGCGGGTTTTCGGCCAACAGTCCCCGCACGATTTTTCCGTTCGGTTTCCAGAACGGCATGCCAGGCAGCAGTTCACTGCTCGGTCCTCCCGTTATAACTTCCGGTTCGCTGCCGGTCCTTATTCCCGACCCCGCTTCAGCGGCCATCGATGCGGGTGCCCTGCTCAACAATCCGCCAGTTACTGACGCGCGTGGCCTCCTCCGTGTCGCGGGCCCGCCTGACCTTGGAGCCGTGGAAGTGCAGCCTGCAGAAGCGCCAACCCTTACTCCGCAGAGCATCACATTCACGCCGCCGGTTATGGCTCAGACCACGACGCTTTCGTTAACTGCCAAGTCCTCCAGTTCCCTGCCGGTTTCTCTCGAACTCATCTCCGGTCCGGCCGCATTGAATAACAATGTCCTCACATTTTCCGGTCATGGATTCGCTGTCATCCGCGCGGCGCAGGCTGGGAATGCCACCACGGCACCAGCGCCTTCTGTGGTCCGCGTGGTTCAGTCTCCTCACAGCATTCTTTTCGCTCCGGCAGCGAACTACACCGCGTATGAACAAATGCCTGCCGTGGTATTGCTGCCCGCTACCACCACTGCGGACCTTGCGGTCACATGGTCTTTCGCAACCAATCCGCCTGCGGGCATCTCATTGAGCGAAAACAGGGTTACCGCCACCGCCGGGGGCACCGTGCAGGTGCGCGGGCAGAACGCAGGAAACACCCAATCTGCGCCGGTGGATCTCACGTGGACGCTTACCTTTGTGATGGGCACGCTCAATATCTCGTGGGTAACACCGGTCGCTCCCGCCCCCGGTGCGCCGCTGTGGTTCACGCTTGTCGAAGGCAGCCCGCATCGCCTCCAACTCACCGCCCGCATCTCTGCGGCTTTTAATGCCCCCGTGCCGGTTCCTTCTCTTCCAGCAGGCATCATCGCTGTACCGTCCCTGATTCCCGCCGGTGTTACCGAGGTCCAGTGTCTCCTAACGCTTCCTGCGAATTCGCAGCTTGTCAACACGACCGCAGAACTGGAAACGGCGCTCTCCGGACAAAAATCCACCACCACCCTTTTTCTCGCCAATCGCAAAAGTGTCCCGCTCAATGTGTTCGCCCCGTCCACTGTCGCCGCTGGCACCACCGCTCAGGTGGACGTTTTCGCCCCGGGTGTGATTGCCGGGCAACAGAACGGTCCTCCGCCAGACCTCAGTGTCCGCACCCTCGCCGTCAGCGCGGTCGATTTTGACAACCCGGCCCTCGCGGTTCCCGTGACCCTCGATTCCTTCAGCACCGATCCGGGAGCCTTTCCGCGAAAGCACCTGCAAATTACGTTCCCTTCAGAAAACCGCCGCCTCCGCCTCACCGTCATCACCGACGACGGCATTTCCGGCACCGCCGGGCCAATCCAGATTACCGGCGGCACCGTCGCCGACACCAACGCTGACCGCGACGGCATCAACGATATCGTCGAAGCCGCTCTCCAGCGCACACCTGGCCAGTTTGATCAACCGCCGCTAACCATCGAACGCGATGCCACGGGCCTCAAGGCCATCCTCGCCAGCCGCCCGATTGATCTCCTGGGCTGGACCGTCACCATCGAAACCAGCACCGACCTCCAAACGTGGATCGCCGCTCCCGCCGCGGCCACCACCGTCACGGCAAATCCGGACGGCACCACCGAGCGCGTTTCCGTCCTCCTTCCCGCAGACGGAGAGCCGCATTTTGTCAGGCTCAAGGCCGTGAAGCCTTGAGGAAGGACTCGCGAAGAGTCCACCGTTTTGACATCCCGATTCGTCTCGAATGACGAACCTGGATATAACCGCCATCCGCCCATGAAAAAATCTCCGATCCTCGTCCTCCCATCTGCATTCCTCCGCCTCACCGCCGTGTTTGCTTTTGCCGGCCGGGCGCACTCACAGATCATCGTTACCACGCTCGCGGATGAGAATGATACTCCGGCAGGCGCGCAGGTCTCCCTGCGTGAAGCCATCCGGGACAGCGCCAATGGCGGGCAGATTACTTTCGATGCCGCTCTCAATGGAGGGCCCATTCTGTTGATCAGAGGTGAAATGGCAGTGACAGGAAAAACCCTAACAGTTACAGCCCCCGGTGGGGGAATATTAATCGAAGGGCGGGTCCCAAGCCGCATCTTTCGGGTGGACGCCGGTGCAGGATTGAATCTGACGGACTTTACCCTTCAAGGTGGAGTGGCTCCGGGGGACGGAGGCGCCATTCTCAGCGCAGGCACTCTCACCCTCACAGATTGCGTGCTGCGGGAAAATCGTGCAGGCAACGGCACAGCAGGTTCCGGCGATGCGGGCAGCAACGGTGGGGCGATCAGCCACACCGGAAGCCTCACCGCTTCCCACTGCCGCTTTATCAGCAACGCGGCTGGTAAGGGCGGCAGAGGCGAGCCTGGGATCAATGCGAATCCCCCGTTCAATGGAGGCATGGGCGATCAAGGCGGTGCCGGTGGTGCCGGCGGTGCAATCTTCAGCAGCGGCACGCTCTCCCTTTCAGAGTGCGTATTTGAATCCAATCTCGCCGGAGCCGGAGGCCCCGGCGGTTATCCCGGCTTAGGGCAGAATCCTGGCCAGCCGGGGCTTGGCGGCGGATCCGGCGCTGGCGGCGCTGTCTCTCATACCGGGGACATGACCATGACGCAATGCTCTTTTGTCAGAAACGCCTGCCCGTCAGGGGGCGAGCCGGGTATTAATCCGCAGTATAACAGCCTGTTCTGGGGCCATCCGGGCGACGGCACCGCCATCGCATGGAACTCCGGCACCGCCACCCTGACAAATTGCCTCCTCTCCGGCAACGGGATCGACGAAAAAGGGAGTAATTACCTTGGCGGTGACCATGGGGGAGTCATTTATGCCGGTGGCGGCACCCGCTTGCAGCTCATTCATTGCACCGTTGCCGGCAACGTAGCGGGGTTCGCCTCCAGAACCGCGGGCTTTCTTTTCAAACTGCCGACTTCGTTGAAATTGGACTGCCAAAACTGCCTTATCGGCGGCAACTGGCGAAATAATGCTGCCACCGGCACTCCGGTCTGGGTGGAAACCAATTTCTATTCCAGTCCCGCCCGCACCATTATGCCCTACGGGTACCTCAGCGGCACTCCTGGGCTGCCCTCCGTCGACCCGCTCCTCAGCCCGCTTTCCGGACTGGTCCCGGTGGTCATTCCCGGCAGCGGTTCGCCGGCACTCAACACTGGCGCGATCCTAACCAATCCGCCCGCCACCGATGTTCGCGGACTGCCGCGCGCTTTCGGGGGTCCGGACCTCGGAGCCGTGGAAGTGCAGCCCGGCGAGACACCCCGTGCATACCAGAGTCTTTCATTTGCGCTGCCTCTGGATGCCTTTACCGCCACCATGGCACTCTCAGCGACGGCTTCCAGCGGACTGCCGGTTTCTTACGAAGTCGCTTCCGGTCAGGCGACGGTGGCGGGAAACACGCTCACCTTCAATGCTGCCGGCCAGGTCGTGGTGAGGGCGATGCAGCAGGGGAATGCCGCCAATGCCCCCGCGTTTCCCGTTCTCCGCGTCATCCGGGCCACCGCTTTCGTTCCACCGGCGCCGCCTCATTTCATCACCGTCTCCCCGCTGACCCATCTTGTTTATCCTCCGGGGAAAACAACCATCACCCTCCCCGCCACCACGTCGGCCAACCTTCCCGTGACATGGTCGCTCGTCAGCGGACCGTTCGGGACTTTAGTGGATGAAAACCGGCTCACGGTAAGCAGTGCCGGCAGCGTGCAAATCCGCGGGCAAAATCCCGGCAATGCAGAGCTGCCGCCGGTGGATTTCACATGGACTCTCACCTTTCAGCCAGGCAGGACATGGCTGGACACACCAGCTGCCCCGGGCGGTGGACCGTTGTGGTTCACGTTCGTCGAGGGCAGTCCCCATGGATTGACGATGACCGCGCACGTCGCCGCGCCGGACATCAATCCCGTGCCCGTCCCTGTTCTTATCCCGGGCATGATCGCCACGCCGGCTTTCATTCCTGTCGGAGAAACGTCGATCCAAAGCGTGCTCAGTCTCTCCGCGAATCCGCAACTAACGAATCAGGTTGCAGAGGCATCCACCGGCAACTCCCCCAACACCACCAATATTACCCTGTTTCTCGCCAACCGGAACAATGTGCCGCTCAATGTCACCGCGCCGCCCAGCGTAACCGGCGGCGTCTCTGTCCCGGTGGACATCGCCATTCCCGGCGTCCCCACCTCCACGCTCTACGGCCCCCCGGCGGATCTCAGCCAGCGCACAGTCACGGTCCGTGCGGTCGAGTTTGACAATCCGGCCGCTCCCTTTCCGGTCACCCTCGACTCGACCACCATCGGCACTGGACTCTATCCGGCAAAACGATTGATGGTAACCTTTCCGCCCATTAGCCGCCGCGTCCGGCTCATTGTCACCACTGATGATGGCATTTCCGGCACTTCCGACCCTGTCCAAATCGATGAAGGTAATACCAACACCGACGGCGACGGCATCAACGACCTCGTCGAAGCCGCCCTCCAGCGCACGCCGGGTCAGTTTCACCAGCCACCCCTCATCGTTGAGCGCGACGCCACCGGCGTCCGCGCCATCCTCGGCAATCGTCCGACCATTCTCCTGGGCTGGACTATCACTATCGAAACCAGCACCGACCTCCAAACGTGGACCGCCGCTCCCGCCGCCTCCACCACCGTCACGGCAAATCCGGACGGCGTCACTGAGCGCGTTTCCGTCCTCCTTCCCGCAGACGGAGAACCGCACTTTGTCAGGCTTAAAGCGGTGAAGCCTTAACAACCGGCCCGGTTGTAACCTGCTTGAGAGAAATGCAGGTAAGACTACGATTGCCGCAGGGATGGTCAAACGGCTTTCCTAACTAATGCCTCACGCCCCTTTCGCTGTTATCCCAATCCTGCCGGGCTCTCTAGCTAATTTCGCAATCCGCAGCCGGTTCACTTTATTGTTCAGGAAACTCCTCCTGCAGCCTGCGGCAAAACCCGCTCCCTGCAGGCAGCAGTGCCCGGGAATGCTCTGCCAGCGCGGCGGCTTCCGTTTCTGCGCCCCGCCGTTTCGCAGCGATCGCCAGATACAATGAGGCGATTCCCTGGTCGAGATCGCTGGCGCTGCGAGCCACCACTTCACGCAGCATCGCCTCGCCCTCTTCGATACGCCCGTTCTCAATAAGCAAACTTCCCCTCGTGCCGGCGAGGGTGATTTCCCCCGGGGCAAGAGTTAGCGTTTCCGCACTCCACCGGTCGGCATCGTTGAGGAGTTCCGGGTCGCCGGCTTCCAATACGCGGGTGGCCAGGGCATCCAGCACGCAGCACAAAGGCAGAGGCGGAGGATTCAGAGAGCAAAAAGCCGCCAGCCGCCCGCGCACTGATTCCGCAACGAGGCCTTCGACATTCATCGCGGCGGTTACCCAGTGGAGAAATGTTGTGGCGTGAATCTCCGGAGAAAGCTCCCGGCTCAGGCATCTCTCAAAGAAAGATTTCGCCAGGCTCCAATTCCCCCGCGAGGTGTGCTCGCCGGCGAGCAGTAAATCCGGCAGAAAACTGTCACCGTGATGCGCCGCCAGTTGTTCAAATCGTTCCAAATTGTTAGCGCGGTCGTTGCCTGCGAGCATCATTTCCAGCGCCTTTATGGCCTCCTCGCCGATACGGTGATATTCCGCCGCCTTTTGCCTCATCGCCTTTACATCCAATTGGCGGTGCAGATCCCCTCCCTGGTTTCCGGGCAGTTGGTTGCGCAACCTTTCGATAAATGTGATCGCCGACAGGCAGACAACAAAGCAGGAAAGATAAAACCAGGGATCCACCTTTCCCGCGCCTGTAAATTTGAAAGAGCTCATCGTCTTCCAAAGCAGAAAGGTCGCGACGATTACGACCGCCGGAAAGAGTCCTTTTGGAAACCGTCTCTCCGGTTCCCATTGCGGAATAAAGGGCTCCTTCTGAAGGAATACGATCTGCAGCAGCGCAAGGCCGTCCGATATCACCGCCCGGTTGGTTCCCCTTTCCCACGCCGGATGCAAATTGAGAAAAAACTGGATAAGATTGATGGCAATAAAAACCCATCCAGGTTCGAACCGCCGCATCGGATTGAATTCGCTCCATTCAGGCCGGCCCATCAGGGTCCACGTCGCCAAAGCCATCAGCAGATGCGAACCCGGTCCCGCTGCATAGACCAGAAAGAGGCGGGTCAGCGTTACCCGGCGGACTGGAGTGCCGAACTCCAGAAATCCTCTGAGCGGAATAGCCCGCCAGAGAAGGGGAAATCCCAAAAAGCGCCCGTGCAATATCAAAGGGCCGTTGCCCGCGTGGATCCTCCCGTTGCCCAGCCCCAGCCAGCGCGCCATCAGAGCATGCGCGACCTCGTGCGGCAGAATAGTTAGGATCATCATCGCCCAGCCCGCGCAGGCGTTCAGCCCCAGCATCGCGGTACCGGAGCCGGGCCTTGCCATGGAGATTAATCCTAACAGAACGCCCGCGACAACCACCCCGATGATCGATGAGCGGCCACTCTTTTGCTCCATGCTGTAGCGGCACTCCGGACAAGTTGCCCGCCGGCTCGTATCGTTCTCATCAATCTCAAAAACCGCCCCTTCCATCGCGTCCCGTCCGCATACGGAGCAAAAAGTCCCCCCGGTTGAGGGGCTGTCGTTAGGACCAAAAGGGGAACTCATTTGCGCTGAGCGTTTTACGTGCCACGTACCGCCAGGATTCGCCAGCAAAATGAGCCGTCGCCACGCCACGCGCGTTGCTGTTCTCCCCGGCTGCGGGCGCAGAGCCGCACTTTGCCGGTTCAAAGCGATGAAACCGCAGCGGAAAGCGTCCTGACTATCAGCCCTGCCAATCTTCAAACTGCAAACCGGACACGCGACTGAACTCCCCTGTGTTGTGGGTGGCAAGACAGAGGCCGAGCGAGAGTGCATGGCCCGCCAAAAGGACGTCATAAGGACCTATGCATCTTCCTGTCTTCTCAAGATCAGCGCGCAACGCCGCTGTCTCTTTCGCGGCTTCGCTTGAATAGGTGAGAACTCTGACGCCGGACAATAAGCGGGCTACTTTTGCGCGCTCGCGGGCCGGTTCCCGGCACTTCGCGATGCCTGTAAACAGTTCATAGGCAGTGATCACAGAAACAGCACAGTCATCAGGCGAGAGAGCCTCCATTCGGGCAACCACCTTGGGATTTCCTCGCATCAGAGCGATACAGGTATTCGTATCGAGCATGAACTTCATGCGTCGAGAGCCGCTATGGGCGGCATTTCCCCCTGGGAAGGACGCTCGAAACCGGGATCGGCGATACGAATCTCTTCAAAGAAACCGGCCGGCCATGCCGCGGGCAGCGAATCCTTTGAGTCAAACATTACGATCACACGGCATTCCTTTCCTGGAGCACCCGGGACTGGTTCCTCAAGAGTCAGATGTGAAGAATCCTCCAGAACCGCTGCAGTTTCAAAAGCGTTCATGTGATTAAGGCTGCCATTCCCACATCAAAGCTCAAACGGGTTTTCTCAATGTCCGAACTTCGGAAATCGCCGACCAACCAGCCTGCGGCGACAAAAACCCACGAAAAGACGACTAATCCCATAGACAATAGGGAGAATTCACTTGCGTGCTCTCTCCCCTGTGCAACAGGTGCCGCTTCCGCACCGTATGCCCGCCTTTCACAGTTACAATATCAGCCACCTTCGCCAGCTTGAATCAGAGGCGATTTATGTCCTCCGCGAAACCGCGGCCCAATTCCGGAATCCGGCGCTCCTCTTCTCCGGCGGCAAGGACTCCATCGTGATGGCGTGGCTCAGCCGCAAGGCGTTCCATCCGGGAAAAATGCCCTTCGCGCTGCTGCATGTGGATACCGGGCATAATTTTCCCGAGACTCTCGTGTATCGTGACCGTTTCGTGGAATTGCTCGGGGCGCGCCTGGTGGTGGCGCGGGTGCAGGACAGTATCGATCAAGGCCGCGTGGTGGAGGAAAAAGGGCCGCGCGCCAGCCGGAACAAGCTGCAAACGGTGACCCTCCTGGATGCCATCGCCGATGGGAAATTCGACGCCTGTCTGGGCGGGGGCCGGCGCGATGAAGAGAAGGCCCGCGCCAAGGAGCGCTTCTTCAGTCACCGCAACGACTTCGGCCAGTGGGACCCCAAAAACCAGCGCCCTGAATTGTGGAACCTCTTCAATGGCCGCATGCATGACGGCGAGCACTTCCGCGTCTTTCCGCTCAGCAACTGGACCGAAATGGACGTATGGCAGTACATCAAAGATCAAAACATTCCCCTGCCGGAGATTTACTTCAGCCACCGCCGCCGGGTCTTCCAGCGTGACGGTTCATGGCTCGACGCAGAGACCGGCTTCGCCAACCCGCAGCCCGACGAGCCCGTGGTTCCAAAGACCATTCGCTTCCGTACGATCGGCGACGTCACCTGCACGGGCGCGGTGGAATCCTGCGCTCTCACGCTGGATGAAGTCATCGCCGAAGTCGCCGCCGCGCGCCAGACGGAGCGCGGCACCCGCGCCGATGACCAGCGCAGCGAAAGCGCCATGGAGGACCGCAAGAAGGAAGGCTATTTCTAAACCGCAGTGCCCTTCTGCGCCAGGCGGTGCGCCGCAAGCGCTGCCGCCAGTTCGTCCTCGGCGCGCCGCGTTTCCCGCATTTCCTTCAAAGCAAAGAGCGCGGCGATCCCAAGCCACACAGCGAGGGAAATAAGGGCATACGTGGACAGTTCGGCGCTGAGCCCCTCTTCCATTCTCTCCCGTTCCTCCCAATCATAATAAGAGGCACGGCTCGCAGGCCGTTTGGCTTTTGACTTTACCGCCGGGTCTTTCGGTTTCGCTGCCCGTTTCGCCGCCTCCCGTTTGCTTTCCTCCGCTTGTTTTTCATCCCAAAGTTCCCGGACTTCCAGAGAGGCCATCTCAGGCACCAGAAAACCGCTTGTGGGGAAGGCCAGGTTCGCCCGCGCAGCACGCGCCGATGTCCTGTCCATGACAATCATGATCGCCCCGTGCACGAGGCCGGCACAGATCAATACCATCAGCCACCGCCAGAAATTCCAGCGCGGCATGGCACGGCAGACACGCCAGACGACCAGTGGGAGAATCACCGCGCCCACAATGCCGCTGAACACGCTCAGCAGGAGCGGGAGTTCCCTCCCAGGCGCATCGCCGAACCTCGCCACCCGTTCAGCCTGGAAAAGATGATATATGTAAATCGTCAGCCCAGCAGCAACCCCTAACATCAGCAGTGTGAAGACGAGCCCGCTGTGCCAGCCGGGATACAGAATGCGGCCCGCCACCCTGCCCGCCACACCGCGCTTCACAAACGGTTGCAGCACCGGCGCCAAATTCGAGGGACGCTCACAAATCGCCTGCACACACACGATGACGATTGCGGGGAAGAGCATCGCGATCAGCACTGCTCCCACCTTCAACTCCTTCGACCAAAAAGCGCACGCCCCTCCAGCGACAAATAAAATCACCGCAGCCAGCCGGCGCCGCGTGGCGCGGTTTTCTGAAATGGGTGCAATCTGCGCCACTCCAAGGTCGAGAAAAAAGAATCCCAGCCAGGCCACGAGGATGCCAATCCACACCACACCCGGCCACCCGAGGATTTCAATGTCACTGTCCAGTCCGTATCGATTGATATCCTCAATTCCTTCGAGCAATCCCGCGCAACCGGAAACGGCGCCGACAAGCACCGCCAGCATCACCGCCGCCCTAACGAGAAAATAACGAAACCACGAGAGCCCCAGCATAATGGCAGTCACGAGCAGTCCGAATACGACGAACACGCCCATGCAGGCCAGTTCCACCGGCAGATTCACGCCGCCCGCGAAGTAGCGCATCATCAGATACGGCAGCACCGTCATCGCCACCAAAACCTGCAGCGCAGCCGTTGCCAGCCATTTCCCCAAAGTGATCCGCCAGGCGGAAAGCTGCGTCAGCACCAGCATGTCCATCGTATTGCCGCCCATCTCATCGCGCAGGGCATTCGCCACCCGCATGGGCAGCAGAATGCAGACGATTCCTGCAAGCGACCACCAAAAGGCCTGCGTGGTTTCTTCGATGATCCCTTCCTCCATCGAGACCACTGCCATCACCGCCAGCGCCAATTGCATAACGATCAGTCCCCAGACGAACACCGGTGACTTCAGCCCCTGACGCAATTCCTTTACCAGCATGGGACTGAGCCGGTCGGAGAAATCCCTCAGGCGTGCGCGTGCCGCAAGGCCCGGCGTGGAGGGAGCAATGTCTGCGGCAGCAGTCGTCATGAGGCCGCTTCCTCGTGCCGTTGCCCCGCGAGCGCCACGGCGAGTTCATCCTCGGCCCGGCGGGTGTTGCGCATTTCACGCAAAGCCATGAACACCGCTGCACCCAGCCACACAGCTAAAGAAGTGAATGCATAAACGGAAAGTTCCGCCGTAAATTTCTCCTCCAGTCGCCGCCGCTCTTCCCAATCATTGGACAGGGGAGGCCGCCCGGATGGCGACAGCATCACTCTCCCGGGCAGTGACGGGGATTTCACTATCATTTGCCGGGTCAATTCCTCTGTGACAGCTTTTGTCAGGTCGCTATCGTCCGGCCTGTCGGGCGATTTCGCGAAACGCCGCTTCAATCCCTCAACGACCACTTTCGTCAATTCGCTTTCGCTCGCCCACCCCTGATATCTCCACGCACTCTGCCGCGTGAATTCATCCAGAACAGCCTCCGCCAAATCGGCTTTGCTCAAACCCTGCGCCAGTCTTGCCAGCTGCCGCTTCAGTTCCTCCGCCTGTATCTTTCTCCACTCTTCCCGGGCTTCCATCGAAGCGATGACCGGTACGAACAATCCGCCGCCGGGCAGGACGAGATTTGCGCGCGCCACGCTCGGGGAGGTCTTGTCCGCCGCGATCATGATCGCTCCATGCAGCAGTCCCGCAAAGACGAGCACCAGCAGCCATCTCCAAAAATTCCACCGCGGCATCACCCGGCACGCATACCAAATGATCAGCGGCAAAAGGATCGCACCAAGGAAGCCGCCGAACATGCACAGCACCACCGGCAGTTCATTGGTCGCCCGCCCGAATTTTGCCATCCGCTCGACCAGCACGATTGTGTAAAGATAGATCATCAGCCCCGGCGCCGCGATCCACAAAAGCAGCGTGAAGAACAATCCGCTGTGCCACCCGGGATAAAGCACGCGCCCCGCCAGACGGCCCGCCGCGCCGCGCTTCACAAACGGTTTCAGCACCGGAGCAAAATTTGCCGGACGCTCACACAGCGCCTGAATGCCTGCAATACCGGCGGCCGTACTCAGCATGGCGGCGAGCACCATTCCCGCCTGTGCTTCCTTGACCATGAGGGCGCCCGCGCCTCCAATGACTAACAGCAGCAGCACCGCCAGCCTGCGTCGCGTGGCGCGGTTCTCTGAAACCGGTGCAATCTGCGCCACGCCGAGATCGAGGAAAAAGAAACCGACCCACGCCGCCATCATCAGAATCCACGCCAATGCCGGCCACCCGGTCTTCAGCAGATCCGGCAGGTAGCGGTTAATCCGCACGATCATATACAGCAGCCCTGAGCATCCCATGACGGCGCCAAAAACGATCGCCAGCATCACCGCCGCCCGGATGAGAAAATACCGGAACCACGACAACCCCAGCATGATCGCGGTAATGAGCAACCCGAACACCACGAAGACGCCCATGCACGCCATCTCCACCGGCAAGTTCACCCCTCCCGCAAAGTAGCGCAAAATAAGATAGGGCAGCACCGTGACGGCCACCAGAATTTGCAACGCGCCGGTCGCCAGCCATTTCCCCAAAGTGATCCGCCACGCCGAAAGCTGCGTGAGCACCAGCGTATCCATCGTATTGCCGCTCATTTCATCCCGCAGCGCATTCGCCACCCGCATCGGCAGCAGGATGCAGATAATCCCCGCCACCGGCCACCAGAAAGCGATCGCCGTTTCCCTGCTTTCACCTGCGTCCATCGTAACCACTGCCATCACCGCCAGCACCATCTGCATCACGATGAGCCCCCAAACGAAGACCGGCGACTTCAAACCCTGACGCAATTCCTTCACCAGCATGGGACTGAACCGGTCGGAGAAATCCCGCAGTTGCACCCGTGTCGCGGGCACCGGCACAGAGGCGATTTCAGCAGCAGGCGTCATGAATACAAAACAGCCGCGATCATGCGCAGTGAACCGCTCAAAGGCAAGCGCCCCTCACGAATCTTACTCTTACTCCCACTCATACTCTTACTCATACTCTTACTCATACTCCCATGAGTATGAGTATGACCAGCCCCCACTCACATCAACATAATCACCGCCATCACAAACATCAGACCGTCTTCGATCACAGTGACGGTGGACATCGGCAGATTGAAGACCGTTCCCAAACAAGCGCAACGCATCCGCTTCTTTGAAAGCACCGCCCTCACCACTCCCGCAAGACTCACCGCCATCAACACTGCCGTCGCGACATTCACCGCCGTCGGCCACCAATTCGCCACGTACGCCAGTCCAAGTCCGAGTTCCAGAAACGGATAGATCAATCCATACGGAGGCCACGCCTTCGCCACCAGATCATAACCACGGTAGGCATCCGCAAAGCCGCGCAGATCCAGAAACTTGAAGAACGAGAAGGCAATGAAAAACCCTCCCATGAAAATGCGCATGGAGGAATCGAGATCGAAACGCCCCGCAGCAGCCTGTGTCGCCGCGGTCACCGCAAGGAGAAACCCCAGCAGCAGAAGCAGCGGCTTCCAGGTCTCGTTCGCAGGCGTTTCCTCCGGCTCAGCCGGCGGTTTGTTAAGGTCACCCACTTGATAGCGCTCCAGCGGTGCGAGCCACGCGTTCACCTCCGCGGCACTGAGCGGACGGCGGGTTTGCACCGTGACCTGCGGCGGATGCAACGAAACCTCTGCATTCTCCACGGCATCGTGCGTCCGCAGCCGTTCGCCGACGGACTGCACGCAACTCTGACAATGCAGTCCGGTGATGGAAAAAACCTGTGAGGGCATGGCCGCTAACTCAATGCAAAATCACAAAATTTCCGTCCTGCAATGCGAAAGCAGCCGTGTGGCCCCAGACGGGCACTCCGGGGGCGGTTCCCCGCTGCTCTGTTGGTTTCCCGGCGGAGTCGAGCACCACCCAGCCGAGTTCGCCGCCGCGCTTCCAGCCGGTGCCAATGCTCCATGCGACCAGCGTTTCACCCCGCGCGTTCACCGCCATTGACGGATGCCGCGCCTTGCCTTTGGAGACGGCCACCGGCTCAGCCTTCTCCGTTAGTAGCGACGTGTAAACTTCCGCATCCGTCTCCCATGCCGCGCGCAGCGCCGCAGGGCCGGAAATGATCGCCGCACTGCTCATGGGACACGCAGCAACAGACCACGGATGAATCCCGCGGATCTTGAACGTGACTCCTCCGTCACTGGAAGTCAGCAGTGTCATGTCCCTCTGATCCACCGCGGAGGCATTTCTATAAAGCGTTAGGAGACTCCCATCCGCCGCGGTAAAAGCCTTCAGGGAACAGCAGGCGCACACTCCCCCTGGCACATCCGGAGCGGGCTTTGCGGGGCTGAAGCTTTTGCCATCGTCTGTGGACCGGCACAGATAGACCTTCCGGTCCGATTCCTTCGATGCCTTCATCGGCGCGGCATGCCAAACGACAAAGACCTCCCCCTTTTCCGTCGCCGCAATGGAAGCGCCTCCGTCCAGATTCCGTGTATCGCCGAGCAAATTCTGCTGCGGAGTGAATGACTTGCCATCGTCCGACAGGCGCGCATACAGCACCGGAGCCGTCGAGTAATCGCCACTGGTGGAGGAGCCATTCCACACCACATGCGCGCGCCCGCCCCTGCCCAGCGCCAGTTGCGCGCCGCGAATGGTGCCCGTCGCGACCGCGCTCTTTGGAACGCTGTTCACAGTGATGGAAGGCTCCCACCCGGAACCGCCTGCCGGACGGCGCGTATAGCGAATATCCGCGCCGTCCTTTTGTTCTTTCAAATAGACCAAATGCACCGCGCCATCGGCCTGCACTGCCACCTGCGGCTGCACGCCGCCTTCCGGCACTTTCTCGAGTTTGACCTCAGCGGCGGACAATCTGAAACACGAAGCAACTGTCAGGATAGCGGGAAGCACTTTCATGATGCCCGACCATTACCGCATCAGCCGCGCTTGTCTTTCTTTTTGCCATCGTCATCACCGCGCTTCGGCTGTTCCCGCCGTTCCGCTTTGGGCTGCGGCGCCGGGCGGGAAGGCTGAGGCCTTGGCTCCACCCTCGGCTGCGGTCGCGGCTCCGCTTTCGGTTGAGGCCTGTGCTCCACGCGCGGTTCCCGCTTCGGCTCTACCCGCGGCTCGCGTTTGGGCTCTACTCTGGGTTCCCGTTTGGGCTCCACCCGCGGCTCACGCTTCGGCTCGACTCTGGGTTCACGCTTTGGTTCAACCCGGGGCTCGCGTTTCGGCGTGTTGTCAGGCACCACGCTCGGCTCCCGTTTGGGTCTCTCGCTGGGCTCCACCTTCGGCTGCCGCTTCGGCACATCAGCGGGCTCCACTTTCGGCGTGCGCTTCGGTTGGTCACCGGGATCGACACGGGGATTCCTCCCCGGAGCATCACTTGGATCAACCTTGGGCCGACGTCCGGGCGTGTCGCCCGGTTCCACGCGGTCGCGCTTCGGCACATCAGCGGGGTCAACTTTCGGTGTTCTCCCCGGCCTGTCGTCACCCGGCTCCACTTTCGGCCTGCGTCCGGGCGTATCGCTGGGCTCGGTCCGTGGATCGCGTTTCGGAACATCTGTCGGCTCCACCTTCGGCGGATTGCCGGGTTCCGTCTTCGGTCCTCTGCCGGGCCGGTCGGTATGATCATTGTCCGCCCTTCCCCTTGAACCACGGTCGCGCGGATCACCCGGGTTTGTGCCCGGCTTGTCGGAGGAAACCTCCACTTTCGGACGCCGCGGAGGAATATCCCTGCTGCCCGGAGTGGCGTTAGGTGTCGCCGTTTCGGCAATCTTCGCGGCCACAGGAGAACGCGGAATCTTCACACGCGCCGGTTCCGCCATTCCCGCTTTGCTCTTCTTGTCGGTCCTCTCTGTGATCTTCGGCACCGGAGAGTCTGCGAGGGTCTTCGTGTATTGCTTGCGGAAGTCACGGATTTCACGGCCGCGGGTCTCGAACCTCTTGCGTTCATCTTCGTTCACCGCCTTGAAGCCCATCCTGCTGTCTTTCCTGCTCGCGACGAACTGCGCCAGATTGCTGGCAATGGGGGCATCGTCCCTGCGCGCCCGGTCGGTCCGCTTGATGAAGTCTCTCAATGCCGAAAGCGTGTGCGGCGGACGTTCCTCGCGGTTGTCCCGGAAGAAGCGGTAATCCTCATCCCGTCTGCGTTCCCAGCGGTCATCATCGCGGTGGCGCCAGCGCTGATGGGCGAAGATCGGATCATAGCCGTGGCGGCCTGCGAAGTAAAGGTGCGAGGCATAAAACCCCGACTTCCGGTACGATGGCGCATAGTAGTCTCCGAAATAGTAATGACGCGTGCGCGGCCGGAGGAACAGGTGCGTGGAGAAGACATCAAGGTTCACCACAATCGTCGGCCTGTAAACGTATCCAGGCCGGTCATAAAATCCCCGGTGGAAGCGAACGGGCGCAAAGATGCAGCCGCGCCGCGGCACATCGTAGTCCCAGTATCCATTCACAAACACATAGCCGTACGGCGTCCACACGTAATGCGCCGGCACCCAGTCCCAGTCCTCATATCCTGCGTCCCAATAACCAGGACGCCACCGGTACCGGCTGTCGTTCCACATCCACGATCCGGAAATCCAAACAGAGTTATCCGATGGCGCGGGAGTGTTAGGGCCGGCCTCCACGCTTGCGGGAGGCTCCGGCAGATATTCCACCTCGTCCGCCTCCGCATCGCCCCAGTAGCCGGAAACCCATTGATATTGCGACCCGACTTCCCGCCAGTCTCCCGGAATCCACTGCCGCCCTGGAGGCACATTTCTCCAGATGCCGCTCACCCAGAGGAAATCATCCGCTTCGTCATCCCAGGCCCAATAGCCCGGAATCCACACGACATTGTCGCCATCCGGACGCTGGTCCGGCGGAAGTTCCTCGATCACCGCGGGCGGGGCCTTGGAAATCAAGATACCCTTCGTCGGCTTGAATACGATCGTCTCTGCAAAAGCCTCATGCACCGGACCGCGCGTCAGCACTTCAGCACCTTCCTCCGCGGGCGCTTCCTGCGCCACGGCCGGTCGCACGGTCAACGGAGACAACAGCGCCGATCCCGCCACCGCCAGCAAAAGTGCAGGCGAGGCGAGAATCGGCAAAAAGATTCTCATGGGTCGTTTCATAATATTATGGGGATCAATGTTGAGTTCGACGGCGGCATTCGCCGGGTATTCAAAAGATTTGAAAATCAATTGTCTGAAACACTTGTTGGTGCAGGAAGCCTTCCACGCGCCTTGATCGGGCGATTCTCCCGGATTCTCACCCAACGCCACCGGATTGCGATGGCAAAATGCACGATTCCGAAGCCGTTTGCTTTGTCGCGTCCCGATGGAATTCTCCCTCAATTCATGCGCCTCGAACTCATCAATACCGGCACGGAACTCCTCCTCGGCAGCACCCTCAACACCCACCTTTCGTGGCTCGGCGAGAATCTTTTCCCCCTCGGTCTGCGCATCGAGCGGCAACTCGCCATTCCCGATGGCGACATCATTCGCCAGGCCCTGCTGGAAACCGTGGGCCGCGCGGACATCGTCATCGTCACCGGTGGCCTTGGCCCCACCAGCGATGATATCACGCGGGAAATCACCGCCTCGCTCCTCGGCCTGCCGCTGGAGGAGGATGCGGAAATTTACGAACACATCCGCGCCTTCCTCGCCACGCGAAAACGCGAGATGAATCCCCACACCCGACGCCAGGTCATGGTGCCGGCCGGCTCCACCGTCCTTCCTAACAACTACGGCACCGCTCCCGGACTTTACTTTCCACCGCTGCCGGTTGCAGAGGCAGCCGGCGCTCTCTCGCCGCACATCATTCTCCTGCCAGGCCCGCCGCGGGAATTGATGCCCATGTTCACGGACCACACCGTTCCCATCCTGCGCCGCCTCACCGGCGATGCTGCGAAGAGGGAAATGAAAAACTTCAAACTCAGCGGCCTCGGCGAAACCCAGGTTTCCACCACCGTGGAGGAGCCTCTCCTTTCGCTCGGCGATATCGAACTCGGCTACTGCGCGCGTCCCGGCGAAGTCATCGTCCGCGTCATCGGCACGCCGGTGCAGCTCGCACAATCAGAGGCCATTATCGCCGCAGCCTTTCCCCAGCAGTATTTCGCCGCGGAGGACGTGGCCCTCGAAAATGTCGTGGTGGATCTCCTGACAAGATTGGGCCAGACGGTTTCCACCGCCGAGTCCTGCACCGGCGGCTGCGTCGTCCATCGCATTACCAACGTTCCCGGCGCGTCCAATGTCCTGAACCGCTCCTTCATCACCTACGCCAACGACGCCAAATCCGAAATCCTCGGCGTCCCGGAGCCTCTCCTCGCCGAACACGGCGCCGTCAGCCGTCAGGTCGCCGCCGCCATGGCCACCGGATGCCTAACGGTTAGTAACGCCGACCACGCCCTCGCTCTCACCGGCATCGCCGGCCCCGGCGGCGGCAGCGAGCGCAAACCCGTCGGCACCGTCTATATCGCTCTCGCCTCCAAAGCGAATCCGGAGCCTGTGATCGAACACCACATCTTCCGCATGGAGCGCGAAGGCTTCAAAAACATGGCCGCCCAAACCGCCCTCGACCTCCTGCGCCGCCGCCTCAGCCGCATGATTTGACATCCACCGGACCTGATCCGCACGACAAGGCTGGTTCCTCCACGCGCGCAATAAAGTGGTGCAGGTTTTTCCTCCGGATAACCTGCATCCGAGCAGGCCGCAGCTGGTTCTGAACGTTACTCCAACTGCGCCAGCACCGAAGGCACCAGCGCCTCATCTCCATCCAGCGCGTCGAACCACGACGGAAAACGCGGACTCCACCCGCAGCACCTCAGCCGCGCGGCGTCCACGCGCTTATGCGTCCATCCGCGTTTCCGCGAAGCATCCGGCGGCACCTCCGCCGGCAACGGCCTCGCAAAGCGCCGCGCCAACTCAGCATAAATCGTGCGCTGCAGCATCGGCGTACTATCCACCGTATTGTAAATCATTCCCCCGCGGACCTGTTCATCCGTTAGGAGAAAAAGCAGCGCGGCCGCCGCATCCTCCCGGTGGATCTGATTCACCCACCGCCCGTCCGGCGTTGCCGGCGGCTCCGTCCGCACATCGATCACCGCCTCCCCGGTCAGGAAATTCCGCAGCAGCACTGATCTTCCCGGCCCGTAAATCCCCGCCAGCCTCACCACCATCCCGCCATCCGCGAGCGTCTCCTCCTCCGTTTGCCTTAGAATACGCCCTGTCTCCCGATCCGGCTCCGCCGGAGACTCCTCCGTGACCACCGATCCGTCCGTCTGCGCATACACACTCGTGCTGGAGGTGAACAGCCACCGCGACGCCTCCGGAAACGCCCGGCGCAAATTCCGCATCCCTTCCAAATACACCGTCCTATACACCTCCGCTCCCCCTCCCCGCCCGCCCGCCGCACAATGCACCACCGCCGTATCCCGCGGCCATTCCTTCGCAATCCTCTCCAACGACACCACATCCGCCAAATCCGCAATCCTAACCGGTATCCCCGCCTCCTCCACCACCCGAGCCGACTCCCCACTCCGGCAAATCCCCGCCACCTCCATTCCCTTCCCGATCGCCTGCAATGCCAGCGCCTGCCCCACGTATCCGCACCCCGCAATGAATATGGGAGGACGTTTCATAGCTAGCCACCTGTCATGCTGGGATTGCCGTAACGGCCTTCGCTGCAATTCCCCGACGAACCGCAGCGCGGTTCCCCCATGAATAGCCCGGGGTGAACGCAGCGAACCCCGGGTAATGCAACGTGTGCTTCTTCAACCACAGCGTGGTTGCCCAATGCGCATGGCGCGTCAGACGTCCCTAACATCCCCTGAATCATACAAACTCCCTCCTGCCATCTACAACCTCTCAAACGAGAAAAAATACGGCCTCACATCCCCATCCGTCGTCGCCTCCGCCCGCTGCGGCGAGACAAATCGCAAGTTCCACGTATCCCCTCCAATCGTCAACTCACCCCGGTTGAACCCCGTCCGCTCCCACGACCATCTTCCCTCGGTCGTATCCGCCATCGTTTCATTCTGCGAAATGCTAACAAACCGGTACCGCCCTCCCGGAAAAAGCGTTATCGTGTATCGCCCGTGATTGTCCTGGTATCGCAAACGGCTCCCGCCCGGACTTTCCAGGATTCCGTCAAACCCTGCCTCGCCCCGGCCCGGCCATCCGGGCGCGCCTGGAGGCTGCTCCGGAGGAGTGGGCGGCCCAGGATGATACTCTGCGCAGCCCTGAAGCAGAATGGAAACAAGCATTGCAGCCGCCGGTGGAAATGATTTCATGGTGATCCCAAGCATTGCCTCCCGCCCTCTGCCGTCAACGATTTTCCCGCTCACTGCACCGCCACCAAATGATGCACCGGCTGATGCGTTAGTTGAGCCGCCGGCACGGAGGGAAGTTCCCGGCTCGGCAGCAGCTTTTCCCGGTCCTTCAACTCCGCGCGGCACACATTCTTCAGACGCTCCCACCGGTCCCACTCGATCTCCGGCGCGTGAATGATCTGGCGCAGCAAACTCAGCCATTCCGTAAACGCACGCTCGATATCCCCTTCCCCCAAATGCGCCGCAGGCTCATGTTTCGAGCGCGATGGATATAGCCACCCCTCGATAATCTCCGCCGTCCCTTCACCATAACCCGCCGGCAGCCCCGCCTGCAGATACCCCTCGTAGTTCGCCGCGCCATACGCCTCGAGGCAAATGAATGCCAGCCGCTCACTGCCGCAGCTTTCCGCCGCATCGTGGAATTGATAACCCCCGCGCAGATTCGCCAGATGCCATACCAGTTCGTCCAGCGGATAGGACTCATCCTCCAGTGCCGCCGCAATCGCCAGTCCCTCGCCGCCGTGAAAGCAACTGAAAACCACTCCCCGGCGCGTGGGCGTGCCATCCTCCTCGATGAGACCCAGCTTGCGCCACGCATACACCGCCGTGTTTCCCGCGGCCATCTTGGCAGGCCCTCCGCCGCTGCTGATGCTCGTCTGGTGCTCGATGGCGGAAATGCGCTCATCCGGCTCCACCAGCGCGATTCCATAACGGTCCTCATACACCGGCCACGACACCTGCGAAAAATCAAGCTGCATCATCAGGATCTCCTGCCGTTGCACCATGCCGCTCACCTTCGCGCCGAGCAGATGCGGCATCAGCAGCGGCACCACCGCATCGTCGAGTTGATCCAGACTGTATTCCTTGTTCGCCGGCAGTCCCGTCACCTGACGGATGTTTTTGGTTAGTGCAAACCGTCGCGGCGTGCGCTCGATCCCCATGGCGATCTCTTTCCCGTAAATGCTGCGTCCCCCCGCCTGGAGCCGGCACACCCGCCCGATCGGAAACGCCGTCGCCACAAAATGATAGGCCTCCAGCGCGGGATCGAGATGGTTCTTGTAATGAATCCACGCCGCGCCCAGCGGATGCGTGGTCACGCGGTCGCGCTTTTTGATCTCCCATTCGCCGCGGGAATTCAGGATTTCCGTCCGCGTCGGCCGCAGGCCGAAGAGCGTATTCTGATCCGCCCGCGTCGTTTCCGCTTGAGGACCCTCTGTCGGCTGAGTTTCGCCGCTGGACGCTTCAAATCCGAGCAGCAGCTTTTGTTTGCTGAAGAGCGCCTCACACAATTTCGCCGCGGCCTCGAAGGGCGGTTCCCCGCGCAGCGCCGCCCGGTACATGATGCGCAGCAGCGTCGGCCAGTCGAGTTGATTGCTGCGGCGCAAAAATCGCTGGTTCGCCTCGCTCAACCGCGGGCTTCGTGTCGTGCAAATCACATAGCCAACCTCGTCCAACCCCCGTCTTCCGGCGCGTCCGAACATTTGCAGCAGTTCATCCGGAGCAAGATCGCGCTCCCGCTGGCCGTCGAAAATGCGCGAATCCGTCACCGTCACCGAACGCATGGAAAAATTGATCCCCGCCGCCAGTCCCGTCGTGGACACTACCACGCGGAGTTGTCCCGCCTTTGCCAGCGGCTCGATGATCCCGGCACGCTGCTGATAACTCATCCCGCTGTGGTGAATTGCCACCCGCTGCTGCAGCAGCGACGTGTACTGCACTCCCAGCAGTTGCTCCTGCTCTCTTGTTAGGGGAAGCAGGTCGGGCGTCGGCACTGACGACGCAATCTGCCGCGCAATTTTCTCCGCCTCCTTTCGCTGCGGTGCAAAAATCAGCAGCGGCCCCAGCCCCGACATCAGCACCTCTGCCGCCAGCCGTGGCCAGAATCCGGTGAGCTTCTTCGGTGCGCGCCGCGGGAGTTGCTCCACCGGCATTTCCTCCAGCGGCACCGGACGCGTCGCCGTGGACACCAGTTCCACCGGCCTCCCGAGCCGCCGCAGCCACTCCGCCACATCCCGCGCATTGCCCACGCTGCCGCTCAGCAGCAGCAGCCGCGTATCGATCGGCGCCAGCACCATCGCCAGCTCATAAGCCAGCCCGCGCACCGGATCTGAAATCATCTGATACTCGTCGATCACCAGCAGCGCCGGCCCTTCGCCGCGCAGCAGCTTTTCCCGCTGCGTCTCCAGCGTCGCCACCACCACCGGCGCATTCGCATTCTCCGAAAGATCACCCGTAACGATCCCCACATTCCATCCCTTCCGCTGCCATTCCAGCCGCTTGTCATTCGCCAGCGCCCGCGTCGGCACCGTGTAAATCGCCTGCCCGCGCATCCCGCCATCCACCAGCAGTTCAAAAACGTGCGTCTTCCCCGCCCCCGTCGGCGCATCCACAATCACATCGCGTCCCGCCTTCAAATAACGCACCGCCTCCTGCTGCCAAAGATCAGGCAGACTGAGATTGATCGGAAACCCGGTAAGAGCCATGAATTCGTAACAAAGGGAACTGTCCCGTTATTTAAGACCCCCTCGCCTCCGCGCAACAGAACTCCGCCCTTCCGGCATCACCTTACTCATACTCTTACTCCCTTTCCGAAACCGCAACCAAAACGCGGGCCGGAGGCCCAGCAGGATGGTAGCCGGGGGTGGAGTGAGGAACGAACGGAACCCCGGAAAAGCAAAAGAAAAAGATCAGAGCCCCGGCAGGGGCGACAAAACAGACACGCCGCCCAACAACGTCGCAAACATGTCCGTTGTTTGCTCCGAGGGTGCCACATTAGCAAATGCGGTCCGCCCTTTTGCCGATGGGGAACCGTAATCTCAACTGCCGAAATCCTAGCCATTGTTAACGCTTGATGCTTTGAAGTCTCCTCCATTCAACCCTTGCAAGGACTCAGGTCTGCACGGCCGTTTCAGCCCTGGGGGGCCGAAACCCCGGCTCCATTCAATGGTCGAAGGCTTCGCGCTCACGGAATTGTCCATAAAGATGGGCAATAAGCTCGCGTAAAAATCCGCGAGCTTATTTTCCCTGGCGGCGGCTTCCCAAGCCTCCTCCCAGGCTGTTACGTCAGTGTTCAGGAACCAGAGATCAACGTCCAGCACGATTATGTCGTCCAGCCGGTCCTGCCAAAAACGCACTTCGATATAGAGGCCGTTGCGCAGGGCGAGCAAAGTTCGGTTCCACAATCCGGGGGCGTTCGGTTTCCCTTCGCCTCGAGGCGTTAGGCCCCACATGAGGCGCGGGCAGAGTCGCTCGAAGACCTCGATTGTTTCGCCGAATGCAGCCCACGGTTGCAACGGAAGCTTCAACAGGGACAAAACCCGGCCGAGCATCCGGGTTTCCTTCGCCGGATCATTGTCCATCACCGCCTCGCCCTGAAGGAGCACCAATTGTTTTCCTGTCCGTTTCCCCCGCAACAGGCCGCTGCCGTCCTCGTGTCTCCAGACTAAGTTCTCGTCTATGAGAACTGCTCCAGGGGGAAACCACGGCCAAAGAGCAGCGGGAGTGATCCTGCGGAACGCACTTCTGTCGATCATTTCACACTATCCGGATTTGCCGGAGAATAACAACCCATATCCGTCGCCATGGATAACCCTTGGCCCTAATGACTCTAAGATAGCGCCGTTGACCGGTGATCCTTTCACCGAACCGCAGCGCGGTTCCCTGTTAGTAGCCCGGGGTGAACGCAGTGAACCCCGGGTAAATTGAGGGAAGAACCTCCACCACAGTGTGGTGGCCCTATCAAGAGGGCATTCGTTCTGCAACGACATCCCGCCTTATTATCTCAGCGACATTCCCCCTTGGCCCTTAATGCGGAGGCATTGCGCCTTTTGGCAGCGCATTGCAGCGAAGGAGCAGAGATACACCGTATTTTACCTCCGTTTCAGTCTCACTTCCGCGTGGTTCACTGCGCTTTTCCATCACGAATCATTTGACAAACAGGGGTGTTAATCACCGAAGTTTGTTATGCCATCATTCGTCCTCCGGTCACATCCCGCGCCCTCCGCACGGCCCCCGCCGCAAGCGCCCTTTCTTCACACCCGGCGGGCGTTTCGGAATAACAACGAAGGTCAGCGCCCTCGTCGTCGCCCGGCGTCTCCATGGCGATCTGCATCCCGATGCACCCGTCACCTTCTCGTCACACGCGCCGGCCCACTGCCTTTGCGCCCCGGTGCAGGTTCAGGACATAGTTTACACTTAGGTTCAGGACATGGTTTACACGTGGTGCGCCGGTGTAAGGCCGGGGGACTATGCCGTGGCAACCCAAAAATCTGATGGAAACAAGAACCGAATTTGCGCTTCGAGCGCA
>DASZQB010000108.1:0-37920 GCA_035550135.1 Verrucomicrobiales bacterium
GAGACCGATCTCATCTTCGCCGAGGTCGAACGTCGGCAGGCCCGTGGCGGGAATGCTGCCGGGCGCCATGCTGATGCCGACGGAGCGGGTGTTGTCGCGCGCCTTCAGCGTGATGCGCTCCAGTTCATCGAGACTGTCCGCCACTGTGGCGGCAGCGCCCGCAAGCTTTACGATGGGCACCAGTCCCGCGATGCCGCGGCGGTCATGTTTGCGGTCCGGGGGCGCGCTGGCCACATCATCCCAGATGAGTACCGTTTTCACCGTGATGCCTTCCTCGGCGGCCAGCTCTGCACCCATGTCAAAGTTCATCACGTCGCCGGCGTAATTGCCATAGAGATAGAGCACGCCCTTGCCGCGATTTACGGCCTGCGTGCCTTCCAGCACGATGTCCGGAGGTGGAGCCGCAAAAATGTCACCGCAGGCCGCGCCGTCCGCGAGATTGTGTCCCACGAGCCCATGATAGATCGGCTCGTGCCCGCTGCCGCCGCCCACGAGGAGGGCGACTTTTCCGTCGGGGATGTTCGTCTTCACGATGCAGCCGCGGCCCACCTTTTTGCACTCGCCGTCATAGGCTTCCACCAGTCCGTCGAGCAGTTCGGCGGCGCAGTCGTTAGGGTTGTTGATGGCTTTTTTGATCTTGGGCATGGGAGTGGGTTGCAGTGGTTGGAAAAAGAGGGGCACGCTCAGGCGCGCCGCTCCGGTTTTACCATTCTCCCGCCCGCTGGCAAGGCGTTCCGGTGGGAAACACGGCGACTTTTTGTAATGGTGGGAGGCCGGGGTTGTGTCAGGTTCGCGTCAGTTTCGTCCAACATCGTTGCTGTGGAAATCCCTTTGGCCATCCTTGGTGTCATCGTGCTGGGTATCATCATCCGGGTCATTGCCGGATCGTTCGATAACTCCAGAGTCGAGAGGTATATTCAATCCATTGGCGGGGAATTGCTGGATTGCAGTTGGGCTCCTTTCGGCCCCGGCTGGTTTGGGGAAAAGGACTCGCGGATTTATGCGATCGTGTATCGCGACAATGCCGGCGCTGTGCATCGCGCTCATGTGAAGACTTCGGTGTTCAGCGGAGTCTATCTCACGAACGACGAAGTCATCGAGGATCCGCGCCCTGCGTTTCACGCCAATGAATCCGTGGAGGAGGAAAAGGCCCGGCTTCGCCGCAGGCTCGCGGAGCTGGAAGGTGACCGGTAAAGAAAGACGGTTAGTGTGTCTCCAGCCAGTCCAGCACGGAAGCCGCCAGCCGCTTGCTGATGCCGGGCACTGCCGTCAGTGCCTCCGGTGTCTGTTTCCTGAGCCGTGCCACGGAGCCAAACTCTTTTAACAGAGCCGCTTTCCGATTCTCGGAAATGCCCGGGATGTCGTCGAGGACGCTTTCCTCCACACGCCGTTTCATGAGGAGTTGGTGGTAGCCATTCGCCCAGCGGTGCGCTTCATCGCGGATACGCTGGAGCAGACGCAGGGCGCCCATGGTGTGCGGCAGCACCAGCGGCTCGGCTTTGTCAGGGAAGAAGACCTCCTCGCGCTCCTTGGCGAGGCCGATCACCGGCAGGCCGTGCAGGCCAAGGCGCTGCAGTTCCTCGCATGCGCTGGAAAGCTGGCCTTTGCCGCCATCCACGATGACGAGGTCCGGGAGCCTAACAAATGGCTTGTTGCTGCTTTCCTGTCTATCGTCCGTCGATTCCAGTCGCCGCATGGCTTCCAGCGGGTCCTCCTGGGAAACGGCAGCGTCGTCTCCCATTCGGTCGCGGCCCTCCAGAAGGATACGGCTGTAGCGCCGCCTCACCACTTCCGACATGGAGGCGAAATCGTTCTGTCCCTTCACGGTGCGGATGCGGTAGCGGCGGTAATTCGCACTGTCCGGCATGCCGTCCTTAAAACGCACCATGCTGGCGACGATGTGATTCGACGAGATGTTGGAAATGTCGAAGCACTCCATGACCGCAGGCGGGCGATCCAGTTGCAGCACTTCACCGAGTTCCTTCACATCGTCCTGCGGATTGATGGCCGCGCCTGGCACTCCCCGCCGTCGGGTGAAGCGGCGGGCGGGGGTGACGGTCTTTTTGAAATCGATCAGCATGTCGCGCAGGTCCGCGGCGCGTTCGAAGTCGAGGTCCTCCGCCGCCTTCATCATTTCGGCCTCCACCTCTTTCAGGTGCTCTTTGGCCCTGCCGTCCAGAAAATCGCAGGCCTGCTGTACCCGCTGCAGATACTCCGACCGCGTGATGCGGCCCATGCACGGCGCGGAGCAGTTCCGGATAATGTCGTTGCTGCAATGCCGGTAGTCGTTTTCGTTCGGCTCCAGCGGGCGGCAGGCGCGCAGGCCGAACTGCCGCTGCATCCATCCCAGGATGGCCCGCAGGCTGCCGCTGTGAGCGAACGGGCCGAAATAACGCGCGCCATCATCCTTGCGCATTCTCGTTAGGTGGAAGCGGGGCCAGGGCTCGTCCACATTTATTTTGAGCAGGAGAAAGCGTTTATCGTCGCGGAAACTGACATTGTACTTCGGGCGGTATTCCTTGATGAGCTTTTGCTCCAGCAGCAGTGACTCCGGCTCATTGCGCACCACGTGATACTCGAAGTGCCAGATGCTTCGGATGAGTGCGCGCGTCTTCAAATCCACCAGACTGCTGCGCGCGGGCTGGAAGTAATTGCTCAGCCGCCGCCGCAGGTCCTTTGCCTTGCCCACGTAAATGACGCGGCTCAGCCGGTCGTGCATGAGATACACGCCGGGCTGATGCGGCACGTCGCGGAGACGGGCGTTAAGGTCTGGTCTTTCACGAAGCACGGATTCAGGAATAAAGCTTGATCACGATGACTCCTGCAACCGCCAGCAAGGTGCCGACGGACTGCCGGAAGCCGGGCGTGTCCTTCTCCATCATACGCGCCAGAGGGATGACGAGAAGCGTGCTGGTGGCCGCAATCGCCACCACGATGGCGCTGCTGCCAAGCTCCAGTTGCGCCCACTGGTAGCAGCTCACGCCGATCACAGGGCCCAGCAGTGCCGTGCTGATGAGCCAGAACGGCTTGTGTTCCCATTTCTTCTTGAGGTCTTCGGCACGGCGGGGTGGCAGGTATTTCTTTACACACACGAGCGCGATGACCGCCATGATGACACCCGCCGTCACGCGCTGAAAAGCCTGACTGGCTCCATGCACTTCGAGTCCCATGCTGTGCGCCACGTCGTTCGCCTGCGTGCTGATGACCGTGCCCACCGCCATGCCGAGGCCGGCGATGATGGCGAAGAACACTCCGGCCGGTGGGTGCCGCCGCTTGCCTTCCCCCTCTGGCCAGAGCGCCACTACGAGTCCGCACATGATCGCCGCCACTCCGAGCCCCTGCGGCAGCGGCAATTTGTGTCCCCGCATCCACAGGTCCCCCAGCGGCGCGCACAGTGAGGCCGCACACCAGTTGATCAAAATTGTCAGTCTCGACCCCAGCCGCGCATAGGCCAAAAACAGCGCAATGTCGCCAATGCCGAATCCCACCAGCCCGCTCACAAAATACCGCCCGAACAATTCCCCGTGCAGCGACGACGCTCCCCGCGCCGCGTCCACGCAGAGCGTGATTAATCCCAATGCCGCGCACGCGATGCACATGCGATAACAATTCGCCTGCACTGGCCCGAAAATGCGCGCCGAGCGCTGACTGACGACAGCGCTGAGCGCAAAGAAAACGGCGGCTAGAATGGCAGGTAACACAAAGCCGCGAGCGGAGCGCAACGGTGTCCCGCGGGCAACCGGTATATCCGGTTTATCTCTCCTTCTCTTTCTCCAGCAGCCTGGCTTTGGCGGCGGCGAGGTCTTTCAGGAATTGCTCGCGCCCGGACTTTCCCGCCGCTTGGGGATCCCAGTGATATCGGAACGCCTGCGCGTTGGTTTCTTCACGGTGAATGGCGAGGAGGCATCGAAAGGCAAGAAACCGGATGCCTGAGTTGCTCGACATCAGAGCCGCCTCCCACATCGGAACATCGTGCCAGTCCTCCGGCACCGCAATTGCCCGTGCCACCTGCATCAGATCACCTTCTCCGATCCATTCTCCGCCGATTTCAAATGTCTGTCCGGAGCCGATCACCGGAAACGGGCGCTCACACGCTTCGCAGATTTTCTGAATTCTCTCTTTTGTTATCCATGCCTCCACTTCTTTAAGACCCGGGTTCCGGCTGGCCTGAAGGGGCGGAGGTTCCTTTGCCGCGAGCAGGTCCAAAAAACGTTTTCTTTCCCGGACGCCTGTCTTCGACGCTGGGTCTGCTTCATGGTCGAATCCGCGAAACCACAGCCTTGCGCCATAAATATTTGTCAGGCATGCCGAAGCCATGAATCGTATGTGCGGTTGCGTTGACTTCAGGCACTCCTTCCACACCGGCGCTGCATCAAAATCGCCCGGACGGGCTATAGCGTCGACCACCAGCAGCAAATCAATGGAATCGACGTTGCCGATCTGAGCCAGGGAGGAAAGTTCTTTCTCGAGCTCCTTCTTCCATTCAGGCGTGATGGATGCTCGGAAAGGAAGAGTGACCGAGTCGCGGATTTTGATGATGGTGTCCTTCGTCAACCATCCCTCCACCTCTTTGATGCCAGGTGGCGCCGGTTTGGTCTCCGGCGCGGCTTCCGACCCTGTTGTGAAACCAATAGTCAGCAGAAGGAGGGCGAGATAAATCACTTTCATAGGCTTATCAGCGCGTTTGGTTGACGCGCGCGGATATAGACTCGCCCCCCAGCAGTGCGTTCAAAACACTCCGGGTGTTCTGTTCAGGGCTTCGTGGAGCCGGTGCCGGTTTTGTGCTCACCGGTAAAAAGCGGTTCCAGTTTAGCGATGGTCTTGGACACACCCCAGCCGAGCGGGAGGACGGCCAAAAGCCAGGCGAGAAGGAGCTTCAGTATGTGCATGAAAGGAAAGGGGGGTGATCTCAGGCCGCGGACTTCTCATGATGCTGCTCGTGAACGGGGCGCACCAGCAGATTCGCGATGAGTCCCACCGCCAGCAGGCCGCACATGAGGTAAAACGTGTTGTTGTACGCTTCAGCTTTGGGTATGCCGGCGGCGACGCGCTGATCGTAGAGTCCATTGATCAGCAATGGCCCGATCACCGCCGCCATACTCCACGAGGTGATGAGACGTCCGTGAATGGCCCCTACCTGATACGTGCCGAACATGTCCTTCAAATACGCCGGGATGGTGGCGAAACCGCCCCCATACATGCTGATGATAACCGCTGTCAGGCAGACGAAGAGCACCTTGCTTTGAGTCTGCTGCGCCCACGGAAGCAGCGCGTAAAGCACCGCTCCGAGAATGAAGTAAATGCAATACACCTGTTTTCGACCGGTCTTATCTGAAACTGACGACCACACAAACCGCCCGCCCATGTTGAAGATGGAAAGCAGCCCGGCAAACCCGGCGCCAATGGCCGCATTCGCCGCCTTTTGCGCCTCAGAGCCTGCCGTTCCGTAAAACATATCCTGAAACATGTCCGACGCCCGGCCCAACACGCCAATGCCCGCACTCACATTCATACACAGCACCACCCATAGGAACCAGAATTGCGGCGTCTTCCATGCGGTGTCCACCGCCACGCTGGCGGTGGTGATCATGCGGCTGCCATTAGTCTTTGGCACCCAGCCCTCCGGCTTCCAATCCGCCGCGGGAACACGCACCAGTGCAGCCCCGAAAAGCATGAAGACCGTATAGATCGCCGCCATGGTAAAAAGGGCGGATCGCGCGCCGGTGTCTGTTCCATTCGCAAAGTGCTTCATCAATTCCTGTGCGAGCGGTGAACCAATGAGCGCGCCGCCTCCGAATCCCATGATTGCCATGCCTGTGGCCATGCCGGGCCGGTCGGGAAACCACTTCACCAGCGTGGATACCGGTGAAATATATCCGAGCCCCAGCCCGATGCCGCCCACAAATCCATAACCAAATAAGATCAGCGTCAGCGACTTGAATTGCACGCCGAGCGCTGCCAGCAGCAGACCACCGCAAAAACAAGCCCACGAAGCTGTCATGGTTTTCCTGGGCCCGCTGCGCTCCACCCATTTTCCAAACACCGCCGCGGAAAGGCCAAGCATGATCAGCGCGATCGAATACGCCCACTGCACACTGGAAACGAGCGCGCCCAACTCCGCCGCGAGGGGCTTGTTAAACACACTGAACGCATACACCTGACCGATACACATGTGCACCGCGATGGCCGCCGGCGGCACCAGCCAGCGGCTGTAGCCAGGTTTGGCCACAGTGGCTTCGCGGCTCAGAAATTGGGAAATGGAGGAAGGCATGGGGGAATATTTCTCCACCCTGCCAAACGCATCCCGCGCGGTAAAGAATTTCCTGCGGCTGCCGGAAGTCGCGCCCAACAATCACACCCAGCCGTGGCTGGCGATGATTTTGCGAACAATGTCTCTCCTGCGGGGCGGTGAGACGCAACCGCGCAACGCCGTGAGATGAGCTTTCGGTATTGAGTAAATGAGATCACACCGGCACACCGTGCTCCAATCCAATCCGTCGGCACCGTTGAGCACGACCTCGTGCGGTCCGGGAGTTACTCCAGGGCGCAGAGTGGTGCAGAGGAGAATTTCGACCGTTTCTTTGCGTTCAACACGCAGTGTGTGTGACACGATCACAGCCGGATGCTCACCGGCACCGGGGAAAGCGTAAGTCCGGATTTCCCACGGCCTCATGCTTCGGGTCGCGCCTGCCCCGCGATTGCACGCTCTACGGACTCCCAGGGTTCATCGACGGAATACACCTCATCCGCCTCGGCGGCGCTGAGCGGTTCCGTAACAAACACAGATTCGTTGTCCTCATTCTCCAGACGCCGCACTGCCTCCGCCAGTGCCGCCTCGCGGGTAGCGTAGCGGCCCGCGGCGACAAGACGACTAAGAATCCCCGCTTCCTCAGATGGCAAAGTGATGGTCATGACAGATGCCGGATTTGCCATAAATTGGCACTGGCCCGGGAAAGGTCAATGGCACGCCGACCAGTCCTTTAGCAATCCCCAAATACCCCGCGCAGATATTTCCGGCTCTCGCGGGCAATCGTATCCGCATCCGGCGTGTAATCGAAGACCTCCACAGAGACCCATCCGTTATAACCGGTTTCCTTCAGTGCCGCGGCTATGGGCTCATACTTTACCTCACCCATACCTGGACCGCGCAGGTTGGGATCGTTGGCGTGGAAATGGACGGTATAGTCCCGGCTGGCGCGGATAATGTCAGGAATGGACGTCGGTTCATCGCTCATCGCCTTTACATCGAGGTGCAGGCGGCAGGCTGGATGATCCACCAATTCGATGAGGCGAATGGTTTCTGCGGCGGTATTGAGAAAGTTCGTTTCCTTTCTTCCCAGCGGTTCCATGGCCAGCGTGACGCCAACCTCACCGGCGGCTTGTGCAACGGTGCGCAGGCATTCGGCGGCGCGCGCCGCAGCGTCCTCCCATTTCCAGTCAGGCTCCAGATTTCGCTGTTTGGGGCTTCCCCAGATCATGATCTTTCCTCCCATCGCCGCACACAGCCTCGCCAAATGTGACGCGAAGGCCGCGGTAGCCTTCCGAACAGCGGCATCTGTGGTGGTGAGGTGAAAGCCTGGCGGCTTCACCAGCAGCCAGTGGAGCCCCACGACTTCGAGCCCCGCAGCTCGTGCGATGCTTCCGATGCGTTCTGCATCCGCCTCCGTGAGATCGGCGGGATTCTCCGCCAGTGTAAACGGTGCGATCTCCACTCCGGTGTAATCCGCCGCCGCAATGCGATCGCAGACTTCGGCAAAGTCCGCCTCGACGCCGCCCCACGTTTCATTGCAGATCGCATATTTCATGCGCCCGACATTGGGATGGGAGGCTGTGCTGGCAAGCGCAGTTCAATGCCGGTGTTTTCGTATCACTTCCAGAAACGGCTCAAGGTATCTCTCCGCCTTCCTCTCTCCAATGCCGCGGATGCGCAGAGCGGCTGCGGCGGTGGTTGGCCGCAGCCGGGTAAGAAATTCCAGCGTTTGATTGCTGAAGACTACGTAAGAGGGCACGCTGTCGCGGTCTGCGAGGGTGCTGCGGAGCTCGCGCAGTTTTTTGTAGAGGGCTTCATCGAATCCAACCTCCGTGAGTTCCACGTCCGGCTCTGTTTTGGCGTTTCCGCGCGGGTGGACCATGGAGGTGGCGGCGGGCATATTGAGTTGCAAAGAACCGCCGGATTTCATGATGGCCGCCCCGCGTTCCGTTAGGCTCAGCAGCGGATAGTCGCCTCCGCTCAATGCCAGAAGTCCCGCGGCTTCCAGTTCACGCAGGAGAGACTGCACAAACGCCGCGCCCTCCTCCTTCAGCAGCCCGTAGGTGCTCAACTCATCGAGACGGGCGCTGAGAATTTCCTTGCTGCGGCTGCCCGTCAGCATGCCGGCGATGCGGGCACGCCCGTAGCGGCCCTCCCATTTGCTGCCGTTGCGATAGCAGCACCGGGCGACGCCGCTCAGGGCCTTGCGCACGGTCTGCATTTCCAGGTCGGTGAGAAGCCGCGCGCCTCTTCGTTCGGACTGGCGCCGGCAATAGTCGCAGTTGCCGCAGTCGCCCGCATTCTGTTCGCCGAAATAAGTCAGGATTCCCGACTGCCGGCAAGTGGCGGCATAGGCCCACTCGGTGATGCGTTTCAACTTGTCCCAGTCGCGGCGCTCCTTTTCCTCCAGGGCGGCGCGATCGAGATCGAGTTGATCAGCGCCAACCTGAGGCTGAAGAATTTCCGTGCCGCGAATGCGTTTCCCCGGCACATCGAAGCGGCGGATGTAGCGCTGCCGGCCGAGGACGCTCAGGGCGCTGCTCACCGCCATGTCATTTTTGACGGCGGCGTATTCGGCGAGCTGCTCGATGCTGCACAGCACGCGATTCGCAGCGTCACGGCGATTCAGCAATGTTTGATAGATATCGCAGATGGTTTCATAACCCGGATTGCTTCCCTCGATGAAAAACTCCTGTGTGCGCGTGTCCGCGTAATTGAACAACAACTCACACCAGCCCGGTTCGCCGTCGCGTCCGGCGCGCCCGGCCTCCTGATAGTAGGCCTCGAGACTGCCCGGGATTTCGAAGTGAACGACGAAGCGAACATCCGGACGGTCGATCCCCATGCCGAAGGCATTGGTCGCCACCGCGATGGCCGCCCGTTTGCTGATGAACTCCTCCTGCACACTGGTGCGCTCATGCTCCTGCATGCCGCCGTGATAGGCGATGGCATTGACGCGCCAGGACTTCAGTTCCGCCGTCACGTCCTCCACCTTCGCCCGTGTGGCGCAATAGACGATGCCCGTTCGGTATTCATTTACCACGGCGCGGAGGCGGTCGAACTTGTCCTGCTTTCTTGCGCAGGAGGTGACGTTGAGACTGAGATTGGGCCGCGCAAATCCGCTGACACACTGGAACGGATCGCGCAAAGCCAACTGCCGCGTGATATCCGCACGCACCTCCGGCGTGGCGGTAGCCGTCAACGCCACCACTTGCGGACGGCCGAGCCGCTCCAGCGATTCACCCAGCCGCATGTAATCAGGGCGAAAATCATGCCCCCACTGCGAAATACAGTGCGCCTCATCCACCGCCAGCAGCGCGATGTCCGCCGCGCGCAGGGCGTCGGTGAAGGCCCGCTGCCGGAATCTTTCCGGGGCCACATACACGAGCCGGTATTTCCCTTCACGCAGGGCCTCGATGCGCGCCTGCTGCTCTCCGGGGCTGAGTGTGCTGTTGATCAGCGTGGCCGCAATGCCGCGCCGCTCCAGGGCATCCACCTGATCCTTCATCAGCGCGATCAGCGGACTGATGACCACCGTCACCCCATCCATGATGAGCGCAGGCAATTGATAACACAGCGACTTGCCTCCACCTGTTGGCATGATTGCCAGCGTGTCCCGTCCCCCGAGCACCGCTGCGATGATTTGCTCCTGACCCTCCAGAAACTTCCGGTGCCCGAAGTACTGCTCCAGGGCAGCAAGGGCGTCGTGAGTGGTGGGCGCGGAGGAGGACACGGGAAAGTTTGTTGCCCGCTACCCAAAATTCACCGGCGCGCAACCCGCCCTGTCCCGCCACGAAAAAACCGCCGGCGCTGCAGGAGCACCGGCGGTTTGCGGGAATCGGAAAAGATCAGGCGATTTCAGCCACATTCAACACCTTGCGCCCGCGATAGGTGCCGCAGGACGGGCAGGCGACGTGAGAGGGAACAGCAGCACTGCAATCCGGGCAGGTCTTCAGGCCGGGAGCTTTCCAGCGCTTGGACATTGCGCGGATTTTCTGTTTACTGCGGGAGGAGCGTCTTTTCGGTACGGCCATGGGATGAAGTGATGTGGGAGATTAATTTTTGGAATGCGGGGGCGCTCCGGTGGGTGGATTGATCTGGTCGAGTGCCTCCCAGACATCGCGGTGCTGCGGACCCTCGGTCTCGGCCTCTGCGAGTGGGACATAATCACTCTCCGCAGGGAACTTCCCGCTGGCGGGGCAGGTCCGGCTTTCGACGTTCGAATCTTCACACCGGGGGTAGCCGGGAAGGGCGAGGAGTATGTCTTCCCGGATTTGGCCTGTCAAGTCCAGTGTGGAGCGCCCGTCCCGCGGCTCCTGGGTGTAATAATTGTCCAATTCCACGTCCATGGGGAACCACTGCCCGCACCGGGCGCACTCCAGTTCAAACCGCGCCCCGATGGAGCCCTCCACCACCACATCCGGCCCGTCCAGGCGCACCGTGAGCGAGAAACGCACCGGCGGCACGAACCGCGGGTCGTCCTTTCCGGTGAGTCCGAACATATCGTTCCGGAATTCGCCCTCGAAGAGCTTCCCCTCGGGGGGGAGTTCATTCAGATGGATGTTGTGAAACATGGGGGCGCGGATGGTGGCCACATTCCGCCCGGGCGCAAGGTGGAAGTGGGGCCTTCAAATAGGCGCCGGCTGCGACTCTATTTGCCTGCGGGTTTCAACTGAAACCGCCGCCGTTGCCGCTCCGTGGGCGGGTTCATGGGAACGATCATCCGAAATGGAAGATAGTCCCCTTTCTCAAAGCGGCCCGCAAGATGAAACACCAGTTCCGGTCCGGGAAGGTTTGGGAGCCATCCTGCTGCCAATGCGCGAAGGATCGTACGGCGCACGAGCCATGGGGAAATGATGGTCCCGTGCCATGGATAATCTCCGATCATCGTAACCATGCGCTGCCCCCTGGAACTTCCGTCCCGTTGCACTACGAGCTTCATATCCGGTTCATACGGCGCAGCAACTTTCCAGCAGTAGCGTGTGCCGTTCACGGTGACCTTCCGGGTTCCTCTTTTTGCGAGCGCCATCAGGAAAGATAGCGCTGATGGTGGCATCTAACAAGTAGAGGAATTGGAGCCCGGTAATTCAGAAAGATCATGCCCGGGTTTCGATGCCGGAGCACAAGCGCTTCCCTCCTCTTCGGCTGTGCTAACGGCAGGGGCACCAAGAAAGGCCAGAAGGATCACTCCTGCGACGAGGGGCGGCAGGATCATGCCTTCATCGCCGTACCTCAAGCCCTCCACAACGCAGAAACCCAGCAGGGCGAGCCATGCCCACAGGAAGATTGCGCGCGTCCAGTTTCCTCCGGTGCGGGGCCGCACAAAACGAATGCGATCCGGCAGGGGACGCCGGCTGAGGAGAACGCCCAGCGCGAGCGAAGAAAGGGCCGCGCCGGCGATCCACGCCACACATTCGGAGATGATCGGTATCCCGATGGAGTCACCCCACACGGGATAATCGAATCGTTCGAAACGGATGGTGTAGTACCAGTAAGACAGAGGAATGCGGATGGCCCACAGTGCGAGCCATAGGGTAAGAATGGTGCCGGCCCTGCGCATTCCCGGGCGGGTGTGGTAAAGTCTCCAGAACCCGCACGCGAGCCAAAGGCCCGCGCCGGCGGCCACGAGTCCGCGACCGGTATCGGAGAGTCGTTTGTGCGGCGTTTCGTAAGCGCGCAGTTGTGCGTGCCATTCCCGGAAGCGGGTGTCGCGGGGCTTGTTTCCCAGTTCGGCCGAGAGGCGTTCGGGAGCTTTGGAATCCGTGTAAACGGGAATGGTCGTTGCGTAACCGGTGAAGATGAGACCAATGATAATCAAAAGGTATGAAACCGAAGTAAGCCGGCGCATGCCGCGGCTTTGCGGAACAGGGGGCACGCTCGCGGGTGGCGAGTAGGGATTCCCGGACATTGTCATGAACGGTGAGACATGCGATTGGCCGGCCCCGTTGAAACGTCTGGTTACTGCGGCATGCGTCCGGTCTTGTAGGCGGCGAGGGCTTTTTCGAGAAGAGGAATGAGCGCGGCCTGGGTGGTAGAGGCGCGGGCGAGGGAGAGAGCCTTCGTTGCGGTGGCCGAAGCGGAAGTGAAGTTGCCGGTGGCGGCCTGGGCGGAGGCGAGGGTGTCGAGAAAGGCGGGGTTATTGCCGCCGATCAGAGAGTTGGCTTTGTCCGCCAACTCAAGGGCGCGGGGGGGATTCTGCAGCGACTTGTCAGGGCCGTTGGCGAGGAGGCCGGCGAGGTTGTTGAGAATTTCGGGAGAGTCGGGCGTTTTCGTCAGGCCCGCTTCGTAGGCCGTGATGGCGCCCTGGGTTTTTCCGGCAGCGGCGAGACTGCCGCCGAGTGAAGCGGCCATGAGTGCGAAGTCCTTATGCAGCCGCAGGATGGCCGTGTGGCGCAGGAAGAAGGCGAAAGCTTCCTCCCATGCGCGCTGAGCGGCGAGGTCATTGAGCCAGAAGGAAGGGTCCGGAGGATCGGGGACTTGGAGCCAGCGGCCTTTGTATGGCAGGGCGGCGGCGGTGCGTGCGGGGGAATCATCTTTGGCGGCGAGGGCGGCATCGGCAAGGATGCGTTCGGCGCTAACAACTCCTCGATAGATTGCGGTCACGCGGCCTTTTCCATCGAGGAGAAAACTGGTGGGAACGGGCAGATCGACGATGGCTCCAAACAGATTCCGGTGAGCCGTGGTGAGCCGGCGGAAGGCTTCCTCTGTAAGTGTTCCGGCGGGGAAGGGAATGCTGTGTTTTTTGAGCCATGCCCATGCCCATGCCTCGGCCGGGCCCGTGGCATGGGCGGTATCGCGTCCGTCTGCGCTGAGCAGGGTGAGGGTGATGCCCGCGCTTTTGAATTGCGCCGCGGCATCGCGCCATGCGGTGAGTTCCTTTTCGCAGTCCGGACACCATGAAGCGAAGATGTTTACCAGCAGAGGACCGGCAGTGTCGGTGACGCTCCATGGTGTCCCGTTAGGATCGACAGAAGGCAGCGGAGGAAAAAGGGCGGGCTGAAACAGAGTGACCGCGCCCGCGAGTTCAGCGCGGCGCGGGTTGAGCGGAGCGGATTGCACAGGAGATTCTGTCACCTTGAGTGGCGCAATCTGAGGAAAAAGATCCCCCTCCGTGAACGCCACGAAAGTGTCAGGGCGGCAGTCTTTGATCTCCTCCTTTTTTCCGCCGGACCAGGCGACCCTAATCGATTCAATCTCTGCTCCGCTGCCGAGTCCGAAGTGCAGCCAGCGGGAATTCTGTCCGAGATATCCCTCGCCAAGTTTCACTGTGCGCACGATGGGTTTGTCCGGCTGTCCCCTGAGGCGGACTTCGGCGCGGGCTCCGGCGGCATCGCGGCTGCCGGTGTTGCCTTCAAGCTTCAGAAGCAGGGAGCGATTTGCGTGCGGCGAGTCATTGCGCAGATAGCGCAGCATGGGAGCGGTGCGGCAGGTCATCCACGCATCGAGGTCGCCATCGCGGTCCCAATCCGTCAGGGCGAGCGCGCGGCCATCGTCCGGGAAGTCGAACCCGCTGACGGCCGACACGGTGGCAAAGGTGTTATCGCCCAGGTTAAGAAAGGCGCACTTCGCCTCGTTGCCGCTGAAGCTGTGGCCGCTGTCCACGAGCTGGTCCACGCGGCGAATGGCGACCCGGTAGGGAGTCTTCGAGTCGAGTTCCTTTTCGTCAGCCTTGAGGGGAGAGGTGGAGACAACCTGCCTCCAAAAGACGCTTCACAAATCGTCCGGAATTTCGCCGGTCACGAATCCGTTCGTCACCATGAGATCCTCCCAGCCGTCACTGTCGATATCAGCGAAGAGCGAGGCCCAGCTCCAGCGGCCCACGGTGATGCCGGCCGTTTCGCTGACATCGGAGAACAATCCGCTGGGCACAGCTTTGTTGAGGAAAAGCGTATTGCCGCGCGCGAGACGGCGGAAGCGATCTCGCAATTCAGGTGTTAGGTCCGAACGGAAGCGGTCCTGCGTGGTGATGCGGCTGCCGGCGGAGGAGAACATGGCGCCGAGGTGGAGGTCCGGCCAGCCGTCGCGGTTGATGTCACCGCTGGAGGCGCTCATGCCAAACGCGCCGGCGGAAAGACCGGCCTCCTCCGTGGCATCGCGGAAGTGCGGTTTTTTGTCAGGGCCTCGGGTTTGCAGGTAGAGATTATTCCGCCCGAAATCGTTAGCGACGTAGAGGTCAGGGAGGCCGTCATTGTTGAAATCGTCCCACATGGCCGCGTAGCTGAAGCGGTGATTGTTTTCATCGAGACCGGTTTCCGCGGTGGCATCGGAAAAGCGCCGCCAGCCGGTGATGCCCGCTGAGCCATCATTGCGAATGAGAAAGTTCCGTCCGCCGTTGTTGGCGTCGAATTGGGGTATGGGAATGGCGAGTTCACCGCCTTCGCTGGCGTTGGGGAAGTAGCGCGCCGCATAAAGATCGAGATCGCCGTCCTGGTCGTAGTCGCCGGCGGCGAGGCCGTACACATTCATCACCATCGGCAGACGCATCCGGGCTGCGAAGGACCTCCCGGTGTGCTCAAAAATGGTCAGGGCTCCGGCGGTGGCGACCACAAGGTCCGGATCACCGTCATTATCGAGATCAGCAAAAAGCGAGCACTGACAGGAATCGAGGAGATCGACGTTCCACGCCGCGGAGACGTCAGCAACGGTATGATCCGGCTGATGCAGCAGCAATCTGTTAGGAAGCCCGCCTGGTTGACAGACATAAAGATCATCGAGGCCATCGCCGTTCACATCCGCGATGGAAACGCCATGGTGTCCGAATTTGAAAAAAGGCAGCGTGCTTTGCAGGCGCAGGCGGTAGAAACTGTTGCCCGCGGAGAACTGCTGTGCGGCGTCCGGTGCTGGAGTGAGGACAGCAGCGGTCTGGTCGGAAAACCACGGATGTGTTAGAGGAGTCTCTACTTCCTCCCATGACTTGCACACGAGACTGTGAAGCTGCTCTGGATGCCCGTTTTTATCCATGCGCCAGACAGCATCCCACGTGGCATTGATCTCCCGGCGGCCGGCGGCACTCGGGCCGTCGAGGTGAATGAGGTGGGTGGTTTTTGCTTCGCCCGCGCCTTTTTTCTCCGGAATGGTCACTGCCACGGTCTTCACTTTCAGATGCAGTTCCGTGTCCGCTTTGAACAACGCGCGCAGCGGCGTGAGGGCGGTCTTGAGGGTCGCGACAGCGTCCGGTTTCGCCTCCCCCCCGCGCCACACGGTGGCCGTGCTGGTTTGCGCCGCCTGCTTCACGGCAGGCCGCAGGGCAAAAACGCCTTTGGCGTTTTCCACGTTGCCTTTTCCGTCGGCGAATGGTTTCAAGAGGTGCTTCAGTTCCGACTGTGCGAGCTCGGAAAAAGCCTCCGAGCCCCAGCCCTCCGCGACGGGGTCGGGCAATGCCGGTTTTGGCACCGCGCAAACCGGACCACTCTCCGCACCATGGAGCGGTACAGAGAACGGCGTCAGCAGGACTCCCGCCAAAACAGCACGACCGGCTGCAAGAGCCGGTCGTACGGAAATGATGAAAGGAAGACGAGGCACGCGCCGCACTTTACCTGCGCCGGCGGCGAATCAAGAGCCCGGCTCCAAGCGTCAGCACGGCGGCGGAGGACGGCTCGGGAACCGGCGTGGCATCCAGCCGGAAGTTGTCCACATGTATCCGGACACCGCTAATTTCCTTTACAAAGAGGCGAATGTTGCCCGTGGGAGCAACAGCACCGGTATTGAAGACCAGCGTCATGTCGGAAAACGTGCCGCCGAGCGTTGCGATCGTTGCAGTGTCGACCACCTGACTAAAGGCAGCGGTCGCAAATGGGTCATTGCTGACAATCACACCATCGTTCGTGGAGGTGAGGCCAAAAAGTCCGGTTCCCGCCCCGGTGCCGGCCCGGTTGCCCACGCCAATGTTCAGCGTGTATTTGGTGTTTGGCGCCCACGCCGTGGACAGATCCTGATAGATGATGCCGTTCTCGTTCCCATCGAACCCAACGTGCACGATCCCTTCCGAAGCAAACCCTCCGATATTCTCGATGAAGTTCGAGTTCGGATTGGCCCCGGGATTATCCGGATCGAGCCAGCCGGTCGGCGTATTATCCGACCATGTGGCACCTCCAGTAACCAATCCGATGTCGGACTCAAAACCGGGATTGATGATGGTGACCGATGCGGCTTGAACGGCGGAAACGCTCAGTGAGACGAAGGCCAAAACACAAAAGAGGTAACGCATAACCAGGGATTGCGAAGGGATAAACTCAGGAATTCACGGGACTGATCAGGAGATTAGGCAGATCAATTACATACCGCAATCTTTTTTTCATCTTCCTTTCAGAAAAGGACCGGTCCCCAATCTTGCAATGACGAACCCACCTGCCAAGGGCCGGGTGTGCAACACGGTATTCCTTCAGGCTGCGCTTCTCCGCTTACTGCCGCCTGCGACGGGCCAGCCGCCGCAACGATAGTCACGGAAACCGCGCGAAGCGGTGGCGGCGGCAGCCATTACCATCAAAATACGAACCAGCAAGATTGGCCATCTTTTTCCTCTCACTCCGGGGGGAATTTTATGTTCAACTTGTGAGGCCTTCATATGTTGCGACAGAGGATTCCAGCGCCTTGATGCCGGCCGCCCAGAACTCAGGACTGGTGAGATCAGCTCCAAGGGACCGCTTTGCCACCTCTTCGCAAGTCGCCGAACCCGTAGCCTCTAGAAATGCCTCATACCTGGGAAGAAACGCCCCCCCCTCCGCCTTGAACCGTGCGAAAAGCGCCTGACTTAGCAGATAGCCAAAGACGTAGGGGAAGTTGTAGAACGAGACGCCTGTGATGAAGAAGTGCATCTTCGAAGCCCAGAACATCGGGTCGGTTCCATCCGGCAACAGGGTATCGCCGTAATGCTTCTGCTGCGCCGCAGTCATCAGTTCCCGGAGTCGTGAGACGGGCACCTCTCCATGGAGGCGTTCGTTATAGAACGACTGCTCGAATTGATACCGCATGGGGATGTTGAGGAGATAGGCCGCCGCGCGCAGCATCTCCTGATCAAGCAAATAGGCGCGCATCTCTGCGGTGAGGGCGGGATCGCCCGTGAGACCGTCAAGGAGGATCATTTCACCAAAGTTGGAGGCCGTCTCTGCGAGCGTCATGGGATACGCAGACGCCAGCGCGCGCGCGGGCCGCAGCACATACGAGTGCCACGCATGCCCCACTTCATGCGCCAGCGTCACCATATCGTGCATGGTGTCGTGCCACGTCATGTAAACGCGCTCCTCGCGGCGCAGGAGCGATCCGGTGCAGAAAGCGCCGGGGCGCTTTCCGGGCCGCGCCTGGGACTCAATCCAGTGATTCGCCAGCATTTCCCGCAGATAGGCGCCCAGCCGCGGATAGGCCGCGGTAAATGCCTTGTCCACGGTGGCGCAGGCCTCGTCCCACGAGAGCGGTTTCTCGTCCGGCGCGGTCACCTGCGGCGCTTCCAGATCGAAGTAATGCAACGCAGGAGTGCCCTGAAGTTTGGCGGCAGCACGCAGCGCGCGTCGCGGCAGTTCGATGTTCGTTTGGATCGCTGACAGCATGGCGTCGAGCGAAGCCTGGCTCATCGCGGCATCGAAGAGCGGCGTGTCGAGAAACCCCGGAATGCCGCGGCGGCCATACAGGCAAAGACGCGTGCCCGCGATGCCATTGAGCGCCGCGGCGAGCGTGTCCGCGTGATCCAGCCACGGCTTTTGCCCGGCATGGAAAGCGGCCTCGCGTAAACGGCGGTCCGGTTCCGACATCAGCGCGCGGCGGCGGGCCATGGGCACCGTTTCCGTATGACCATCGGGAAAGGTCATTTCAAAACTCAGCTTGCCGGTCAGCGTCTCATAAAGCCGTCCCCACGCGTGCAGCCCGTTCACATTCAGGTCCGCCGTGAGACCCTCCAGTTCCTGACTCATCTGACGGCGGCCCTCCTCCCGCATGCGCTTTACCGCATGTTCCGCGCCTTTGACGGCGGGAGCCGACAGCACCCGGGAAAAGTCCTCTTCGCTAAGTGCCGCCAGCCTACCGAGGAGCCGGGACTTCAATTTCGTAAACTCCGCCTCCTGCACAGCCACCCATGCCTCGTCGGTTTTCACCGCCTCGTTGTTCGCATCGTCCGCGGAAAGACAGCCGAGAAACGCCGACAAATGCCAGAACCTCACTCCCAGCGCCTCAAAGTCCGCCACCGCCTTCGCAAGGCCGGCGGCATCGGACGGCACATTCGTCCCCGCGAGATCGCGCACGAGGTCTGTTTTGAACGTGGTGTAATCCGGCGCGCCAATAGCGGTGAACCACGACGTCAGAGACCAGCGATCGGGAGTGGACGAAGACATGCGCCGGATTAGTGCGGGATTCCGGAGGCGGCAAATGGAGAGTGGCATTCCGGCGCCCGCGGGATTAAATGAATGGCGATGAAAACACTGCAAACGCCGCGCACCGCCGCGCTCATCGGTCTTTTGTTCCTGACGCTTCTTTTATTACCGCTTCACGGAGCGAACCGGCTGGAGGGCGGCTCCGTGGACCAGGTGCCGGAACGCATTCCGGACGGAGCCAAAGCGCTCGTCATGCTGGACACGCGTCTCCACACGCTCATTTCCCGCGAATTGAATGAATATGTCAGTGCGGCCAGCCGGCGGCGGAAGTTCCCCATTGCTGTGTTGCCTGTGGAAAACCTTGATGACTGTCCTCCGCAAAAGCTGCGGGAAGTGCTGAAAATCAATCACACCAAACATCCCGGCGTCGAAGGCGTGTTGTTCGCGGGCAATGTGAAGGCGCCTTCGTTTTTCATGCCGCGTCCGGACATTCATACGACACGTCTGTGGCCGCGCTTTTACGAGGACCTTGATATGGAACCCGCCCGCACCATGGTCCCGGGCACGGTGTTGAAAGACGGCCCGCAGTGGCCGCGCGTGGCGGGGGTGAAATCTCTCACGGTGAAGGAGCACGACTACGATACTCTAACAGGAGGGAAGTCGCCGGGCGCGGAGTGGTGGGTGGCGTATTTGCCCGTGGGTTTTCAAAAAGACACTGCGAACACTTATGAAGCGTGGGCCGCCCAACTGACACCGTTCCTCAAAAAGGCTGCGGCATTTCACAATGGAACTCAGTCCTATGACCGTGGCCTGTACTTGGTATCCAATGACTGCAGCCTCTTGGAGCGCGGGAGGCCTGTGTGGGATGTCGCGGGAGCCGGAGCGATCGAATTCTTCGCGCTCAATGAAAAAGGACCAGGTGTATTTAAAAACAATGCAGAGGGGTATCAACGCACTCCCCTTGAAAAATTCCCGTCGCTCGATGCTTTCCTTAGCCATGCCCGCAGCCTGCCGTGGATGGATGAGGGTTGGCAAAGCGCCGATGTCTTTCTGAAACACATGCCGCAGTCGCTCCGCAGAATCGTATGGTGGAACGTTCACTCGAAGCCGGACTGGTCGCTGGTTTCATGGGAGCAGGCGCGTGACTTGCGCGGCGGCGGGCTCATCGCCATGCTCAACGGCTGTTCGGTGGGCGGATATCGCCAGCCGGGCTCTGCCTCGTATGTCGATACAAAGATTACTCCGGAGCAAAACGTCCTGACAAATCTTGTTTACGGGCAGTCGGCGTTTGTGGCCGCGCTGGGCTCCACGCATGACCGGGTGACCGATGAGCACGGCACGCCGCTTTTCCGGCACCTCTATGAAGGCGGTTACCTCGGCATGGCCCACCTGTATCGTCTGCGGCAGGCGGACAGGGAGGTAAAAGGCAATCCCATGCAATTGCGCGAGTTTCAGGAAATTCTGATTGGTGATCCTTTCGCCGACGCAAAGTAATTCGTCATTCATCATGCCCTCCCAAACCGTCGCCATTCTCGGCGCCTCGAACAATCCTGAGCGCTTCGCGCACAAGGCCCTCGTTATGCTGCAGGAGCATGGGCACACCGTGATTCCGGTAAATCCCGCATTGGAGGACATCGACGGCGTTCCCGTCGTGAGGAGCCTGACGGAAGTGCCTCCGGTAGTGGACACCCTAACGCTCTACGTCGGCTCCGCGCGGCTTCCCGCGATGAAAGAGGAAATCGTACAGCTTCGGCCCGGCAGAGTGGTCTTCAATCCCGGCACCGAGTCTCCGGAAGTTCAGGCCGCGCTGGACGCTGCAGGCATCCCATGGGTGGAGGACTGCACGCTGGTGATGCTGCGCGCGGGACGTTTTTGACAGCGGCTCATCTCAAATATTTCTGCCGCATCGCCGCCACCATATCGAGCATGATCTCTGCCTCTTCACGGAGGTGAGCCTCGAGGCTGGAGGCGGCGCGGTTGTGGCGGCGGTAGAGCATCGCAAGCTGCGCGGCGACCTCATCGCGTGTCATGTCCGGAGTGATGCCACAAAGTTCCTCGGGAGAGGCGCGCCGGTCCATGCCCCGGGATGCATTCTTCTCCCATTCCTCTTTGGCTTTGGACGCGGGAACGGGCGCGGTTTTGGCCGGCGGGGATTTCGCTGCGGCAGGGGCAGACGCTGCGGGAGCGGCGGACGGGATCGTGAACCGCGGGGCAGGCGCAGGAGCCGGCGTGCGCTTAAAGAGCCTTTTGAAAAATGAGAGCATAACCGTTAAGAAAAAAGAGGGCGGATCACTCGATCTTGACGCGTTCGAAATAGGCGCGTTTGCGCTCCACCTCGTCGTCGTTGAGAACGCCGTCGCCTTCGTAGGCAATGGCCACGCGGGTCACCTTGCCGGAGCGCTCGTCGGTGACAGTGGCCTGTACGCGCTGGTTTTCATCGTAGCTGTAGGCCACGGTGATTTCGCAGCCCGCAGGCCGGTTGGGGGGCACTTCCAGTTCGATGCGTCCGATGACATCCACGTACTTCGGGTCGGTATCCTCGCCCTGCGTAATCTCCACCTCTATCATCTCCTCATTGTCCTCCGAGGTTACATAGGTCTGGCTTTGCGTGCAGGGAATGGGCGTATTCTTGGGAATGACGATGGTATTCGCATAAGCCTCCTGGCCTGTGGCGGCGTCCTCCACAATCGCCAGCGTGCCGTAGCTGTGATTGCACACCTCCTGGACCTGCGCGCCTTTCAGCGCAAAGAGCGCCGCGCCAAGGGCCACGCATTCGTCCACATTGCCGCAACTGCTCGGCTCGAATCCAAAGTAATCCTTCAGCAGGTCCCGCACGCGCGGCATCCGCGTACTGCCGCCCACCAGCGCCACATGATCGAGATCATTCGGCCTGAGGTTCACAGAATTCAATGCCTGCTCCACCAGCATGACGGTGCGCGTGAGCAGGCGGCTCACCGCTTCTTCAAATACATCGCGTGTGAGTTCGATCCTCGTCAGTCCTCCCCGCTCGTTGCCGATGGTGTCACTCACCTGACGCAGCTTGGAGAGCATCTTTTTCATGTCCTCGCCGTTCTGCAGCACCCGGCGCCGCTGCCGTTCGTTTTCCCAAAGCTCCACGCCATGTTCTGTACGGTAGGCATTCGCCATGAGGTCGAGAATCTGTTCGTCGAAGTTCGATCCACCCAGCCGCCGCGCGCCCTCGGACGTCAGGCAGCGGATGTTAGGACCATCCACTTCCAGAATGGTCACGTCCAGCGTGCCGCCTCCAAGGTCGTAAACCATGATGCGTCCCTGCAGTCCCTGGCTGTGTGCATAATACAGCGCCGCTGCCGTGGGCTCGTTTACGATGCGCTTCACGTTCATTCCCGCGATTCGTCCTGCGGCGATCGTCGCCTTGCGTGCCAGTTCATTGAAGTTCGCGGGCACTGTGATGACCACTTCCCGGATGTCGCCGATGATGCGAGAGCAGTCACGCCGCATCTTTGCCAGGATCAGCGCGGAAATCTCCGTGGGCGTCCACTTCTTGCCGTCCATCTCCACGGTGAAGTTCGGATTGTCCATGTGCCGCTTGATGAGATGGACGGTGCGGTCCGGATCGCCGCCGTCCCGCGCCGAAGAGCCCACGAGCTTGATGTCTTCGTGCTTGTCGAAAAAGACAACGGACGGCGTCATCCGTTCGCCGTCGGCATTGGGAACAATCTCAGGATTGCCGTCGGAACGAATGTAGGCCAGGCCCGTGGTGGTGGTGCCGAGGTCGATGCCTACGTACTGTGGCGGATGTTTGGAGCTCAAGTCGGTTCGCAATGGGTAGTTATGCGTATCTGTAACCCAGGCGTTTATATCCTCCCGCCGGTTTCGTCAAAAAAAACCGCCGCTTCTCGCGCGGCTTTGCGGTTTCACCCGCCTCATCCCCCCTTGAGAAGACGGAAGGCCTGCAGGCCGCATTCCACCCACCGGTGGCCCCATGCTTTCACGCTCAATTGCGGTGCAGCCAGAATGAGCAGCATGGAAATGATGAGGAGATTTACCAGAATGATCACCATCAGTGAGAAGAACGTGCCGTTGATCTTCAAGTCCGGCTGATCCCGCGCGATCATCCAAACGGTGAACGTAAGATGGAATCCCCACGTGATTCCGATCACGTAAAACAGCCCGTAAAGCGGACGCACACCGCCACCCCAGGGCAGGGGAATGAGCACCGTAAGGTCCACAAAAAGCCCGGTGATGAGGAACGCGAGCACCCCCGCCACCGTGTAGAGCGGGAAGAAGTAAGGCGACAGCGCAATGAGGATGTTGTTCCGGTCGGTAATGACGTGCCCGCCCGTGCCCGTGACGCGGAATTCCTTCACTTTGCCGCCGCATGCCAGCACACAGAGCGCGTGTGTCATTTCGTGGCCCCACACATACAGTGTCACCGGCCGCGGCAGCCACAGAAACCAGATGACCCACATCACGAAACCCATGGCGAAAAACCAAAACGCGGGCGTCCGCCAGAACGCCGACTCGCCGATGGCATCGCCCAGCAAATTCCACAGCGTTACCGCCGTGACGACACACGCCGGCAGCAGCAGGAACCAGCCGATCCACGCATACAGCCGCGTTACCGGAATCAGCGCCGGATGCTGTTCCACAACCACCGTTCGTGCAGCCAGCTTCCGGGCCTTTTCCCGGCGCGGGAGAGGTTTATTTTTCCCGCCGCGCCCCTTGGCAAGGTCCGGGAGTTTGGTGCGGGAACGGCGGGGCATGGATGGGGACCAAGTCTATCAGCACCCGCGCCGCTGAAAACTGAAAATTCAAGAATTGCTGATAATCAAGGTTTTCGCATTCCGCGAAATTTCCCGCGCGGGGGATCACACCCTGAACAGCGCTCCCAGCTTCTTTCCCAGAATCATCGACGCCCCCGTCAACGTGATGGTTAGAAAAACCATGGCCCACACGCCCAGAGCAGACGCCAGCCCTTCGCCATTGCCCAGATTTCCATAAAGTTCGTATATCGCCTTTGGGATGGGATAATGCTCACGCTTCTGCGCAAGGATCATGCTGTCGCTGACCTCCAGCATGGAAAACGCAAACGCCAGCAGCGCTCCAGCGATGAGGCTCGCGGCGATAAGCGGCAGCGTGATCTTCAGCAAGGTCCTCCACGGCGGGCATCCGAGACTTTGGGCCGCCTCCTCCAGGCTGACACTCGTTTGCTGCAGGCCCGCCGTCGCGCTGCGCACGACATACGGCAGCCGGCGCACACAGTAGGCGACGATCAAAAGCAGCATGGGATTTCCCGTACCCATGAGCAGCCATTCGAACGGCTGGCCCGGCCGGGTCATCACCAGATAACCAAACGCCAGGACCAGCCCTGGCACGGCCAGCGGCAGCATGGTGAGGGTGTCCAGCAAATGCCGGCCCGCCAGCCGTGTGCGCACCGTCACCCAGGAAATGGCCACGCCGAGAACGCACGCAAACAGCGTCGCCAGTCCCGCATATTGCAGGCTGTTCTGAATCGACGGTACCGTCAGGCTGTGGCCGAGCGCATCGCCAAAATGCTGCAGCGTCAGGACAGCCGGAAACACGGTATCGTTCCAGTCACCTGCGCACGCCGCCATGAGCACTCCCGCGTGCGGCATCACCGCCATGAAAATCACTGCGGCAAATGCCGATGCCGCCAGCCACGACCGCCCACCGGTCAGGGTTACGGTGCGCGAGGCCATGCTGGCGCGTCCGCTTCCTGCGTAGTCATGCCGGCCAAACGCAAATTTGCTGATCACAAAAAACAGCAGGCTGATCCCCACCATCACCATCACCAGGGCGTAGGGCAGGGGACTTCCTCCCATTTCCTTCGAGCCTTCCCAGATTTGCACGCTGGTCACACGATAGTAGTCAAACAGCAGCGGCACACCCAGTTCATTGAATCCCCAAATGAATACAATAGTGGCGCCCGCGAATATTCCTGGCATCGCCAGCGGCAGCGTCACGCGCCGGAATCGCCGCCATGGCGTGCAGCCCAGGTTTTCCGCCGCCTCATCGAGCGCAGGATCGAGGTTCGACAAAGCTGCCGTGATGTTGAGATACAAAATCGGATAGAGATGCAGGCTGTTCATCACGATCACCCCCGGCAGCCGGCTGCTGCCCAGCCAGTCCGCAGGTCGCGCCAGGTCCATGAGCCCAAGGTGCGTCAGCAACGCATTCAGCGCCCCGTGCTGCCCGAGGATGTGTTTGATTCCGATGACGCCCACGAACGGCGGCAGAATCAGCGGCACCAGCAGCAGCGACGTGAGGATCATCTTCCCCCTGAATTCGTAACGGTTCGCCAGTACCGCCAGCGGCAGCGCCAGGAGCATCGCGCCGGCAGTGGAGCCGATGGCCATCTTAAACGAATTGACCAGCCCCTCGGTATAAAGGGAATTGCTGAAAATCTCTCCCGCATAGGCCATCGTGAAACTGCCGTCCGGCTTCACGAACGCCTCCTTCACCGTCAGGAACACCGGCCACACCAGAAAACAGGCCATAAAAACCGCCATCAGAAGCAGCACAGCGAGCGGCGGGGAAATCAGACGGCGGATCATCGCCCGCAGCATAAAAAGCCGCCCGGATTTTGCCAGGCTTTCCATGCACGGACGAAGGAGGCGCGACCCGCGGAAGCGCGGCAACCGCTACGCTTTTTCTCACTGGCAAATTCCCGAACTCTATGAATGGTCCCCCTCTGTTTGTGTGGACCGCCTTAATCCGGCTGGTGATCCTCCGTCCCCACCCTCTATCCTATCCCTCCATGAACCGATTGCCTGCCTGCGCCCGGGTTTTTGCACCCCTGTTTATTCTCAACGCCACGCCGGCTGTCTTTGCGGCGCCCGCGAATGATAATTTCGCCTCTGCCGCGCCCCTCACGGTGGGAGTCGCTGCCAACGGCACCAATGTCACCGCCACCGTGGAAGCCGGGGAGCCCTACACCCACCGCACCCTAACAGCCAACGCCGCCGGAACGGCCACTGGTCTCTCCGTCTGGTATAAATGGACCCCGGCGGCGGACGGTCTGGCCTCATTCACTGTCATCGGCACCGGAGCCGGCGCAGCCGCAGGTGCCATGCAGGCAGCGGCCTATCGCGGGAGCGCACTGGCTTCCCTCACCCGCATCGCCTCCGCGTCCTCGATTGCCGGCACCGCCACCGCCGCTCCGGTTTCCTTCGCCAGTAATGTTTTCGAAGTCCAGAATGGCGTCCCCGTTTTTTTCCAGGTGACCGGCAACAGCGCCACCATCACCAGCACCTTTGATATCACGGTCAACAATTACGCGCGCCCCGGCAAGGTAGTCCTGCCCCGTTATTCCAGTTGGGAGTGGCTGCATACCATCGATGGCAGCGATCCCACCGCCGCCGCCACATGGGCCAACTCTTGGAAGATTCACGGCGACTCCACCATTTATCCCGGCATTGGAGCCGCCACCGCACGCTTCACGCTGGATGGCACCACACCTCAGCGTGCGCCCCTCGGGTTTGCCACCATGGATGGAGCGCCCGGTATCGTCACCGCCATCGGCACTCCTCCGGTTTCCGCCACCAGCACCCAAAACAATGCCGCCTATTTCCGCGCTCAGTTCACGCTTCCGGCGGAAACCTCCAATCTCTGGGCCGAGGTTGTCGCGGATGACGGGGCGTACATTTACATCGACGATCTTCCGCCCTTCCCGGTGAATATCGCCACCAAATTGATCCTCAACGCCGGCACGTACTTCTTCGACGATTATCGCCCCCAGCCGGATGCCTTTCTCACGGGCGCGACCAATACCGGATGCCACGGCTTCACCCCCGCGAATTTTAGTTCCGAGCGAAACACGACGATGGTATTCCTGGGCGGCCTGACTGGAAAGCTCTCCGCCGGCGCTCACCGCATCGCGGTCTCACTGCACCAGGCGGATGTGGCAAGTTCCGATCTCGCGTTTGACCTGCAACTCATCGACATGGGCGCATTGCCCCTGTCTGCGGGCCCGGCCTCCCTCACCTTTACGGACACACCCTACGTCGGCGTTCTGCCCAATCCCGGCGTGGAACATTCCCATGCCCCGCTTGCCGGCCAGACGGATCTGGCATGGCACTGCACCACTCCCGATTCTGCTTTGAACCAAGGCATTGTAATGGACGATGATATTGGCGGCATCGGGAAAAAGTTTCTTCTCAATGCCGCCGAGGCTCAGAGATTCGTCACCGAGCCTATCAATGTCACCGGTCTCAGCCAGTTTGTCGCCAGTCTCCGCATCCTGACGAACGATACCAGTTCCGGATTTGAGCCAGAGGACGCCTTCCGGGTTTTTCTCGAAACCAGCGATGACGGCATCAACTTCACAGAGCCCGCTCCAGCTCTTGATATTCAGCCGGCCATCAGCGGTGCAGACGCTCTTAATACCTTTCGCGACGTATGGGTTACCAAAACTCTGCAGGTAAATCCGAATCCTTATCGTTTCGTGCGTCTCGTGATCTCCGGGGGCACGAATTCCTTCAGCGAGTCCATCTATTTCGACGACATCAGCTTTGGCCTTTGCCAGTTGTTTCCTGTCGTAAGCAACGTCACCTATATCAACAACGACAATAACAACCGCCTCGACGACACCATCGCCTTTGACCTCACCGTCACCGGCTCAGGCACCACCGGCCCGGGGTGGACCACCATCGGCTTTGGAGCGGGCAACGAACTCACCGGAATCATCGGTGGCGGTGCCGTGACCGTTATCCGTCCCGCCGTGGACGGGACCGGTGCCGCGCAGAATGTCGTTTTATCCATCGTGGACGACGGCAATCCGGAGTGCAAAGCGGACATCACGGTTAGCATCCCCGCCGCCGCCATCGCTGCGCCCTCGATTCCAGTCGTCGCGCGCAATCCCGGAGCCGATCCCTCTACCACGGCCGACGATACTTTCACCTACACCATCAACGTTGCCGGCACCGCTACCGGCTCCACTTATCAAATCCGTTCCTCTGACACCGGCAACACCACTCTCTATGGCACCGGCACCTACGGCACGGACACCACACTCACTTTGCCTGCCGGCGTTGGCTCCATCACCTTCCGCGACGACTCTTTGCAGACCCTGCTGCGCACGGTCACCGTGCCGCCTGCGGGATCAGACATCGCCATGGCCCGCTCCATCCTTGATGGAGCCACACGCATCGTTTACAGCAACCCCGGAGCCAGCGCCTTTATTTCTGCATGGACGCAAACGTCGAATCCGCCGGTGCCCGTGACGCCCATTCCTCCCGACCTCAATCTGACGGTCACGGAGACTACCGCCACCCTCACCCCCACGACAGCGGACATTGTTGCGACCGAGGGCGGCGTCCTCGAAACGCTTCCCGTGGATGTCTCCAGCTTCACGGGAGTAAGGGTTACCGCAGTCCTGCGCGCGTGGGAGGACAGCACCGGTTCCGGATTTGAAGCCACCGATACCTTCAAACTCGAAGTGATCGAAACCGGTCCTGGCGGCGACACCACGACGAATCTCATCACGGGCAACACCGCCGATGCGAATCCGGCAGACGGAACGCTCAACGGCTCCAGCGCGGCCAATGCCGCCGCCTACGATGCCGCCCCTGGCCAGGATGAATTCAACCTTGCCGCCTCTCTCTCCGCGGCCAACTCCAGCGGCACGTTCAACTTCGTTCACAATCTTGCCCCTGGAACCACCAGCGTCAAAGTCAGGGCCAGTGCCGCCAACGATTCCCCCAACGAATTCTTCTTCCTCAAGGACATCCTCATCACCAACTCGACCACCGTGGACTCCGACGGTGACGGGCTTCCTGACGACTGGGAAACCACCAACTTTGGCAACCTCAATCAAACCGCCGCGGGCGATGCCGATGGCGACGGTCAAACCAACGCCGCTGAATTTGCCGCCGGCACTCTCCCGGCCAACGGCAAATCGTTCATGGGCATCACCTCGTGGGAAAACACCAGCCCGCTGATCAGACTCACTTTCGCCAGCGTGGCCGGCAAAAGATACATCGCCCAGTATTCAGAGAATCTCAGCACGTGGACCGATGCCGGCAATACCACCACCGCCACGGGCGCCAGCACTACCAACACCTTCGTGGCTCCCGGCAGCCCCGGCAGATATTACTTCCGCATCAAGCTCGTCCCGTGAGGTCTCTCACTTGCTGCCAATGCAGTAGAGAAACTTGTTGGAGCGGATCAGCATCCGGTCCCCGATCACCGCGGGACTTGCGTTGAAGACGCCGCGGCCATTTTCCAGCTTCGCGTTCGACAGCACTTTGAACTCCGGCTCGGCGCTCACCACCACCATCTGGCCGCCGCGGCCGAGGTAGTAAAGCTTGCCGTTCGCGAGGATGGGCGAGGCATAAATCTGCCCCGGATTCGGATCGAGCCGTTCCGCATAGACCACCTCGCCGCTCTTGGCATCGATGCAGTTCACCACGCCGAGATTCTCGTGAGCGTAATATACGTGGCCTTTATGCAGGATGGGAGACGGCACATTGGTTCCCTTGGAAAGCGACCACAGCACGTTCGTTTTGGTGACATCGCCGCTGCCGCCCGTACGGATGGCAAGGCCGCCGGTGCCGCTGCGGCCTCCGACGCAATACACCACGCCGTCTTTATACACCGGCTCGGGGCACATGTACCATTGAATGCCGGACTTGCACCGCCACAGTTGTTTGCCGGTATCGGCATCGAAGGACTTCACTTCATTCGTCATGGCGGTGATCACTTCGGCGCTGCCGTCGGGGCGCGGGGCGAGTACCGGCGCATGCCATGAGTCGTTCACGCCAGGAGCGGTCCACACTTCATTCCCGGTCGCCTGATCCAGTGCCACCAGTGACTTGCTTTCAATACTGGCATTCACCAGCACCAGCTTTTTATACAACACCGGCGATGCCGCAGAGCCCCAGCCATTCAGTTCCGATCCCACCTTCTTATTCCAGATTTGCTTCCCGGCGTGATCAAAACAAAACACGCCGGACTTTCCAAAGAACACGAAGAGATGCGTGGCGTTAGCCACCGGCGTGCTGGAGGCGTAGCCATGATCCTCCCTAATCTTGCCCTGTTCCGGCAGTTCGGATTCCACCGTCTTGTCCCAGATCACGCTTCCCTTGTCTGCATCGATGCACATTACGTGGCGCTCCACATCATCGGCCCCGCCCTTGCTGCACGTGAGGAAGATTTTCTTCCCTACCACCACGGGACTCGAGGCCCCCATGCCTGGCAGCGGTGTCTTCCAAATGATATTTTCCGTGTCGCTCCACGTGTCCGCGAGTTTCGCGTCGGAAGTCCCCGTGCCGTCAGGGCCATGAAAGCGCGGCCAGTCCGCTGCCCCGGCGGCACCGGCAAGCAACAGAGGAAAGTAGAGAGTGAGAAGCTTCGTTTGCATGCCGGACCATGTCTTCCCTGCGCGTTGGGTGCAATCTCAATCGTTCTCCGTGTAATCCGTACCGGCGGTGCCCTGGGAATTTTGGTGGGGCGCTCTTAATGGGAATGCGTTATCCTTCACAAAATGAAATGCCTGTCCCTGCTGCTGTGCCTTTGTTCTTTCACCATTGCCGCTGCCGCAGAGCCATTGCCGGCCGCTCCGTCCGGGCCGCCGGTTCAGGAAAAGCCAAAGCCACCGCCACCTCAGGTGCAGATCAGCGTGCAGTTAGACTGGATCAAGGTGCCGCACCTCACGGCGAATCAGCTCGTCCGGCAGCGGATGAAGCATTGCCGCGAAGCCAATGATCTCTATGCCGCCGTGCAGGAACTGCTCGCTCAAAAGAAAGCGGAGCGCCTCGACCTCACCGCGCTTTCCGTTCATAGCGGCCAGCGTTCAAAAAGCGAGTCCATTGCCGACAAGCCTTATCCGGGCGAACATGAACCGGCGGATGCCGGAGCGAAGATCAATGCGGCAGGGGAAAAAACGGCTGGACCGTTGATTCCCGCTGTGCCTACCGGTTTTAGCATACGGAATACGGGCGTGACTGCGGAGGTGGAGGCCACCCTCGGCGCAAGCGGTCGCGCCATTGATCTTAATATCGCACCTGAATGGGTGGAGCATTTAACCGATGTCGCCTGGGGCAAGGGTGTCGCCGAAATCAAACAGCCGGTGTTTGGTGCGATGAAGCTCTACACACAAATCGCCACGGTGAGCGGCGCGTGGCAACTGGCCGGCCTGTTCACGCCGCCCGCGGCGGCCGCTGCGGGTAAGCCGCCTGGCTCGTTTCCGCTGCCCGCGGACCGCGTGTTCCTGTTTGTCCGGGCCTCAGTACCGGCGCTTCCCAACGCAAAGGATCCACCGCCGCAGGAGCTTCCGCGGCAGGTCATGGTGCTCGCGGAATGGATTGACATGGAGGCCGCGACGGCAGCGTCTCTTCTTGCGAAGTATCCGGGCTTCTCCGGCAATCCCGCTCTGCGACAAGACCTTGAGCTGATGATAACGGATGGACGCGCGTCCCTGCTGCAGACTGCCGCACTTCTCGTCCGCGGAGGCCAGCGTTCGAAAATCGAATCCGTTATCGAATATCCCTTTCCCCAGGAAATGAATAGTCCCTCCGGCGGCTCTGTTCCCGTCAAGGATAAGCCCGGCCAAAGCCCGCTGGATGTCCCCGGCATTTCTACCGGCATGACGCCGGTGACCTATTCAGGCTTCGCGTTTCGGAATGTGGGCACCACGATGGAGGCGGAAACCACCATTTCAGAAGCCGGCGATGCGATCGAACTGAACTTGCAACCCACCCTCGATTTCCATGCCGGACTTCTTCGGTTCGGAAAAGGCGATTCGGAGGTGACACAGCCGCGCTTCCAGTCCCTGAAGCCGTCCGTGCAAATCCTGCTGATGGCCAATAAACCGGCCATGACCGCCAGCTTTGACATGCCCGGAAAAGACGCGGCAGTGCCCGGCGCGCGCGGGCGGAAGGTGCTGTTCTTCGTGAGGGGCATTCGCTAATTCTCTGTCGTTAACCGATTGACGTTATGTTCTCCTCAATGTTTTCCGGTATGAGATGGCTTCTTCCTCTCTTCGGCCTCGCTGTCCCGGTCCTCGCCGATCCACCGCTGAATGCAGAGGACGCTTATCGCAACACTCAAGTCGATGTTCATCTCGACTGGATTCGCCTGCCTCATGCCGCGGCGAATCAACTGGTGCTGCAGTATCTCAAGAATTCGCGCGAGGCGGGTGCGTTGTACGCGGCGGCACAGCAATTGATCGACCAGAAAAAAGCTGAGCGGCTGGACTTCAGCGCCGTGTCGGTCCGAAACGGGCAGCGGTCGAGGTCGCAGTCTGCGATTGAAACTCCCTATCCCGCGGAGTTTCAGCCGCCGATGTCGGGATTACGCATCAATGAGGCGGGCGAAAAATTTGTTGGGCCGCTTACCCACGCCACACCCAACAATTGCACGTTCAGGGAGGTCGGAACCATAATCGAACTGGAGGCGTCCATTCTGGAGGACGGGCACACAATCGAACTGCACCTGGTCTGCCATTCAGAGGAACATCTGACGGATATTACGTGGGGGCATGGTGTGAGTGAGTTGAAGCAGCCGGTATTCGGCGTGATGGAGATCGCCACAAAGTTTTACACCGGAAGCGGCGCGTGGCAGTTCGCAGGTCTGCTCACGCCGCCCGCGACGGTGGCGGACGGCAAGATTGCGGGCGCACCGCCTCTCCCCGCGGATCGTGTCCTCCTCTTCGTCCGCGCCACGAACAGCCGTGCGCCGAAAGCCGCAGCGGCCCCGGCAGACGTTCCATCAATGCAAACACTGGTTCTTGCCGAGTGGATTGAGACGGAACTTGCCGCTGCGGCGGCGCTCATCGCCAAATATCCTGACTTTGCCACCAACCCTGCCCTCCGCGCAGAACTGAATCCGATGCTCGCGGATGGCCGCGCGTCTTTGCTGCAAACCGCTGCGGTTATGGCAAGGCAAGGGGACCCCGCAAAGCTGGACTCCTTTATCGACTTCCTCTATCCCGGCGAAAAGATTTCTCCACATGGACGCGGAGGACAGGCTCAGGCGGCAGTAAGTGCAGTAGAGTCAACGGTTCGGCAGGAAGGCTCCGACCCGATGTCGAACAGATTGTCATGGAAGGGAACCTGCCCGCCCATGCCGGATAATTTTTCGTTTCGGAGAGTGGGCACCGCTTTGGAGGCGGAGGCATGGATCTTTGACGGTAGTGTTTCTTTGAATCTTGGTCCCTCTCTCGTTTTCAATGCGGGTGCCGAAAGTTTCGGTCAGGGGATTTCACAAACCGAACGGGCAAGATTTCAGAATCTGAAATCCGCCTCACAATGTCAGCTTGCTCCCAACACTCCAGGCATGGTGGCCAGTTTCGATGTTCCCGGCAGCCCCGGGAAAGAAAAAGAGGGAAACGCTCCGGCATCTGCAAAGACACGCAAGGTGCTGCTGTTTATCAGAAGCATCCTGTAGTGCGCCTTCCATGAAACTCGCGGTAAGCGTTTCTGTTCTCATTTTATTAACCGCCTGCCTGCTTCGCGCGGAGGACTGGCCGCAGTTTCAGGGGCCGCTCGGCGATGGCACGTCGCCGGAAACCGGCCTGCTCCGTGAATGGCCCGCCGGAGGACCGCCAGTGGCGTGGAGGGTGAAGATCGAGCAGGGCTGGGGCGCGCCGTCGATCATCGGTGACGATCTCGTGCTCGCGTGGAGCGATGACCTGCGCGGCGGAAAGGAATCCGCCGTATGTCTTTCCGCGGCCACCGGTGAAGAGAAGTGGCGTCACTCATGGAACACCATGCGTTACTGGGAGCGCGGCATCGGCTGGGCGCGCGGTGGCGTGCGCGCCACGCCGGCGATGACCGATCAATACGTCTTCGTCATCGGCTCCGTGGGCCATATGCATTGTCTGGACAGGAAGTACGGCTCTGTCATTTGGGCGCGCGATCTCTGGCAATCGTGGCTGCCGTCAGGCGAGAAAGGCTACGATTTTTCGCCCATCGTGGCGGATGGCAAACTGATCCTCTGGCTCAGCGATGGCGCGCGCGACGCGACAAAAAAAGATGCGCCGCATGAAGCCATCTGTGTGGCGCTCGATCCCGCCACTGGCCGCGACGTGTGGACATGGCGCGAGCCGCATCGCGAGCCCGCGCGCATGGGAGAAGGCCAGACGCCGGCCATCGCGGACTTCGCCGGAGAAAAGTGCCTGGTCGTCACCGCCAACTGCCAGCTCAAAGCGCTGCGCATCTCCGACGGACGCGAAGTGTGGAAGTTCGATTGCATCCGTCCGGATGGCCGTGGCACCACCATTCCCACGCCGCTCGTCACCGGCAGCCGCATCGTGAACATTCCGGATCTCGATGCCACCCATGCCGTGGAGGTGGACCGTGCGGTAAGGGATTTTCCCGCGCGCATGCTGTGGAAAAAAGACCACGGCGTCTTCACAGCCATTCACCAGTTCCGGCATCGCGAAAGCCGTCTCTACGGCTTCCTCGGCGAGATCATCGGTGAAAGCGAAAAGTCCGCCAGCGACTCTGTCCTCCGCCTGACCTGTCTCGATTTGAACACGGGCAACCTCCTCTGGTCCGAGCCCGGTTTCAAAGCCGGTGTCGCCATCATCGAAGCCGACGGACTCCTCTTCGTTCGCAGCTACGGCACTCTCCGCCTCGTCGAAGCGAATGACAAATCCTACACCTGCCGCGGCGAGGTGAAGACCCACGAAGTGTGGAAACCCACGCGCAACCTGACGGATTTCGTCTCACCCGTTCTCTCCAACGGGCGACTGTTCATTCGCACGCCGGAGGAACTGATTTGTTATAAGGTGAAGCCGTAGCGCCGGTTAACATGTTGCAGGGGTTCCAGCCTTTCGAGCAACCTCCCGTAGTGTGTAAAGAGATGAGATCTCGCGACATCAAAGCGCTCATGATCACTGGCGTCGTCTGCGCTCGCAGCGGACGTTTCCGGTTCCCGCGGATACTCGGAAACCTCAGGACGTTCCGCACTCGTCAGATTCAGAATCTCCCTTTTGATTTGATCGACACTCACACGGCAACATAGGGGCTGGAGGCGATTGTCCAACAGTCGTAATTCCATCCGTGCCCGCTGCCTCTACTCGGTGCATTACTTGAGCTTCGCCGCAACCGCCTGGGACAGCGTTTTGCCCTCCGCGCGGCCTGCGGAGCGCTCCTGCAGCACTTTCATGACCTGCCCCATTTGCTGTTTGGACGTGGCGCCCAGTTCTGCGATCACGGTATCCACCAGTTGATGCACCTCGGCTTCAGACATGGCGGCGGGAAGATAGCGCTCCAACACGACGATCTCCGCGAGTTCCTTTTCTGCGAGATCGGCGCGGCCGCCTGAAGTGAACTGATCCACCGAATCCCGGCGTTGTTTGATTTGTTTGCGCACCACCGCGAGAACATCCGGATCGTCGAGCACGCCATCCGCTCCCAGCTTCTCCACGGCGACATATTTCACAGCCGACTTGAGCGCGCGCAGGGCGGTCATAGCTACCTGATCCTTCGCGCGCATGGCGTCCTTGAGGTCTTCGGCGATCTTTTCATTCAATGTGCTCATGAAGGGAATTTCCTGTTATCGCGGGATGTGTCCAGAGGGATGTGGACCGAAACGCTCATCGCGTCACGCCCAGCTCTTCCCGCCTGCTCTCCGGAGAAAACGACATCACCTTTACACGGCCGCCGAGATCGTAAAAGGCGCCCGGTATTCACGCGTGAGCATGGCACTCGCCTTTTCGTTATCCGTGAATCGCTCGGTCTTCGGATCCATGCTCAACGCGGCACCGAGCGTTAGGTGATCTTTGCTGAGATCGACTTTGTTTTCCGCGAGGTGTTCGCTCATGCGACCGAAAGCTTCGGTCATGTCATGGGATGACTTCAAGGTGCCCGCTATCTCCTCCTGGGATTTCTGCTGGCCGAGCCGGTAGGAAATATTGCCCGTGTGACAGAGGGCGCTTGAAAGGTGCCCCTCCAGAATGTCGGCGTGCAAATCCCCGGACTTCCGGCTGCGGACAGCGTTCAGGAAATTGGCGAAGTGGTTTTCGCTGCCTCGCCATTTCTTGATTTCCTTTCCTTCTTTGTCGAAAGCGGTGGCCTCATTGTAATCCGGTATGAGCACATGCCCTCCTTCGCAGTGGATGACACAGCCCGCGCCTGCGCCGCGGTACTTCTCTGTCTTGAGACCGCGCACCTCAAAAAGCAGCGGCGCCTTTTCATAGGCTTGATAGACGATTTGCGTGTTGGCGGTTTCGCCATCGTCCTGATAGCCGAGCCGTCCTCCGACGCTGAGGACTTTCGGCGCGAGAGTCTGCTCGCCAAGAAACCAGCGGCAGATGTCCATTTGGTGAATGCCCTGATTGCCTAGGTCTCCGTTGCCCGTGTTCCAAACCCAGTGCCAGTCGTAGTGCAGTCTTTGGCGGCGCAGCGGCAGTTTCTCCGCCGGACCGCACCACAGATCATAATCCACCTGCGGCGGCAGCGGCTGCTCGCCGGACGTTTTGCCGATGCTGTTCCGCGTCTTGTAACAAAGGCCGCGCGCGACTTTGATCTTCCCGAGATTTCCCTCCTGCACCCACTTCACCGCCTCTGCGATTCCCTTGCGGCTGCTGCGGCTCTGCGTGCCGGTCTGCACCATGCGGCCATGCTTGCGCGCCGCTTCCACAATTTTGCGCCCTTCCCAAACATTGTGGGAAACGGGCTTTTCCACATACACGTCCCGTCCGCTTTGCACCGCCCAGATGGCACCCAGCGCATGCCAGTGATTCGGCGTGGCAATGGAGACGGCGTCGATATCTTTGGAGTCCAGCAACTGGCGAATATCCCGATAGCCCTTCACTTCTGCCTTCGTCTTATCGCTCGCTTTTTTCACCCAGGTGTCGAGCGCCTCCTGATCCACTTCACACAGCGCCACCAGACGTGCACCCTTCAGGCCTGTAAAGCCATCGATGTGACTCGTGCCGCGGCTCTTGAGGCCGAACCCTATCACCGCCACACGAATATCCGAGTTCGCACCTGCCACCTGCGACCAGCTTCGCGCAGACCACGCGGAGGCGGCGGTAAGGGCGGAAGCCTGAAGAAAACGGCGGCGGGAAAAGCGTGCGGAGTTCATGGAAATACCGGGCGCGGGAGTCCCGGCCCGGGCAAGAACCATCCCGGACGCAACTGCGGGAACCTGCGATTCCCGGAAAATCGCCCCTTGCCAGCAGAAAAAACACTGCCAAGGCTACGGGTTCCGCCAAACCTGCCTCCGCCGCCTGCCCGCCGGTTGTCAGGGAGCGCTTCTGAAGACTTGCCGCATGACCGCCCCCAACATTATTCCTTTTCCATCCGCCCAGGGCGGGAATGAGGCGACGGGCTTTGCGCATTCTCCTCCTCTCCGCCTCATGAAAAGCGATCTCATCGAAAAAGCCTCCAAAGTCATTCCCCACCCCCCGGTGCTCATTAACCTGGTATCTCGCCGCGTGCGTCAGCTCAATCAGGGACGCGCGCCCCTCATTAACCCGGCCGGCTACGGCATGCGTCTCGGTCAGGGGGACATAGCCCTCATAGAGATCATCGAGGGCAAGATCACACCTGAGTTCGCCGACGGGGCGGCGGAATAACTTTTGGGGAACTTCTTCCTCCCTTCCCCCCAACAAATACATCGCGCCGGGACGCGGTGCCGCCGCTGATGCCCGCCGGAATCGCTCCGGCCTTTTGCTCCCGTGAATGCCGAGATCGCCAACAACCGCAAGGCCCGCCACGACTACCACATCCTTGAGACCATCGAGGCCGGCATCGAATTGAAGGGCACCGAGGTGAAGTCCGTGCGCGAGGGCCGCATCAACCTCCGCGATGCCTTCGCGCGGGTGGAGGATGGTCAGTGTCTGCTTTACGGAGCCGATATTCAGCCCTATGCGCAGGCCAGTTGGGAACAGCACGATCCCAAGCGCGTTCGACGCCTCCTGATGCACAAAAAGGAGATCATGCGCCTTTACGGCGTGTGTCAGGTGAAGGGCCACGCCCTCGTCGCCCTGCGAGCCTATTGGAAAGGTCCGCGTGTGAAAATAGAACTCGGCGTGGGCAAAGGAAAGGTTTCCACCGACAAACGCGAAGACCTCAAGAAAAAAGAGGCCACGCGCGAAATGGCCCGGGAGATTGCCCGGTTTAACCGGCGATAAGCGCCGCCCGCTTCGGTGCGGCACTGCTCCTGCATTGCTCCTGCATAATTAAGGAATTCCCAGCCTCGCGTAGGGAAATTTCCCAAAATAGAAGTTGCCATCCGTTCCCCGAATCCCCTATAAGTCGCCGCACGATTTATGAAAAAGCTCCTCCTCCTCTTTCTTACCGCAGGTATTGCCGGACTCAGCATGGCCGATATCCAGGCTCCTCCCGGAGCCAAGTATGGTCCGCTGCGCAAGCTGAGCCGGGCGCTCGCCAACATCGTTTATGGCGTGACCGAGGT
>DASZQB010000109.1:0-100842 GCA_035550135.1 Verrucomicrobiales bacterium
ATGCTCCTTGCCCGTCTGTATCCCTCCCGCCTGCAGGTGTCCGACGTGCCGGCAGGATCCAAAGGCGGACGTCCGCAAAAGTGGATCAAGGCGCTTTGATTTTCAAAATACAGGCACCCGGAAAACCCGGAATACCCGGAAAACCTCCGCCGGCAGACAGTATTCCGGGTATTCCGGGTATTCCGGGTCACTGTGTTTACCGGTAAACCGGCAAATGCCAGCATCCACAATCCGCTCTGTTTGACCGGAGGAGAAAACAACGGCATGTCGTTTTGGAAAATGGGCCGCTTCCTTCGGCCAGCGTCCGGCCCGCCGCAGCCCGCTGCCGCTGTCGTGTGCGGCAGCCCTGCTGCCGGGGTGGCGGGTCGGGTGGCTGCTGGACGTGCCACGTCGGCCAGACGTCATTCTCCTGTCAGCGTCCAGCCCGCCGCAGCAGGCTGCGGCCCTAACAGCGGCAGCAGGCTGCGCGCAGTCCACGGGCTTCGCCTGTCCGTTCAGACATTCGTTGGCGGAGCTTTCGCAAAATTCTCCGTGAGCAGCCCACCCAGGCGGGGAAACCACGCTTTCAACGAAAACAACGGCATGTCGTTTCGAAACGGGCAGTGCTTCACCAATCACAAACTCCCCGTACCTCTGTATTTCCTGTCCTATATGCACATTGACGCCGCGGGGCGATTCTGACACGATGGTTCCGTGGCTAACCATTGCCGCGGGGTCACAAGCCATGGCCCTTGTTCCGTCCCTCGATGAATCTCCCGTCCCGTTTCCTTCGGTTATTGCAGTGCGCGGCCTGCACCGTGTTTGCCGGCGCTGCGGTCGCGCGGCCGGGCGATCTTGATCCATTCTTCAATCCCACAGGTGCGGGAAGCCCGCCCGGCATGGTGTTCAGTCCGCCCCTCAGCGCGATGGTGATCCATAAAATCGCCCTGCTGCCGCACGGGAAAATCTTCGCCGGGACAAGCGTCTTCAATCAGCGGATGTTGATTGGCTGGCTGCCGGATGGAAGTTTGGACCCGGCGTTCGGGAACAGCGGTATCGCGCTGCCGGCGGCAGAGGACCCCGGAGTGATGATGGGAATCGCGGTGCAGCCGGACGGCAAGGTGCTGGTGGCGTGTGACGGCATCGACGGCGCCGTCCTGCGTTTTCTGCCGAACGGCAGTCTGGACCAGTCCTTCGGAAGCGGCGGCAAAGTGATTATCAACTTTCCTGACCACAGCGGCGAGGTTTATACGCTGGTGATGCTCAGCGACGGCGGGATCCTGGTGGGCGGTGCCGTCCTCGAGGGCGTCTGGATGCGGCCCCGCCTTTGGAAATTCCTGCCGGATGGCCGTCGGGACCAAACCTTTGGCACCGCAGGGGGAATAACGCTTATCGATCCAGGGTATATCTCAGAGATGGCTGAGCAGCCGGATGGAAAAATAGTGGCCACGGGAGCCGGCCCCGTGGGTGAACACGCGTGGGTGGGTCGTCTCAATGCCCGCGGCACACTGGACTCCACCTTCGGAGGCAGCGGCAGGTTCGCCCTGTCACATCCTGTGGATGCGCAGGGCAGATCCACCAGACTGGCCCTTCAGAGTGACGGGAAAGTCGTCATTGCGGGAAGTTTTGACGCGGGCTCAGGCGACTACGCTTTTTTTGTGAACCGCTTCAACCCGGATGGAACCCACGACACCGGTTTTAACGGCAGCGGCTGGGTAACGGCCAATATCACTGCGGGTCCTGACTTTTGCGGGGGGCTTTCTCTTCAGGCGGACGGGAAAGTACTGGTAGCCGCCACGTCCCTTCGTGAATCCGCCATTTTGGCGCGATATCTAACCAACGGCACCCTTGACACCGGGTTTGGCGACAACGGTGTGGCGAAGTTCCCCATACTCACCAAAAACGGCATTGTCAGCGAGGTCAGGGCACAGCCGGACGGGAGAATTCTTTTGGGGATAAATGCCTTTGATTCGCAGACGAACCGCAATGGCCTGCTGCTGATGCGTGTCTCCGGCACCTCTCTTCCGGAAACCCTCAGCGGTGAATGGCCCGCGGGCACTCCTCTCCACAGCGGCGGGACCGTAAACCTGGGAACAGCGCCCCGTGGTGATCCACTGGCAACGGAGACCACGGTGACGCTGCGCAATACCGGTCCGGTTTCCCTGACAAATCTTTCGGCGGCTATTGGCGGCCCCGGTGCATCGCACTTCACCCTGCTCGCTCCTCTGCCGTCCATTCTTAACAGCGGTGAATCCACGAACCTCAAAGTTGGATATCTCGCTCTGTCCGAAGTCTCCGGCTTTGCCGCCAGCCTGACGATCGAAACAGGAGATCCGGCGATTGAGGACTTTTTGATAGTGCTCCGAGGGGAAACCCAGTCGCCGGTGGCCACACTGACCGTTTTGGAGGGAGGGGTGGCTATTACCGATTACCCCGCGGTGGACTTTGGCCCCGCGCTGGCAACGCATCCGGCCACGAAGACCTTCACGGTAAAAAACAGCGGTAACATCAGCCTGCTGATACAGGGTATTTCATTGGGCACCGGGGGCACTCCCGGAGACTTCACTGCGGGGGCACCCGGGACCAATGAACTGGCTCCGGGCGCGGCCGCCACGTTCCCCATTACCTTCACACCCGGCGGTCCCGGTGCGCGCTCCGCCAGACTCCGCATCGCCAGCACGGACACGTTCAATCTCCCTTACGAAACAACCCTCACCGGTCGTCTCGCCGCGGGAATGGATGCATGGCGCCTAACACACTTTGGCACGCTGCTCAATGAAGGCGACGCTGCAGACCTCGCCGATCCGGACCACGACGGCGTGGTGAACCTGATGGAATACGCCACCTTCACAAATCCCAGCGCCCCGGGTCCGCCGCCGGGAGAAGCGATATTGAATGGTAATACGCTGGAATACACCTGCCTGCGGCCTGTGGAGGCCCCGGAACACGTGGCATACACTGTCGAGGTGTCCGAATCCGTGCAGGGACCATGGGAAGGGATCATTTCCCCGCTCTGGGTCTTGAGCGACGACGGCGTCCAGCAGCGGATAAAGTTTGCCATCGTGACGAACAGGCTCCGCGGCTTCCTGCGCCTGCGGGTGGACAGGAAGTGACAACGTTCCCATGCAGCGGGTTTTCGGGGTTTTCGTGGCCGCCGTATTTCCAGCCAGAAACTTTCCACAATCTCAACCCCTTGCATTACCATCATATGCACATTGACGCTGTGGCGCGTTTCTGACACGATAAAAACTGCGGCAAATCAGTGCCGTGGCGGTCGTACCCAATGTCCCCCATTTCGTCCCCGTGAAACCGTCCGCCCGTCTCCTCCGGTTTTTTCTTTGCACGGCCTTCGCCATGCTGGCAGCCTCTGCGGCCGCCCGGCCTGGTGATCTTGACCTGTTCTTCAATCCCACCGGCGAAGGCAGCGGCGTGCCCGGCATGGTGTTTGACGTGCCTTCCGATGGTATGAACGTTCTTTATAAGATCGCGCTGCTTCCGGATGGGCGAATAGCCGGCGTGGCGTTCAGCAGCGGCTACGCGCTGACAGGCTGGTTGCCGGACGGGAGTTTGGACCCGGCGTTTGGAGAGGGAGGCGTCGCGCGCCCCGGGGTGCAACTCGGGTTGATGACCGGTATGGCAGTGCAGCAGGATGGAAAGATACTGGTCTCCGGCGTGACCGGCGTCAGCGGCCTGGCCCTGCGTTTTCGGTCAAACGGGACCGTGGACCGGTCCTTTGGCGAAGACGGCACAGTCATGCTCGACATGCCTGACGCCGTTACCTATGCCAGTTCGCTGGCGGTGATGAATGACGGGAGAATCGTGGTGGGCGGCACCGTCACCCAAAACGAGATCGGTGCCTCTTCGCGGCCCCGCCTGTGGCGCCTGCTGGCGGACGGCAGCCCGGATCAAACGTTCGGCAGCGCGGGAGGCGTCACGCTTTCCGGTCCGGGCAACATTTCACAGATCGCCATACAACCGGATGGAAAAATAGTGGCCGCAGGTCCGGACCGGGTAGCGGATGAAGACGTGTGGCTGGGTCGTGTGAACACGGACGGCTCCCTGGACTCCACCTTTAAGGGCGGCGGCCGGTTTCTGGTGCCGTTTCCTGTGAGCAATCATGGCGGTGACAGCATCAAAGTGGCTCTCCAGAGCGATGGCAAAATCCTCATGGCCGGCGACTTCACCGTGGACCAACTCAACTTCGATTTTTATGCCGCCCGATTCAATAACGACGGAAGTTCTGATTCCGGTTTTGGCGCAGGCGGCCGGGTGACGGCGTATATCACTTCCGGTCGCGATGCTCTGAATGCCGTTTCCGTGCAAGCCGACGGAAAAGTGCTGCTGGCCGGCACGTCCGGCGCCGGAGAGGCCGTCCTCGTCCGTTATCTGACAGACGGCACGCAGGATAACGGGTTTGGCATTGGCGGCGTGGCCAGATTCCCCATCCCCGCCAGCCAGGGCGACGCGCAATCCATAGCGGTTTTGCCGGACGGCAAAATTCTTCTCGGCGGGAATGCTTTCCCTGGCAACCGAGTCGTGCTGATGCGCATCTCCGGCGTGTCTCTTCCGGAAAGCCTCAGCGGTGAATGGCCGGCGGGCACGCCTCTCAAAAGCGGAGGAACAGTGAACCTGGGGACGGTGCTCCGCGGTGATCCGGCAGGGCTGCAGACCACCGTGACCCTGCGCAATACAGGCCCCGCTCCCCTGACAAATTTTTCCGCGGTCATGGGCGGTCCCGGCGCGGCGCAATTCGCGCTGCTTTCCCCCCTGCCGGCCGTGCTCAACAGCGGCGAGTCCGTGGCCCTCAAGGTGGGATTTCTCTCCACGTCCGAAGTGGCCGGCTTTGCCGCGGGCCTAACCATCGAAACGGGAGATCCGGGCCTCGGGGACTTTTTGATCGTGCTGCGCGGGGAGACGCAGTCGCCCGTGTCCACGCTGACCGTGCGCGATGGAAGAGAGGTCATTGGAAACAACGCCACCCTGGAATTTGGCCCGGCGCTGGCGACGCATCCAATCACGAAGACCCTTACCCTCAGGAGCACCGGCAACATTGATTTGCTGCTTCAGGGGATATCGCTCGGCGCGACTGGCACGCCGGGGGACTTCACGGTAACGCCGCCGGAGACAGATGTGCTTTCCCCGGGCGCGTCCGCCACTTTCGATCTTACCTTCACCCCCGCCGGCACGGGACCACGCACCGCAAGGCTGCGCATCGCCAGCACGGACACGTTCCAGTTCCCGTACGAAATCACCCTCACCGGCAGCCTCGTCGCGGGAATCGATGCATGGCGGCTGACGCACTTTGGCACGCTGCTCAATGAAGGCGATGCCGCGGACTTCAGCGATCCGGACGGGGACGGCATCGTAAATTTGATGGAATACGCCACCCTGACGAATCCGAATGCCCCTGACCCGCGGGCGCCGGGAGAGGTGGCATTGAGTGGTAATTTAATGGAATACACTTTCATACGACCCGCGGGAGCGGCGGATCAACTTATTTACAGTATGGAGTGGTCCCTTTCACCGGAGGGACCGTGGGGCGGGGTTGCTCCGCTCACCGTGCTGAGCAACGACGGCGCACGGCAGCGGGTAAGATTTTCCCTGTCCGTAGTAAACAGTCCCCGCAGATTCGTGCGGCTGCGGGTGGAGAGGAAGTAGGCGCTTCGCGGCGGGTTCGCACCAACACGTTGGTGCGAGGTTAGGCGCTTCGCAGCGAACAACGAACAGATTCGCGACGATTCCGGCGAGGCGGTCACATCGAAACGCTGGACAAAAGTAGAGTGAAGGTGCCGTCAGGCCACTCGCTTTTGTCATCTTCCGCGTGATACCAAAGCGACTCGACTGCGTCAGAGTCGCTCTACGTTCACGCCCTTGGCTTTCGAGGGTTTCCGCAGGATTGCACAAACGTCCTGCTTTGGTTCCGGCTCCGCCGGCATAGGAGCAAGGCGCAGCGTGCCGCCATCCGAGGGGAGAAAACGACGAAATCAACGATAATACCGGCATGTCGTTTTGGAAATTGGGCCGTGCTTTAACGGTTCACAAATCCTGTATGCACGATAAAACCCGCGGCAAATCCGTGGTGGTCACGCGCAATTCCCTGTTCCGTCCCCATGACACTTCCGATTCGTTTCCTTCGGTTTATTCACCGTGCGGTTTTTGTCACCCTTGCCGCCTCTGCGGCCGCCTGGCCTGGTGATCCTGATCTCGACTTCAATCCCCCCGGCACAGAAAACATGCCTGGCATTGTGACTCTGTGGCCGGCCAGCAATTCGATCAATTCCATCTCAAAAATTGCGCTGCAGCCGGATGGAAAGATTATTGGCATGGGCCATTCCCTTGGCCCGGCGCTGGTTCGCTGGTTTCCGGATGGCCGGTTGGATCCGTCGTTTGGAATTGATGGGATCGCGCGGCCGGAGTTGGAGCACCTTGGTGAAATGCATGGATTGATGATCCAGCCGGATGGCCGGATCCTGATGGCAGGGAGTCACTCATTTGCATCCAGTGCATGCATCGTGAGGTTTCTGCCGGACGGAGATTTGGACCCGGCGTTTGGCGAAGGTGGCAGAGTCGTCCTCAGTTTGCCTAACACGAGCAGTGAAGCCGTTTCGCTGGCGGTACTCAGCAATGGCAAAATCCTAGCAGGCGGTGCTTTGCTTGACCGGTCGATCGACGGTGCCTACCGGCCCCGCTTTTGGAGAATGCTCCCGGACGGCAGTCTGGATCAGGCATTTGGCAACGAAGGCGGAGTGACGCTCCCGGGTCCTGGATACATCTCGCATATCCTCGTGCAGCCCGATGGAAAAATACTGGCCACAGGAGCGGGGCACGGGGGTGCCGGGGCGTGGGTGGGGCGTCTGGAGGCATGGGGCGCTGTGGACGCCGCGTTTGGAAACGGGGGCCGGCTTGACTTGAACCCGTCTCTGCAGATGAGACGCCAATCCACCAGACTGGCCCTTCAGGAAAACGGCAACATCATCACCGCCGGCGACTTCCGGCTGGGCATGGATTTTCAGTTGGTCTTAAACCGGTTTCTTCCCGGCGGAATTCCTGACCTCAGTTTCAACACCGGCGGGAGGGTGCTGACAAACCTCACCACCGGTGATGATCTCGCAGGGTCGGTCTCCGTGCAGGACGACGGGAAAGTGCTGGTGGCCGGTACGTCCATCACCGATCGCGACTTCGCTATGGGCGATGCCGTTCTCGTCCGTTATCAGACAAACGGTGTCCTTGACGGAGGATTTGGCACCGGCGGAATTGCGAAGTTTGGCCTGCCGGAGGGCCTTGCTGAAGTACATGATTTGCTGATCCAGCCGGACGGAAAAATTCTCCTTGGCGGAAGGGCCGTCGATTCAGAACTGCGCTTTTCGATGCTCCTGGCGCGCTGTGTTAGCGTCACACTTCCCCAAAGCCTCAGTGTCGAATGGCCCGCGGGCACCCGTTTCGACTATGGCGGAACGGTGCAACTGGGACCAGTGCTCCGGGGCGATGCGACGACAACGCCGGAGACCACGCTGACACTGCGCAATACCGGCCCCGCTCCCCTGACAAATCCCGCTGCCGCCATTTCGGGGCCCGGAGCGGCGCACTTTTCCCTGCTTTCCACGCTGCCGCCTGTTCTGGAAAGTGGTGCATCCGCGGCGCTCAGCGTGCGATTCCTTCCCGCGACCGAGGTCTCAGACTTTACCGCTGCGCTGGTGATCGACGCAGGAACCCAGGGCATCGAGGACTTTCTGATCGTCCTCCGCGGAGAAACACAGGCACCCGGCGCCACACTGGCGCTTTTGGAAGGATCACTAACGGTTAACGCAAACACTACGGTGGACTTTGGCCCGGTGCTGGCAACGCAGTCCCGCACCAGAACCTTTACCATCAAAAACACGGGCAACATCGACCTGACAATCCAGGGAATTTCGCTCGGAACTGCGGGCACGCCTGGAGACTTCACCGCGGGAGAGCCGGAATCAAATGTGGTGAGCCCAGGCGGGACCACCACATTCTCCGTCACGTTCACCCCCGCCGGAGCGGGCGCACGCACCGCCAGACTCCGCATCGCCAGCACGGACTCGCTCAATCCGCCCCACGAGATCAACCTCATCGGCAGTCTCGCCGCGGGAATGGATGCGTGGCGACTAACACACTTTGGCACGCTGCTCAATGAAGGGGATGCCGCGGACTTCAGCGATCCGGACGGGGATGGCATCGTAAATTTGATGGAATACGCCACCCTGACGAATCCGGATGCGCCGGACCCGCGGGCGCCGGGAGAGGTGGCATTGAGTGGTAATTTAATGGAATACACTTTCATGCGACCCGCAGGAGCGACGGATCAACTTATTTACAGTATGGAGTGGTCCCTTTCACCGGAGGGACCGTGGGGCGGGGTTGCTCCGCTCACCGTGCTGAGCGACGACGGCACACGGCAGCGGGTAAGATTTTCCCTGTCCGTAGTAAACAGTCCCCGCAGATTCCTGCGCCTGCGGGTGGAGAGGAAGTAGGCTTTACGCAGAATGGCACAAGCGGGTCTTGTTTTGGTTCCGGCTCCGCCGGGTGGGGAGCTGGACCGGCGGCGCGGCCGGGCGGCAGCGTGCTGCGATTTTTGTTAACGGTTCCATGCCCTTGCCGTGAAGAATCCCCCTGGCCGGTCCCTTGCACAGAGGTTTACATTCGCCTCATGGTCATCCGTGAAGCCCCAGCCAAAGTGAATCTCTCCCTTCGCGTCCTGCGCAAACGGGAGGACGGCTTCCACGAAATCGCCACCCGCATTGCCCCCCTTGCGCTCGCGGACCGGCTCACTGTGGAGCCCCTTCCAGCGCTCTCCCGCGGCGCAGTGCACTTCTCCTGCGACGACCCTTCTGTGCCTTCGGATGAAACGAATCTCGCGGTGAAGGCCGTGCGCGCCCTGGAGAAACACACGGGACCCCTCCCGGCCCTGCGCATCCGTCTGGAAAAGCGCATCCCTCACGGGGCCGGACTCGGCGGCGGCAGCAGCGACGCCGCTGCGGTGCTGCGGGCAATCAATGATCTGTTCTCCCTCGCGCTTCCGGCCCAAACACTCCTCGCCGCCGCCGCCGGCGTGGGATCGGATGTCCCGTTCTTCCTTGCCGACTGTGTCTGCGACTGCACCGGCCGCGGCGAGATCGTCACCCCTCTTTCCTGCTTCGAATGGAGACCCCGCATTCTTTTGGTTAAACCGCCCTTCGCCGTCCCCACACCCGGAGTCTATCGCCGATGGCAGGATTCACAGGAAATCCCCGGTCTCCCCTACGCTCCTCAGGAGACGCAGGGCGGCACGCTGGTGAACGACCTTGAACGACCCGCCTTCGAGAAATATCCCGTGTTAGGCATACTCAAAGCGCGGCTCCTGGCGTGCGGGGGCGTCACCGCCGCACTCATGTCAGGTTCCGGCTCCACGGTCTTCGCGGTGCTCGAACAGGACGCGGGCGTGGAACCCATCATCGATGCCGTGCAGAAAGAAATCGGCCCGGAAATGTGGTGGTGCGACACGGCTGTCCGTTGAGCCGCCGGCCATCTTCTCCCTGGCGAAAGCGGACCTTTCACACTCCTTTGGAGCGCAAGTCCTCCACCACTTTTTACCATGGGATTCGAAAGCAATTACGATCGCGGATATCAAAGAAGCTCCATCGGCGGCACTCTTTTGAGAATGCTCTTCCGCAATCCGAGGATTCTCGGCGCCCTGGCCGTCGTCGTCATCGGCCTCATCACTTACTATTCTCAAACGGAGACGGTGCGCAATCCAGTGACAGGAAAGGAGGTGCGCGTGCTTTCTTCACTGACTCCGAAACAGGAGGTCGCCCTCGGCCTCCAGTCGGTGCCGGAGATGGGCCCAGCGCTTCGGCGGGCAGGTTACCGATCCGTCCCACCGTCAGCGCGTCAGCAGCATTGGGGCCCGCCTCGTTGCTGCCAAGGATGAAATCCTCAAACGCCGCGGCATTGAAGATTATCCCTATCCTTTTCAGTTTCATCTCCTGGCCGATCCCCGCACTATCAATGCCTTCGCTCTGCCGGGCGGTCAGATTTTCATCACCGCTGCCCTTTACCGCCAATTGCCCGGGGATGACGCCGTGGCCGGTGTTCTCGGCCACGAAATCGGCCACGTCGTGGCGCGTCATTCCAATCAGCAAATGGCGAAGAACAAACTCCTGCAAAGCTATGCCCAGGCCGCCGCCGTCGCCACTTCCGACGGTCGCGGCAGCGGCAGTGCCATCGGAAATATGGTGGGCCAAATCCTCCAAACCCGTTACAGTCGCGGCGACGAACTGGAGTCCGACCGCCTCGGCGTGCAGCTCATGGTCGTCGCCGGATACAAGCCCGAAGCGCTGCTTCAGGTTATGGACGTCCTCCAGCAGTCCATGAAAGGCCCCCGCCCTCCGGAAATGCTCGCCACCCATCCCTACCCGGAGGCCAGAATGGCGGAGATCAGAAAATACATCCCCTTCTTCTCCCGCGATCCCTACGGCGTCTGGAATCATTAGCCCTATTTCCCAGGCGAGCGAAGCCGGAACCAAAGCGAGACGCGCTTTGACGACGTCTGCGGCCGCTCTGAGAGGTGAGGCAGCAGGTGCGTCATGACTGCAGGATGGCTCTCACAGGCGGGCTTCCCGGGGGAGAAGAGGAGCATGGGGGAAAAGTGATCCCCCCGGTGCTTGCCGGCTGCAAAATTCCGGCGGCAGTTGCAAAGGACGCCGTCGTTTGCCGGCGTTTTGTAACCGGGTCTGCTCAATTCCGGCATTTTTTGTGCAGAGAGTGACGGACATGAAAACGGCTTCCCCTCACACTTCCGCCGCTGAACTGATCAGCCGGTATTTCCGGGCTTACGAAAGGAAGGATCCCGCTGCGCTGGGCGCGCTGCTCACGGAGGATTTCACCTTCAGCAGCCCGCTGGATGACAACATCAGCCGGGAGGCGTATTTCGCGCGCTGCTGGCCCAACAGTACAAACCACCGTGACTTTCGGATCGAGCGCTGTTTTGAAGAGGGCGACGAGGCGTTCGTCACTTACACCTGCGAGCGCATGGATGGCGCGCGCTTCCGGAACACAGAATTTTTCCTGACGGATGGCGAGCGGATACGCCACGTGGATGTTTATTTTGGTTCGGATGAACCTGCGGACTGCGAAGAAGCGGCGGTGCGCGGGGTGATCGATGAAACGGTGCGGGCAATCCGCGCGCGGGATACTGCGGCTCTCATGGGCTGCTATGCGGACAATGTGTGCGCCTTCGATTTACTTCCGCCGCTGCAATACAAAAGCGCCGCCGATCTCGAGCGGCGCGCCGGAGACTGGCTGAGTTCGTTTGAAGGGACGCTGGAATATGAACTCCGGGACCTGCGGATCGTCGCCTCCGGCGGGTGCGCGTTCGCCCACAGCCTCAATCATGTGCGCGGCAGGCGGCCGGACGGCATGGAGATCGACATGTGGTGGCGGGCGACGCTGGGATTGGAAAAGCGGGACGGCACGTGGCTTATCACTCACGGGCACAGTTCCGAGCCGTTCAACATGGAGACGGGACAGGCGGAGGTGGGCTTGAAGCCGTGATCGATGTTTCGCGAAGGATGGCGGGGATCCGGCGCGTGATGACAAAACCGGAGCCCTCCAGCATACTTTTTGCGTGCGGGGAGCGGGAAATTGTGCTCGCGCGCACCGTATCCGTTTTGTTATATCGATGCTGTCTTTCCCGTTGCCCTCATGATTCCACCTTCACTGCCCCCGGACGATTCTTTCCCGCCGCCGCCTCCACGTCCGCCCGAGCCGCCGCGCCCGCCCGTTCCTCCTGCGGCTCCGCCGCCACCTCCTGCAGCCGCACCTCCGGTGTCTTCACCACCGGTTCCACTGGCTCCCCCGCCGAAGGACCCCGGTATTCCCCACCAGAACAACCAGGCGATGGAGCGAATCGTGACCACCTTCAAAAATGTGGACTGGAAGCAACTGGGCGCCGATTTCAAAACCTTCGGCGAACGATTCGCTGCGGGTGATTTCGCCAAGATTCACCCGAAGCCGCATGAACATCCGGCGGTGTCTTCTTTTGCACCGAGGATGGGCGCGCTAATTGTTTGGAGGCGGGCGCTGCTGGCTCTCGCCTGCGTGCTGAGCTTTATTCTCATTGTAAAATCCTGCTTTGATCCTCACACTCTGGGCGGGCAGTTGGAGCATGAGAATTTCAAGACCTGGGAGAAGGCGAATCCGAAGGCCACCGCGGAGGAAGTGAAGCAGGCAAAGACGCAGATTCGCGAACAAAAGGACGAACTCATCAAGAATCTGGGTGAGTCCAATGTGAACGTCTTCGATTCGCTGATCACCGGATTGTGGATCAGCCTTTTTGTTAGCCTCGCCTTTACGGTTCTTGCCGCCAAAGACTGGCGCACGTGGCGGAAATCCCGGAAATGGGCGCTGATTGCCGTGTGCTGTATTCTGGGTCCGCAACTGCTGGCGATGCTCGTTCCGTGGGGATCGATGATGACGTTCAAACATCTTGAGGCCCAGGGGGCAACTGTCGAAGCCATTCGATCCACCAAGATCGGCATTCAAATCATTGTTCTGGCGTACGTGCTGAATATCGCGCTGCCGTTCTTTTATGGTCTGGTAAACGGAGTCTTGAGGGCGTCGCTCTCCACCAAGACACTGATACCGGCATCGATCGTTTGCGGCTGGGGAAGTATGTTGCTGTCGATTACGATCGCGGTGCCCTGGTTCATCATTTTCAGTATCGTCGTCCAACTGGAACTTGATGCGCTGATTGTACTGGGGGTTTTGTGCCTGCTCGCAGCACCGCTTAGCATCGTCTTCAGGTCCAGGCGCCTGGGGGTGCCGCTCACTCCGGAAGAGGCGACTCCCCTTGTGAAACGCACCAAACTCGTTCTCACGTCGCTGAACGTGCTGGGGATGGCAATGATTCTCGCTTATCTCAGCGACAAGGATCTCGTGACGGGCCTGGATATTCTTACGCTGATCATCCATTACCTCGCGAACCTGATGCTCGTACAAGTGGTCGCGGTGGATATGCTCATTCTGCTGCTTGAACGCGCCCATCGGAAGCTGGCGGATGATAAGTCGCCGGACGAATCGCTCCGGCAACTCGGCGAAGTGTTGCCGCGTGCGGCTTAGCTTCGCCCGGATTCTTCATCGTCGGCAAAATGCCGGCGGAGTGCTTGCCCATTTTCCAGGCGCAGTTCTGGAAAATGCGCAACCGTCTGTCAAGGCGTCCTGTGAAACGATGACCGGCAATAACAGAAGGCTCGTGTTTTTGTCCGGACTGTGAGAGATGCGGCCCAGCCTGGTTCATTTCGGTTCGCCGAACTGCTGCCGGTAGAGGGTGCGGAAGGCATTTTCCGCGGGAATGGGAACGTTCTCGTTCACCAGTTGAGGCTGCACGCTGATCCACCACGCATCGTAAGCGGACTCCAGTTCGCGGGCGGTGACGGGATGGTCGGCGGCCACGTCCTGTTTTTCTCCAGGGTCGGCTTTGAGGTCGAACAACTGCCATGCCTTCGCTCCCTTCGGATCGTTGCTCACCAGTTTCCACTGGCTGTTGCGGATGGCGCAGTGGGCGTATTTCGATTCCGCCGCCTTCCCGCGTTCCCAGCGGCCCACGTGGGTGACGAGCATGCGATCCGGCCAGGGCGCCTGCGGATTCTCCAGCAGGGGGACGAGGCTGCGGCCTTCGATTTGAGCCTTTGCTTTATCTGTTAGGGTTGCGCCCGCAATTTCCGCCAGCGTTGGGAGGAAGTCGATGTTAGCGGCGAGAGCGCTTACATCCGCGGGCTTCAAGCCGGCGGGCCAGCGCCAAAGGCTGGCTGCGCGCACGCCGCCCTGGTAAGGAGTCACCTTCTCTCCGCGCATGCCCGCATTGAAGAATTTCACGCCTACGGTGCCGCCGTTGTCGTTCATGAAGATGACGAGGGTGTTGCGTTCCAGGTCCCAATCGGTGAGTTTCGCCAGCAAACGCCCGGTATTGTCATCGATGTTGGCGATCATACCGAAGAACTTTGCCGTCATGTCCGGCACCTTGCCTTTATAGCGGGCAAGATCCTCCGGGCGCACATCCAGCGGAGCATGCGGCGCATTGGTGGCGATTTGCGCATAGAACGGTTTCTTTCCCTTCGTTTGCTCGATCCACTTCATGGCCTGGCTGAAGAACACATCGGTGCAGTAGCCTTTGGTCTTCTCGAACTTCCCGTTATGCAGGATGACTGGATCAAAATATTTGTTGCCTGGGGCATCGCCGCAGGAACCGGGATACGATTGACCGATGCCGCCCGCGCCGTGGATGAACATTTCGTCGAAGCCGCGTTTGTCAGGCAGGCGGTCCGGCTCGTCGCCGAGGTGCCATTTGCCGAAAATGCCCGTGGTATAACCCGCCGATTGCAGCACTTGCCCGAGGGTCACCGCGTCGAGGGTGAGGCGCTCGCGTTCATGAATGGTGTGAGTGATGCCGTTGCGGAACTCATGACGGCCGGTGAGCAGCGCCGCGCGGCAGGGCGCGCAGGTGGGACTCACCTGAAAGTCGGTAAAGCGCACGCCCTCGCGATGCAGGCGGTCGATGTTAGGCGTCTTCAGCAGCGGATTCCCGTGGCAGGAGAGGTCGCCGTAGCCCTGATCATCTGTGAGGATGAAGATGATGTTAGGCTTTCGCCCGGCGAGCGGGCCTGCGAAGAGGACTGAAGCGGAGCAGAAGAAGAGAAGAAGTCGAAGCAGCATGAGTTGAGGGATAAGGTTTCGATTATGGACGGCGTTTGATCCGCGGGAAGAGTCTGCCGGTCTGTTGCATGTATTCCTGATAGTCCTGGCCAAAAGACTCGCACATCATGCGTTCCTCCCTTGGAGTGCGGACGAAATAGAGAACCGCGAAAGTCGCCAGCCCGGACCATCCCGCCAGCCAGTTCGACAGCATCAGTCCCTGCGCAATACTGAAGAGAAAGATGGCGGCGTACATTGGATGCCGGATGCGGCGGTAAACGCCCTCTTTGACAAGTTCATGTCCTTTGCGCAATTCCAGAGTGACCGACCAGTTGACCCCGAGGTCCGCGTGAGAGCGGTAAAACAGCCAGAGGCCCGCCACCATGAAGGCCGTGCCACACCAGGGGAGAAATGCGGGAAGCCGGTAATCCGCAAAGGCCAGCCATGGAGAAGCGATGTAGAACAACGGCAGCAGAAGGGCCCCGACGGTGACGGCAGGAAGGAGCGTCTTTTCCAGCGCATCAAGACGGCGGACCGTCTTTTCATGGCCGGCGGTTCGTTTGATGAATACGTGGCGGATTCCGATGTACACGACGAAGCCGGCGAGAAAGACAAGGTCCCACGTCTGCACAGTCATGGCGAATCCCGGCAGGCTAGCCGTCCCCTGCCGGGTGGCAAGCAACGCAGTCCCGTTTTGGCTGCCGGCCGGCATCTCCCGTTGCAATGCCCGGCGCTGCGATAGCATCCGGGGCCTATGATCACCTTCCTGCGAGGACGCCTCGCCTCCAGCCTCCCGGACCGCGCCTGTATCGACGTGGGCGGCGTGGGCTATGAAGTCTATGTGCCCGTCAGCACCTATGACCGGCTCGGCGAAACGGGCCGGGAGGTCACGCTGCTAACGCATTTTCACGTGCGCGAGCAGGAGCAGGCGCTTTATGGATTTGCCACTGACGAGGAGCGCGATCTCTTCCGTCTGCTCATCAACCGCGTCACGGGTGTGGGGCCGAAGATGGGTCTGGCCATACTCAGCGGCATGAGTGTGCGTGACTTCAAACGCCATGTGGTGCATGGCGACATCGCCGCGCTATCGAAGATCAGTGGGGTGGGGAAGAAGACCGCGGAGCGCATCATCCTTGAACTGAAAGACAAGGTGGGTGTCGGCGAAGCCTGGAAGGACACGGCCCCCGGCGCGCCGCCGGCCACGCCGCAGCAGGCGGTGGCCAACGACGTCATCCTGGCGCTCATCAATCTTGGATACAAACAAGTGGAAGCGCAGAAAGCCGTGAAGAAAGCGCTCGACGACGGCGTGCCGGCGGACCAGGGCAGTGTGCTCCGCAGCGCGCTGCGGCAATTGAGTCAGTCGTGATGGAGGGCACGCGAAGGCTGGGACGCAATCCCGTCAGTGCCGCCCGATCATAACGGCGGCCGTACTGCGGCTATGCTTGCTGCGTAAACGGAGTTTAACGTTCGCTGCGCTTGCCGGGTAAACGGTGTTGAAGGCGGCATTGGCGGAACGTATGTCATTTACCGATGAGGAAGATTTTGAATCGATTTCGCGCGCTGGCGAAGCGTTCGCGGAGTTGTATCGGCAAATCTGCGGGCATGAGACCTTCGTTGTTTTGCAGTGCCGTGCGCGTTTGGGTGGTCGCATCCATGATGTCCCATGCTTTTGCGGGGCCGGCGGAGATGGTGGTGACGGAGAAGGACCGGCAGCATTGGTCTTATTTGCCGTTGAGCAGTCCGGCGGTGCCGGTGGTTGAGGGAGACGCGGGGCGGACGGTGGTGGACCGGTTTATTTTGGCGAGGCTGGGGGAGAGGAGGATGGGGCTATCGCGGGAGGCGGATGCGCGGACGCTGGTGAGGCGGATTTATATCGATTTGGCGGGATTGCCGCCGAAGCCGGAGGAGGCGGAGGGGTTTGTTAGGGAATTTGCGAAAGACTCGAGGGCGGCGGTGGCGGGGCTGGTGGACCGGTTGCTGGGAAGTCCGCATTACGGGGAGCGGTGGGGGCGGCATTGGCTGGATGTGGCGCGGTATGCGGACAGTGACGGGCAGGAGAGTGACAATGACCGACCGACGGCGTGGCGGTTCAGGGATTTTGTAATCCGGAGTTTGAATGAAGACCGGGCGTTCGACGAGTTCGTGCGCTGGCAACTGGCGGGGGATGAATTGGAGCCGGGGAATATGGATGCCATTGCGGCGACGCATTTTATTGTGGCGGGGACGCATGCGGAACTCGGCGACAATCTCATGGAGGAAGAGAGAATGCGCACGCGCTTCAATGAGCTGGATGACATGATCTCGACGACGGGATCGGCGATGCTGGGGCTGACGCTGGCGTGCGCGCGGTGTCATGATCACAAGTATGATCCGGTGCCGCGGCGGGATTATTACCGGATGCTGTGCGCGTTTAACGGAGGGGACCGGAAAAATGTGCCGCTGGCATCGCCGGAGGATGTTAGGAAGCGTGGTGAGGTGGAAGCGAAGGTGAAGGAGGAAATCGGTGCGGCGAAGGGGAAACTGGATGAGTGGTTGAAAGCCGCGCGGAAGGTGCACGGTGCGGCGGTGCGGCAGGGAAAGATCGATGCGCTGAAGGCTGGCGATGCGGAGAAGGCGCTGCTGAAGAATGATCCGGAGGGGAAGCAGGCGAAGGAGTTGGCGGAGAAATTTGCGAAGGAGTTGAAGGTGGGAGCGAAGGATCTGAAGCCGTTTCTTTCGGAGGCGGAGCGGGGTGAACTGGAGGGGTTGGAGAAGGCATTGAAGGCGGCGGAGGGGCTCATGCCGGCGCCATTTCCGACGGTGCTGGCGTTTGCGGATTTTGAGGCGAAACCGCGGGAATCGTTCCTGCTGGCCCGCGGCGATTTCCGGGCGAAAAGCGAGCCGGTGGAACTGGGGTTTCTAACAGCGCTGCTGCGCGGGAAAACGCCGGGGGACTATTGGCAATCGGCGCGGGCGGCGAGCCGTCGTGCGGACTCGACGCAGCAGCGGCGGGCGATGGCGGAATGGATGACGGACACGGAACACGGGGCAGGGACGCTGGTGGCGCGGGTGATGGTGAATCGCGTTTGGCAGCATCATTTTGGTCAGGGGCTGGTGCGCACGGTGAATGATTTCGGCACGCGCTGCGATCCTCCGACGCATCCGGAATTGCTGGAGTGGCTAACCAATGAATTCGTGAAGGGCGGCTGGAAGCTGAAGCCGCTGCACCGGCTGATCATGACCAGCGCGGTCTATTTACAGGACACGGCGTTCGATGCGGCGAAGGCGAAGGAAGACCCTGACGATCGTCTGCTGTGGCGTCGCCGTCCGCTGCGGATGGAGGCGGAGGTTTTGCGCGATGCGATGCTGGCGGTGAGCGGGACGTTGAACGGGGAGATGTACGGTCCGGCGGTGAAGGCGCCCATCGTGGCGGAGGCGATGCAGGCGCGAAATGTGAAGGATCCTTATCCTGCCGACTTGAAGGAGAGTGAGGCCACGCGGCGGCGCTCGGTTTACATTTTTCACAAGCGCGTGGTGCAGCAACCGTTCATGCAGGCGTTTGACGGGCCGGATGCGCAGGCGAGTTGCGGGCGGCGTGAGAATACGACGGTGGCTCCGCAGGCGCTGGCGTTGCTGAACGATGCGTTTGTGCGGGCGCGGGCGGCGGATTTTGCGCAGAGGCTCGTGAAAGAAGCGGGGGCAGAGCCGGGAGCGCAGGTGCGGCTGGCGTGGAGGCTGGCGCTGGGAAGGGAGCCTAAAGAGGATGAGTTGAGGGCGGGGGTGGAGTTTCTAACGAATGGGAATCAGCGTCGAGGGGGGCAAGAAGCGGCTGAAGTGTCTAAGCAGGTGCTGGCTGATTTTTGCCAGACGGCTTTTGCGCTGAATGAGTTTATTTATGTGGATTGACACGGACTGACACGGACGGTGGACCTGGGCCAGGTAACAAATTCAACGGAGGTACGGATTTCCCCTGAGTTCCTCTGAGACGGTGGAGATGCCGCCGTGGCCGGGGAGGATGCGGAAGTCGCCGGGGAGGGTGAGGATTTTTTGGCGGATACCGGTGACGAGTTCTTCAAAATCGCCGCCGGGGAAGTCGGTGCGGCCGATGCCGCCGTCCATGACGGTGTCGCCGGAGAAGATGATGCGGCTTGGTTCGTGGATGAGGACGAGGCTGTCCGGTGAATGGCCGGGGACGTGGCGGAGGAGGAAGCCGGCGCCGGCAATGCGGGCGGTGTCGAGGCCCTGGAGGGGATGGTGGACGGGATAGTTTTCGATGCTGACATCCATCCCGGCGAGAACGAGGAGTTTTTCGAGGCGGTCTGACGGGGTGCTGGGTCCGTAAGCCCAGACTTCGCAGGCGTGTTCCCGGGCGATGCGGGCGGCGTCCACGACGTGGTCAAAGTGCCAGTGGGTGAGAAAAAGGGCCGCGAGCCGCTGGCCGGTTTGTTCCAGCCATTGAGCCATGCCGTCCGGGGCGTCCACGGCGATGAGACCGTCCTGGGCCGGGAATGTGTAGCCGTTGGTGGCGGTGAAGCCGCCGGTGTAAGTCCGTATGCCGTTCATTAGTAAGGACCATTGGCGGGTGGCCATGGAATTGTCATCCGCCTTCTGTTTCGGGGAAGGATGAACATTTCAATCGTCCGGACGGTCAAATTGTTCGCGTCCCGGGGCTGGCCGGAGTCGTTTCCTTTCGGCCCCCGGGCGTACCGGGAAACCCGGAGAAGTCTCCGAAAGCGATGGACAACCCCTTGCTTGTAATGGAGAGTCTCCCTGCCTTCGCCAGCCAACTCCCATCGACCACCACAAAAACAGGTATGAATTCATCCCCTACGACACGGCCCGGCCTGCCCTTTTTTCATCGCAGCCTGCCGGGGCTCATCGCTGCTGTCACGATGCTCGGCACCTCGGCGTGTTCGATCGCGCAGGATGAGAAGTCCAATACCAATTACAGCGCGGTAGCGCACGATGTGGTGGGGATGCTTCAGGAGTATCACTATTCCAATAAGGATTTTGAGGACGAACTGTCCCGCCGGGCGCTGGAGAATTACTTCGACACGCTCGACTACAGCCGGCTCTACTTTACCAAGCCGGAGATCGAGGCGTTCCGCGCGAAATACGCGACGACGCTCGACGACCAGATTCAGCTCTACAAGATAGAGCCGGCGAAGGAGATTTTTGAGGCTTACAAGAAGCACGTGACGGAGCGCTTTGGAAAGATCAAGTCCCTCCTTGAGAGCGGGAAGCTGGATTTTTACTCGGACGCGACAGTGGAAATCAGCCGCAAGGAGGCGGACTGGGTGGCCACGCCGGCGGAACTGGACGAATTGTGGCGCCGGGAGGTGATTCGCGAGGTGCTGCTGGAGCGCGTGAACGCCGCGCATGCCGAGAAGCGCAAAAAGGAGAGGGATGCCTCCGGCAAAGAAAAAGATTCCGGCAAGGTGCAAAAGAAGACACCGGACACTCCGGAGCAAAAGGTCCTGAAGCGCCACCAGCGTTATGTGGACACCCTGAAGCTTACGGATGAGGAGGATATTACGAATTACCTTCTCTCGGCCATTGCGACGGCGTACGACCCGCATTCCGAGTATTTGAGCGCACCGGAAAAGGGCACTTTCGAAATCGAAATGAAGAAGGAGTTGATTGGCATCGGCGCGGTGCTTTCGTCCAAGGACGGAGCGGCGGAGATCAAGAGCCTGGTGCCTGGAGGTCCCGCGGACAAGAGCGGGGCTTTGAAGATGGGTGACCTCATCGTGGGCGTGGGTCAGGGTGAAGGTGGCGAAATGGAGGACGTGGAGGGGATGAAGCTCCAGCACATCGTGGAAAGAATCCGCGGCACGGAAAAGTCGATTGTTCGACTGAAAGTGCAACCGGCGGACGACCCGACGATCACCCGCGAAATCAAGATCACACGGGAAAAGGTGGAGATGAAAGACACGCTGGCCAAAGGCGAGCTGATCGAAATTTCCAACCCGAAGGATACCGGCGCGCCGCCGCAGAAGATCGGCTGGATCAACCTGGACTCGTTCTATGCGGATATGGAAAACCGGGGCGGCCGCAGTGCCACCGCGGACGTGAAGCGGGTGCTCCAGCGGTTGGAGAAGGAGGGGATTTCCGGGCTGGTGCTCGATCTGCGCGGCGACGGCGGCGGTTCGCTGGAGGAAGCGATCAAGCTGACCGGACTGTTCGTGAAGAAGCACACCCCCGTGGTGCAGCAGCGCGACAACCGGGATCGCCGGGAAGCCCGCAAGACCCGGGATAATCCGATTTACAACGGCCCGATGATTGTGATGACGGACCGGGCCAGTGCTTCGGCGAGCGAAATCTTCGCGGCGGTCATGAAAGATACCGGACGCGCGCTCATCGTGGGTGACGAATCTACTTTCGGAAAAGGCACGGTGCAAACACTGCTGGATGTCAAAGAGCACATGGCGCCGTTCACTGACAAGGAACGCGCGGGGAGCCTCAAGGTGACGATTGCGAAATTCTACCGGATCAACGGTGAAACGACGCAGCATAACGGAGTGGTCCCGGATCTCATTCTTCCGAGCCGCTATGACGCGATGGATGTGGGCGAGAAATTCCTCAAGTTCCCGCTGCCGGCCGACAAGATCGAGAAGCTCTCGTATGATATGGCGGACTCGGTGCCTGCGCTGAATCAGGAGTTGAAGGACAGTCTGAAGTCCCGCAGCGCCGCCCGCACCAAGGCGAATCCGGACATTGCCTTTATCAATGACTACGTGACCCGCACGAAGGAACTGATCAAGAAGAACACGCTTTCTCTCAATGAGAAGACGCGCCTCGCCGAGGACGCGGCCAATGAGGAGCGCAACCGGCTCTATAAAGAGGACCGCAAAAAACGCGTGGCCGAAGCAAATAAGAACGGCGACCCGTACCGCGTGTTCCCCGTTACGCTCGACAACGTGGACGATGCGAGGCTGAAGCTCGATTCAGAGACGAAGAAAGACGAGAAGAAGTCCATTCAGGCCATGCTGGAGGAAGACGACGACACCGTGACCGATACGGACGACACCTTCCCGCATGGATTCGATCCTGCGAAATTTGAAACGATCCACATCCTCAAGGATTTGGTGAAAGCCGCGAACAAGACCCAGCTTTCGGGGACTACCCCCAAAGATACGGTGCGCCGCGACTGATTCTCCGTTGATCCTTTTGAGGGCCTCCGGGAAATTCAACTTTCCGGAGGCCCTCCGCATTCCCAGAGACACGTATTTCAGACATGCCGGCAGATACCCACTCCGCCATCCTCTGTTTCGACTTTGACGGCACACTCGTCGATCGACCGTCCGACCCATATGAAATTGCCCGGCTGGAGGAGTTTCTCCTCCACATGCAGAAGCGCGGTGCCATTTGGGGCATCAATACCGGCCGCACGCTTTATCACACGCTCGACGGGCTGAAGGAGCATGGATTCCGGCTGACGCCGGATTTTATCATTGCCCGCGAGTGCGAGATTTACCACCTCAATGAGTTCAATCGCTGGGTCGATCTGGGCGAGTGGAACCGGAGGTGCTCATCGGACCACAAGCGGTTTTACAAGTCGCACTCGAAGTTCTTCAAGCGCCTGCGCAAGCATGTGGAGACGGAGATGAAGGGGGCGCGGTTTCTTTCGGATGACGTGGAGCCCGCGGGTCTCACCACGCGCGACCATGAAGACATGGCGCGGGTGTGCGCGTGGATTGAGGCGCAGCGCGGGGAGTGGCCGGAACTGGGCTATCAGCGCAATGATATCTGGCTGCGCTTCAGTCATGAGAGCTACAATAAAGGCACGGCGCTCATGGAAGTGCGGCGGGTGACGGGAGTGACGGCGGAGTTTACTTTTGCGGCGGGGGACAATTACAACGACCTGCCGATGCTGCAGACGCACGTGGCGCACGGGCTGGCGTGTCCGGCGAATGCGGTGCCGGACATTTCCAACCACGTGTCAGGACTGGGTGGATATGTGGCGTCGGAGTCATCCACGGCGGGGATCATTGCCGCGATAGAGCATTACTTTTATCCGGACGGATTGTGACGAGGGAGTAAGAGCAGGAGTGGGAGTAAGAGTAAGAACGGGGGGCTTACAGTTCCTTGATTGTTAGGTTGCGGAACCATGTTTCGTCGCCGTGGTCCTGGAGCATGATGCGGCCTTTCGGGTTTTTGGCGAATTCAGGAACGTCCTTGAACTTGCTTTTTGCGTGGGCGGCTTTCCACGCGTCGGTGGCGGTGTCCATTTCGATGACTTTTGCGCCGTTGAGCCAGTGCTCGAATTTGGTGCCGCGGACGATGATTTTTGAAGTGTTCCATTCGCCGGGGGGATTCAGCTTCTTGGCTTTGGCATCGGGAGCCATGAAGTCATAGAGAGAGGCGGACTGGCGCTGGGGACCGACTTTGGCGTCGGGATGTTTGGAGTCGTCGAGCAACTGGTATTCGGGGCCGAGGAAGCCTTTTTTGTCGTAGGAGATGACGCGGTATTTCACGCCGCTGTTGCCGCCCGGGGCGATCTTCCATTCGAAGCTGAATTCGAAGTCGCCGTACTCTTTTGCCGTGTAGATGTCCCCGCCTTTGGCGGCGCGATGGAGGACGCCGCCGGCTTCCACGGCCCAGCCGGAGGCGACCGGCTTGCCGGCGGCATTCGTCCAGCCGGTGAGATTCTTTCCGTCGAAAAGAGGGACGGGATCGGCCGCGAATGTTGTTAGAGACAGGCTGGCGAGGAAGAGGAGAATCGGGCGTTTCATGAACGGTACCATTTCCGCCGGTTGGGGTAATCCAATGCGGCGGGTATCCGTTTTAGCGTATGGGGGGTCACAGTTCGGCGATGACCATGGAATGAACGGCGAGTGGGGGAATGGAGACTTCGGTCCACTCGCCGGACTGGACGGGAGTGAGGTCAATGCCTTCGGGTTCGAGGTGGAGGCGTTTAGGTGTCAGAGAATGGAAGCGGACTTTGATGCCGGCAACGGGGACGGCTTCTTCCCGGAGGGGGACATCGGTGTCGGGCTGGCCGTGGTCGCTGGCGGTGTTGAGGCCGTTGAACAGGTGGACGACGAGGCGTTCGCCGGCAGCATCTTTCTGGCGGAAGACAGTGTTTTGGATACACATGGGTGCCTCGACAGCGACGGGCGGCGGAGTGCGTGCGGCCCATTTAATGGCCTGCGAAAAGAGCACGCGCTGGTAGGGATAACCGTAGCTGTAGTTGGCGGCATCGAAGCCCGCCGACATATATACGACGCGGCCTGCGCCGTGTTCGCCCATGGAGGCGCAGGGCACGGGATTTTTCCCCTCGGGGAACATGAGCATGGCGCGCTTCATGGGCGGGCGCGGGTCGCTCATGAGAACGAGCGGGCCTTTGAAACTGGCCTGCACGCCGTTGGTGATAAGTTTCAAACGCGGGTCGGAAACGAGGTCCTGCGTTAAAAGATCGCTGGCGCCCCAGCGCATTTCGGCGGTGCCCTGGCGATTGGCCCAGTATTTGTCATCGACGACGATGGCGAAGTTGACATCGAGCGAAGCGCGCTTTTCAGGAGCGGCGGGGCGGCCAAGATAATCGACGCCGAAGAGATCACTGAGGGCGAAGTTAGGGCGCGGGTGGCCGAGTTCGTCGAAGAGAGAGGTTTCGCAGGTGGCCACGAGGCCGCCCCCGTTTTTGACGTACTCCCGAAGGATGGTGAGCTGGGAATTGGAAAGGGCCGCGGCGTTAGGGAGGATGAGGACTTTGTAAGGTTTGAGGCGGCCTGTGCTCAGATCGTGGTCAGTGATGAGGGTGAGGGGAAGATGATCCTCCCACGCGACGCGGAAGGCACCGAGCGCATGGGAAAGGAAGCGTTCCATGATTTGACCGCCGGCGTAGAACTGGCGCGTTTGTTCGCTAACAAGAAGGGCGGCCCATGGCTCCTGAGTGGTGTGGACGAACCATTTTTTACGGCGGCCTATTTCACGCAAAGTGTCATCACCGGCCTCTCTGCCGGCGGCGGTGGGGACAGCGAGGGGCGTGATGGAGCCGTTGGTCAGGGCCATCATGCAGCGGACGAGGAGTTCGTGACGCGGGAAGCTGGAGGTGCTGTAGGGATTGCCGCGGGACATGATGTAAGGCTCGCTGGCGCCCGTGCGTCCGCCGGTGAGAGCCCGCACGTAGGCCGCGCCGAAGGCGGGGACGACAGTCGCGCCGAGATTCACTTCATCCAGCCACCATTCCTGTACGGGTGAATCGAAGAGGAGATTCATGCGCGCGGACATGACGCGCGGAGACGTTAGGAAGTGTCCGTAACGTCCGGCGTTGGTGGTCCAGGTATAGACGGCGGCCTGGGGGTTTACTTCGCGCAGGCGCTGGTGGAGTTTGCGGTACCAGTTTTCAAGTTTGGTATCGGCCCAGAGGAGATAGACTTTGTAGTCGTCGTGGTTGAGATCGGTTCCGGTGGGAAATGGACGGCCGGTTTCTTTGGTGAACAGCTCCATGTCATAGGGCGTGAAGCTGAGGGTGGGGTGATAGTTTCCATCAAAGGAAACACCATCGACTTTGTATTCAGCAAAGATTTCGGCGAGGTTTTCGATGAGGTAGTCGCCGTAGGGTGTCGTGAGGCTGAGGCTGCGGAGAGCGTCGTGCTCCGGTTTTGTCAGGTCGAGGGAGAGGTCGAGCGGTTTTTCGTTAGGCGAGTATTTGTAACGCCATTCGGGATGCTGCTTTACGTATGTGGCCGGAGCGTAAGGAGAGACACCGATGATGATGCGCATTTTGTGCGAGCGCATATGCTCGAAAGCGGTCTTCATGAGAGCACTCTCTTTTGGATCGAAGCCCGGGCCGCCGTCGCGTTTCAGGGGATAGTAGGGAGAGGGGCCGCCGGTATGCATGACGGTGACGCCTTTTGAGGCGAGTTCGTCAATGTACGGGCGGGTCTTCGGATTGGCGAAGTCGCCGATGAAAACTTTTTGCACGCCTTCCGAAACCCATGGGGCGGGTTCGATGGGCTGGAAGTCTTTGTCCTGCGTGTACCATTTCAGAGAGTCCATGGTCACGGGCTCTGCGGCGGACGCAGCGCGGAGAAGAGAGGCGGAGAGGATGGTTAGGCGAAGGAGAGTATGCATGGCGCAGGTCAGTCGGTTTTTTCGCGGCGCAGGTTTTTGAAGACGGTTTTCGCTGAGCCGTTGCCGGTCCCGGAAAGGCAGGGGAAATCCACGTCCTTCCAATTAGTTAGGAAAACGCCTTTGTCATCACGGAAATCGCCGGGGGTCATGCGGAGGGTGATCCAGCCGTTGGCGGGTTCGCCGCGGGCGGGTTTGCTTTTGTAAGTGACCTGGCCGGGCTGAAAGAATTTGGTAGCCACGCTGATCTCAAGCGTTGCCGGATAGCTGGCGGCATGGACGTCGAGGAGCAGGGCGGAAGAGCCGTCACTCTTAAATTGGGGATCGCCAATCGCCATGGTGGCGAAGGAAAACACGCCGGGCTGAGCATGGGTGAAGCCGCGCTCGCCGCTGGGGCCGGTCCACGGTGCAAGGAGGGACGTCAGGTTCAGAGGATCGGTGGGGGCCTGCCACCAGAACCATGCGCGATCGTCATCCATTGAGTCGATGAGCGCAGTGCGCTGGAGGGATGGCTTGATGCCAGGGAGGTCTTTGGCGGAGATTTTTATGAGCCGGGTGCTGAGGCGAATGCCCGAGCGATAAGCGATGTTGGCAAAGGCATAGATTGTATCGTCCGGCGAAAGCACGGGTGCCGGACCGGTGTAAGTGGAAGTGGCGCCGGCGGTCAGGGGGACGGTGCGATAAAACCGGCTGGCGGGCCACAGGTTGTTGAGGCCGTAGAAGGCGGTGACGCTTTCAACTTCGCCGGGATTGGCGGCAGCGACGGAAAGTTGCGCGACCGGGCCGTTGAGAATTTCGAGCTTTGGCGATTCCGGCCATGCGGGCCCGGTGCCCTTGAGATGATAGTCCATCCACAAGGGAAGGTCCGGCGCCTCTGCGGGGCCGATGTGATGGAGTGCGCGGGGCGTGTAGATCTCGCGCAGCATTTTGGATTGCGTTGTTAGGGAGAGAGTGCGCATGCCGAAATCGAGACGGCCGTGGTGGTCGTTGGAGGCGTTCAGGAAGAGCAGGGGACACTTCACGTCAGAGGCATAGCTTTCAGGCTCGAAGAGGGCGCGAGTGAGGCGGGTCTCTTCGTCCACGGGGTCGTTAGGAGATTGCCACGGGAAGGTGTAGGTGTTCTGCCCGACGCCGTAGATGGGAGCGGCGGCGGTGACGCGCGAATCGCAGCCGGCGACCATCCATGTGAGCGTGCCTCCGACGGAGATGCCGAAGACGCCCAGTTTGGCGGGATCGGTCTTTGGGCGGGATTCGAGGAGGGTCAGGGCACGGCGGGCGACGAGTATCCAGTGATACCATTGGTTGTGGCGCGGGGTGGGATGCAGGCTGCTTTTGGGGCCTGCGGGCTCGATCATGCGGGCGGGTGCGGTGCCCCACTGGGTGACCTTTTCAGGAGCGCGACCCGGGCCGGAGCCGCAGAAGTCGTGACTGACACAGACGTAACCACGCCCGGCCCAATACCGAACCCAATCGAGAGAGGCGGTTTGCCCGCCGCCGTGAATGTGCAGGATGCCGGGGAGCTTTTCACCGGTGGAGGGTGCGCCGCGGTAGGCGAAGACGCGGACTTTTTCGCTCTGCCATGTTTCGCCGGTGAAGGTGAGTTGTTCCAGGTGGAGCGGGCCTTCGTCCCATGATTTGGTGACGGTGGTCTCCAGAGGTTCGGCATGGGGGTCATATCCGGCCCAGAGTTCCTGGATGGTGGCCGGCTTCGCTGGAAGCACCACACACCAGGCAGCCAGGCACCAGAGAAACACCGAAGCACCAAGCTTCAGGGAGCCCGAACGCAGCGGAGATGGTCGAAAGCCAGCGCAAGGCCAAGCACCAAAACGCGTGGAGAGTGCGGTCGGGGAGAGGAGAGAGTGGTTCAAACTGGTGCGATTTGGCCGGAGGTCCAAGAAGTCCATAGAAGGGCGTGTTTCACTTCAACAGATACCGGATCGGAGCTTTTCGCGGTGCCGTTTCCACGATTTCCCTGGTATCGTTACCATCAGTTAGTAACGATGGGTTTTAGCGCGTTGTTCAAACTCTCGCTCTACGGCCTCAATTGGCGGAGGTTGTAAAGGCCGCGCCATTCTTTGGAGATGGGGCGGGCTCCCGTCTCACGGGTGGTGGCGCTGCGGCCTGCGAACCAGGGACGGTGGCGCTCGAACCAATCGTCGATGAATTCGCGGCTGCCGAGGATCACGCCGCGGGTGAAGTGTTTGACGCGCTTGAGCAGGAGTTCGCGCTGGATGGCGGGGGCGGATTCGTTTGCGAGGGACTTTTGGACTTTTTCGCTGAGGCCGCGGCGGGTGACGGTGCCGTCTTCCCGGACGCGCTCGCGTCCGGCGAGGCCGAGCATTTGGCGGTAATGGAGGAGGGCGCGGTGGTGGCGTCGTTTGCGCTGGGCGGAGGTTTCCGAAGGAGCGGGGGTGCCGGGGGCCTGGCCGAGGACGCGTTCGGCGGTGGCGCCGGTGATGCGGGCGAGGCCTTCGAGGGCGTCGCGGTTGCCGGCCATGGCTTCGGCGTAGCCGCTCCAGCGGTGGGAGGCGGGATCGCCGGTGAGGCCGGCGCGGACGGGGTTGAGGTCGATGTAGGTGGCCATGATGCGCAGGGCTCGTTCCTCGTCCTGGACGATGAGGCTTTTATACCGGCCTTCCCAGAGGGTGCCGGTGCGGTCGTGGGTGCGGTTGTACCATTGGGTGAAGCGCTGTTTGAGGGCCTTCATGAATTCGGTGAGGGAGAACATGCGTCCTAACATGCGCTGCCGCCATTGTTCGATGCCGGCTTCGCTGCCGCTGGTGCGGAAGATTTCGAACTGGCGGTGGAGGTTAGTGTGCCATGTCCGACCAACGGCTTTTTGCCAGAGGAGCCAGAGTTTTTCGAAGGGGAGATCGAAGTCTTTGGGGCGGCGGGGGACGCGGACGAGGAGGTGGAAGTGGTTGCCCATCAGGCAGTAGGTGAGGATTTGGACCTGATGGAAGGCGGCGAAAGCGCGCATCATGCGGGCGAAGGTTTCCTTTTCGGGTGCGTCGAGGCGGAACTGGCGGTCGACGATGCGGGAGACGAGGTGATAGACGCCGGCCTGGGTGCCGGTGGCGGTGAAGACGCGGGGTTTGGCCATGGCGGGAGGAAAGCGCAGGGGCGTTTCTTGTCAAGAGGTCTGTCCTCTTTTGTGGGAAGATTTCCCCTAACGAATGCTTGTGGGGAATCGCCAAAAGAGCCTCGATGCGGTGGCGGGCAGGACGAACTTATGCATGCCTGCTATGCCTGAATCCGGGACAGGAGACCAGGTGCCGGGCTGCATGGTGGGGCTTGATTCGACGGTGTAGGTGACGTTTTCCCGTCCTTCGGGGGCGGTGAAGGCGGCGGTGAAGGAGATGCCATCGTATTTGAATTCCGGGAGGGTGTTGCTGGTGTGGTCCACCGGGGAGAGGCCGAAGGCGAATTCGGTGAAATTTGTTAGTCCGTCGTGATCGGGGTCGGCGTCATCGGCGGCGGGACCGGTATTGGCGGGGGTGTTGAAGTACTGGAGGCGCCAGTATTCGAGAGGTGTCAGGATGGGCGTTACGGTTTCCATGATGGAACCGCCGGCGTATGCCTGGGCGCGGAGAGTGCCTGCGGCGGGAAGTGTTAGGGCTGACAATTCCCAGCCGCCGGGGATGCGGTGGGCGGCGCCGAGCGGGGTCCAGTCCGGAGAGCCGTCAGGCTTCACATCGAAAGTGGCGCCGCTCACTTCCGGAGCGGAGCCGCTGCGCGTCCAGCGTACAGTAGAGACCCCGTGGATTGCCAGCCGATCAAATGCGGGACTGTTCAACAGCCGTGCGAATCGATCGCGTGTACCGCCGCCCACGGAACTGAAAATTCCGCCCACAAGGATGCCTCCATCGGCCTGAAGGAGAACGCTGGAGATGATCTCATCCTGGGCCATGGGAAACGTGAAGGAGGGATCCACTGAGCCGTCCGGATTGATGAGGGCGATATTGGTGTGCGGAAAGGGATTGGAGGCATCCCCCCTGAAACCTCCGGCGGCGATGCATTTGCCGCCGGCCTGGAGGGCCAATGCAAAAACGGCGGAGTCGGGGGGAAAGGGGATTCTCACATCGAGCGTGCCGTCGGGGAAGCATCGCACGAGACCGCCGTGGCCGGGTCCGCCGGCGATGATTTTGCCGTCCGGCTGCACGGCGAGGCAATAGGTCTGAGCCTGTTGGGGGTTAGGGACCGGCAGGGAAAAGTTGTCGCGGGTGCCGTCGGGATGAAGACGGACGACGGGCCCCTCTCCCGCGGGCACATTACTCCCGCTCATACCCACGAGAATTTTGCCGTCGTCCTGGAGGACGATGGTAAAAGGGGTGCCGTAAATCACGGGCCTGAAGCCGGCATCGAGTGAACCGTCCGGATGCAAACGCGCGAGGCGAGGCTGCGGTTGCCCGGCGACTGTATCAAAGCCGCCGCCCGCGAGGATTTTCCCGTCCGGCTGCACCGCGACAGCGGTAACAAAAGCAGCATGGCCGGTGAATTGCAGGCCGGCGTCGAACGCCATGTCGAACGAGCCATCGCCGGACAGTTTGCCAAAGCCCTGCCGTGCGAATCCCCCGAGCGAGGTGAAACTGCCGCCGACAAGGAAATTCCCGTCCTTCAGCAAGGCGATGGCCTGGACGACGTCATTGGCCGGGGGAGTAAAGAAAGCGGTGTCGAAAGAGCCGTCGAAATTGTAGCTCTGAAGCCCGCCTTCGAAGCCTGCAAAAATTCTCCGGTCCGGCTTTACAGCGAGGCACCAAGGGTAGGTTCCGTCGAGGGGCGTGAAGGATTGATCCAGCATTCCAGGCTCTCCCATGCGCAGGGTGATATCGAACGGGTTTTTGCTTCCGGCCACATTGCTGGCGAGATGCAGGCTCGCCGTCCTGAAGCCGGTGACAAGCGGAGTGTGGCGCACAATGAAGACGGTCCTGTCACCAGGCGCCACAGAGGCAGCGGGATTTTGGGTGACCGAGAATTCCGAGGCGTCGGGGCCGTCAAAGGTGACCGCGAGTCCGCTCAAGTGCGAGCCGCCAGGATTTCGCACAGTGAAGGCGATGATCGCCGGGTGGCCAGCGGGTGTGGGCGCAAGCGTGAGCGTGCCGCCATCCTGCAGGCTGCCGCCGGCCGTCCGCTCAAGCGCGATGTCCGGTGCGGAGTTGACTGCCTGCCCGGCGCCGCCCGGAGCGCGCCCGGCAGGGGATGCCAGCAGCGCCCCGGCACAGGCTGCGAGCCGGAAGGAGCGGCGAAACATTATCATGACGGGCTGTGAAAGGTTTTTATTGATTCGCACGCGCCGGTTTACCGGGTGCGTTGTTTTATCGAACGGCTCGGAGAATTGCGGCGGGAAATAGCAACGCTTCGAAGCGAGTTGCGCATTCGAATTGCGCGTTGAGCAGGCGTTACCCTCACAAAGGAAGGAGCGTGAATTCTCAACAGGAGCGACCTGATTTCATCACGGAAAGGAGTTGGTCCTTCCATGAAGAAAAAGGTAAAACCGGCGGTGAATCAGTCATGCACCCTATGAAAAGAAATCTCAACGTCCTGCTTCCCGGCGTGCTGGCGCTGGCTGCGATTGCGGCTGCGCCTGTTCATGCGGCGGTCCTGGTGAATCTTGATGCAACCGGCCTGCCGACGGGGGCGCTGCCGGTATGGACGAATACCGGGACGCTGCCGGGGAATTTTACGAGCGGGGCCACAGTGCCGCAGGTGACGCTCACGACGCCGGGGGCAGGGGGCGGCAATGCGGTGAACGCGGTGAGGTTTATTGGATCCGCGACTTATTACGGCGGTCCCATCGCGCCGAACAGCATTGGGGGCCAGGGAGCGCGTTCCATTGAAGTATGGGCGATGAATCCGGCGACGGTGGATGAGGAAACGATGGTGGCGTGGGGGCACCGGGGCGGACCGGCGGGGACGAACATGTCATTCAACTGGGGCCATCACGGAACGTGGGGAGCAGTGGGGCACTGGGACGCACCCGACATGCCGTGGGCGCCGCAGCCGGTGCCGAATCAGTGGCATCATCTTGTTTACACCTACGACAGCACGACGGTGCGCCTGTATGTGGACGGGCAGCCTAACAATGTACGCGCGCTGACGCTGAATACGTGGCAGGGCTTCAACATCACGATCGCGGGGCAGAACGCGAATACGCCGGCGGGATTCAATGCGGACATGAGCATCGCCAAAGTGAAGGTGCATGACACTTCCCTAACGCTTTCAGAGGTGCGCGGGAGCTATAATCTGGATGCCGCGATGTTCGGGAAGGCCGTGGCGCTGGAGACGCCGGTGATCAACAGTTTCACGGTCAGTCCCTCCTTTGCGCTGCCGGGACAGCCGGTAACGCTCTCCTGGAACGTGGGCACGTCGCCGGCGAAACCGTTGACCGGCATTTCCATCAACAACGGGGCTCCGGCGATTTCCGGCAACACCGGCACGGTGCAGGTGACGCCTTCCGGCGTGGTGAACTATACGCTGACAGCGACCAATGCGGATGGTTCGGTGGTGGCGTCCGTCGTTTCTTTGCCGCGGGCGCAGCCGCTGGTGCCGCGCCACCGGTGGTCGTTCAGCAATGCGGCAGGCACAGCGACCAACGGCGCGGTCATTCCGGATTTGATCGGGGGGCCTTCGGGGGACGCCTTTGTCCGCACCAACGGCGTGACGAATGCTCAGTTTTCCGGTACGCAGGTAGCGCTGCCCGGCGGCGCATCGGGCACTGCGCCTTACGTGGATCTGCCTAACGGGATTCTTTCATTACGCTCCGGGGATGCCACTTACGAGGGATGGATGACGCTCAGCGGAATCCAGAACTGGTCACGCATCTTTGATTTTGGAAGTTCCGCGGCTGGCGAGTTACTGCTGCCGGGTGGCACGGGGAACGGGAACGAATATCTCCTCGTCTCTGCGATGGTCGGCACCAATTCGGCGCAGAACCGGATGGAACTCCGCGAGAACAACGTCGCGACGCTGATCGATATGGGGGTGACTTACAGTGCCGGGACTGAATTTCATTTTGCCGTCGTTTATGATATGGATGGAGGCTCCGGCGGCACGCAGCAGGCGCGTTATTACCGCAATGGGCAGCTTCTTGGTTCTGTGGACACCGGCAAGTTCCTCAGCAGCATTTTGGATAACAATAATTGGCTGGGGCGTTCGAATTATACGGCTGACAACAACACGCAGGGATCCTACAACGAATTCCGTGTGTATGACGGAGCGATGTCAGTGGAGGACATCAATGCGAGTATGACGGCCGGACCGGACGTGGCGGTGCTGCCGACGCCTCTGCACCTTGACCTCTTTGCGGCTGATCCGCAGGTTATCAATCCCGGAGGATCCACCACGCTTCACTGGCGGGCGACTGCGCCTGGCGGTGCGGCGACCGGAAGCATCAGCCCGACCGTGGGCGCGCTCGCAAATGCGCTGACAGGTTCGGTGGTCGTCTCGCCCGCCGCCACCACGACGTACACCTTCAGTGTCACCAGCGGAGGACAGACAAGGACCGCCACGCAGCGTGTGGTGGTCGCCTATGTGGCACCGGATACACCGGTGGCGGACAGCCAGTCGGTGGCGGTGCCGTTTCAGTCCGCCAGGCCGATCCGGCTTACGGCTACGGACCCGGATGACGAAGCGCTTACGTGGACGATTGTCACGCAGCCTGCTCATGGAAGCCTCACCGGCACGGCGCCGGCTCTCACTTACACACCCACGGGTACCTACACCGGGCCGGACAGTTTCACTTTCAAAGTGAACGACGGCACACTGGATTCCAATACCGCGACGGTGAGTCTGAGTGTCTTCCCGGCCATTGCTCCGACGGATATCGTGCTGTCCGATACGCAGATCAAAACGGATGACACCGTGGGCACGATGATCGGGCGGCTTTCCGCGTCAGACGCGGGGGCTCCTGAAACCCATACTTATGCGCTGGTGGCGGGCACGGGCAGCACTAACAACGGGGATTTCACTATTTCCGGCAATCAATTGATCTCGAACCGGAACTTTTCCGCCGCTCTCAATCAGCCGGTGAGCATCCGCCTCAGGGTCACTGATCAAACGGGGCAGAGCTTCGAACGCGTTTTCACTTTTACCGTGGGCGCACCGGATTTGCATGTGAAGATCAATGAGATTTTCTACAATTCGCCTAACAACCGGATCGGGGCCGAGTTTATCGAACTCCACAATCCATTCGCGACCGCGGTGGACGTGAGCAACTGGCGGCTGAGCGAAGGCGTGGAATATGTGTTCCCGCCGGGCAGCAGCATTCCGGCGGGCGGCTATTTGGTGGTGTCTCAGAATCCGGCCACGGTGCAGTCCCTTTGGGGAGCGACGGCACTTGGCCCCTGGACCGGCGGTCTCAGCAGTGAAGGCGAGAACATTATTCTGCGGGATGCCTTAAATAACAAAGTGGATGAAGTGGAATACGGCATCAATACGCCGTGGCCGGTGCCGCCCAACGGAGACGGCCCGTCGCTGGAATTGATCCATCCTTCGCTCGACAACGATCTGGGTGGAAACTGGAAAGCAGCGACAGTGAATACGATGGCGACCAGTTATGTGACCCGCGGTGCGGCAGGCTGGCGTTTCCGTCCCGGCAACAGCGAAGCTTCTGCGCCGATTGGTGTGTGGCGCACGAATGGATTCGTAGAGGATGCCACCTGGAAAACGGGCACGGCGCCGATTGGCATGTTCAAGGTCAACAACAACGCTTCCATTCCCTTTTTTGCGGAAACAGGCGTGACGCTGGGCACGCAGCTCACTGCGGCAGTCACGGGACTGCCCACGGATATGGCCACGTTTGTCAGCGCGGGAACGGATTCGAATGCGAACTTCACGGTTAACTATCCGTCTGTGTTCTTCCGCCGGCAATTCACGGTGACGGGCACGCCGCCGAAGGCGCTCTTCCTGCGGGTGATGCATAACGATGCGGCGATCGTTTACATCAATGGCTCGGAGGTAGCGCGATTCGGCTTCCCGGAGGGGGCGCCCGCCGAACCGCCTGCGAGCTACCAGGCCGTTTACGAGCGCGGAAACGATCCGTGGAGCGAACTCTTCCTGACAAACGCGGCGGAGTATCTCACCACTGGTACAAACACACTCGCGATTCAGGGATGGGGGAAATTTCCGCGTCTGCGCGGGGCTCCGAACGCGCAGGACGACGCCAACCTCTACAACGTATTTGATTTTGCGATCGATGCGGAGCTTTCCACCGCGGCTCAATTCAAGGCCACGCCGGGAGCGCAAAACTCCGTCTTCACCGCCACGGGAGCCGGTCCGGCGGTGCGGAATGTGACGCACCTTCCCGGGCAGCCAACGTCAGGGAATCCGATTGTGGTTTCCGCGCGCATTTCGGACCGTCAGGGTCTGGGTGCCGTGGAATTGAGATACCAGGTGGTGGCTCCTGGCGCTTTCATCCCGGCGGAGGAACCGCGCACGACGACCGACGTTCTCAACAACATTGTCGCCAATCCCGATTACCCGCGCCTGCCGAATGCGGCGTTCGAGAGCCCCGCCAACTGGATCACCGTTCCGATGACCGATGCCGGCGGGACGAGTGGTGACACAGAGGGCGACGGATATTTCACCGGCGTCATTCCTCCGCAGGGGCACCGGCGGCTTGTGCGGTACCGTATTTTTGCCACTGACCTCGCGGGCAATACCACGCAATATCCTGCGCCGGATGATCCGTCGCGGAATTTTGCGGCATTTGTCTATAACGGGCTGCCGGGTTATACGAACGGGACCTTTTCGACGGGACCTGCGGAACTGTCCACCCTGCCGGTGTATCACTGGATCATGCGCTCCGCGGATTTCGACCGCCTCATGGCCTACGCCACGGACCAGTATGCCAACAACAATGCGCTCAGCACGCTGCTGGCGCGCCGCTATTACAACTTCCAGGGCGCGATGGTTTATGACGGGAAAGTCTATGATCACGTGAAGGTGCGCCTGCGCGGCGGCAACAGCCGCTACATGGGAGCGGGCAAGCGGCACTTTCGGTTCAAGTTCCCGAAGGGCTATGCGTTTGAAGCGAAGGACAACAAGGGTCGCCGGTATCCGAAGGACTGGGAGGACATGCTCTTCAACAAACTCTTTGGCAATAAAGGCGACTATGACTGGGGCCTGCCCTATATCGCCGGGGAGAAACTATGGGGCTTGCAGGGAGTGCCCATGCCGTTCAATCACTGGGTGCATTTCCGTGTGATCCGCGGAGCGAATCAGGCGGCTGATGGCACTAACGGAAATGACTTTTTCGGGCTCTACCAGGCGCTCGAATTGCCGGAGGGCAAAAATTTCCTCGAGGCGCGTGATTTACCGAAGGGGAATTTTTACAAGATGAGTGACTTCATCCAGAACGGTGAAATGGATGAACGCTACCAGGCGGCGGGAGCGCCGGATTTTGCCGAGGACTTCGACAACATTCGTTACAATATCCATCCCTCGACCACGCAGGCCGACATGGAGAAGTTTGTCAATATGCCCCTGTGGTATAAATACAACGCGGTCCAGGAGGCGATTCGCCATTATGATATCTTCATCGAACCGACGGGGCGGCACCGGGTCAAAAATCTTTATTGGTATTTCCATCCCGGCGCGCTCAATCCCGATGGCTCGCGGGTGAATCCGCTGGGACAGTGCTGGTTCATGCCCTACGACTGGGATGCCAGTTTCGGACCGAACTGGAACAACGGTTTCGATTTCGTAAACAACGCGATCTATATCCGCAATCTGGTGATGGACTCGCCGACGTGGACGGGAGTCATTCCGGATCGCACCGGCATGCGGATTCAGCATCGCAACGCCTACCGTGAATTCCGTGATCTGGTTTTCCACCGCAACGATGCGGGCGGCACCGGTCCTGTGGATTACATTCTGGATGATGCGGCCGCCGTGCTCAATCTGTTCTGGGAAGCGGACGCGGCGCGCTGGCCCACCACGACGGTTGGAGCTGCGTCCTGGCGTTCGATGCCGGCGAAGGTGGCGGACATGAAAGCCTTTTGCTTCACAGGATGGAGCACCATCGGTGGTGAACCTGTGGTGGGTGCCGGTGGACGCGCGGCGTATCTCGATTCGATTTCGGACCCGCAGGATGCCGGGCAGTTGCCGGCTACGCCCACGGTGAATTACACAGGCACCGCTGGATTCCCGGTGGACGGTCTTTCGTTCTCCGCCTCCGCCTTCAGCGATCCGCAGGGCGGGGCGTTTGCCGGCGTTCAATGGCGCGCGGGCGAGATCGCGCCGCCCACGGCGACGGAGGACCGGATCTACGAGGCTACCGAAGTGTGGGGCAGCGGCAAGCTCGCGGGACCAGGCGCCAGCGTTACGATTCCGCCGGGAGCGTTGAGGGCCGGGCATACTTACCGGGTGCGTGTTCGCTACGAGGACGCGACGGGGCGCATGAGCCACTGGAGCGCGCCTCTGGAGTTCACCACCGGGGAGGGCAGCTACGACCGAACGCTAACGGAGAATCTCTACATTTCGGAATTCATGTACAAGCCCGCGCCGCCGACGGCCGTGCAGGCCGGTGCACCCAATTTCTGGACGGAGAATGATTTTGAGTGGGTGGAACTGACGAACCGCTCGACCACCCTAACGCTTGATTTGACCAACGTGCGCTTCACGAAGGGAGTGGACTTCAACTTCGCCGGCAGCGCCGTAACGAGTCTTGCGCCAGGCGCGAGAGTGCTGGTGGTGCAAAACGCGGTCGCGTTCACTGACCGCTATGGCGCGGGCAAACCGATTGCCGGCCAGTGGGATGCGGGGCAAAGCCTGAGCAATGGCGGGGAGCAGCTTAAACTCAGTTATGGAGCGGGCGCGCCGATCCATGACATTACATATGACGACGCGGCCCCGTGGCCTGCGGACGGAGACAGCGGCGGTGTTTCGCTGGTCTATGCGGGACCGAATGCGGTGGCCGGAAATGCCGATCCACAGGCGCTGGGATCCAATTGGGTCACCGGGAGCATTTCCGGCGGCGCACCGGGCCTCACCGATACTTACACTTTCGGCGCGTGGATGGCTGCGAAGGGAACTTCCGATCCGCTTGGAGACGCTGACAATGACGGGTGGAACAATCTCGCGACGTTTGCTTTTGCGCGCGATCTTGCTCCGCGCACACCACAGAGTGTCATCACGACTGAGGGGGCTAACCGGTATGTGGACTTTTCTTACTTCCGCAGGCAGGCTGCGCTGGGAGTGACTTTTGTCCACGAAGCTTCGACGAGTATGGCCAACGGGAGTTGGAGCGCCGCCAATATCAGCGTTACCGGAACGACCGCGAACGGTGACGGCACGGAAACTGTTAGGACGCGGCTGCTGTTGCCGATCGATGCACCCGCGACGGGAAGGCATTATTACGTGCGGGCGCGGGCGGTGGTGCCGTAGTCAGGGTCGATGTCCATTGCATGAAGACCGCATTGCCGCTCACCATCGCGTTTGCCGGTATGAGTCTCAACGCCTGCATTGCGCCGCCGGGCAGGCTGGTCCGCACGCCGGAAATTACGGGTCGTGTGGTGGATTCCCGCACGAAAGCTCCGCTGGAGGGGGCCACGCTGAGATTTTTGCAGGATGACAAACGGACGCCCTTCGATCCGCCGCGAGCAGTGGCGACCGATGCCGCGGGAAGGTTTCGTGTCAGACCTACCTATTATTACTACCTCACGGGGCTCGTTTTGGGGCATTCGGGAGTCTATATGTTTCCATCGGTCAAAGACCGTGCGAGCTATGTGCTCTTCCAGCATCCCGGGTTCGAGCCAAAAATTCTCGACATTTCGGATGCTTCCCGCGCAGCACGCGTGGTGAAGGAAAATCATCCGGTGGCGCTTGGCGATGTGGCGCTGAAAAAGTAGAATGCCGGGCGGGTCCCGTTTTCGAGTCAGGACTATGTGACCAAATAGGACGATGGAGCGGACGGGTTTTCCGCAGCCAGGTATACTCCGCGGCGGCGCAGGGCGTAAATAATGCACATGGTGGCGAGCGGCACCATGTAGCAACCGCCGCGCTCAATGACTTCCCACCATGCGCCGTCGGCGCGTGCGGGAACGTGGAGCATTTCAGACAGCATTTTCCAGGCGAAGACGAAAAGGAAAAAGCCGGGTCGCAGAGTGAATAACGCGGCGGCTCCGAGTCCCATTTCAAAGAAGCCAATGCCCGCCCGCCATGTCTCGATGGGGATACCAAAGCCGTTCAGTCCCACGGCGCTGTAGTGACCGAGGAGACTCTTTTTTGCCATGAAGGCTCCGTAGCCTCCGTGGCCGATCAACATGAGGGCGACGACGATGCGAAATGCCAGGAGATAGCGCAGGCTCGCTTCTGTGCTGAGGTGCGGCACGGCTTTCAGCGGACGGAACCAATCGCCTGGTTTGCGGGCACAGCCATGAAGCGCCAGGAGGATGGCGGGCCCGCCGTAATTGTAGCTGCGCTCGAAGAATTCCCACCAGCCCTGATTGGCGGCGGGACGCAGCAGCGCGGTGAACGTTCCCCAGACGGTCATATAAAGCAGCATGCCGCGCATGGGGACTAAGAGGACAGAAATGCCAAGGAGGATATCGATGGTGCCAACGACCGGCATCATGCGCCACGCGAGATCATCGGGGATAGCGAAGACCTGGAAAAAAGGCAGCCAGCCTGCCTTGGTTTTGACGCCAAAGGCACCGTGCCCGACGAATTCCATGAACACGCCGATGCGCAGCAGCCAGTGAAGTTTCCACTCGAACGATTGCGAGAGGAGCCGGTTCCACAAAGAACCTGATCCCGTCAACTGATTGACTGGCATTCCGAAGGGTTCGGCTCGTGACTCATTGGCCATCACAATTCGAGAGGGCGGGACTTATACGCTGTTCTGCCACATTATCCGTCCCTGGTGCGAGCGAAACGCGCATGAATGGATGAAGGGGCATTGGGAATGGACGAAACGGCATTCAGCATCTGCAACCTGAGGGCGCGGCCTGCGGATTACTCGGGATGAACGAACCGATCCCCGCGCCCACCGGTTTCCCTCCGCTTTTGAACGAGGTCCCCGATCCTAACGTTCTCCGCCAGGCCGCCCCGGGAATTTCATCCTCCCTGAATGTGGGTTCGACTGTTCCCGCCGTGCGTTCGTGGAATAGGCCTCGCTTCCCGAGATCGGCATGTGCCATAAGCGCCGACGGTGTAATCGCCCCTCATTGGTTTGACCGTTAAACGCCGATTCCTGACTGCTATGACTGCAATCCTACGCAAACCCCTCTGCACGCTGCGTGCGGTTATCCCTTCACTGGCGGCCCTTGTGTCCGCCCCGATCGCTTTGGCGCAGGACCCTCCTCCTCCCACCGTGGCCCGGCAGTGGGATGACCAGTTGCTTGGCGCTATCCGGTTGAACGTGCCGAATCCCCCGGCCCACGCGCGGAATATCTTCCACACCGCCGCCGCGATGTATGCGGCATGGGCGGCGTACGATCCGACGGCGGTGGGATATATTTATAATGAGAAGATCCCACTGACTGGAATGACGCCCGCTCAGATAGAGGCGGCGAGAAATGAAGCCATCAGTTACGCGGCGTACAGAGTGCTCTATGAGCGATTCAAGCCCCCCCCAACGCCGGAGGATCAGGACCCTCAAAACACTTCCACGACGAATTTCACATTGAAACTGACCGCTCTCGGATGCTCGAAGGCAACCTCGACAGCACCGGTGACGAACGACCCCACGCCTTCGGAACTCGGAAAGCGCGTGGCGAGGGCAATTCTCACCTGGGGTGCGAGTGATGCCTTTGCTAGCGGCGTCAACTATCCCCAGGCATACACTGACGCCGTGAATCCAAACATGGCCAAGCCGCTCAGCGTGCTCGGAAATAACTTCTATAATGTACAGGATATGCCGCTGGGAGTGGGAGTGCCCGAGGGCACAAATCCATCCTACTGGCAGCCGCTGGCGCTTTCCGCGCAAACGACGCAAAACGGCATCGCGATTCCTGGAGGCACGCAGGTATTCGTTGGCGTGCAGGGGATGGCTACGACGCCGTTCAGTCTCACCCGTACGGATCCCTTGAAGCCGTGGATCGATCCCGGCGGACCTTCCCGTCTCAGCACACCGGGCAACCCCAGTCCAACGGATAACAAATATAAACAGCAGGCGCTGGCTGTGGTCCGCGCCAGCAGCCAACTGAACGTCGAGACTCTCGTTGACCGGTCGCCAGGGGCTTACGGCAACAATCCGCTCGGGACGGACGACGGCGCCGGCCACCCGAAGAATCCGGTGACGAATGCGGACTTTACGCCTAACATGGTCAAGCTTGGGGATTTTGTGCGAGTGATGGCGGAATTCTGGGCGGATGGTCCGAGATCTGAAACGCCGCCCGGTCACTGGCAGGTGCTCGCCAGTGAAGTGGCAGATGATCATGAACTGGTAAAAAAGATCGGTGGCACCGGTCCGGTGGTGAGCAACCTCGAATGGGATGTGAAGGCTTACTTTGTCGTCGCCGCGGCGACGCATGATGCAGCCTGTGCGGCGTGGGCACTGAAGCGCTACTACTCCGGCATGCGGCCTATCACGATGATTCGCTACATGTCGGCCAAAGGCCAGTCATCGGATCCCAACGGTCCTTCGTATCACACGGAAGGCATTCCTCTTGAACCTGGAGTGGTGGAAGTCATCACGAAAGCCAGTTCCGCCCCCGGGCAGCGACACGCAAAGGTGTGGGATGTGTTTACTGCCGGTGAACTCGATGGAGAGCTTTTGATTGGTCAAATCGCGGTGTATTCCTGGCCCGGAGAGCATCCGGGCAACAAAGCGGCGCCGTCTATTGCCGACAACCAAAGCCTTGTCCGCTGGCAGCTCGGCAAGGACTGGCTGCCTTTCCAGCGGAAGACCTTCAACACCCCGGCATTCCCCGGGTATATTTCGGGCCACAGCACTTTTTCACGCGCTGCGGCGGAAGCTTTGGCGCTGTTGACCGGCAGCCCTTATTTCCCCGGAGGCTTTCACGAGCATCGAATCGCGGCGAATACGATGCAGATCGATAAGGGGCCCAGCGCGGACGTGGATTTGCAGTGGTGTACTTACTATGACGCTGCAGATCAGGCCGGCCAGTCCCGCCGGTGGGGCGGCATTCACCCGTCCGAGGATGACTATGATGGACGCCGGACGGGTGCCGTCTGCGGCAAGAGCGCGTATGCTCTCGCTGCAAAATACTGGGATGGCAGCATTGTGAATGACGTCATCGTGCCGACTATTTCGATGGTGGAGGGAGGGAAGGTGAAAGTGACGTGGAATGCGACCCGCGGCATGTATCATCGAGTGCAGCACTCCCCGGATCTCATCAATTGGACCGGCGTCGGCACTGCGGCCATTATGGCCTACGACACGAACGGTTCATGGACCGATGAAACGCCGGCCGCCGGGGACAAATTCTATCGTGTCGTCCGGTCATTGGTTCCGTAAGGCGTATTGAGTTCCTGCTTCCCAATCGCCGGCTGCTGCGCTGAAATGCGGTGAACTTTCCTTCACCGCCATGAAACGTCTTTTCTTCATTCTTCCGTTCCTCTTTGCGCGACTGCTTTCCGCCGCAGATGACGGCTTCGTTGCTCTCTTTCCCAAAGACGGTGCGCCCCAGGGCTGGGTGATCCGCGACTGGGCGGATGTGAGCAAGGAAGCTCAGGGCAAGCCACAGTGGACGGTGAAGGATGGTGTCCTCACCGGCAGCGGGGACCGCGGCTGCTGGTTTCTCAGTGAGAAGGAGTACGGCGACTTCACGCTGGAGTACGAGTTCCGCATAGGCCCCCGCGGGAACAGCGGCCTTGCGTTGCGGGCGCCTGCGAAGGGCGATCCGGCTTTTGACGGCATGGAAATGCAGATGGCCGACTTTCGCTACAATCCGCAGGCCAAGCCGTCCGAACTCACGGGTGGCCTCTACCGCGCGATCGCTCCCACGGAGCAGGTCTATAAACCGGAGGAATGGAACAAGGTGCGGGTCACTCTCAAAGGATCGAAGATTACCGTGGAAATAAACGGAAAAACCATTCAGGACACCGACCTGAGCACTCACACGGAAAAGGTGCTGCGGCATCCCGTCGGCAACGCGCCCGCCGCGGAGGCTCCTCCCATCAAAGACCGGCCCCGCCGGGGACGGATTGGCTTTCAGAACCTCAGCCGCGACGACGGCAAAGTGGAAATCCGCGGCGCGCGCATCAAGGTGGCGGACTGACGGCTGTCACTTGCCTGCCTTTGCCCTAACCACCGGCTCGACGACGGGTTCAATGACCGCGGCCGCCGCCTCTGCACCGGCATCCGTGAGGATTACATCGGAAAAGAAATTGGTTGTGGAGCGGTCCACCTGTCCGTTCAGATCCAGCCACGGAAGTTTGTTGTCGGCGGCGAATTTTTCCGCTGCCCCGGCGTAGCGGGTCAGTTCGCTAATTACCCATTCGGGTTCAGGACGCCGGGGATCGGAAACGGTGCCGTCCTCTTTTGGCGCGTTGCTGGAAATGTAGGCGAGAAGCAATTCACTCTCAGCGATGTTCATGAACCTGTTGAAAAGCGTGGGTTCGCCAGTCAGGATGAGGGAGGCATTATTCTTCGCCGCGAGATCTCTGAAGGCGGCGAGGCCATCCAGATATTCCTGCAGGGGATCGTTGGCAATTCCGGCGCGCGGGAAGCCCGGGTGACGCGGCAGCCTTTGAATGGCGGCCCGTTTTTCGTCGAAGAACTTCTTGTACACATCCCGCCGCCCCAGTTCATTTTGCAGCTTGTTCGTTTCGCTGTCCTTGGTCCGGTAGCGCATGAAGCGCGCGGTTTGACTCACTTTCAAAAGAAACTGTTTCCATGCGGGCGGCGGGTCGCCGATGGGTAATTTGGAGAATTTTTCCTTGTCATACACGTAGTCCCCCGGGTGGATGATGACGTCGTCGAAACCGCTGTTGAGGATGATAACGTCAGGCTTCAAGCGCTCAACGGTGCGGGTCATAAGGGTGGCCATGAGGATGACGCCGGTTCTGTCAAAGCCGCGGGCCGCAGTCTGCACTTTTAAGCCCTTTCCTTTGAGCCGGGAGTGAAGCTTTCCCCACCATGTATCCTCCGCCGCCTGCAGGATGCCCTGGGTGGCAAACCCTCCGATGCAGAGGATGCGCACCGTTCCCTCCGGTTTGTCCCCGGCGGTCCAGTCGAGATACCTCATTTGATCTGCGCCCGTGATGACGCGGACCTTCTGCTTGAACCCCGGAATATCGTTGCTGATGTCCAGCGCCCGCAGCGGCTCCACCGGAAACGGCATGAAGATCCAGCAGACAAGTTCAAAAAGGACGAACGGGATGGCCAGTGCGATGAAGATCTTGCGCAGGAGTTTAGGCGGCACGGGGCAAAGCTGGGCTTGAGTTAGTGGGTGATGACGGCGAGAGAAGCACACACCGCGGCGTTTGCCAAGCTCCGAAAGGCGGTAGGAGGCGAGGGCAGCGCTCTCGTGCTTGATCACCGTGCCGCGCCGGATTAAGCGGAGGGAATGGAACTGCGCGCATTTGCCGAACGCGTTCTGCTGTCGGACTCGCTGGAGGAAAAGCTCGCACCGCCGGCAGGAATGCTTGCGGATCATGAACCCGGACCGGCGCTTGAACTGCCGGACACGCCGGGCCGGCCGGCGGGCCTGCGCATGGCGGGACGCGGTGACCGGGTGGAACTTCCGCCGGAGAGGGAACTTCACCGGGATGAACCGCGCGCTGTTTTGCTGCATCTTTTTGCCAACCATGAACTTCTGGCGACGGAATTGATGGCGCTTGCGATCCTGCGTTTTCCCGATGCGCCGCGGGCTTTCCGCCGGGCGCTGCTCCAGACACTGCAGGAGGAGCAATGGCACACGCGTCTCTATATGAAGCGCATGGCGGCATGCGGGCTCACATTTGGGGATTTGCCCGTGAATGGATTTTTCTGGCGTCATGTTTCCGGCATGCAATCGCCTCTGGACTATGTCAGCCGTTTGAGTCTGACCTTTGAACAGGCGAACCTTGATTACTCCAAACACTTTGCGGGTGTCTTTGAGCGCCTCGGTGACAGCGAAACCGCCGCATTGATGCAGCGGATTTACGAAGATGAGATTGGCCACGTTGGCTGCGGACTGCGATGGTTTCGGAAGTGGAAACACGCAGGCGAAAGCGACTGGGATGCGTGGCGGAAAGTGCTGCGATTTCCCATGGGCCCGGCGCGGGCGCGCGGGAATGTGCCCTTCAACGCGGAAGGCCGCCGCCGCGCGGGACTGCACCAAAGCTTCATCGATTCGCTGGAACTCTTTGCCCAGAGCCGCGGACGCACACCGCAGGTGTATTTGTTCAATCCATGTGCCGAGCGCTGCGCTCTCACGCGTGATCCGAATGCCGTGCGCGCGGACCGTACCACGGCGGGTCTCGCGCGCGATCTCGACCTTGTTCCGCTGCTGCTCTGTCATGAGGATGACGTGGTGCTCGTGCAGCGCCGGCCGGAGGAGCGGCATCTGCGTTCGCTGAAGGAGGCCGGGCTTCACTCTGCGGACTTTGAAGTGCTCGATACGTCAGGAAATCTTGCGCCGGACAGCGTGCTTCGTTCCCGAAAAACAGGCGGCCTTCGCCCGTGGGGGTGGAGTGCGGACTCCGCTGCCGTCCTGCAGCCGCTCGCGCGGGATGCGCACCTGGAGATCCCGTGGAATGAAACGGTGCGTTCCCTCTATGCGAAATCCACGGCGGCGGGGCTTCTCGCGGGTCTCAATTGCGAAATGCCGGAAGCAGCGGCTCTCGCAGGCACCGTTGCCACCACGCATGAGGAAGTCACTTCCGCCATCGATCAGTGGCAGAGAAGGGGATATTCATCCATCGTTCTCAAGGCCCCGTGGGGGCTGGCGGGACGCAGCCTGCTTCATGTTGGCGAACCGGCAGATGCTTTTGCCGCCTCTCCGCAGGCAGCGTGGGTGGCGCGCATCCTGGCAGAACAGGGCGCCGTGGTCGTGGAGCCGTGGCTGGAGCGCGTTGCGGACTTTTCGGTGCATTATGATGTGAAGCGGGACGCCCCGCCAAAACTCCGCGGTATGGTGCGTCTCCACAACGACAGCGCAGGACGATTTATCGCGTGCACCGCGGGAGGCAGATTCAGCCGTCTCTTGGCACCGGAGGTCGCCCGCCACCTGCATGAGATCAAAGGACAGCGCTTCTATGAGGAAGTGCTGCCCGTCCACCTGGCCCGCCTCATTGGCGACAGCGGATTCTATGGCTGGCTGGGCATCGATGCTTTCTTCCATCGCGACGCCGCAGGCGCGATCCGCCTGCGACCCGTGGTGGAAATAAATCCCCGCTGCACCATGGGCCGGGTGACGCTGGAGGCGCGGAGATTTGTGGCTCCGGAATCGCCCGTGTCATGGCGGATCTTCTATCACCGCCGTGTTCGCGAGGCTGGATGCGCCGGCCTCGTGGAATTCGCTGCGAGGCTTCACTCCGCCCATCCTGTCGTGAAAGACGGTTCGCGTCTGAGCTCCGGCGCGGTGTGTCTTAATGATCCCGCCTCGGCTGAAAATTTTCTGGGCGTCCTTTTTGCCGGAGAGTCCGCCTTGCGGTGTATCGATGCCGCACTTGCACCGCCGTAAGTCGAGTGCCAGTCTCGTCCTGCGCGCCGTTAGCTCAGCGGTTAGAGCAGGGGACTCATAATCCCTTGGTCGCAGGTTCGAACCCTGCACGGCGCACCAGGTATTCGAACAGGTCCGGGCAATGGGGGCGAGGCTCTGCGGGCAATCCGGCAAATTGCTCCGGGCGTTTCGCGGGTTGACGGGCGGGAGATTGTCTGCTCATAGTCCCCCGCGCGCCCCATGGGCGTGTTTGGTCAGCGTTAAAATCGACCCGGAGAGATGGCTGAGTGGTCGAAAGCAGCGCTTTGCTAAAGCGCCGTACGGGTAAAACCGTACCGAGGGTTCGAATCCCTCTCTCTCCGCCACTCCTCAGGATCAATGAATTGTGACGAAAAATCACTGGAGTTGCGTTAGGTGGCAACAGAAACTGGCAACGGTTTTTCAGGCCGATCCTGACAAGTAATCCATCAGGCCAAGAGGACGAGTCGGATGCCCCGCTGCGCGCCCTTCTGCCGGAGGCTCTTGGAGGCGACCGGCGGTCGGAGTCCGTTCCGCTCGTTCGGGACGATGAGCTCGTTTAGCTTCGTGCGGGAGAGGCCGGTTATGTCGCACTTCTGGCCCGGCCTTCGGCCGTCGAATATACTTCTGGTCGCCTCCGTTCCCTTGGAATGTCGGAGCGCTGGTTTGTCGGAGTTCGTCGGCGTCTTTAGGGGAGGATTCGGAGGAATCCGGGAGGGAGGTGTGAAATGTCGATCTGCCCGCCGCCGACCCCAATGGGCTCCACGAAGGCTTCGAGTATCTTCCGCCTTGGGGGAGAAGAGATGCTGCGCACTAGGCCGGTTTTAACCGCCTTCTGCCGCTGAAAGAAACCGTTCAAATCGCTGCCGATGCCGGTTTCTCGCGTTTCGTCGGCACTGGCCCCATCTCGCGCACACCAGTGCCGGCACACGCGTTCGCCGCCGCGCGGCGCCCGGCTCCAAGGCCACCAGCACCCCGGACGGCACCCGGGATAAAGAACGAGTAGGAAAATGGACCTCCCTCATTGATGACAACAAAAGTGTTGCAAGCTTCTTGACAACACTTTTGTTGCGAGCAAGAGTCTCGCATGCCCGTTTATCCCCACAATCATTCGCTCCCTGGGCGGGGAATCCATAAAGTGGACATGTTGTTCGTGTCCGAAACGCTTCTTTTCACGCCGCAGCGTGATGCGCTTTTCATTAAGGCCACGACGGCATTCGACGCTCTCGCAAAAGCTGGCGTGCCCCGGATCTGGATTGCGGGGAGCTTTCTAAACCTTTCGGTAGTCAACCCCTCGGACATTGATGGCGCATGGGAGTGCAGCCGCCAAGTCAATCTTAAGGAGCTCCCGGCGGCTCTGCGCGACTTCAGTGACCACCGCAATGCAATGCGGAGCCGTTTCGGGGTCGACCTCCTGCTTTACAACCCGGCTCGCGGCGACGGCCACGACAACCCTGTTTTGAGCTACTACGGAGTCACCAAAAATGGGGACCTCAGCGGAATCCTGGAAATTTCACTCTAATTATTTATGATCAAAAATCAACATGCTTACAATCTCACTAAGGCGCAGCGAGACCGGCTGGGGGCGCGGCAGATTCCTGTCAGCGAAGACGACGATGAAATCGAAAAACTGACCTACGCTTCGGTTCAGAGCGAACTCGACCATCTTGATGCGCTGCTTCGTGAATATGAGGCGAATGCGGCAGCGAAGTCGGTTTTAGAATCCACTCCTGAGAATTTGGGCTTCGCGCTCATCAAGGCCCGCATCGCCAGAAATCTTACCCATGAGGAACTGGCGAAGAGACTCGGCCTCAAGGCGCAGCAGTTGCAGCGTTACGAAGACAAGGCCTACGGACAGGCATCCCTTGAACGCATTATCAAGGTGATCAAGGCCCTCGACGTGGGGATGACTTTAGAGATGCGGATTCCCAAAGAAATGGACGCGGGCGTCCCGCTTAAAGTAGTTCCCGGGCCAATTGCGTCTTCAAGAAAGACCGGCAGCGGCCAAAAGGAGACTATCCCGTTGAATACGCTGCGTTTTTCTGGGATTGCGGCAGCCGCAGACTCAAATGAGGAGGACAACGACATCTTGTCCTCCTCTGGACTTCTAGGTGACCCCGTCAGCAAGAAAAAATGGGTATTACACGGTCATTTGGGGCATCCCAAGGCTCCTGGACACGCTCGGGATCTTACTATAGTGACAAACCATCCTGGACTGGGAGGAAAAACATATTCGATCAAACTCATCAGCGCGTGTGGCGAGGAAACCCTTGAGCGCACATGGATTTCCGAGAGCCGTTCAAGTTTCTTGGACACAATCGAGGTTCGTCCAGAGCAGCTCTCGAGGGACTGGGAACTAACGTTTACTTTGAAGTAAGCTGCATGGGCAAAAGAAGGCCAGCATCACGCGACTTGGTAGTAGAATGCATCAGGAGGGGCGACTTTCTGACGGCGTTAGAGCATTGCTGGCTAGGCGTGGAGGCGTACGAGGTCTTCCCCCCGATAACAACCAGTCTTCCGAGATTGCTGACGGAGGCGTGCAGAAAGGCAATTGAGAGCGGCCCTGATGGCATTGGCCGATTGAAGGCACTGCTTCCAGAACCCGTATCCAGCAGTCTTTCAAGATTTAAGCGAGGCGACTCAGAGGATGACGACTTTCGAGGGCGTCTCATACACGACTTCGTGACGTGCGCCATTGCCGTGCCAGGGTTACGCAAACAACGTCAACCGATTGATTGGCCTTCGGATCTGTTACAATTGCGGCGGACACACAACGAGATTCGCGGCTATCTTGAAGCGCTAATGCCCAACCATGTTGGGTTGGGACTAGAAGGAGAGCCGTTTGAGGTCACTCTGCTCATAGCGGATGATCCCTATGACGAATTTGCCACGGTGAAGTTGGACCTTCTTGCCATGCAAACTCCGGTCCCGGGGGGTAGCGAGGGGAGGATTTTCCCTGACCTCACCGTGTCACTTCAAGCCGACGGAGACTTTCTCAATGCGCCTAACAGGGCGTGGGACGTCTTGCAAAGCATGGGGGCAAACCTCCGTGGCTACGATGTTCGCTGGTCGATTCCTAACGCGGAAAAGCGGCAGTTTAGGGGACGATCCGGTGAACTCGCGTTCTTTGTCGCCCTCGGTGCTCTCGCTCCGGGGAAGGTCCGGGAGAGGATAAGGCCGAAATATGAACCGGATCTAAAACACTTCGCATTCTCGAGTCGGTTGGAGGGTCGACAACTCGGAGGGGTAACATCAATCAACCAAAAGCTCACAAGGCTTGCTGGGCATAAAAACCATCGGCACAGGCGAGTTTTGGTAGCTGCAGACCAACAGGACGTGGATCCAAGATTCGAATCGACAGGCGAAGAGCGTATCAGTGTTTTGAGGGCGCAGAGTGTGGAAGACGTCATCGAAAAGCTGCAGCAATATGCTGCAAGCGCTGATGGCGTCCGGAGGATTACCGCGGACGAGTGTGCGATGGTCCATTTCATGGATGGTGGCGGAGTCACCCATTTCCTCTCACCTCCCGTTCGGAGTCCTGAGGATCCCTATTCGAAACGGCAAAGGTTCATCCAGGAAATCAAACAAGTAACGGAGGATCTGATCGGGTCGGAATTTTCGCCCAGAGGTGCACTAGGTGGCGAAACGATGACTCTGGACGATGCCATCGCCCCCTATTGCGGATCTGAAAGGTCCGGGCGCCCGAAAACGCTAGTCATTCTGGCGGGACCGGGTGCAGGGAAAACCACCACGGCCCGCAGACTTGCCTGGCAAGCAGCTAGATTCGCCCCGCCCTTTGGAGAGCGTTATCGCCTGTCTGTCTACGTCAGTCTGCGTGACTTCGCGTCCGCCCCCGAACCGGACCTACTCTCGTATCTTGCGAAAGAACGCCGAAACGGGACCGATACCGGCCTCCATTGGCCCGCTGAAGAGAAGTTCTGGGCCGATGCATTTGAAATCGGAGACGTCGTCCTCGTTCTTGATGGGATCGATGAAGTTGTACCGTCCACGGCCAAGGCCAGAAATCTGCTGAAGTCGGTTGAGGGCTGGGCATCGAAGTGCTTTGTGTTAGTTACATGTCGGAATGGCAACTTTCGGCCACTTAAGGAATTTCTTGGTGAGCATGAGACGATGGAACTGGCCCCCTTTGGCCTCAGGGAATGGGACCTCTTTGTCTCAAAACATCCCAAAGGAAGGCAAAATTTTGAATCGCTGAAGAAAGTTCTCCGTCGAAGGCCTCTGCTGCAGGAACTGGCGTCCTCGCCCTTCCTGCTAGATGTTATCGTGACCCTTTTTCCCGATCTTCCCGCAACGCGGGGAGAATTGATCGAACAAGCGATCAAGAAACTTCTTGGCAACGGGGGGAGTCCAGACCCATCGAATACCGAGGAGACTAGCCAGTTCCGGGTTCTTGCGAGAGCGGCGCTCCAACTCCATCTCCGTAGTGGAGACGTGATGAATCAGTTTGCGCAACGGGAACTGGAGGATGCGGTAGGCAGAGCGGTCCACGTAGAAATGGGCTCCGAGGCATGTTTCGAAACAGCATCAAGATACATTAAACGCTATCGCAGCGAAGCCCGGCTCATTGACCTACCTACGCGGGTGGCCGGCGCGGACGCGGCGAAGGGACATTTCATGCATTCGCTTTTTCTGGAATTCCTCGCGGCGGAAGGACTCCGCATCGTAGTGGAGGATCATGGGTGGCAACAGCCACTCTCGGAATTTAATCTAGATATCACCTGTGAGCAACTGCTGCGCCGGGTTGTGTGGGAACGGGCTTGGTCGGAGGTGCTCACGTTTCTGCCCGGGCGCCTAGGGAAACCCGGCATATTCTTCAGTTACCTGCTGGACACGCCGGATGATCTTTTCCGCACCCAAGCAACTACCGCCCTTCGAGGCCTGGGCGACCTGCCGTTTTCAAAGCTGGCATCTCTCTCCGAGTGGGCGGACCTTTTCGGCGCCGGATGCTGGCAGGTCGCAAACGCTCACTGGCGTACGGGCACAGATGACCTGATCAAAGGACTCGTGAACGGCATCGGCAGCGTTGTTCGCACTTCCCCCTCGGTGGTGCAGGAATTGCGCAAAGGACTGGCGGGAGCGGAAATCGAACAAAGAAATGCCCTCCGGGCCTTTGGCAGACTCGGTCCCGCCATTGCCGCCGCTGAAGAAGGGCGCTCCACACTGGAACCGAAAGGGTCCACAGTTGCCATGATTACGGAAAAGTTGTACGCCGGGGACTGGGAGGCCCGGGATCTGATCATCAATTCGATTAGGCATTGGGGTGCTGCGGCGGCGGACGCGCTGAATGCGCAAAGACCCTCCAGGGAGGAAACGGAAATATTTAAGCTGGCGATTTGGTCCGAGGCCACGTCCAAAGTCGCTCAATTTCTTACACCAGAGAAACATGATGAACTGTTTTCGGTAATTCTTGACCTTCTGGGCTCCTCGCGTGAGAGCCCCGTTCGAGAGAAGGCCTGTGTCGCCGTGCTTGCCTTGGAGCCCAGCCAGGAGAATTTTGCAAGGTTGATGGAGCCACTCTCTGAGTGCTTAGGCAAAACCAACCCGCCGCAGTTGAGGGCTAAGGCGGCTCAAGCATTGGGCCATTGGGGTGAAAAGAATGACACTATGGCAGTTGCCAGGGTGTTGCTCCATTTTCTGGGCGACTCGCAGGATGTCTGGGTGAGCATCCGGGACGCCCTGAATAAACTATCAGCGCGGTTGAAGACCACCGCCGACCGGGAGGGGTTTTCAGAGTCGTTGATGCAACACTTCTCTCGTCTTGAGCGGCTTGCCCCTGTGGCTCGCGTCTCATGGGCAGACGAAGATGAAGTGAAGGAATTCCATTTGCTGATACGGGCCTGTAGTCATGCCATTGAATTGCTGAAGTCGTTGTGGGACCCGCACACCCCTGATACTTCCCTCAGCCTTGCAAGCGGGAGTCTGTTGGGTGCCGTCACGGCAGTCATATGCACATTGTTCCGCCACTCGTTCGCTGGAGGCGCGCCTACGAGGGAAAAATCCGCCTTATTGATCGCGGCGTGCGATGCCTTTTGCCAATTTTGTGACGTCCTTGAGTTTTCGCCTGAAGTAATCGACCAAGTTTCTTCCTGTCTCTCAGATCCCGATTGGCATGTGCGAAAAAGGGCCAGCCATGGACTGGCGACTTTGGGGATAAAGCAGACCGCGCATGTCCCAAGACAGATATACGAAGCGCAAGGACGGAAGGACTGGTTCATCTGCACAAGCACCATTCAAACCGTGGGGGCCATGGGCTTGGCAGCGAAGCCTTCGCCGGATCTAATCGATCGAATTCTCGATTCTGTGTCCAATGTCTTCGATCTCGTCGAACCTGATCTTTTCTGGAGACGTCTCGCCGGACAACAGCCGACTGCGGGCAGCTACCTAACCGAACGGATTGCGTCCATCAAATCTTCCGAGCCACGACTTGACCCCACCGAATGTTTGAACCGAGTGCTGCGGGACGCAGTCATTTATGAACAGGAGCGATTTGCCGACGTCGTGTTGTCCGATAGATCGCGATACCTGATGGGAAGGCTCGGCTGCGGCGCGCGGGTGGATCAGGTGAATCTCGCGCTGCTTGATGATGCTTATCCGTTAGCAAGCAATCGTCCGTCGAGCCACTTCCGGGACGTCTGGGTCTGCGTGCATGCGCTTCAAACTTTTGCCCGGATTTACATTCCAAGTGAACGGTGGGAGACTGTGGCGTGTTTTGCGACGAGCGGCCTGTACTTCCCGGAATGGGAAATTCGAACAGCGGCGTGCGAGGCGTTGGGGGGCATGGGCGAAGCCATAAAAGATTTCCCAGGAGTCATGGATCGGCTGCTGGATTGCCTTCAGGCGGAGGAGTGGTGTGTCCGCACGGGTGCGTGTGCCGCATTGGGGAAACTCGGCCTCACTTCTCCTCTCCAGCGCCGGATCGCGCCAGGGTTGGTTCGATGTTTGGCCGATGAGCAGCAGCCGGTGCGGGCCAGTGCGAGCTCAGCTCTGGCTTCTGTGCTGTCCCGTGAGCCGGCCGGTTGTCGGATACTCTACGCTTGTGAGCCGTGGGATGGGCGGCCGTCTTTCCTGCTCCAAAAGGGAGAGGAAAAGAAGATGTCTTTTTCAGTCCCAGCTGGTGCTTATCCATTTGCGCTGGCTTTGCCGGGTCCAATGCCACACCGTATATGATTCACAAGTCCGGACAACTTTCTCCACTTGGGGGCCGATTTCCCGGTTCACTTTCGGTCAAATCCCTTACAAAAGTATACGATGGTGCGCCGGTGGTTAGCGAAGTATCCTTCTCCCTTCCGCAGTTACGGGTTGTGGCACTGGCCGGTGGAAACGGCAGTGGGAAAAGCACGCTGTTGAAGATGATTGCCGGAGTCACGAGTCCCGATGCCGGCTCTGTGGTATGGAATGAGGAGTCGCTGCCCGCTGGAGACTGCAAATCGGCGCGCAGTCGCGGAATCGAGTTGATTCATCAGGACGGCGGATTGTGCCACGAGCGATCAATACTCGAGAATCTGTTTCTTGGGAGAGAACATGTGTCGCGTATAGGGCTCCTCCGGATGTCGCATATGAGAAGCCTCGCAGACGAGCTGATTGCGCGATACGAGCTGCCGTTGCCGGGGGTGGGCGCGAAAGTTCGTCACTTGTCGGGAGGACAGCGGAAAGCCGTCGCTATTGGCCGGGCCCTCCTTTCCAAGCCCCGGTTGCTCCTTCTGGACGAGCCGACTGCTGCGTTGGGCGTAAAGGAGCAGCAGATGGTCCTCCGCACCCTCCGGGAACTGGCCGCGGAGGGAGTTGGCATTGTTCTTTGCACTCATTCGCCTGACGAGATCGTCGAGGTTGCAGAACATTTGCTGGTGCTGTCTCGAGGAGAGTTGATCGGCAATCTCACACTGCCTGGACCCACGAAAGCTGAACTCGCATTGATGATGAGCACATGAACCGTAGCTCTTCCAGCCCAGACAGCGCATCTGCCTTGTCAGACCACCGAGCGATTTCCACTGCGACGGTTTTTTTCGCCTATCTTGCGGCCATCGCGCTCTATCGTCCTTCGTTTTTCTCAGGGACGAACCTGTCCTCGCTGCTCTACTATGCATGCCTCCTCGCTCCTGCTGTATTGGGCGCGCAGATGCTGATGGTATTGGGTCTGTTTGATCTCTCAGCCGGCGCAGTCGCGGCTGTTAGTGGTGTTGTCGCCGCGCAGGCCATGATCTCGGGCTATACGATTCCGCTGGCAATCCTTATCGCACTTGTGTGCGGCCTAGCGTTTGGTTTGGTGAACTGGTTGCTGGTAAGCCGACTGCGCCTTCCCGCGCTGATCGGCACACTTATCACCGCGGGTGTCGCCAAGGCGGTGGCCTTGGGAATCTCCAACGGAGTGGTAGTGGGAGGACTGCCGCTCCAGTTGGATGTCCTTGCACTCGGAGGTACTCCCATTCGTTACGCGGTAATGTTTGGAGTACTGTTGTGCATGCTCGCTGAGGTCGCCTCACGCTATCACGTTGTCTTTAGACGCATGTACCAGACCGGGGACAATCGGGAGGCTGCGGAGATGAGCGGTATCAACGTGAAATGTCTTGAACTCACGGGCTTCCTGCTAGCTTCGGGTGGGGCGGCGATGGTGGGAATTCTACAGATTTCACGCACTTTATCTGCATCCCCTACAATCTTTAACGATCTTGCCCTGGAAGTCATCGCGGCGTGCGTGATTGGGGGCACGAGTGTCAGGGGCGGAAAAGGCTGGCCCATCGGCGCGTTTCTGGGAATGATGGTAATTGTGGCTTCACGCAACTTAGCCGTGCAATCCGGTGTGGATATCTTTTGGAGAGACCTCGCCATCGCGTTGGTCGTTCTAGCTTCAGCCCTCCTTACCCGAGACGACAAAAAATTGCTCTAATCAACACGCCGACCTTCTACCGAAGAAACAAAAAAAATGAACCGTAGACTAATACTCCTCGCTGCTATAGCAAGCTTCGCCATTGGTATTCTTACCGGATGGACTCTCACTGGACAAAAACGCGACACGGCAATGAAGGCGACACCTGACCGTCGGTACGCGTTGAACGTTGCCTTTTCAGGTGCCCCGGCCTTTGGGGAGGCGCGTGATACGTGGCGGCGGATTGGTGCCTCTACAGCTGGTGTCGAGACGATCTACGGCGGGCCACTCACAGGAGATGCCAACAAACAGATCGAGGAACTGGAAATGCTGGTTGAGCAGAATGTAAGTGGAATTGTCGTCTACCCCAGTGATCCGGCAGCGTTGGCACCTACTATCGACAAAGCAGTCGCCAAGGGCATTCCTGTTGTCACCCTCTTTTCGGACGTGAGCAACAGTAAGCGGCTTACCTGTGTGCAGGAGCCCGAAGTCGAGAGCGGGCGCAAGATCGCTACGAAGGTATTTGAAGACTTCAAAGCACGTCTTCAGCAGCCGTGCGGAGTACTGATTTCGTATGCCAGACCAAGCATGGAAAATCAGGTCAACCGAAGGGCGGGAATTGAGCAGGTTATTAAGGAATGGAATGCCAAGAATGGCGCGGATATCATCAAGATAGTCGATACGGTGAGCGATGAAATTGACGATGCCAAAGGAGCGGAAGCCATTCGGGCGGCATTTACGAAACACGGCAAGGACAAAATCCAGTTCATCTTCGGCTGCGATTCGCGATCTGCGATCGCTGCCGTATCGGTTTTGAAAGAACTTAAATTGCCCCCGAAGAAAGTGGTGGTAACGGGTTGGGACAGTGACGCCGACGTTCTGGATCTCATCGCTGCAAAACCTGACCGGAGTGATGACTCTGAATGGGTGCACGCAACCGTCATACTCTACGTCAGCGCAATGACACAGACGGCATTCGGATTGTTGGAATCGTACAACCTCGGTTATATGTATCCGGAGTCGCTGCGCCTACGGGAGTTCAGTGTTCCTCCTGTGCCCTCAAGTATCCTCGTGCCGGTAAATGCTGTCGACAAGCACAATGTGGGGGCCTACAGAAAATGAGCCGTCATAGTATGGGCGGCGCTTCTAAGCATGGACCACGGACAACTACGCCCGCTCAAGGGGAAAATCGCACTTGTGACAGGAGGCTCGCGCGGCATCGGTGCCGCAATCACTACGCGGCTGGCGGCCGATGGCGCTCAAGTGATATTCACCTACCGCGCTTCTTCACGGCAGGCGGAAGCCGTTGTCCATGCGATTGAAAGCGCAGGAGGGAAGGCGACGGCCTTAAAGGCAGACATCGCGGACCCCGAGAGCGCGAGATCCGCAGTTTCTGGCACCGTCAGGTCCTTTGGTAAGGTCGATATCTTAGTGAATAATGCTGGGGTAGCCATGGTCGCGCCGATTGCGGCAGTCTCACTTTCTGATTTTGAGCGCCTGATCGCTGTCAATGTCCGGGGGCTGTTCGTGTCCACTCAGGAAGCAACACTGCACATGCACAGAGGGGGACGCATCATACATATCGGTAGTTGCAACAGCAGCCACGTTCCTTATGCAGGAGGTGCACTTTATGCCCTCACCAAAGGTGCCATCGCTTCCTTTACGAAGGCCCTAGCTCGAGAACTCGGCCCGCGCGGGATCACCGTGAACAATGTTCAGCCAGGTCCCATCGACACTGACATGAATCCAGCTGATAGTGAATTCGCCAAAACAGCAAGGAAACACATCGCCCTTCAACGGTATGGCCATGCCGAGGAGATTGCCAGCCTAGTCGCCTACCTCGCGAGTGACGAGGCGGCTTTCATCACCGGCGCAAACCTTGCCGCGGACGGAGGCTATACTGCGTGAGGTGATTCGATTTTAACCGATAGCCTCCACGAATACCGGATAGCGTGCAACAGTCCCTCCGTCGAGTTCCGAGCCCCGTCTTCCATCTGGATCTTGTGGCGAAGCGCGTCGAGGGAGCAGGCGATCGGCAAAGCAAAAAACTGGTTCTTCCGGGTTTAGCGTGGGATCAGAATGAAGCCAAAGGGGCTTGAGAGGGACAGAGGGCGGGAGCCATGTCGAGTTTACCATGGTGGAAAAGGATGCGGGTGCGGAAGTTAGGGAAGGAGCGGAAGCCGAGGGCCGCGCTTTTGATGACGTGGATGAGGCTGTTGATGCCTTCATTGAAAGCATTGGTTATCCGGTGCGCAGTCCTTGCAGATGGCGGCGCAGCGTTTCCACTGCGCGTTTCACCGAGGTCATGCCTTTGCGGGCTTTGACCTGCCGCAGCCAGTGGCGGAAAAACTCCCGTGCTGTGGCCGCATCCGATTGTTCGTAAAACTAGGTAAAGCCTCTTTGACCTCCCCCGCCCGCTCGGTGGCGAGGCTCCGGGTGAAGATGTTCTCGAAATTCCTCCAGCCGTTGCGCACTCATATTTTCCGGAGCCTCCAGCCAGAAGTATTTCGTGCCGGTGAGCACGTCACCGCCCGCCGCCCGCAGCTGACGGTGTTCGGCTTTCCGCACCTGGTCCACTACGTCGTGCAGCACTTTGCTGATACATGGAAGCGGTCGAAGACCACCTCCGCCCTACGGCAGTTCCTGCGCGGCGGCAGCCTCATAGGCGGCACTCATGCCCATGACGACGGCCTCCACCTCTGCGCGCTGCTCTACAGGCAGGGTACGCAAAAGCTCGCACGCGCTCTCCGTCCGGAATCGGTCAGAATGCTGCCGTAACTCTGCCCTTTGCCGAAGGATTTTTCATCGATCCCCATCCGCCCGATGCCGGTGAGTTTCCGCCGCTCCAGTCCGCGCTCCACACCTCCGGTTCATGATCCCTCCGACTTTATCCCAGCTCAGTCCCAAAAGCTGCGCTCCTTCGGAAATGCTCCGGCTGGCCTGCAGCACCGCGAGTGCAAAGCTTTCAAAAAGCGTCTTTTCCGCCATGGCACCGGCACTAGTTCCGTACGGCCGCGCCGGCTCGCCCCGCGCTCCCGTCGTCACCACCACCATCATCCTGTTCCCGCTACATCCGGAAGAACCAAAAAACCGGCGACCGATTCCAAGAAAATCAAAATATCTTGTTTGGATGCAAAGTAAGATGCAAAAAACCGCCTCGCGCAATAAATGCACTAGGCGGTCAAGAAACAAAGTCGAGGCGTATTCACCAAGTAGCCGCATCACGGATCGGATAAAAGCACAAAGCAGGCGCGTGGTAATTCCGAGGAGCACTCAGCTTCCTAAATCCCCAGTTCCAGCTGCGTCCTGAAATACGAAAGCAATTGAGACTGAAGCGGATTCCGTCAGGACTCCGCAAGGTGGTGCCCAGAAAATCAATCTGCTGGATGGTTAGTTTCCTATCAAGGAACCGCAAAGTCTTCTGCCCCGCCTCACTGTATAAGGCTTCGAAGACTCGGGCTCCCGCAAGAATCGCACGGGGCATCAACCTAAGGCGCCTTTTTTCACTATCAATCTCACCTTCACCTTCAGTGAGACCCGTGGGGAAGTTGTGCATGGTAAGCGCACTGAAGTCGATCTCCTTCACCGCCAGCGAACGAGGATCTTGCTCTTCTTCACCCGCGAGACCGTCGCCTTCCGCGGGGCCTTTCCAAATAGTCCATCCGCTTTGGTGGCCAAAGAAAATGCCACGCTCAATATCAAACTGGGCTGGAAGGACAAGCGGGCCTTGCGGCCGGATTGGCTTGAGCCGTTCGGGTGTTTTGAAGCCGTTGATCATGGCGGCGAAGGCATTGTGGAACTCATCATTTTTTAGTCCAAGCAATGTGTCGACCTGTTCTTTCTTAAGCTTTCTTCTTATGGATGTCGTTAGTATTCGACTGACAAGTTGTTTGTGAGATTTTTCTGATACTGCACTCATTTGATGGCTGAGAATACAAGAAGCTCGAAGAGCCTTGCTATTCCCCACGCGGAATGCGCGAGACAGATAGCGTTCTCTTTGACGTCGTTCGTCTCAGCATCCTGAGACCCATATGAAATGAGTGCCAAAACACTGAAACGAACTTCAACACTAGCAAGGAACAGTATACGCTAAGTTTTACGCATTATCAGTTATCTGTCAATTAGTGCTCCGTAAGAACAATGCATGATGCGTGCCGGTCCACCATCCATTATTCGCAAGTTACGACAGAACTGGGAAGGAATTAAGTTAGTCGAAACACTAACATACTAACTGGCATCGTTTTTTCCCAATCACTCTGACAAATCTGCCATCAGGCCCTCCAACAAAACGATGCGGAAGCCTCGCTGTGCGCCTTTCTGCGGAGGCTCTTGGAGGCGGCGGGCGGCCGGAATCCGTTCCGCTTGTTCGGGAGGATGAGCTCGTTAAGCTTCGCGCGGGAGAGGCGGGTTATGACGCACTTCTGGCCCGCTTCGGCAGTCGAATATACTTCTGGTTGGCTCCGTTCCCTTGGAATGTCGGAGCGCTGGTTTGTCGGAGTTCGTCGGCGTCTTTAGGGGAGGATTCGGAGAAATCCGGAAGGAGGTATGATATGTCGATGTCGCTCATTTCGACCTGTCACTCCGCGAAGCCCAGTTTAGAATGGTTTGTTTCAATCGGATTTCCAGAATTGCGATTGATTTTCAAAGGATTATGCAGATTGTTTTGTTAGGAAAATGATGGTGACAACGTTTTTTGGCAACAGTTTTACGGACCAGATCCTGACAGATGCGCCATCAGGCTCTCCAGAAGGACGAGGCGGATTCCGCGCTGGGCACCCTTCTGCCGGAGGCTCTTGGAGGCCACCGGCGGACTGAAGTTGTTGCGCTCGTTAGGGAGAATGAGCTCGTTCAGCTTCGCGCGGCTCAGGCCCGTGTGGGGGCACTTCTGGCCCGGCTTCGGAAGGCGGACATAGGTGGGTCCGGCCTCGGAAGTTTGGTTTGTCGGGCTGGTCAAATGTCGGAGTTCGGGGGCGTCTTTAGGGGAGGATTCGGGGGAATCCGGAAGGAGGTATGAAATGTCGATGTCGCCGCCGGCGACCTCGATGCGGGCGACGAAGGCCTCAAGGATGCTCCGCCTCCTTGAGGGAGGCCACGACTTCCACTGAGAGAGCCACGATTCAAGACTTGGGGGCTCCGCTGCCTTCGGCGGTTCGCCGGCAGAAGAGATGCGGGCTTGGAGGTCCCGGACCTCCCTGTCGAGCGGGACGTGCAATTCCTCGAAGCGGCGCTTCGTGATCGCGGATTCCGCGAGCATCCGCTCGGCGGCGGCCCTTTCCGAAAGGGCGGAATTGAGCCGGGCGCGGAGCGAGGCAACGGTCCCGGCGCGTTCCCTCTCCGCGGAGGGGCCGGCGAGCGCCGAGGAGAGGAGCGGGTCCGAGGAGGCGACGGAGTGGAAGTCCTCGGCGAAGATCGCCTCAAGATCGGCCGCCGCGATGACCGCCCCGCAGCCACCGCACGCGAGGTTGCGGGAGCCTCCCGCCTGCGCCAGCGCCCCGCCGCAGCGGCACCACGCGAGGCCGGCGAAGAGCGGACCCATCCTTTCCCTCTCCGGTGCCCTCGACACTTCCCGACTCTTTCCCTGCACCCGCTCCCAGAGGGCCTTCGGAATGATCGCATCGCATTCGAAGACATTTCCCGACGGGTCCTCGTATTGCCCTATTGCCGACGGGCACGACAGGATGCGGGCGACCTGCTTGTCGCTCCACTCCCCGCCGCGGCGCGTCGGCAGCCGCTCCGAGTTGAGCGCCCTCGCGACCGCTCCCATGGAGCCTAAGGTCAAATACAGGTCCGTTGCGCGGCGGCGAACGGCGGCCTCCGGCTCCACGAGGGCAAGCCGACCAGCGCTCCACCTGAAACCGTATGGGGCCTGCCCCTTCTTGGCGCTGTCCATCGCGAACCATCACGGGCCGGAACGGGATTTCAAGCGGGCTAGGTACCTAATCCTCGAAACGCGGACATCGGATCCCTCACGCAACGGCAGTCTGCTCGTTGATCATGCAGAAGCACAAAGTATGGAAGAACCGGAAAACAATTTGGGAGAAAGTCAGCCAGACCGCCGTCAACGATTTCGGTGACTGCGAGAAGATTGGCTTCGTACAGGATTGGTGCGTCTGGATGTCAAAGGAAGAATCCAACTACCTGTTGAGAGCCCCGCGAGCAACGGCGGGGAAATAGCCGGGGCGGCGGGCCTGGGAAACGGCTCACTTGGGCCTGAATACGATATTTACCTTGGCCCGCGACGGTACTGGCACGCCGGCCTGCATAGCGGGCCGAAATCGCCATCGCCTAACGCCGGAGGCCGCAGAGCTGTCGAAGGCGGCCTGGCCCGAGCTGCGCATAACCGCCGCGGATGTGACGCGGCCGTTCGCGTCCACGAAAACCTCTATCGTCACGGTACCGCCAATACGCCGGTTTAGGAGAGCCGCCGGATAGGCTGGCTCCGGTCGCGATACGCATACCGGGCCTGTGGTCTGGCTCGCTACTGCATTCCCGCCTCCCGGAAGTCCCCGAGGCTGAGAAGCCGGCGGTCGTTCGTTGCGCTGCGGACCGGGAGAAGGCCGGACAGGCGTTCGCCTTTTGGACGGCGGTCGCAGATTCGCCTCAGGCTGTGGCGGCGGTTGCTTATCGGCGGATTCCGTCGGCGCAGTGTCCCGAGGCCGTACTGGCTCACCAACAGGAGTCGGTTCAGGAACGGACGCGGGTTCTGGCGGGCGCTCAACCGGCGGTGGCTTCAGTTCCGGCGGGGTTTCCCGCTGCACCACTGGCACGGGTTCTTCCAAAGCAGTCAATTCGAGCTCAATCTCCTGCGGGCCATCCACAACGGTTGCCGGCGACTGGTCTCGCAGCACGGTCGCCAGCCACGCCCCTGCACCGGCGTGGAGCGCCAGCGCGCAAAAGATGGAGACCGGCAGACGGGAATTCACGGAGTGTTAGGCCTCGCGAGCGGCCTGGTTTGAAAACTAACGCGGGCGAGCCCGGCGGCCCGGGCGGCGTCGAGGACATCGATGGCCGCGCCGAGCCTCGCATCCTCATCGCCGTTGACGCTGATCCGGGCCTCAGGCTGACTTGCCGAAAGTGCGGCGAGCCGTGACCGCATTTGGGGCGCGGTCACGGCCTCTTTATTCCAAAAGAGCAGGCCGCCCGCAGCAACGGTCAGCGTAACGTCTGGTTCCGGCGGCGACGTGGCCGTCGAAGCAGCAGGCAACTGCACGGCGATCCCGTTCTGCCTTACCATGGCCAGGCTAACCATCACAAAAGTGGCGAGCAGGAAGAAAATGATGTCGATCAGCGGAATAATTTCAATCCGCGCCCTCCTGTTTACCCGCGGCGAAGGAATGTTCATTTGAAATGCAGTTCCAGTTTGTTCGCGGCAGTCTCGATCTCCCGCCGCGCCTTTTCGAGCCGGGCATTGAGAAAATTAAAGGGGACGAGCGCCGTGATGGCAATGCTCAGACCGAAGGCGGTGGCAATCAATGCCTCGGCAATGCCGCCGGTGACCGCCTGCGGAGCACCCAGTTCAGATCCTCCGAGCAGACCAAAAGTGCGGATCATGCCGGTGACGGTGCCGAGGAGCCCGAGGAGCGGGGCGAGAGTGATAATGGTATCAAGCACCGTCAGGCCCCGGTTGAAGCGGTCAAGTTCTGAACTGCTCGCGTCCATCACCGCGTTCGAAAGGCCCGGCCCGCGATGTTCGAGCGCACAGGTCAGCACGCGCGCGACAAAATCCCGAGTGCCGAGGCCGGCAAGCTGCGCAGCGGGATGGTCGCCGCGCTCCACATGTCCGAGAATATCTCGCACGATTTGTGGAGAACGGCGCTTCCTTTCCGCCAGAACGAAAAAGATGCGCTCGATCACCACGCTGAGCGCAGTAAGGGAGCACAGGAGGAGCGGCCACATGACAGGCCCGCCTCTTCGGAAAAGTTCAAACATGGCAATGAGTCAGGATAAGTGGGCCTCCGCTGGCCTCAGCCGCACACTAAAAGGTCATCTTCAATCCGGCCACGACACCGCGTCCGGAAAGCGGCGCGATGTCCTTAAGAAAGGAAGTGTGCTCCCGTGCCTCTTCGTCAGTTAGATTTATTCCCTTCACGAAGAAATCTGTCGTGACGCTGCCGGTTTGCAGCGTGTATGTTAGAGCCGCGTTCAGCAGGAAGTAGCTGTCTGTCGGCAGTTCATTGTCGGCGACGTCGGCCTGGTGCGCGGAGAAGATGCCCTCAAGACGGGCACCGAATGAGCCACGATGATAGTCGAGCGCGGCACTTGCATGAAAAGGTGAAATGCGCGGCAGCGGGTCGCCGGTGACCGTATCGCGAGCATGCACATAATCGGCCTTCAATTCGAGGTCCAGCCGGTTCGCTCCAGCCGGACTTGCAGTCGCAATTGCGTTCTTGCCGCCAGCGACCACTTTACCGCCGGTTGTGACTGGATCGGGAGTCGTTGCCGGCTCCAGCAAATGGATAGTCACTTCGGCTTCTGCACCCCAAAACTCCGCATCGGTGCTCCGATAGGCGTAGACCGGCAGCTCTTCGTCCCCGACCATTTCCGTCGCGCCGGTTGGGAACTGACCGATGAAATGATTGAAGCGATTGTAGAATCCGGTGACCGAACCCGTGACCCGGCCCGTGCGCTTACGCAGCGATAGATCGAACCCCAGCGCTTCCTCGACGGGCAGGGAATCATCACCAATCTCGAACGCGCCCGTCGCGACATGGGGGCCATCGGCGAACAGTTCCTGGTAAGTGGGCGCGCGCTCCGAATACGAAAAAGAGACGGCTACGGCGTAATCCTCGCCCGGCGTGTAGAGAAGTCCCAGGGAACCGCTGACATCGTTGAAGGTTCGCTCGCGGGCCGGACCGAAATGGGGATCCTCATCCGCCGAGACATCGATGTGGTCATAACGAACACCTCCCTGCAGTTTGAGCGACGGATTGAGCGCCACTTCTTCGAAAGCGAAACCCGAATGAGTCTGCGTTAGCACCGGCGGCAGAAAGGCCTCCTCGCCGAGCGCGGAGAAATCGCTGCGCTCGGTCTGGTATCCGAAAACCCCCTCCAGCGGCCCGGTCTTTTCCTGGGTAAACTCCAGCCTCCCGTCGTAGCCTTTATTCTTGAAGACCGTTCCGGGCTCTGCAGCCTCGAATTCGGTGTGCTCATAGTCAGAAAGAGCCAAGCGATATTTGACCGCCTTAATGGCCAGAACGGGTTGGAAGAATGCGCCCTGAAAATCCCAGCGCCGCTGGTTCATATCGATGGTTACGTTTTTTTCCGCGGCGGACCCGTAATCAGAGTTGAACCCCGACCACGCAGCGCCGAAATAGCCCCGGTCCCAGATGTACGACGCCCCGGTCGAAAGGCTCTCGGAGCGCATGAAACTGTTAGCAAGAACGTCGCGCTCCTCTGTTTCGCCGGGCGGCAGCGGGTCGATTGCTCGCAACCGGGCGGATCGCGCGAAGCCGGGAATTCGCAGGTCATCGTGGTCGCGTTTGAATCCCTCGACATGCCATGCAAAGCCGCCCGTGCCGCCCTCCAGCAGGAAGTCGCCGGCAATTCCGGTGTCCGCTGAACTGTAACGCGACCCCAAACTCCCTCGTACGGGCACGTCGATACGCTCATCCGGGATACGATTGTCGTTCACATTCACGACGCCGCCGATGGCGTTTGAGCCGTAAAGCAAGGTGGCGGGGCCGCGCACGACTTCAATACTTTCGACCCCGACAGGGTCAAAGCTGACGGCGTGGTCCACGCTTGTTGCGGAGGCGTCGATCGTATTGAGGCCGTTCTGCAGGACCCGGATCCGGTCTGCATCCAGTCCCCGGATAACCGGGCGACTGGCCGCCGGACCGAAATAGGATGAACGAACGCCGGGCGTTTTTGACAAAGTCTCCCCTAATGTGGGCTCAAGAGACAGCTGCAGCCTCTCTCCGTCCAGCACGGATACTGGCTGAACCTGCTCGAACAATGTTCGGCCCAATGGGGTTGCCGTCACGGTGATGGACCCGAGGTCGGTCACTTTGGTTGCGCCCGAAGGCTGGTCCGCTCCCGGAGGAGACTGCGCGGAGACCATTTCAGTAAGAAGCACAACGGCAGTCGTGGCGATGGTGCAGGTGCATAGTGTTTTCATAGGTGAGCGGGCTGGCTGATGAACAAGTCCGAAAACGCAATCTATGTGCATTACTGCTAATGCAAGTAATTTGCGCATATGAAATCCAACCGGCCAGAGACGTTGGCATTGCCGCCGCCCAGCAATCGCCCGTCCACGGACACATCAACCCGATGGACCGCCGGCAGAAGTTCGTCCTGACCGGTGAGGCGGGACGGATCGTCCGGCAAAAGGCGCGCTGGCTGACGGCCACCAGCTACGGAGCCATCACCACTCGCGTGGCTGCGCGTGAAGTTCCGGCGAATCCTATCAGGAAATGATGGAAGTGAACGCCCTCACGATGGGCGACGGTCTCACGGTATTCCGCTGGAATAAGGCCGCCTGGCCAGCGGTGCTTAAGCACACCATCTCGAATAGAGCGACCATCAGGCGGCCGTGCAGACCGTCGAGTGGATTTAGAACGGGAAAAAAGCGCATTTTTATACTTTTTTTATACCCAACGACCCACTCTTCATTCGACAGCGGACGGTTCCCGAAACTACGTGCGGCAGCCATCGGAACTTCTTTACCGGCGGCAGTGCCCCTCCTCATGAATCACACAGAAGCTTCTCGCGCCTCCTCACGACCGTGGTTGCTCATGCTCGCAGCGCTGGGGGTGGTTTTCGGGGACATCGGCACCAGCCCCCTTTACGCATTGCGGGAGTGCTTCATGGAAACCCATCCGGATGGAGGCGAGCATCTCGCCGTGCCTCTGAGTCACGGGCATATCATCGGGGTTTTGTCCCTGATCATCTGGACGCTTATCCTAATGATTACGGTGCAATACGTGTCGCTGGTCATGAGAGCGGATAAGCGCGGGGAGGGAGGCATTCTTGCGTTGCTCTGCGTTGCGTTTCCGGAAAGAAAGGGGCGGTGGCGCACTGGCACGGCCAAAGTAATGGTCGCGCTGGGGATATTCGGGGCGGCGCTGCTTTACGGTGACGGGATGATTACGCCCGCCATTAGCGTGCTGGGAGCGCTGGAGGGGCTAAAGGTGAGCGCGCCCGCGCTGGAACACTATATCGTCCCCGCCACCGTCACCATTCTCATCGGTCTGTTTGCAGTGCAACGGGCGGGGACGGGAAAAGTGGGATTGGCCTTCGGGCCGATCATGCTGCTATGGTTTCTTGTCCTGGCAGTGATGGGGGTGAACTGGATCATTCGCATGCCTTCGGTGCTGGCCTCCTTCAATCCCGTTGCGGGTATCTCTCTTCTTTTTGAGAACAGCTCTGTTGCGCTGAAGGTTCTTTCGGGCGTTTTTCTCACCGTCACTGGCGGAGAGGCGCTGTATGCAGACCTTGGGCACTTCGGACGGAGGCCCATCACCCGCGCGTGGCTCTACACAGTCAAACCCGCCCTGATTTTGAATTATCTTGGCCAGGGAGCAGTGCTTCTGCAACACGGGGAGGCGGCAATTTCCAATCCGTTGCAAAACATGGCCCCGGAATGGTTCCGCCTGCCCCTGCTAATCCTTGCAGCGATGGCCGCTGTCATTGCCAGCCAGGCACTGATTTCCGCGGTTTATTCTCTGACCATGCAAGCGGTGCAACTTGGCTATCTCCCACGCCTTAAGATCACCCATACTTCACACTCCGAGAAAGGCCAGATTTACATCCCCCGAATGAACTGGATGCTGATGTTCGGCTGCGTCGGCCTTGTCATTGCCTACAAATCCTCTGGAGCGCTGGCGGCGGCTTACGGCATTGCCGTCAGCCTGACTATGCTTACCACCACGCTGTTGCTCTACTTCGCGGCGCGCCGGGACTGGGAATGGGGTCGTGCCAGGGTCATCTCGGCCATCGCCGTTCAGTTTGTGCTCAACGGCGTGTTCGTGTATGCAAATTCGCAAAAATTCCTTCACGGAGGCTGGGTGCCGGTATGCATCGGGGTGGCCATTTTCACGATCATGGTGACATGGAGGACCGGAAGGCGACTGTTGGGAGACCGCCTGCAGGAACAGGCTCTTCCTCTGCCGGTGTTTCTCGAGAGCATCCAAAACGGGGACGCCGTAGAAAGGGTGCCGGGAACCGCGGTTTTCATGTCGGGCTCCGGCGGCGTGACTCCTACAGCCCTGTTGCACAATCTGAAGCACAACAAAGTGCTTCACGAGCGCGTGATTTTCATGACGATCCTGAACGAACACGTCCCGTTTGTGGAGGATTCAGACCGGGCTCGCTTGGAACAAATCGTGCCGGGATTCTGGCGCGTATCAGGCCACTATGGATTCATGCAGCAGCCGGACGTGCCCCAACTTCTTCAGGCCTGTGGAACGGAAGGTTTGAAGCTCGACCCCATGCAAACGAGCTTTTTTCTTGGGCGTGAGACAGTGATTCCCAAAGGGAGGATTCTGTCCCGCTGGCGCGGGAAGCTTTTCGGCATCCTCTCCCGAAATGCGCTGAACGCTGTAGCGTACTACAACATCCCCCCGGGACGTGTGGTGGAATTTGGGATACAAGTAGAGATGTGAGGCCCACACCAGGGGAATTGCCATAAAAGGAACCGCGGCCTTCCCGGGCTGCGGCGCTTCCTAAAGTTTTTCCCTATCCGTATCCGAGATCCGCAGAGGGAAGAGGCAAGATCACCTTTTTTGCAAGGTGCTTTATGTCGCCGAGTATCGGCGGCGAAAGAAGGTCCTTTTTATACTTTTTTAAGACATTTGAGCTTTCTTTTATTTGCTGGCGGACGGGCTCCGCAGAACAATGTCGAGGTCAAAACAACTGTCCAATCACCCCATGAATGACCTTATCTACATCGCTGTCCTCGCCGGATTCTTCATCGTTGGCGCGCTCTATGTGCGAGGGTGCGATAAGCTCTGAAGCTTCCTGGCGAATTCACCACCCTCGGACCCGTCGAACAATTCTCCCAACAATCTTCAGCCATGGAATCCACCTTCACCGGCATCATTGCCCTCCTTCTCTTCATTTACCTCCTCGTGGCTATGCTCCGGCCTGAAAAATTCTAATATATCCTTATATGCACACGACTGACTGGCTGCAACTGGCGCTCTACATTGGGCTGCTCGCGCTCATCACCAAACCGCTGGGCATTTACCTCACGCGCGTTCTGGATGCGAACGGCAAGACCTTTCTCGATCCGGTTCTCAAGCCGCTGGAGCGGGTGACCTACCGGCTCATGGGATTGAAGCCGGACAAGGAGCATGACTGGAAGCAATACACGCTCGCCATGCTGCTCTTCAGCCTTGTGGGTGTGGTCTTCACATACTTGATTCTGCGTTACCAGCACCTTTTGCCGCTGAATCCCCAGGGGCTCCCGGGCCTCACCGATCATCTGGCCTTCAACACTGCCGTCAGCTTCACGACGAATACCAACTGGCAGAGCTACGGCGGTGAAGGGACGATGTCCTACTTCTCACAGATGGTTGGTCTTACTATCCACAACTTCGTTTCCGCAGCCACAGGCATCGCCATCGCGGCTGCCCTCGTCAGGGGGATCGCGCGCCATTCCGCAAAGACGCTCGGCAACTTTTGGGTGGATCTGATACGCACCACTTACTACCTGCTGCTCCCCATTTGTTTAGTGTTCGCGGTGTTCCTCATGTCGCAGGGCATGATTCAAAACTTCAAGGGATATGACACTGCCAAACTCGTCGAGCCGCAGACAGTGCAGGTGGCCAAGATTGACGCGAACAACCAACCCGTGGTGGACAAGGACGGCAAGGCGGTGATGGACAACAGTATCGTCACTGAACAAACCATCGCGCAAGGCCCCATGGCCTCCCAGGTGGCGATCAAGATGCTGGGCACCAATGGAGGCGGCTTCGTAAATGCCAATGCGGCGCATCCCTTCGAGAACCCCACGCCGATCTCTAACTTCCTCCAGATGCTCTCCATCTTCTCCATCGGCAGCGCACTAACATATTATTTGGGCCGGATGACGAAGAACCAGAAACACGGCTGGGCCGTGTGGAGCGCTATGATGGTGCTCTTCGTCGCCGGAGCGCTTTTCTGCTGGTGGGCCGAGGCCAAGGGGAATCCCATTCACCATGATCTCAGCGTCGCTGCCGCCGACGGGAACATGGAGGGCAAGGAAGTGCGCTTCGGCATCATGAATTCCTCTCTATTTGCAACCATCACCACCGCGGCCTCCTGCGGTGCGGTAAACTCCATGCATGATTCATTTACTGCACTCGGCGGTCTGGTGCCCCTCTTCATGATCCAGTTGGGCGAAGTTGTCATCGGAGGCGTCGGCGCGGGACTTTATGGCATGCTGGTCTTTGTCGTGCTCGCGGTCTTTATCGCCGGCCTCATGGTGGGTCGCACACCCGAGTACCTCGGTAAAAAGATCCAGGCCTACGATGTGAAGATGGCCATGCTCTCGCTGCTGGTCCTGTGTCTGTCCATCCTCGGCTTCACCGCCTACGCTGTCGTCAGCAAATGGGGCCTCGCCGGCCTGAACAACAGCGGACCGCACGGCTTCAGCGAAATCCTCTACGCCTACAGTTCCGCCACCGGCAACAACGGCAGCGCGTTTGCCGGCCTCACCGCCAATCCTGCTGACGGCGACCCGCATTATAATGTGACGCTTGGTTTTGCCATGCTCATCGGCCGGTTCCTCATGATCGTCCCCATCATGGCCCTCGCCGGGTCACTGGTGAAGAAGAAAGTCTCGCCGCCCAGCGCGGGCACCTTCCCGGTCTCCGGCGGTACCTTTGTCATCCTGCTGATTGGCACGGTGCTCCTCATTGGCGCACTCAACTTCCTTCCCGCTCTCGCCCTCGGCCCGATTGTCGAGCACTTCCTGAACCTCGGGGGTCATCTGTTCTAATCATCCACGGAATCATTATATGTCTCACAAAGCTCCCTCTCTTTTTGACTGGTCCATCGCCGGGCCGGCGATTGGCGAATCGTTCAAGAAGCTCGATCCCCGTCTCATGGTGAAGAATCCGGTCATGTTCGTGACCATGGTCGGCGCGGTGCTGACCACCTGGGGAATCTTCACGGCCACCGACCATCGCGGCTTTATCGTTCAGCTCGCAATCTGGCTGTGGTTCACCGTGTTGTTTGCAAACTTCGCGGAAGCCGTAGCGGAGGGCCGCGGTAAAGCGCAGGCCGACAGCTTGCGCAAGGCGCGCAAGGACACTATCGCCCGCCGTCTGAAGAATGGCCGGGAGGAAAAGGTCCCGGCGCCCGAACTCCTAAAGGGCGACAGCGTTGTGTGCGAAACCGGCGACGTTATACCTGCGGATGGAGAAGTTATCGAAGGCATTGCCAGCGTGGATGAGGCCGCTATTACCGGAGAGTCCGCACCCGTCATTCGTGAGAGCGGCGGCGACCGCAGCGCGGTCACTGGCGGTACGCGCGTCATCAGCGACAGGATCGTCATCCGCATCACCTCGGAGAAAGGAAACACCTTCCTCGACCGCATGATCGCCATGGTGGAGGGCGCGAAGCGCCAAAAGACCCCTAACGAGATCGCGCTGACCATCCTGCTGGCGGCCCTTACCTTGATCTTCCTGCTCGTGGTCGTCACGCTCAAGCCTTTCGGTGAATATGCCGCCACCGTTTTCTCCACGCCGGTGCTGGTGGCACTGCTCGTCTGCCTCATCCCCACAACGATTGGCGGACTTCTCAGTGCCATCGGCATCAGTGGAATCGACCGGCTTATTCGCCGCAACGTCATGGCCACCAGCGGGCGCGCAGTAGAAGCAGCCGGCGACATCGACGTGCTGCTCCTGGACAAGACCGGGACCATCACCATTGGCAACCGGATGGCTTCCGATTTCCGTCCTGCTCCTGGCGTCACCGAACAGGACCTCGCGGATGCCGCGCAGCTCGCCTCTCTGGCCGATGAAACTCCGGAAGGCCGCAGCATTGTGGTGCTCGCCAAGGAGAAGTTCAATATCCGCGGACGTGAAGTGGCCGAACCCCACGCCATCTTCATTCCGTTCACAGCACAGACCCGCATGAGTGGCGTGGACATGGGAGGACGCTGCATCCGCAAGGGGGCCGCTGACTCCGTCCGCAAGTACGTCGAGGAGCAAGGCGGGCGCTACCCCGCCGAAGTGGACAAGGCCGTGGACGCCGCCTCACGCGCCGGGCGCACGCCGCTCGTCGTCGCCGAGGGTGGGATGGTGCTCGGCGTCGTGGAACTGAAAGACGTTGTCAAAGGTGGCATTAAAGAGCGCTTCGCGCAGCTTCGCAAAATGGGCATCCGCACTGTCATGATCACGGGCGACAATCCGCTCACTGCCGCCGCCATTGCTGCCGAAGCCGGCGTCGATGACTTCATGGCCCAGGCCACCCCGGAGGACAAGCTTAAGCGCATCCGCGCCGAGCAAGCCGCCGGCCACCTTGTCGCCATGACGGGCGATGGCACCAATGACGCGCCCGCTCTGGCTCAAGCCGATGTTGGCGTCGCCATGAACACCGGCACCCAGGCCGCCCGAGAGGCCGGCAACATGGTGGACCTTGACAGTAATCCCACGAAGCTCATTGAGATCGTGGAGATAGGGAAGCAGCTTCTCATGACGCGCGGATCGCTCACGACCTTCAGCATCGCCAACGACGTCGCCAAGTACTTCGCGATCATTCCGGCCATGCTCATGGCCACGTTCCCCGCCATTTCCCCGCTCAACATCATGAACTTGGCCTCGTCCGAGAGCGCCATTCTCAGTGCCGTTATCTTCAACGCTCTCGTCATTATTGCCCTCATTCCGCTGGCCTTGAAGGGCGTCCAGTATCGCGCCGTCGGTGCCGTCGCCGTGCTCCAGCGCAACCTCCTCATCTATGGCCTCGGTGGCATCATCGTCCCCTTCATCGGTATCAAAGCCATCGATCTCGTCATCACGCTCCTTCACCTCGCCTAACGCCATGAAAGCCTTCTTTTCTGAAATCCGTCAAGCTGTTGCCTCCACTCTTGTGCTCGCCGTTGTCTGCTGCGGCCTCTATCCCGTCATTGTCTGGGGCATTGGCCAGGCCGCGTTCCATGACAAAGCCAACGGGAGCCTCATTGTCGATCCCAGCGGGACAGTCCGAGGCTCCTCCCTCCTGGGCCAGGCCTTCACCGGTGAGAAATACTTCCACTCCCGTCCCTCCTCCGCCGGGGCCAACGGCTACGATGCGGCCAGTTCCAGCGGCAGCAATCTCGGCCCGACATCGCAGAAGCTCGCCGATGCCATCAAGGAACGTGTTGCCGGATACCGCACTGAGAATGGACTGAAGGAAACCGACCTCGTCCCTGCCGACGCTGTCACTGCCTCCGGCAGCGGCCTTGATCCGCACATCAGCGTGAAGAACGCCGGAATCCAGGCCACACGCGTGGCCAAAGCGCGGGGTCTGACCGTGGAAAAGGTGAATGAACTGATCAATGCCAACACCGACAAGCCCGACCTCTGGGTCTTTGGCGACGCCGGTGTGAATGTCCTAAAGTTGAACCTCGCCCTCGATGGGCTGCATTGATTCCGTCCTGGGCTCTATTCGTTCTTCCACCTGGATCTCCAAGTTTGATGAACCACGCCCAGACCATATTCGCCATACCGACCTACCGGTTGAGAGACGTGGCTGATGCCATCGAGGCCTACGATGACAACTTCTGGCGCAACGGGCACGCTACCAAAATGATGGTCTTCGATGACTCCAGTCTCGGAAACCATCAGAAGTATTACAAGCTGCTCGAACAGACCCCTACCGCGAATGATCTCTACTATGTTGGTCCGCGCGAGAAGGAGGAGTTCATCCAGTTTCTCAACCGCAAGCTGCGCGACAAAAAGTTCGAGTCTCTTGTGCGCAATCTGTTCCGGCCCAGCCACGGCGGGAACCGCAACTTTACGCTCATGTATTCCCTCGGCCACTACCTCGTCAGTGCGGACGACGACATGCGGCCTGATGCCCTGATCGAGGGAAGCATGGAAACCTTGGCCCCCAACGAAATGTGCAGGGGCAAGCTATATCGCACCGGTGAACCTGGCTATGTTCATAAGTCCTTCGATATTCTCACCACATTCAAGGACGTGCTGGGCAAAAAGGTCACCCAAATGCCGAAGAATTATGATCGGGGCGAAATGCTGGTGGACACCTCCATGGATTTGGAAACCAATACCACCAATGCCTTCTCCCGCGAGAATTCCCTGATGCTCCAGCAGGGCCGGCTGCCCAGGGACTGCGTGGTGAAGATCGCTCAGACCTACCGGACCGGTACCAATGACATCGATGCTCTGGACTACGTCGGGATGTTCCTAGCCAACGAAGACCAGGTGGACATCAACGCGCTCAACGATGTGTACGTGCTCGTGAATTTCCGTCCGGTGGTCACCAAGAAGAACTGGCGCATTGATTGCGGCGTCGCGGGTTACGACAACCGCCTGGGCCTGCCGCCATTCTTTCCCACCCGTCTTCGGTTTGAAGACTACATCTACCGGCTGTGGATTCAGCAGCCCGGGATCGCCTCGGCCCATGTGGATGCCGTGCAGCACCACACGAAGAACAATTACATGCGCAATCCAATGGCCATGGAGGTTTTCAACGAGGAACTGTGCAGTCTTCTCAAAAAGAAGATCAAAGACAGCGTCTCTCAACGCTCCGATCTCGGAATTAAGTTTCGCTACAACGGCGAGGTTTCGCTGGAGGACACGGAGGAGATTTTGCAGAAGGTCCAGGCCGTCCACCAACGCGTCCTGGCCTGTGCCGGGGACGCCAAGGATGAGGGCCGCCGCAAGTCCCTGCTGCTCTTCGCGGAAAATCTAACCAAAGTCTTTTATGGCTTCGAGCCGGATTTCTTCCAGCAAAATGTCAGCCGCACCGTGGATGATGTAATCAGCCAGATCCACGCCTCGCTGAAACTCTGGCCGACGCTGGTCGAAATCTGTTACTATCAAAAAGACAAACAGGCTCTCCCGCAGACACGAGTAAACAACAAAAGGATCAGGGCTGGTCAGTAGCCAGCGTCAACCCTTTCACCCTTATCCGCCTATGAATACCGAAGAGGACGACCGACCGGACCCAGACGCCATCCTCGCCGGATTGCGCCGTGAGGAAAGCCAGCGAAAAGCCGGCAAGCTCTTCATCTTTCTGGGCATGTGTCCGGGAGTGGGGAAAACCTACGCGATGCTCCAGGCTGCGTTGCAGCGGCAGCAGGAAGGCCTCAAGGTGCTCGTCGGCATCGTGGAGACACATAAAAGGCCGGAGACGGCGGCGCTGGTGGAGAGTCTGGATATTTTGCCCCGCACAAAACTCCAGCACCGGGGCGTGGAATTGGAGGAGTTTGATCTTGATGGGGCGCTAAACCGGCGTCCCGACCTGCTTTTACTTGATGAATTGGCGCACACCAATGCCCCGGGCTCCCGGCATGCGAAACGCTACCAGGACGCACTGGAACTTCTCGATGCAGGCATTGATGTTTATACCACGGTCAATGTTCAGCATATCGAGAGCCAGGTGGACATCGTGCAGCAAATCACGGGCGTCAGTATTCAGGAAACGGTGCCCGATTCCATTCTCGACCGCGCTCATGAGATACAACTCATCGACCTTGGTGTTGAAAAGCTCCTCGACCGAATGGCCGAAGGAAAGGTGTACATGGGCGAGCGTGCGGGCACCGCGGTCAAGAATTTCTTCAAAGAAGGAAACCTGACCGCATTGCGGGAGATGGCGTTGCGCTTCACCGCGGAACATGTGGACCGCGACCTCGAAGACATCCGCCGGGCCAAACGTGTCAGCAGCCCATGGAAGACCAGCGCGCGCCTCCTGGTTGGGGTGAGCCCAAGTCCCTATGCTGAAAGTCTCATCAGATGGACCCGCCGTGCAGCGGCGCGGCTGGGATGCCCGTGGCTGGTCGTCTGGGTGGAAACTTCTCACAGTTTGTCTCCGGCTGATAATGAGAGGCTGACCCGCTCTCTTGGACTGGCCCGCAAACTCGGTGCGGAGGTAGTGAGCACAACCGGAGAGAACGTCGCCGCTGCTTTGATACAAATCGCCCGCGAAAGAAATGTCACACAGATCGTAGTGGGAAAACCGGAAAAACGTGCCTTTTTCCGGCGGTCCCGGGCGGACAAACTTATTGATGTGAGCGGAGAAATCGATGTGTGCGTCGTTCGACCGCAAATCACCTCTGCCGCTGTGAAGTCTGCTCCTTCGCCTTCACCGTTCCGGTCCGGCACAGATACCCTTGTGGCTGAGTACAGCGGGGCTGCAATCCTGACGTTCGTCCTTGTGGCCCTGGGCCGGGGTGCCGCGCCGTATATTGGGTACGTTTCCGTGGGCCTTGTATTCCTGCTCGTGATAACGCTGGCCTCTTTGAGATTCCGCCGGGGGCCTGTCATGACGCTGGCAGTTTTGTGCGCGCTTTCGTGGAACTTTTTCTTCATCGAGCCGCAATTCACATTTGTTATTGGCAAGCTGGAAGACATCATCATGTTCGGGATGTTCTTCATCGTCGCATTCAGCATGGGCCAGTTAACGACAAGATTGAGGGAGCGGGAGCAGGCTGAGCGGAGGCGTCAGAAAGTGACCGCTGCGCTGCTCCGGGTAACCCAAAGTGCTGCGCTGTCCGCCGAACCAAAGAATGGTCTCTCCGAAGCACTGCGAACGATAAACGAACTTCTCCACGCGGAAACCGCACTGGTCGCCCGGATCAGCGATCACTCTCTTCCGGGAGTGGCGCACGGTGCCAGCACCTTCACGCCATCTCCCAAAGAATGGGGTGTGATTAATTGGAGTTATCAAAACAAGCAGGCCGGCGGTCGCTTTACGGACACTTTGCCTCAGTCTGCGGCGACGTGGTTTCCTCTTCAAACCTCCACCGCAGTAATGGGCGTGCTTGGCGTGAAGCTCCTCAGCTCAGCCACAATGGATTTCGGAACCCGGCAAGCAATCGAGGCTTTCGCTCTGCAACTCGCCCTCGTGCTGGAAAAGGAGCATTTCATCCAGGCGATCAATCATGTTGAATTCCTTGCGCACTCCGAGCGGCTTCAGAGAGCCCTCCTCGACAGTGTATCGCATGAACTGAAGACGCCGCTGGCCGTCATACAAGTTTCTCTGGAGGCGCTGGCAGACCTCAAGAACCCGTATGTGGACGAAATCCAAACAGCCTCCAGGCGTCTCCAGCGCGTCGTAAACAATTTGCTGCAAATGACGCGCATCGAATCTTCCGCGGTCCAACCTGTCCGCGAATGGTGTGTGCTCGGCGACGTTGTGCATCAGGCATGCGAGGCGGTCGGGGATCCTCTATCCAAACATCCCCTCACCACCAGTATCCCCCCGGACCTGCCCGCCGTAAAACTCGACGCCGGTCTCTTCATTCAGTCGCTTGCCAATATCCTTCACAACGCCGCGATTTACTCTCCCGATGGCACGCCTATAGAGATTTTCGCTGCATTGGATCGCGGAAAAATTCTGACCCTGCGCATCGCGGATAAAGGCCCGGGGCTTCCCGAGGATGCAGAAGAGCAGGTATTCCAAAAGTTTTACCGCGGGCCAGGAAGCCCCACAGGTGGAACCGGCTTAGGTTTATCCATCGCCCGCGCCCTCATTCGCTCGCTGGGAGGCGACGTCGTTGCGCGGAACGGTGTCAAGGGTGGCGCGGAATTTACAATCACGCTCCCCGTCGAAACCCTGCCGCCATGAACGCTAGACTCCGCGCGGTCGTGATTGACGACGAGCTGCAGCTTAGGAGGCTGTTGCATCTCGCGCTGGAGGCCATCGGTTATGAAGTCTTTGAAGCGGAGACTGGGCAACAAGGTCTATCTGAAACGGCCTTCCGGCGGCCCGATGTTGTGCTTTTGGACCTTGGACTTCCGGACATTGACGGTCTTGAAGTTCTAAAACGATTGAGGGAGTGGACGAGCATTCCCGTAGTCGTCTTATCCGTCCGCGATCAGGAGGCCGTTAAAGTCGCTGCTCTCGACAGCGGCGCTGACGATTACGTTACCAAACCCTTCTCCACGGCAGAACTCGCATCCAGACTGAATGCCATCCACCGGCGATGCAAGACACTGGAGGCACCGACACTTGTGATTGGAGATCTGATGCTGGATTTTGCTAAACGGGAGGTGTTTTTAAGCGGCCAACCGCTCAAGCTCACCCCCATCGAATACAGTCTGCTCAGGTTGCTCGCGCAGAACGCGGGCCGTGTGATTACACAAAAGAAAATCCTGGAAGAAATCTGGGGACCCCAGTCGCTTGATGAAGCCCAGTATCTTCGGGTCTACGTGTCCCACCTGCGGCGAAAACTGGAAACTTGTGGAGTGCAGATTAAGAACGAACCAGCCATTGGGTACCGCCTCATTGCTCCGTAAGGGTGTCCGTGCCACATGATGGCCCGAGGCCCTTCCCATGTCCCTGCACCCACCGCCCGCATCGTGGAAAGTGCAGAGAGGCAGGTTCCGCGCCACATGGGGTCGCTTTCGGACCCCGGCCGACGGGGAGAGTCCGGCTGCAATCTGCAAGGTCATGCCCGCCGCTTGTCCCATACCGGCCCATTCACCCGACCATGAGCGAGATTCCAAATCCCTGGCATAACCGCCCGCCGATCCGAGCGCATGTCGTGACGGTTTTCTCGCTCGGAATTACGCAGTGGAGCGTGCAGCGAAGGGCTGTCATTGCCTGCGCGGAGAGCCATCTGCGCATTTACAGCGCCGCCCTAAGGAAGGGTGAGCCCGCCCTCATTTTTGAGGACGACACGCGGCTCTTCGCGCCGGCCCCAGAGTTTCACAGCGCCGTCGCCGAAGCGCCCGAGGGATGGGACATGATCCACTTTCATAGCCCGGCTCACTACGACGGCATTGTGGAGCGCACAGAGGGCCACACGGCGCGGCTGCGCGCCCTCCAGACTGTTGGCTTTGGTGCGGTGGCCTACGCCGTCAGTCCGGCCGGCATCTACAAAATCATGCGGGCCGCTTACCCCCTCGACCGGCCCATCGACGTGACCATCCGAGAGATAGCGAATCTGCGCGCCTACCGCACAGCTCAGCCGTTCGCGAGCAGGGATGGCGCTTCGGCTCCGAACTCCAGTGATCCGCGGGATATTCCGGAAGGACTAACGGCGGCGGCCTAACAAAAGGCTGGCCACCGCCGGTAGCAGCAGCACGACCACGGCGGGTTCGGGAATTACAGATAGGGTCACGTTGACACCGCGGCCGGTTAGGTCTCCGCCGACCTGAGCGGCGTAGTCCGCGCCTCCGATAAAGAGCGTGTAGTCACCGGCAGGGACATTGAAGGTTTTGATGATGTGGCCGTCAGCCAGCCCATCGCCGACAATTCCGGGCGTGGGGCCGAAATTCGCGGAGGTTCCGTCCACACCGTAGCCCATGAAGGTAAAAGAGGAAAGGTCTGCTGCGGTCAGGCCGGCATCGTTCCCGATCTTCCAGTCACCCAAAGCACGGAAGTTGCCTTCTTTTGGAACTCCCGGCTGGGAATTGCGCCATTCTTCGCTGACAAGGTTTTCGTCATGATCGAGCAAAGCCGGCGGCAGGTGGGCAAGTCCGCGGTAAAAGGAAAAGCCCGGCAGCAGGTCACCCAGGACGGTTCCACCCGTCGTAGTGGCGGAAATATCGAAGGTAACGCGCGCATCGTACATGAGCGTGAACCGATAAGCCCTCACATATTCGCTGGGACCGTAGTCGTCGTCGGTGCCGTCTGCCCAGGCCCAATTGCCGGCAATCACCTTGTCGAGGATTGTGACCGGCGCTTCGCCCCCGGCGAACGTTCCGAAATTCCGTCCCGTATAGCTGATGTGCGCATTCGCAGTCGCACAGCCGAGCAGACACAGGGCGATGGCAGAAGTTCGAGTGGCCGGTAATGAGTTCATTGGGATGGACGCACTGTGGCGAGACCACGCGATTTGCAAATAAGGGATTTTCCGAATTCCTGTTTCCCGGCAGAAAACACTGCGAAGTTTGCGGACCCGCATTTAGCCGCCTTTCAGGGTTGTTCCGAAGCGGAGATCAGTTAAGAGCAGCCCTACGCCCACCCCCTTATGAACCGCTCCTCCCGACCCGAGTTGGACTCCAGGCATGAGCGTGCCCCAAGTCGATGGATTGATGCCCAGGAACGAAAATACGTCGGTGAGAGGCACTGCGCCTGCACCGGTTGAGATCAGTGCCGAATATCCGCCCGCGTACGGAGTAATACCGTCAGACGCCCCTACTACCTGCACATCGCCAATCGTATTCCACCCCGTGAAATCTGCCGACTCAAATCCACCGTTCGATATGCTTATTCCGGCGGCGCGGGAAGGGACTGTTCCTGCTGCGACGAAAATCAGCCCACCTATCCGAAGTTGACGGCGCGCCATGCTTCTGCCACTAAAGTTTCTCATGAGAACACCGTCCGAAGCAGTTTTCTGACCATATTGCGAACGGATGTCCGGAAACGGAGGCGATTAGCTGGTTATCCTCCTCATAATGAGCATATTACGACTCAGAGCAGGTGCCGTCCCGACCGACAATGAAATCTTGTAGATACATTGGCCACTTGGTAAAACGTAAAAAATTCCGTCACGGGCGTTGGTTTCCACATGAGCGTTATTGCCGGAATGACCTTATGCGCAACCATCCGCGCCTACGTGTAGACAGGCTAACGGAAACCTGACATTTCCGGCTGGTGCCCGCATTGGTGCTTCCCGGCATCCGCACTCCCCCGCCGTGCCCCTGCAAGCCTTCGGCGCTTGAGATGGTCTCTTTGTGCCCCCCCGCCGTCCCGCGGCACTCCATGGCCGCGCCGCACAGAATCCTTGCAACAGCACGCACGCCGCACAGCCCCAATTCCACCGCTGCCCACTCCCGGCCATCGTGCGCAGCGCGTCACTGTCACGGGTTCCACATCACCACTCCGCCGCGGCCGTGTCATCGTTCGCAGCACGTCCTTTTCGATTCTCGAAGCAGGACAGCCGCGAAGATGACACCACCGCGCAATCCGCGCAGACCGACAATCACCACCGCCGGCATGCGCCCGCGGCGTAGTGGTTGTAACTGCTTGCCGCCTCCGCCCCGGCGCATTCGCGCCGCACACCGGCCTCGACCCTGCGAAAAGTGTTGGGAGCCGACGCTTCCGTTCGGTCCCTAACCCCCTACAACTTTGGCACCTGCTGCTTAAATTGAACTCTTGCTGCAGAGGACGCACTCCTAAGAAAACGCGCCGGAAATTACGGAAATTTTCGCCGCCGCCAATCTCAAAATCCCAAAGTGATTCCAAGCTCCTGAAAGTTTTACAGGCATAACAGGTGGCTTGGCGCCACCGCACGGAGGGACTGGATTTTTATTTCTACTCCTTCTCCGCCGCTCGCTCCACAGCCTCCTTGAGCAACTGTTCTTTTGCTTCCCTGTCGCGGCCAGTCGCCACTTTCTCAGCAATGTCACTGCGGTCTTTCGAAAGGTCAGCCGCCCTCTCTTCATCAGTCAGGGGCTTTTTCCGGTCGCAAGCGATACAGCAAACAAGAGGGAGGATCAAGACGATTGGTTTCATTTCCCGCTTCTGACGGGCGCGGAAGCGGTTTCTTCACTGATTTGAAAAGCCTCTCGCAAAGCAGCGACACAAGACAGTGCCGCGGAGATGGGACCCGCAGCGGTGCGACTGTCAATTCCGGTTCTGAGAGCATCCCCGCAGCGACTTTGGTCCAAAGCGTGGCGTGGCACTCCAATTGCATTGCATGCCGCACAGCTATGAAACCCCTCGTTCTCCTCATCCCATTGGCGATCCTCTCGGCCTGCGAGAAAAAGACCGAGCCGGAAAAGGCCGTCGATAAGGTCGAAAACAAGGTGAAGGACGCGACCGACTCAAGGCCCGGAGAACCGGTTCGGGATGCGGTGGAAGACCTTAAGAAGTAGGGCATCCGCCCCGCCATTCCCCCTTCCGCCCGCGCTGCGCTCACCCCACAAGCTCCGCTCCCCCAGCCGCACGCGCCCCTGCAAGGCCTTCCGCGCTCAGATGGCCCTTTCGTGCCCCGCCGCCCTCCCCCGGCACACGGGCCACACCGCGCCGGAATCCTCGCAGCAGCGCGCCCGCCGCTGCCGCCACAAGTTCCAGTGCCGCCGGCTCGCAGCCATCGCCCGCGGCAGGCGCGTAAAAAGCATCCGCTCCCCGCCACACGTGCCCCTGTCGCCGTTCGCCGTGGACGGCCTTCCGGTTTCCGGAGCGGCACTGCGGCAAAGACGACAGCAGCACGCCCCCCGTCCTCCGCGGGAACCACCACGGCCCACTCGCAGCCATCGTGCGCCGTCTCAAACGATGTGGCCCCTCCCCACTGCTCACCCCGCCGAGGCGCAAAGCCGTCGCGAGGCCACCGAAAGCCGGATTTTTGTCGTCTTTGTCATTGCTTCGCGCGCCGCAATTTCCGCCTCCAAAGCCAGTGGCATTTCACGTTCGATCTCCTCCGGATGCTCTCTCTGAATATGGAAGAGGACAGCCCCCACGGCTCCCTTTCGCGCAGTGGAACCATCGCTCCAGAAGGTGGAATTCTCCACCGCACCACAAACCGGACAGCGGCTTTCAAAGTGATGCGACGTTCCCGTTCCTGGATGTTCGGTGACCTCGATAACTTCGCTCCATTCCGCCCGTGTTTTCATACGGCAGTTGTCGGCAGCACCCGGGCCGGGTCAACTTACGTGTTTGTCACCTCCATGAGGGAAACACCCCATCCCCGCGGGTCCCTGCCGTCTTGTTAAAGCAAGTCCGGCATAAGCCGGGCCGGTTTCTTCTCAGCCGGTTTTGTCCGATTTCTCACAATGCCCTAGGCGGAGATTTTGCAGACGACCCGCAGCCGGGAAAGCGCAGCACTTCGACGGTCCGGTTGCAGGTTACGGTCAGGACCATTCCCGCACCGTCCTTCCTTGCCAGTTCTTCGGCGTAGTGGATGCCGTGCTCCCTGGTCCGAAAGGCATTCAGCCTGACGCTGCCAAGGCGCAAAACCCACACCATTTCCTCCCAGGTTAAAGAATACTCGCTCACCTGTTCGCGATTCCTATCCTCTTCCTCTCGCTTCGGCTCCTCAAAAGCGGCACGCGTTTTTCAGCCACCCTGCAACTATTCCGCCGCAATCGCGCCGTGCACCCGTAGCGCGAACTGCGTGAAGCGTTGCAGCCGGCGAAGTAATGACGCGGTGTATCGGTCAAAGGAGGAAGCATGCAGAGGATGGCGAGCCGGGAATCTAAACCCGTGGGCTCCCATGAATGCTGCGCAACGCTCCGATCCGACTCTATTCCCGACTTCCGCTCCCATGAGTAAAGCCGATGATGTCCACTACGAACTTCTGAAAATGGCGATGGACGTTTACTCCCAGATCTCCGCCGTGGGCGGAGCCGTGGCCGTGCGGACCAAAGAGTCGGCCCTTCACGCCGTCGGCACGGCCCGCAGGGCGGCAAACACTGCCAGGGACAACGCGCTGCATGCGCTGTGTGACGAGGCCGAGCGAAAGGTAAAGGGGGCTGCACTAGCGTAACGCCCAATTTCCACTCGGGCACGCAGGCGAAACCTGCACCATCGGTCCCATAAATCTTACCGGGTCATTCGCAAGTTCGATGCGCTTTTGAAGCGGGCGGATTTGATTTGGCCAAGAGCGACAAAGTCAGCGCGTTGGCCATGGAACTTTTCCGAAGCTCCACGAGACAGACAAGCAACTTCCGAGTCTAGCTAACCCATCGCTTGATAGCAAAGAAAAGACCCGCGACCCAAACGGCTATAGCAGGCCTCGGAGCGGCAATCCCCCGATAGGCCGGACCGGCACGGTATACCATCAAAAACCCTTTCATCGAACAGAAAGAACATCGCCAGGCAGGAAAGGTTTCGTCGCCGCCTCTGTCCGCGACTAAGGCGACACCTCCGCCATCAGGTTCCTTCAGCTTCCATTACTGTCAGATTTTGCGCATGGACGCGGGCGATTCCAGGAACTAACGGAAGGCTTGAGTGATAGAGCGCCACACACTGCCAAATGAAGAGGATCAAGGTCAAGGCATTCCCCGCTTGCCCCGCAAAAGCAGTGGCGCATTCTTGCTCTCCGGCGCGCACGCGCATCCCGCCGTATCTGCGACCAAATGCCTGACAAAGAATCCTCCTCTTTCGTTTTCTCCTGCGATCAGACGACCGCCGGCGAATTTGCCGGGCGCGCGAGCGAGCACGTGCGTGAAATGATGAGCACCGGCAGACCTCCACAGGAGATTTTGTCCCGACTCGCCGCGGCGGGTGAGGCGCTGGCAGGGCCGGGTGCCACGGTATCGATTCTGGTGTTGGACAAGAACGGCCTGCTGCGAAACGGGGCTTCACCGGGTCTGCCTGGCGATTATTTGCATGCGATCGACGGCTTGAAACCAGACGCACGTGTGGGTACATGCGCGGCTGCAGCCGCCACGGGTTCGGTGGTCGTCACTGTGGACTTCAGCGCCGACGACAAGTGGGCTGAACTCCGCCACCTGCCTTCCGCCCTCGGATTTGTTGGCGCATGGAGTTGTCCTATCAAGTCGGCTTCCGGGACCGTCCTGGGCACCTTCGGCACCTACTTTCGCAACCGCCGCGCTCCCACCGCTGAGGAGCAGCAAGGGGTCGCACTTCTTGCCGCCGCCGCGGCTCTCGTTCTGGACGGCTATCAATGCCGCGACTCCCCCGCATCATATCACCGCTGAGATTTAAGGGGGCCGCTGTGATGACCATCTAACTTCCGGCCAGCGCCGTGGCGGTGACGTAGTGCGCGGCACCTGCCTTGCACGGAGAACAGCCTAAGAAGGGGGATCTATCTGTCATGCCCGCGAATTCTAACATGGAATCTGCTTCGGACGAATCCGAGCGAAACGCGGAGGTGCATGATCCTGCCCTGATACAGGAATATCAGGAAGCCGTTGAGAGAGGCAACCAGGCGGCTGAGGCGGGGCAAGTGGAACCCGGTGCGGAAGGCTTCATCGATATCGCCCAGGGAGGCGAAAATTGATGGATCACCGCGGACATCGCAATCCAGATGCCTGCGCATCTTCAAAGCGACAACAAGCCGGCAGGCCTCCCCCACACCACAAGACCCCGCAGCCACCACGTGCGATGCGGGTTTTGCGTGAACGGGAATCCTTCGGAAATCTTTGATTCACAGTACTTCGAAGGAGGAACACTCACTGCGAATGCGATCCACCATGAGACCCATCTGGAAAGGTTCTATCAACTTCGGCCTGGTGAACATCCCCGTCGCCATTTACCCCGCGGTGCGCCCGCAGGAGATCAAATTCCGGCAGCTTCGCGATAAGGATTTGAGCCCGATCAACTACAAGAAAGTTGCCGAGGCGGACGGGAAAGAAGTGCCGTTCAAAAACATCGTGAAAGGCTACGAGCACGCCAAAGGCGAGTTCGTTGTCATCACGCCGCAGGACATGGAGGCCGCGGACCCCGGCGGTGAAAAGACGGTGACTATCGAAAGTTTCGCAAACCTATCGGAAATCAACCCGCTCCACTTTCACAAACCCTACCTGGTGGAACCGGACAAAGGGGCGGATCATGCTTATGTGCTGCTGCGGGAGGCCCTCAACGCCACGGGCAGAGTCGGCATCGGACGCGTGGTGATATCCTCCAAGCAACACCTGGCAGCCATTCGCCCCCAGGGGGAGGTCCTCATTCTCGAATTGATGCACTTCGCTGAGGATATGGTAGAGCCCACAGAGATCCGGCGACCCGGCCCGCAAGTCTTGCCCAAAAAGGAAATGGACATGGCGAAAATGCTCGTGGCCACGATGGAAGAGCCATGGCAGCCCGAGACCTTCAGAAACGATTACCTCGATAAACTTCGCGGAGTCATCGACGCCAAAGTAAAAGCAGGCGGAAAGACCACGGTGAGAAAAACCGCAGCCGCTTCCGCCAACGTTATCGACCTTATGGCCGCGCTTCAGGAGAGCCTTAAGGGGGCAGGCAGGAAGAAGCCCGCCAGCAAGGCATCCCCAGCAAAGCCGCCCGGGCGACAGAAAGCCGGGTAAGCAATTTCCTCCGGGGTTCTCTTATCGGAATGGGGGAACCAAACAGCGGTCTGCAATCTGTAAGCTTCGGCTCAGGAGCGCCGCCCGGAGGCCAAACCATTTCCCTTCCGCGCCGGGTATCCTGTTGGACCCCGGGCACAGACCATAAGCATGCGGACCGTCTGCAGCGGCGAGCGGCAACAAGCGCGGAGGGATATATCGTGGACGTGCACCCAGCGCACAGGACCGCGTAACGCTTGCTTGTGCGGAAATGCTTCAGATGCGGGATCCATCGACGGCATCCACACCGGCACCGAATGCGTAAATTCCTCGCTGCCGGGGAATACGCGACATCCCCTTCCGCAGCCGGCATTCCTGACGGACCAAATGCAAAGACACGCGCTTGGGGCCGTCGGCGAGCGGCAACAAGCGCGGAGGGCGTTCACCCGTCAGACATCGAACATTTTATGAAGCATTTCTACGTCATGCCAGGCAGCGACGGCTGGTGCCTCGGCGAAGAGCGAAATCCGGAACGCGCCTTTGCTACTTTCCCGGCCCAGGAGCTTGCTGCTGAGGCTGCCCGCCAGATTCTTCGCGGACTCGGGGGCGGCACCCTGACGCTCTACGGAAACGGCCGGCGGGTTGTGCTCAAGGAGATTATCCACAAGGATGAAGGTCCGGCCCGCAACCGACAGCCGGTGAATGCAAAAGATTCCATAGCATGACGGAGCCCGGTCCTGCTCTGCCTTTTTTCGCCCCAAATAAAGAAGCCCCGCGAATACCGAACTCTACCCGAACCCGGCACCGGGGGCTTGTCCACCCATGAGCGAGCAGACGGGAAGTGCATTGCAAGGCGGATGCCATGGAGCCCCGCGAGGCCGCACTGACTTTTCACGGCCCCGCGGAGCTGTCTGAACAGGCAGACGTGCCCTTTTACCCTGGCGGATGAGTTCGTGTCAATTCTTCCGTGCGCGGCTCCCGCCACAAGAAGCGCAGAAACAATCTTCGGGAGAGACCGCGGCAAGGATGAGAAGTTCGCGGCGGGACAGGTCCACGCTTGAAGCAAGCTCCGCGACAGCGTCAAAATGCGATTGAGCCGGCGGGTGATCTAAGGGGAGCCGACTCGAATCCTCCCACAACTCATGCGCCTGGCTTACTACCAGGGGACATCTGGCAACAAGGTTATCTAACACCGCGCGCGCTTCTGACTGCATTCCCCGACGTTTCGCATTTAACGTGCCTTAATTCCGAGTTGGCATTAGCGATGCCATCGCCCGCGCCGGAATGCCCGCGGCAGACATCGAAGCCAACGCTAATCAGCTGCACCGCGCGGGTGCACAGCGAATGCAGTTATCAGAACCGCACTCTACCGGCACCCGCGGGTGCCCGCCACGTGTGGGGCCGTGGCAGGACAGCGTTAGGGGACAGAGGAATTTAACGAATCAAGAAACCCGCGGACTGGAGAAGGCCAAACTCCTCCCGCCCGCGGGAATACCCGCGCCGTCGGAACTGACGCAGGCGGAAAAATACGCGATCACGCCGGATTCGGATGTAAGAGCAACCATACGGAAAAGACCGTATAAATTCCTAACATCTGCTGGCCGTCTTCGCCCCGGCATAGCCCCCTCCAACGAATTGGGCTCTACGTTGTGAGCCAGCCATGGGTGCGGGTGTGTAAATCCACCAGGAAGCCGTGCGCTTCGATAGCGTCCCTTTCCGGCAGGCTTTCTTTCAGCGCCGCCATGGTCGCTCCGGAGGGGGATGGAGCCGATCCTAATGGCGTGCACTCTACATGCTCCAGCGCAATTCCCAAACCACCTGCCGCTATCGCATCCAGCCGGTCAATATCCCTTTGGGAAACCGCAGACCCGCCGCTGGTCTCCAACGCGAGGAGAGCATTCCCTCTCAACTGTGCCAGCGCCACCATCAGACCGTTTAGGGAAACAGTTTTGTCCATTTTTTGACCGGCATACTCCAGGAAACCTGGAGAATCAACGGACATGGAACGCCCCCTGCAACGGGCAACAGAAACCCCCAAACTAACATGAAAAGTTATCACCTAACCCCCAAAGGAGATCAGTGGGAGCTCGCTGAGGAAGGCAACGGCTCCATAGCCCTTTTTGAAACCAAAGAAGATGCCGTGAAAACATCCACACGCACTGTGGAGCAAATCACGGGCTCCCTCAAAATCCACAAAGCGGACGGCACCATCGAAGAAGAGCGCACCTATCCGCGCAGCGCCGATCCTGCGAAGAGTCCGGGATGAGAACGTTCTTTCTCACACCCGAAGGAAGCCCCTGGATTTTGACGGACGGGAGCAATCCCATCGCGACCTACGCGAATAAAGCCGATGCCCTCCGCGGCGCGGCGAAAAGGGTTTCCAAAGAGTTCGGCGCACTCGTGATCCGCAGGCCCGACGGAACCGTCGAAGAGGAACGGCGCTATCCACCCCGCAACGGTTTGGAACATGAGCGTTCGCAGAAAGCGTGAACCGGTGGCACCCGCGGCCCTCAGAGCAGAGTCCGTAGAACTCATGGCCTGCAAGCTGGTGCCCGCGCTGCCTAACGGCTCCAAATGGTGTTATGAGATCAAGATGGACGGCTACCGGTGTGTCGGCAGCAAATCCGGCACGGACACCGCCCTCTATTCCCGCCAGCACAAAGACTTCTCCGGAACCTATCCCGCCGTACGCACCGCATTGGCCGCATTGCGCTGCAAGAGCGCTGTGGTGGACGGAGAGATCGTTGCGATGGTCGAAGGCCGTCCCTCGTTCAATGCCCTTCAGCGCTCTAAATCGACGCGCGCGGAAATCGTCTGCTTTCTCTTCGATGTCCTCGAACTCGATGGCACCGACTGCCGGCAGAAACCGCTCACCGAACGCCGCAGGTTGCTCGAAAAGATCATGCCGCAGAATGATGCAGTGCTGAAACTTTCGCCGATTCTGCCGGACGATGCTGCGGGCCTAATGGAAGGCGCAAGGAGATTGGGATTTGAGGGCATCATCGCCAAGCGGAAGGACTCGCCGTATGAAGAGGGTGAGCGTTCCGGTGCATGGGTGAAGTGGAAGGCCGAGCAGACAGGCACATTCTTCATTGGCGGTTATGTCCCCGGTGCCCGGGGCTTCGACGAATTGGTGATCGGCGAAAAGGAGCGCGGAGCCCTCCGTTTTGTCGCCCGGCTCAAAAACGGCTTCGTGCCGGCCACGAAGGAGATAGTCATGAAGGCAACGAAGGGACTGGCCACTGTATCCTGTCCGTTCTACAACCTCCCCGAGCCGAAAGCCGCACGATGGGGACAGGGCCTAACGGAAGAGGAAATGAAGAAATGCCGCTGGGTGAAGCCAAAGGTGAAAGTGGAGGTAGCCTTTGTCGAGTGGACCGAAGGGAAGAAACTCCGGCACTCGCGATTCCTGTCGCTCGCCTGAAGGCTACCTCAACCCCATCGCTCTCCGCACGCGCTCCATCGTCTGTTGTGCTATCGCCCTCGCCTTTTCAGCCCCTTTGCTCAGGACCTCGTGAACAAAGTCAGTGTTCTGCACGAGCTCCGCACGCCTCATGCGCATCGGAGCAAAGTATTCCCAGAGGGCCGCGAAAGCGCGTTTCTTCAATTCGCCAACGCCGAAGTCCCGTCTGGAAAATGCCTCCTCGACAGCGGCGGCCTCACCGGGGGAGGTGACCAGCCTGTGAAGGACGAGGGCAACGTGATGGTCGGCGTTGGAGTTTTTGGGCGCATCTTCCTGGGCAGCAATCCCGCTCAGCGTCATGATTGCTTTGCGGAAGAGCTTTTCCTCCTCAAAGACGGCTAGCGTGTTGTCATTGCCCTTGCTCATTTTCTGCCCGTCCAGACCGGGGACGACAGTGCTCCGGTCTTTGATTCTCGCCACGGGCACGCGAAGGATTTCACCGCGCCCTTCGTTGAATCTGACGGCAATCTCCCGCGCCGCTTCCACATGCTCCAACTGGTCGAGTCCCACGGGAACGGTGTCACTGTCGTAAAGAAGGATATCTGCGGCCATCAGCACCGGATAGGTCAGCAGGCTTGCATTTGGTAACGCGCCGCGGGCAACCCGTTCCTTGTAGTTTTGGAGATTGGCCAGCGTCTCCACCGGCGCGAAGGTCCCGAGAATCCATGCCAGTTCCGTCACTTCAGGCACTTCGCTCTGACGAAAGAGCGTCGCCTTTGCCGGATCAAGTCCGCAGGCGAGAAGATCGATGGCAAGATTCAGCGAGTTCTCGCGCAGCACCCGCGGGTCATCAACGCTGATCAGCGCGTGATAGTCCGCGATGAAATAAAGCGCCTCGCCTTCATCCTGAAGGCGAAGGGCTGGCTGCACCATTCCGAAATAGTTTCCCAAATGAAGCCGACCGCTAGGCTGTAATCCCGATAAAATTCTCATGCCGCGGAAATCTCCCCCGGACATTCCGGACTGTCAACGAGTGGAGGACGCCAACCCTGGGATGAACACACACGGCGGAGAATTCGGCTTCGTTGACGACACAAACTCTCTGGTCCAATCTGACGGTATGAAATCGATTCCCCCGTATCTCCTCGCTCAATGCAGTCCCGACCGGCTTTGGGACTGGATTATCCGCACGGAACCGTTGGTCGTTGCGGAGATCGAGCCCCAGGAGGACGGACGCCTTCAAATCAAATTCAGCAGGAACGCCGAAGGCAGGGTGGAACCGGCTGTCTTGCGCCGATGGGCCGCCGAGATGATGGGCGAATGGAACGCGGCAGCAGAAGGCGCTTTTTGTCCTGCCGTGTCTTCGGGCTATGAGTTCGTCTCCGAACCTGGGCCGGCCTATTTCATCTGCCGGGACCGCTTTGATAAGTTCCATGCGCTTCTGTCCCTTAAGCCGGTTCCGTTTTGGATCATGATTGAGCCGGGCGACCGTCAGGGCGCTGCGATCCCGTTTTCGGGTTCTTCGGCACCTTCCGCCGATGCAGTTGCCCGCCTGTGGCAATGGTACCGCCAGATTCTGATTTCAGAATTCGTCATTGTGGCCGACTGGACGGAAGTGAAGCGCGGCAACCAGTACACACCCAACGGGGACGAGGTGGTCTGGACCACTGACGGCAACGAAGTGAGGAAGGGCCGGTTTATATTGGATGCCATAACGCTCACGGGGCGCGCCGAAGGGGATCCGGACTGGTGGAAAATTCCGGGCCAATGGCTCGACGAGTCCGGCCAGGAAATCAAAGTTACGCATTGGCTGTGGCTCGACCAATGGAAGGAGAATTTCCCGCCCCCGGCACCGCCTTCTGTCGCCGAATCTACACAAAAGGTCTAAAACAGTTCGCCCTGCGCGGGCTGCTCTCTTGCTGGCAGCGATACCTCAGGCACGTCCCTTTCCACCTCCACCGCGCGGTCGTTCTGAAATCGTCCCACCTGATCCCCAACCGCCGCACAGGTAATCATCTTTGCCAGTTGGTAGTCTTTTCCTGACTTATCCTGCTGCACCGGCATGAGGATGGCCCGCATTGCTGCTCCAGGCGGCAAATCCTCCCATTCAGACTTTCCGCGGTCCACCTCACCCCACTTCGATACTTTCGGCACGATCACCTCGATTCCCCCCTCTTTCTTCCAGTAAGCCCTCCTCTCACCGCGGGCCGATCCCGCCCATACCGCTTTCATCGGCATCAGCCAGTCCCCGCCGGGACCGCGCATCAGAACCATGATGGTTTCCCCGGCCCTGATGATGACTCCATCCTGAACGATCACGTTGCACATACTGTAACGCTACGCCGCTCACCACTGCTCAGCAACGTTCGCACACGGGCGCGGCTGTAATTCCGCCTTGATTGACCGCCAGTTTTCTGGAACACTTGCACTAGACCAAATGAACCAGAAACTTACCACCGGCCAGACGGCCGTTCTAGCCTTCATTCGCAAATACTCGGAGGAGCACAGGCACACCCCCACCGACCGGGAAATCCAGGAGGGAATGGGCTTCGGCTCTCCCAGCGTCGCCCGGCATTACCTCAGCGTCCTGGAGCGCAAAGGAACGCTGCGGCGGCATCCCGGCAAAGCCCGCGGCATTGTGCTGCCGGAGGCGCAGCCCCGCCGCCCGCTCCTCTCCATCCCGCTTCTCGGCGGAATCACCGCCGGCCTTCCCGTCGATGCCGTTCAGGATTCCGAATCCTGCATCATGGTGGACGCCGCCACCCTGCGCCTGCCGTCGAACGCCAGAACCTTCGCCCTCAAAGTCCGCGGCGACTCCATGACCGGCGTTTCCATCCTCGATGGAGACTACGTCATTATGGACACCCGCGACCCAAAGCCCGGCGACATCGTGGCCGCACTGGTCGATAACGAAACCACCCTTAAGACCTACATCATCCGCCGCGGCAAGCCCTGTCTCCGCGCCGAGAACCCGCGGTATCCAGACATCATCCCGGGCCGCGAACTGGTAATTCAGGGCGTCATGGTCGCCGTCCTCCGCGTCCCTCAGACCGCCGCGTGAACCGCCTCCTTTATGAATGACCTCAAGGCACTCCTTGATGAAATTCTCCGCGCCCACCGTCCCTTGTGCCTCCACCGCGACCAAACCGCCGCCGAGGCCCTTGAGGCCAAGCGGCAGAAGGAACGAACCTTCATGGAGGAAACCGCGCGCCCTGCCCTGGAGACCGCCCGCGAAACCTTCGCCGCCCTTCCGGAAGCCTCCGCATCACTAACTGAAAACCGGAACGGTGCGCTCACCCTGACCGTGCAGGACGGGTCTTATGTTGGCCGCATCGTTTTCCAGCCCCTGCGCGCTTGTGGCGGACGCGAAGGCATCCGGTATGAAATCGATACCGCCTTTCGGAAGAAATCCCACTGGCTGACGCTGGAGGCCCGGGTTCCTGACCGGAACAAAGCCCTCAAACTTGTCCGCAAGTTCTCCTATTGGCTCTACAACAGCGACGAGCCCCCGCACCTCGCCACCGTGCGCGACAGGGACCCCGAAGATAGAACGGAACACCGAACGCTCGCCGATACCTAAGGCCCTCAGACTGCACCACTGTTGCCATGGCTCTCACCATGAGACCTCCCATCGCAATCTCGGGCTACACCGTAAGCGCCGAAGGAGACCACGTTACGCGAAGACCGTTCCGACTTCCCCCCGGCATCCAACTCACCCGCCTCTATGCCCTCGCCGACCAGGACGGATGGACCGGCGGCTTCATGTGGCGAACTCCAGATGGAACGGAAGTCGCACTGGACGAGGAGGGCGCTTTGTAATCCGCGTCGAAACTTACCGCAGCCACGTCCAATGGCAACCCGGAAGCCCGCATAACGGCGCTTCAACGAGATGCCGTATCTCCGTGCAGTCCAAACGCCTCCTTAACTCTTGACGGCCCCTTCCGCCGCTTACTTTCCCGGACGATGAGTTTCTTTGATCCCGTTGCCTATTGGACCGTCCTTGCCTCAGTTATCGCGGCGTTTTGGGCCGTGATTTCTCTCTATCGCGCGCGCATTGCGAACGCATATCAATACAACAGCAATATCGTTGAGCGCTTGCTGGACTGTGAGAGGATCATCATCGACCAGCCCGAGATACAGCAGTACCTTTCCCGGTCCGCCATTCAACCTCCCAGTTATTTTCGGCAGCCGGAACGCTTGGAAGAGAAGGAGTTCTACCAAGCCAAGGCCCATGCTTATGCCATCTTAAATCTTTTTGACGAGATTTGCACTTCATCGGTTGAGCCGAAAAAGCATAGAACCAGGTTCCGGAAGTTTCTAAGGCTGCTTCACCCGCATCCCATTCTTGAGATCAATGATTGGAAGAATTACATGATTGAAAAGTCGCTTCATCCTCTGTTTCAGAGTATCCTCAAGGAAGAAGCGCATATTTTCGGAGAGCGGATATGCGAGGTGCTAAACATAAAGCGCCGCGATGATCCGCCAGAGGATAGGCCCGCCGATCCGTTTGTCTGGTAGCTCGCACGTCGGTCCGGGAAAGAAGCCCCGCGGGCTCTCATTTCTACCCCGAAACACACCCGCGAGGCTATCCGACAGGGCAGACGGACGTCCTTTTAGCGCATTTGCCGGCCGGTGGTCAACATTCATAACAGGAAGCGCCAGGATTCGATTTAAGGCGGGGGTGTCCGCTGTGCTCACATTGCCGGGCGGGCGTGGCGTGTCAGCTAAGCGGCCGGCATTCGCTTTGCAGAAGAGGGAAGCCTTACAAGGCCCACTGTCCGCCATGCCAGAAAAACCAGCCAAGCCTCCACCGAACGAAGCCGCCGCATTTCAGGCGGACATCCACGACCCGGAGTTGGTGCGGGAATTCCAAGCCGCCGTTGAGAGAGGGAATGACTCGGTTGAGTCGAGCTCGGAGAAAGCGCAGCGAGGAAGGCTCATCGATATTAGACCGGGAGAGAATTGAGAAGACCAGAAGCCCCGCGGCGTGCCGTGCAAAGTCATCACCGCGGGGCTATCCGCACCATGACAGGGCATCGGACGCGGCACGAATCGACCGGCGGCAAACCGGAACAACCATTTCCAACGCCGGTAATGCGTCGGGCACGCACAAAGGATGCCGCAAAGAGTAGAAGCCCCACGGTGCCGGCTGACCAGAGACTGACACCGCAGGGCATCCGCAATCGGGTGAGCGGATGAAATCAGAAATCAGATAGGCGATGGACGGCAAGGCGAAAGTGAACGGGTCGGCTGGTGGAGCGCATCCCCAACAGAATTATACTCTCCGATGATCCGCGGGACGTGGTTGCCCTGCCTCTCGAGGACGGTTTCCCCTCCTGTTATTTTGCTGCCCGGACTGGGGCTTTCCAGCCGGTACTTGCACCTTCTGGGCCGGCACTTACCCGTTACCAGCGGCGTTTGGATCGTGGACTGCCAGGGACCGATAGCCCGCGGTGGTGGCGCCACATTCAAGGTGGTCGAAGTCGCGCGGGCGGTCTGTGAGTGGGCTCCATGGAGAAACATCAAAAGTGCCACGGTGGTGGGACATTCTTACGGGGCGCAGGTGGCGGTGGAACTAGCATTGTGGAAACCGGATCTCGTAAATACTCTCGTGTTGGCCGCTCCTCCCATTGATCCCGCGGGACGGAGAATAAGCCGCCTGGTTTTTCGACTTCTCCGCGATACCCTGCACGAGCCTGTCAGCCTGATTTTGATGGCGGCTTCGTGTTATCTAAAGAACGGCGTCCGGGCCTGGAAGATGTTACGGGAAGCGCTGAAAGAACCGTTGGAGCAACGCGTGGCGGGACTTCAGCAACCCGTTCTCCTCATTCGCGGCGCCAAGGACACAGTCGTTCCCCACTCCTGGACCGTCCAACTCTCACGCCTCATTGGCGACTCATCGCTCCTCACGATTCCGCGGCACGCTCACGGCGTGGTTTTTTCCAATGCCCAAACGGTCGCCGACGCTATCCGGCAGTTTGCTCCCCCCGGGGCGATGGAAATGCCTGAATGGTCGAGTCGCACACAACTTACAATTTTGTGAGGAGGCTCACGCGGCTCTGAGATTCTATAACATTTTCAAAGAACCTCGCCAGGCAATGAAACTCGTGAGGAGAGCGTAGCACGGGGCGAGAAAAGATTACAGCTTCACCACGCGGAAGAATTGACGGTTTTCTCCGGAATCAGGAACGGAAAGGGTTAACTCTGCATCGTTGCCTGTGGTGCTGACGCCGGTATCAATCCAACTCAAGGGAGCGAGCGACGTGGAGCGTTCGACGCGGTAGCTCGCGCCGGATTTGCCGAAAAAGGTGAACTCGGTTGCCGGTCCGGCGGGAGTCGTGATGCGGCGTACCGCGGTAATGTTGAAGCCCGGATCGGGCGGGACCCCAGTATGGGTTCTTTCCCAAAACAATTGGTAGAGCGCGGCGGTGTAGCCTATTGCGTTCGCGACCAGGGTGGGCTTGTAGATGTTCTCAAGGGGTTCGTCAAAAACATCACCTGCGGTTTCGTCAAGGTTGAAGAAGGATTCATCGCTGCCATCGGTGTAAAAGACCCGGACGAGACGCGAGGTCGAATTGATGTCATTGTAGAATGACTCGTAGTAGTAAATTCGATACTCCCCGATGGTCTGGATGTCGTAGTCCACCTTCTGAACCATGTCCCGGCGCTTCTCGGAGGGAACCCCCGCGATGGAGTCCCAGTATTCCACACGTGCCACCACCTTTCCCTCCTCCAGTTCGTTGCGGGCGGAGCGGTATTTCCCCATTCCGAATTCTGCGCTGGTGCCATTGCTGCCGTCGCTGTCGTACTGTTTGGATGTCTTTGCCAGGTTGTAGAAGAGTTTAGAAAGAGTTGGGTCATAGCCCGCGGGATATCCTTCCGGTACTGAAAACGGGAAACTGACGGGGATCTGTGCATTCGGGGATGCCGCCGTCACGTCTTTATAGGACCCGGCCACGATTTTTTCAAACTGCTCATCATCTAGGCTGATGGCAGCATGTTCATCGAGATGGGCGTGTGCGGGAACGGACATGTCCGCAAGGAGGTGCGCGGTGCGGCCCAGCCAGTAGTAGGCCTCCGCTTTTCGGTCCGGATAAGCCGCGAGCGCTTTGGCGAAGGTGTCTTCCTGAGCCTCTTGGAGCGCACTCGGATAGGGCGTTCCGGACAGCACCATTCCGGCGTCGTGGCCGCCGTCCGGGTTCCAGAAATGAACACCATCGATAGTGTCGTCCAGCACCCCCTCCGCATCCTCTTCATAAGCGCCTTGAATTACCGCTTCCGCCGGTACGATTGCGTGATCTTCATTGTCATACTCGGGACCGATGATGTCGAGCCACTGGTCGTTTACGGATTCTCCGTTCAGAAAGTCGCCGTAAGCCGGTGCCGTAGGATCAGTGGGCAGAAAGGCCGCCATCTCGTCCTTCAATTCGCCCGGAGGGAGCGCCACATATCCCTGAAATGCAATCCATTCATGTGTGGCTCCTCCTACAATGTAATGAAGAAGGCCGGCCCGATTGTCCACACGGGGAACGGTGCCGCTTTGATTTTGAGGCGGACCGGAAAGCGCCGTTGCACGTCCACTGTTCGCCATGACCTCAGGGGCGCTTGGTGCGACCTTCAATTCGTCAATGCGGGAACTCGATTCCACTGTGTTCGCCGGCCCCCCGTTTACCTCTCCGCTCGCGGAAGAGGCATTCCGAAGCGATGCGGCAAGGATATCTGCGGTAGAGGCCGACCTTTGGCCTGCGTCACCACTCCCTTGGTTGGCTGAAAGGCCGGGACGCACGGCGGTCTCCTCCTCTACTGGTGTCGCGGAGATTGCCTTGCTTGCGCGTTGGGGTGCGCCGCTGCCGAAAATAAGGCAGGACAGCAATGCGACTCCAATCAACAGGGCGGCGGAACGGCGGGGCAGAAAGTTGAATTTCACAAAGCGGGATGGGTTGGTGGACCGCGCCCCTTCTGCGAAAACCGTGCCCCATTCGCGGGTAACAGGTGTCTGGAAAAAAGGAACCGATTAGTGCGAACTCGCAAACGCCTGGACAACGCACGAGACTGTCTCCCCGTTCTGGTTCCTCATTCCGGAATCTCGTTCCCGGCCCAACGCGTGGAGCGTCTGGGACAGGACGGAAAGGTCGGTTACCAACAAACCACGGAAACGGGCTTCGTATTCTCCCAACCATTCTCGATCAACCTGCCAGCGCCATCCGCGCCGTCTTCAGCCGCCACTCCTCCACCTGACGGAATTGCTCCTCCGCCCGCCGTTCGAGTCCCGGCAAATCCAAAGACCTTGCCGCCGCTACCTCCGCTGCCCGCAGCGCGCTCCACAGCAGCCGTTTGCCGGTGATGCCCAGCGCCAGGATCTCCAGGGATTCCAGAAGACCCGGCTCGCCTTCTCCCACACCATCCGTCGCCAGCTTGATTCGCCCCACTTTCTCCCCCAGCCAGCCCAGCGCTTTACGCAGCACACTTTCATGCGCAATCCTTCCTAGCAATTCCTTGAGTGCATCCTGGTCCGCCTCAATCTCCCGCCGCAGCGTCCGCAGGAACGCCGCCAGATCGGCGTTTTCGTTCTTTAGCTTGCCGGAAAGGTGATCCAGCAATTCCAGGGCGCCCACCGAACCTCCGAGGTGATCGTTGAGATAATCTGCCAGATTATTCATCGCCGTTCTCCAGCGATGCATCGCCGCCCTCCTTCAGGATCGCACGCCGTCCCGGAAACGCCGCCGCATCGTTTTTCAGACCCAGAATGTGATCCGCTGCCTTATACACACCCCACAGCACCAGCGCCACCGGGGCCGCCGCTGCCGCCAGCCCCAGGCCCGACAGTGCCACCGACCTCAACGGCACCCTTCCGGCTACATAGCCTGCACCCAGCGTTCCCAGCAGATATTCACCGGGACGCTCCCGCACCTTCACCTTTAGTCGCGCATACGCCGCCTTCAGCGTCTCTTCCGTGCAGTGCGCGACCGCGCGCAGTTGCTTTTCCGCCCGGCAAATTCCTTCAGTCAACTTCGACTCAGCTTCCTCGCTCGCCTGCCTCCACGCCGCCCGCGCCGCATGTTTCGCCCGCGCCCACGCCAGCTTCGATTCCATCTTCGCTTCCTCCCACAGCTTTTCGCACTCCATCACCCGCAAATCAAAGTCATCGATCTTTCCCTGTAACGAGTGCCCGAAACGATAAGCCGGCTCAAAATCCTCAAACCGGTCCCCCTGTTCAAAATACGGCTCCCGTGAAAAGCGACGGTTCCAGTAATCCGCAGCATAAGGCCGGTACATCCGCGCGGCTGTGCGAAGTGTGTCTTCATTCATACTCGTAGTTCGGAGAAATCTGCGAGGTCTCACTGCTCAAAACGTGCCAGTCCATTATTTCCCACTGCTCAAAACGTGCCAGTCCATTATTTCCCGGCTCAAAGCCCCTTCCGACTCGTTTTCAAAATCCAAAAATCCCCTAACACTAGCGCTCCTTTCAAAGAATTCCGCGCTCATCCCCGGGGTTCTAATCCGGCAGAATCAAATTTTGTCACACTACGGCATTTTCGCGTCCCTGAGTTCACTCGCCGTGCTCTTCACCCCCGCGAGTCCCCTCGAACTCTTCCACGAACACCAGCATCGCCCTGAGAATCGCATCAGTATCCGATGGAATCTCCGTCCAGGCAGGATCACCCGGCACGCTTGAATCCCCGTCAACGCCTTCGCCACCCCCCGCGCTCGATTCCTTCAAATGAAACCACGCCGGACGGTCCCCGCCCGCCTGACACAGCCCGATACTTACCATCGGCGCTTCTTCACCGTCAACATACCGGATCTCCACCGAGGCCGGCTGCGTCACCACAACATCGTCAATCCAAACGCGAATGAGCTTGTTCCGGAAATCCTGTGAGTGCATCGCCGCCCAATTGCACTTCGCGTGCCTCAGGAAGCCCCCCTCCGCCCTGCGGCAATTTCATTGGATGCCGACCTCGACTGCGATCCATGGCGCGAAGAACGTCCTCTACGAACCCCAACACGATGTGTTCGACATTCCCCATCTTCCATTTCCTCAGCGTCATGAGGAATACCGCCAATGGACCATCGCATATGAGGCACCGCGGCCCCGGGCATCATATCGAAAGTAAGCGGTTACGTTATTCCAATAATACACTCGACAGGATATCTCCATCGCCTTCGACCACATTTGAAAGAATTTCCTGAATTACGCACAGATGATTTTATCTATAAACATAACTTCTGCTTTCCCCACCCTCCTCGCGTTTTCCACAAATTAGGTTCAAACTGGCGTGACTAGGGCTTGTTTACATTGCTCCGGGAAGGGTCCCCGAATCTTCATCTGCCAATGATATCCAAAAAAGGAACGGTGCCTAGCCTTCATGCCGCCCTGGGCCACGCCCTCTTCCTTACCGGATTGCACTCAAGCAGCAACCTGAATCCCCTTTCGGTCTCGGACCCACAGTCTTCAGAGAGCGCCCGCCGCAAGATTTTCAAATCATTTCCAAGTTGGTTCCAAAATCCAACTCCAAGGCGCACTCGATAGGACTCCATTTCACGTTGATAAATAAGGCTATTTTTGCTGTCCGAATTTGGAAAAAATGGCATCGGCCTAAGAGGATTCGAACCGATTTGTTTACATAGACTGTCAGTTTGATGTTATTAATATTATAATCCTGTCACATGTCCAAAAACAAGATAGGTGTTAATCAGAAATGTCCGTGTGGAAGTGATCGCAAATATAAAAAATGTTGCGCGAATGCGGATCGTGAAAATGCTCAAACATCTCGCGGAGTCTTGAGAAAAAGCTTTTCCGTTGAACCGGGGGAAGACTTTTTTAATCGGTTCATCGTCCAGATGAGCGACATTAGAAAATGTGTGATCGATTCCGATGACAGAGACACTTACCAAGAATCATACGAGTGTATCTTCCAGAATCTTGTAGAGGCCAGACTGGCGCGAGCCCACGTTAAAGATCTTATCTCTGACCACAATAGGCGGCTGCAGACAAAGGAGGACGGGATTATCCACGGACACCAAATAGACATTGTGGAGCCCATTGATGACGATTTGAATCTCTTCTTCAAAGATTTCTTTATTAGAGGAGTGATGGTCATAGATCAGCTCTTCGAGGACTCAGCAAGAATGGGCTATCCGATCAAAAACCTATTTTCAGAGCAGGAAAAGAAGAGGTGTGAAGCAATAGAAAACTTTCCACTCACAAACGAAGACGAACGGTTCAAAAGCCTGCTTGCATTTATCGATGGTCACAAGGCTTCATGGTATGGGAAATTCAAGGAACTGCGAACCATGATAGAGCATCGCGGATGGTCGCTTCCTCCCGTCTCGTATCAAACTGTTCCAGGAAATCGTGTCGCAGCAAAATATCCGCAAGTTTTGGGCATTGGGCTTGTGGAAATAATCGAGATTTCTTGGAACAACCTTACGAATCTTTGCGAGGAAATCCTTGTCTTCATTGCCGGCCTGAAATTGCCGGATAATTTGATAATGGTCAAATTGAGTGAAGAAGAGCAGGAGCTGATTCGAGTACCGGTTAGGTATGCCGTCAGGCTGCGAGATTTTCCCGGCTCGACTTATAGCCATTCGTGACAAGAATCAACTCGACTTTGCAATGCCAAAAATCAAATGCAGATGGACAAGACGGATTGTTGTCGCTCAGAACCATGGATAGTGCTCGACGCCATCCGCCCGAACTGCTATCATTCGGTCATGACACCCGCGGTCGAGAGCATACTGGAAAAGATACGCCTCCTTCCCTACGAGGAGCAGATTATGATCTGGCAAGAACTGGGCGAGGAGGTGGACAGGGAGAAGCTTGTCGCCCTCCGGAAGGAGATCGCAATCGGCATCGAGCAGGCCGACGCCGGCGACTTCGTTGAGTTCACGACGGAGGACGTCATCGAGGAAGGCCGAAAGCGCAGAGAGGCACAGGAAAAGCGCTAGGCCGCAACTTTCTCAGCAAGCTTGACGCAAGTCCATCATGCATGGCATAATGCGCTAGTCCTATCGAGCCTTGGCGCTTGAGCCTGCCAACAAAGCCCACAATCGCCGGCGCATCCCGCGCCGCGCAATGCGCGCTTTGAAACCCAGGCTCAGACATCATACCGATATGGAATACGAAGACCCGAACCCGGCCCTTACCGCGGCGCAGTCAGGACATCGTTTACACTTCAGGTTCAGGACATCGTTTACACATGCCGTGAGGTTGGTTAGTGGTTAATGGGTTCGTTCATGGGTTCAAGGCAACGT
>DASZQB010000110.1:0-197666 GCA_035550135.1 Verrucomicrobiales bacterium
AATGCGGGGTTTACTGTCACCGGTTTTTGACCGGGCAGAACCTGAAAGTTTTCAACGGGCTGCGCCGCACCGTTCCCCGCCGGAGTTCCGGGCGCGGGAGTTTGAGGCGCATTGGACACTCCCGGAATATAAGGCGCAGGCGCCTGGTATCCGCCACCGGGCTGGGCGGGAGCACCGGCAGGTTTCGGAATGGGAGGCCGGGGAATGGGTTTTCCGTCCGGGCCCTTCATGACGGGTCCGCCGCCGGGCGCGGCGTTTGAACGAAGGGCGTCTTCATCAAATTTCACCGGTCCCTGGCGTCCGTCCTTTTCAAGAATGATCTCGGTGGTTTTCAGGGATTTGCCCCGGTTGATGCCGATGACGCGGAAGCCGCTGCTGTCGCGTTTCTTAAAGGGGGAGCCGTCGCCAAAAACAGTGATCCGCTTCTTCTCCTTGCCCTCCAATAGATAGACGGTGAGGGTGTTCCCGTTGCCGCAGTAACCTGCCAGGGAGATGCCTTCGAAGGGATTGACTTCGTCAACGACGGGAGGCTTCGGCGGATCGAATTCGAAAGGGCTCTTTTTGCGGAGGGGATCGTAGGCGGTAAGCGGCTTTTCTTTGGGGGAAAAAACGCCCTCCTCACGCGATGCCGGCGTGTTCTCCGCGGCAAAGAGGGGAGTCAGGCAGGCCAGAAGGAACAGGGACGAAGCGGTTTTCATGGATTTGGCTTCGGTGGTGCGGATGTTTTGACCGGCGGAATGTCCAGGGCAGGGTTTGTTGCGGGAGTGGATGCCGGGGCAGGAGCGGGAGTCGATTCGGGTTTCGCCGTGTCCGGGGACGAAGGCGGCGGATTCTCACCCGCGGGAGTATTGACCGGTTCCGCCGCCGGCTGTTCAACGTTCCCGGGATTTTCCTCCCCGGTCGCGGTGCCATCGGGATTCGCCCACCATTGCTCGATCTCGAGAGAGGCCTCGACGTACTGCTGAGAGTCGTCCACCTCGTTCTTTTTCGGAAGCAATTGAATGCGCGGCACGAAGCGCAGGGCGGAGGGTTTTTGCAGCCGGTAAATGAATTCCATCACGTCATTCCACGGGCCCTTCACATTCGCGGTGTAACGGCTTTTGTAAAAGAACTCCGTCGGGAGAGGCGTCAGCGGCCTGTTTTTGGTAATCTCGAGATCCAGTCCGGAAGTGAGGGGACCGAGGAGAAGATCATTGAGATAGGTGTCCCGCGCCACCTCGCTCTCATAGGTTTTGACGTTTTCGTCGATCCATGCCCTTTTGATGGCGGCCTCGGAAGCAAAGGCTTTTGCCTCATTCAGGTCTTTCAACCGGGCGTTAAGTTTTTTCTCCTCGCGGGTGACGCTGTCCATGGCATCCGAGATCATCACCCAGCCGAAGAAATTGGCGAGGATGAAGAGGGCCACTCCCATGACAATGAGGAGCTTTTTTTCGTTAGGGTTTACTTTGGGCATCTTCTTCCTTGTTTGAGAAGTTTCCGTTAATCTGGAAGGGGACTTTGCCGTCCTTCGGAGGCTCGATCTTGGGATTGTCCCATTTATAGTCCTTGAGATTCCTCTTCACATTCGCGGCATAGCGGGTGGCCACGCTTTGGTTGGTGGAACTGGTTTCTCCTTTGATGGTAATATCGGATTTTTCCTCCTCGTCGCGCACCGTGCGGTTGATTTCGAGACTGGTGATCCTAACTTCACTGTTCGGGGCGTAGAGCGGGCTGACGATCTGATTCATCACTTCGATAGGATATTTATCGAAATTGATGGCAGCGTCCATGATTTTGGCCTGCTTGATGGTGGGAGTGACGGTGCCGTAGTCCCTCTGCATCCTGTTGACCCTGGTCTTCAAATCGCCGAGATCGTTTTGAGCGAGGAAATAGCGGGCGACAAAGAAACCGGGAATAACGAGATAGCCGAGGAGGCAGGCGAGAATGATGTTCCGGACCCTGCGCATGCGGGCGGCGCGGATCTTCCCCATGGCGACCGAGACAGGCTCGATATTCCATGTTTCCTGCGGAAGCGTGGGCTTCGGGCGGGGCTCGGAACGGACACGGGAGCCGAAGGTGCGGCTCAATTCTTCGGCGGCGCCCGGTTCGACGGAATCCGTCCACAGCACAATCCCTTCGATTTGGGTGACGATGCCCTGAGTATAAAGAGGCATGAGCAACTGCTCGATTTCCTGCACGGTCGCCGCATTGAGGATGGGGCTGTTGAGCGCGTGGTAATAGGCAGGCTGATCCCCGCGGGTGACACAGAAAACGAGGCGGCCGAGTTCCTTCCAGACGACGAGATGGTTGTCAGGGAGGTAATAGAGATACGGCGTGACTTCAAAGCGCTCCGGCGCTTCGCGGGGAAGATCGTCGGCGATTTCAGGGCTGAGCACGGAGGCGAGAAGGAGCGTGCCGGCATCCTCGCGTTCCACGGTGCGGTAATCCATGAGCTTGCCGACGGGCGTCTCCGGTTTAAGCCCCTGTTTTTCCAATTGGAAGTCCACGATGTCCGGAAGGAGTTCCTCGTCACTGGTGGCAGCGCGCACGGGAACAGCGAAGGCGGCGCTCACCGGGTAACCGAAGACGCCGGCGGCCTTGAAAGACGCGGGGCCGCCCTGGTCAAAGGGGATGCTTTGTGAGATCTGCCATCCGGTGGACGACTGTTTCCACAAATCCCATGACTCCTCGCCGGGCAAACATATGCCGGCCTCTGTAGTAGCGCTGGTTGGCTTCATCTATTGGAATAGGGGGACTTCTTCGCGGCTGAGTATTTGGGGATTCTGGGTGCGATTGCGCACGATGAGTACCACGCGTTTCCGGTATTCACCCACCGTAGCCACACTTTCAATGTGAACTGTGGGGTCATTTTCGCCGAAGATGGCGGTGGCCATGGCGCCTTCGCTGGAACCGGGATCGTTGGATAGACCGAAGCCGGCGATGACTTCGGCGGCAGTGAGTTTGCGGTCGTCCTCTGTGTCCTCCAGTTCATCGGCTCCAAACCGGTGGGAGACCAGTTCGTTGGCGTCCTTGAGGGCGTCTTCGAAGTCACGCTGCGGATCGGAGGTGCCCTTGCAGGCCACGGCGGCGGCGGCCATGACCTTGGCTTCGGCCTCATTTACGTCGAGTTTACCGGCGCTGTAGATGGTGAAATAGTCGCGCCAGTCTGGGACGTTGGCCTCAATCATGGCGAATCCTTCAACCAACCTCACCTCTTCAAGAGTGTAGAAGGGACGGTTGAATGGATAGGGGCTTTGTTCGACCTGATCCCGGTCGAGATAAGCCTTCCTTTCCATGCCGTGGAGGAGTTGTTCATCGCCGGCATCGGTCCAGTCGATCAAGCAGTCAAAAAGCGCGTCGGCCTGTTCATTGTCGAGACCCCAGAGGTTGAAGAGTTTGGTGACGAAATCGCGGTGGGGGACATCGTTTTGCAGGAGAGCGTTGATGTTCATGCGACCGCCTTCGCCCCTGATTTTGACCCAGAAGGACTCGCCCTCCTCCAGGGGAATGATGCCGCCTCCGCCGCCTTCTCCCCCGCCCTGCTGAAGGATGGCGGTGTCAAATTTCTTCACGCTGGGGTTCATGGCCCAGTTGATGCCCATTTCAGCCAACTGACGGGCGCGGAACGCATTTTTTTGCGAGATGGTCAGTTCCAGATCATGCGACACGATGGTGTGCATGCTGTAGATGATCATCGAAAGCATGGCGATGAGCCAAAACACCATGATGAGCGCCGATCCGCGGCAGTGGAACCGCCGCCGGGCAAGACTTAAAGGGAGAGTCGTCATCGGGAGAAACGGCTGGAGGGTAAGCTAACAAAGGAATTACCGGCGACCAGGGCCACCTCCACCCTGACGAAAACCACCACCACCTCCGCCGCGGTTGCCTCCGCCGCCACCACGGTTGCCTCCGCCAGGACCGGCATTGTCACGCCGGTCCCCGCCACCGGGCCGGTCTCCACGACCGCGTCGTTCGCCATCCCCGCCGCCAGGGTTTTGCCCTGGTCCACCCGGGCCTCCAGCACCCGGAACGCCACCAGGCTGGGCAAAGTTGGCGGCATTGGTGAATTGCTGGGGATTGGCCATGGTGGGAATCCAGAAAACGAGGACCACCGGATCATCTCCGTCCATGAATCTGAGGGTCATTTCCACAAAACTCGGACGGCGGGTATTGGTAGTGGGCCACTCGATGTCCCATTCCTGAGTGGTTTCGTTGAAAAACCTCCAGCCGAGGGCGGCAATGCCGTCCATGATGGTGAGGCGTCCGAGGATCTTATTTTCGTCGAACTGCCCTTTGGTCCATGCGGCCGCCTGCTCCTCGTCGAGGTAGAGAATGGCCGCCTGGAGGCCGAGGCCCACCGAGCGCTCGGTGCGGAAGAGCACGGTTTTGGCACCGGCCTTAACTCCCGGCCATGAGAAAGCGAGGGGATAATCTGTGAAGGCGACCTCGGTCAAATCAGAGCCGGCACCGCCCCAGAACTGGAGATTCACCTTCGCGTTGCCGGGGACCTGTTCGAAATTGCGCCGCAGCAGTTCGCAAAAGCTGTGGACCTTGAGGGTTTGGGTTTCGCGTTCGACGACCTCCCGGCTGACCGTCATCGCACCGCGCTGCACTGAGAAGATGCCGCCAATGAGCATGGCCATCAACGCCAGGCCGACGACCACCTCGATGATGGTGAAGGCGCGGGGAGTGGATGCTGGAGAGGGCGCTTTCATCGGAGGGGAGGCTGAGGTGTGGCGGCGGCGCCAGCGCCGGTGGTGTTGTAAAGCCGGGCGTAGCGGACGCTGTCGGCCATCATTTCGCCCGTGCGGCCAAAGTCATCGTAATATGCCGTGACGATGATGTGATACATATCGTTGAGCGGCTGGCCTTCGGAATTGAGGACGCCCTCGAGCTTGACGATTTCGGTGCGGGTCCAAACACCGAGTTCATCGGCGTCGGTGGTTTTGACCGGCTCGGTATTATAGAGCTCGTCGATTTTGGGGTACTTGCTGGTCTCGTTGAGCGTGGACTGGAGGCGCAGGATCATGCGCAGTTCCTGCTGGGAAATGGCGGCGGAACGCGCGGAAACAGTGAGCGCCTTCATAAGGCCCACGACGGCGAGACCGAACACCAGGATGGCGCAAAGCACCTCCATGATGACCATGGCGTCCCGGCGGGGAGGGGATGGAAGAAGGTTTTTCATGAGCCGTCCCGGTCGGAGATTTCCTCTTTCACGCTCGCGGTGAGGGGATCGAACTGAGCGCCCACCGTGCCGCGGTCGCTCGTGAAACGCACGCTGATGGGCTCGCAGAGGCCGCTTTGTTCAAAGACCCATGCAATTTCGGTCTTTCCCTGCATGGGAATCCACTGGGGGGTTCCCCACCGGCGAATCTCCATGAGCATACCCTCCGGAATGTGGACGCTCTTGATGCCATCGCTGCGCTGCTTTTGCTGATCGAAAGCGTTGAAGAGCTTTTGATCGTCCTGGTTCACCGCGGCCTTTGGCTCAAGCACGAAGTGGTCGGGGAAAAAGTGGATTTGCCACGACCGCTGTTCCGCCATGGAGCGCTGCCATGCCGTTTTGGCCATGGAGCGCAGGTCCTGGAAGGGCTTTTCCAGGGCCGCCTGTTCATTGAGCGCCGAAACTCCCCGGAAGGAACCCACAAAGACGAGAGCAATGATCGCCATGACGATCATGATCTCCATGAGGGTGAAGCCTCGGCGGGACATAAACAGGGACGGTGAAGGATGGAAGCGGAGGGGCGAAGTGCAGACTATTCCTTCACTTCCCAGTTGCCGATGTCGTCTTCGTTGCCGTCGATGCCGTCTTTGCCCATGGAATAGACGTCGAACTTATCGCCGGAACGGGTGCCGGGGACTTTATACATGATGGGATTGCCCCATGGATCGGTGAAGAGGCCTTCGTCTTCCGTGATGCCCTTGGTGATGAGGGCGCGCAGGCCGACGGAGCCGGGAGGAGGGCCTTTGAACTTCACAGAGTACTGCATGATCAGCGCTTGAATGGTGCCGATATTCCCCTGCGTTTTGGTCACCCGACCGTTGTTCATGATGGACCGGTAACCCACAGCCACACCTCCCATGAGCAGGCCGATGATGGCGAGCACGAGGAGCAGTTCCATAAGGGTGAAGCCCCGGAGGCGACGGGGGCGGCGATTTGTCATTTTCATAAGGTGGAAGGATGGGGATGGGAATAGGGAGGGTGTAACGGAGAGATTAGATGGGCGGACCATCCAGTTCGTTCAACAATCTTACGCCCGCCATTAAAAAGAAGGGACATCCGCGGGTGCGGGGATGGGTTGCGCCGAAGCCGAAACCGGGAGGAGAAGCGTCGCCGGAAGGGGGAAGTATTGGACAATTATGAACTGCGCGCAATCACCGCGATCACGACGCCGGCGGTGATGAAAACCGTTCCTGTTAGCCGCCACAGCATAGTGCTGCGGCCGGCGCGGGATCGCTCCCTGTTGGCAAACCACGAGCCGGCGCACCAGACGAGGGCGATTGCCCAGAGACCGCGGGTGCTGTAAAGGATGTTCACGCCAGTGGGATCGTTGAAAAAGGCGAGGGAGATCCCCATGGACATGCCCTGAAGGGCGAGGAGGACGCTGCCGGAAATCACCCAGCGCGGGGTGCCGGGAGGCAGCCGCATGGAGCCGGGCTTCGAGCCGATGAGAGAGAGCAGGGAGAAGAGGCCAAAAAACTGCGGCAGGGCGGCAAGAAAGGCAGTACCGCCGTGATTTCCCGCCCAGTGCGCGATCAGCACGTCGCTCACGCTGTAAAGGAGTGAACTGCCGAGACACATAAGGAGCGCTCCGCCATTCGCCTTCCCTGGCTTCAAATCCCCCTTCCCGATAATGAAGATCCCGGCGGTAGCCAGGCAGGCGGCGAGCCATAATCCGGACCCGGGACCGCTGCCGGAAATGGCTACGAGCGTGAGCGCCACAAGGACGACCTTCGTTCCGAGAATGGGAGTGACCATGGAAATATCACCCCGCCGGATCGCGGCAAACATGATCCACGTGCCGATATACATCAACGCCGCAACGACTCCCGGCCTCCACCAATCGCTGGCCGGAAACGCTCCGTGATTCGAAAAAAAGAGCGGCAGAAAAACCGGCATCGACACCAGGTTCGACCAGTGAAAAACGGTCAGGGTACCTGCGCCCTCCTCATAAGCACGCTTGAAGAGGAGAGAGGCAACCGTGTAGATGAATGCGGCGGCCGCCGGGATCAGGAGATAGGCGGGCAGGTGCATCTACGGAATGTCAGGACAGCCCGGCTTCCTCCATGCGGTCCTCCATCTCGCTCTTTTGCAGTGCGGAAATCATGTCCTCGATGTCACCGTCCACAAAGGCGGGCAGATTGTACACCGTTAAGTTGATGCGGTGATCGGTGACACGATTTTGCGGGTAGTTGTAAGTGCGGATTTTTTCCTCGCGACCGCCGCTGCCAATGAGACTCCGGCGATGGGCGGAGTATTTTTCCGCTTCCTCGCTTTGCTTGCGCTCCAGCAGGCGGGAGCGGAGGACGGTCATCGCCTTTTCCTTGTTCTTGAGCTGGCTGCGGCCATCCTGGCAGCGGACGATGAGGCCGGTGGGAATGTGGAGAATCTGGACGGCGGAGTCGGTGGTGTTCACGCCCTGACCGCCGTGACCGCCGGCGCGGCAGACTTCGATGCGGAGGTCGTTAGGGTTGATCTCGAGATCCACTTCCTCGGCCTCCGGCAAAACGGCGACGGTGGCGGTGGAGGTGTGGATGCGGCCCTGCGTTTCGGTAGCCGGTACGCGTTGCACGCGATGGACACCGCTTTCGTACTTCATGGCGCGGAAGACTTCTTCGCCGGTCACTTTGAAGATCACTTCGCGAAAGCCGCCGGCCTCGGATGTGCTGGCCTCGAGCGGCTCGATTTTCCAGCCGTGGGTTTCCGCGTAACGCTGGTACATGCGCATGAGATCGGCAGCGAAAAGACCGGCTTCATCGCCACCGGTGCCGGCGCGGATTTCGACGATGGCATCACGGTCTTCGTTGGCATCGCGGGGGAGGAGGGCGTACTGGATTTCTTCGGAGAGTTTTGCGAGGCGCTGCTCAAGGGCGGGGAGTTCTTCGCGGGCCATCTCGGCCATTTCCGCATCGTCGCCTTTGGCGAGTTCGGTGCTGCTTTCGAGTTCGCGGCCCGTGGCTTCCCATGCGTCCCATGAGGCCAGGAGCTTGCGGATTTGGGCATGCTCGCGCGTGAACTCACCGGCCCGCTTCGGATCGTTGAAGAAGGAGGGATCAGCGATGGCGTCTTCGAGTTCAGCGAGGCGGGTCCGCTTTTTTTCGATGAGCGGGGCGTAGTTCATGGGGGGAAAGTCAAATTCGCAGGATGGGCACAAACAAAAACGGTGCGCGCTCTTCAAAGCGGAGCGCGCACCGTTTTACTGGAAAAGGGAATGGAAGGCTAGGCTCCGGCGGGAGTGAGCTTCGGCTTGGCGGAGCGGCGTACCTGCGTGGTGCCGAACCGCTTCGCAAATTTGTCCACGCGTCCGGCGGTGTCCACAAAGCGCTGCTCACCGGTGAAGAAGGGGTGGCACGCGGCACAGATACCGATTTTCAACTCCTTCACGGTGGAGCGCGTGTTATAGACCGCACCGCAGGTGCAGGTGACGACGGTATCGACGTAAACGGGATGGATCTCGGGCTTCATGGCGTGAAGAAAAGTAAGTTGTTGAATGGGAAAGGGTGAGCCCGGCACTGCGCCGCAGGGGAAAGAGGCAGATCCGGCAAAAAAGGAGGGGGGTGGAGAGTAAAGCGCACGCTCTGGCAGTGCAAGTGGCAATTCCATTAGCAGGGTTTTTCCGGATATCGCGAGGGAGAAGGGAGACAGCGAAGATGCGGCGGAGATGGCCGGGGCTTCCGCGGCGGGCAGAACGGGAAAGTATCGAATCTGGCCAGCAGTCGGAAAAAAGCGGCTTGATTTGGTTTGATTTGGTTTGATTTGGTTTGATTTAGCCTGATGAGCTGGGGCGAATGGTAAAATTCTGGTGTCCTACGCAGAAGTAGGCCGAAAAGATGAAACGTTGGATTCGGCAGGCAAGCAAGACCGGCTCACCAAGCTGAGCGATGCGTCATTTCATTACTCTGTTGCCGCGACAGCCCGACTTGCAACTTCGATAGTAGAGTCGAGGTCGACCGGGAATTGGCGAACTTGCTCCGGAAATCTCCATCCTTCGGTAATTGTGGAGGCGTCGTTTCGAAGCTCCGCTAAGAATCGGATAAAATCCAAGAGATCATTTCTCGTAAATGATCTCAGATCCAATCCACCGATGGGCCCGGCGATTGGATTTTCTTCCAGCACCCGAGCGGCGGTCCGGTTATCGGCGGAGGAAGCCTCGAGCTTTCGAAGAATAGTCTTAAAAGTCGAATTCCACACAACCGTTTTGATGTCGCTTGGGAATGAGAGAAACGATGACATTTCGTGTCTGATCCACGAGGCTGTTCTTACCTCGTCCTGCATGAGGCGAAAATGTCGAAAAAGGGACGGCGGGACAACAAACTTCTGCTGGCAATCGCTCGCGGCTTCCTCACCATGTCGCCATGCCGGCCCGTTTCGGTTATAGGTCCCTCTCCACCTTTATTTTCGCCGCAGTTTGCGGCGCGGGGGGATGGATTGCGGGCAGGGCGGCACATGAGGGGATGCAGCCTGCCGGGCGCCCGCAGCATCAGCGGGCGGATGCCCGGACCGCGGCGATGGCACCGAAGCCGCCGCAGGTGACCGCGGATTCACCAGCGGGACAATGGATGGCGCGCGTGAAGGCGGCGGCACCGGGTGAATTCGCCGCGTTGCTGGAGGAAGTTCCGAATCTATTTCCCGAGTACGAGTCCGCCAAACGGGAGGCGGCGTCAAAGTGGCTGCTGGGACTGTGGATCACGCGTGATACGGAGGGGGCGCTTGATTACGTGGCAGGAAAATCGAGCGATAGCACGCTGCAGGGATATTTCGGCGTGATGTTAGTCAGAGTGGCGCCGGAGAAGGTTGTCCCCATTTTTCAAAAGAAAGTGCTGGGTTTTCCGTTCACAGAGGTGGTGCTGCGGCACCTTGCGGAGACAGATCCCCTGACGTTTTTGAAACTCGAGCCGCCGGGGTTTCACCAGAACAGTCCCTTTGCACAGGCGCTGCGGACGCTGGCGGGGCGTGATCCCGCCGCGGCGGCGGCTGCTTTGGTGGAGAAAGGCGCTAACTATCCTGACGACGCAAGGCGGGAGGCGCTGGTGGCCATTGTGAATGCCTGGATGGCTCGCGATGCCGGAGCACTGCGCGACTGGCTGACTGGATTGAAGGATGCGGACCTGCGGCACCGTGCGCAGCATGTGTGGTTGACGGCGCTGGCGAAGACGGACGCCGCCGCGGCGCAGCGGGAACTGGCGAAGATGGACGCGGGGGCCTGGTTGACGGAGGAGGACGGACGGGTGGCCATCGTGACCGCGCTGGCCCGGGAGAATTTGCCGGCGGCGGTCCTGGAAATGAAGAGACTAACCGCTGCGGCGAAAGCAACGGAGGCTTCCGCGGAAACGAGTGATCCCTTCGCCTCCGGAAGCGGGTCACCTCGTGACATGTGGTGGGCCGTGGCGAAAGCGGTGGCACCGCGTTTGCCGCGCGATCCCGCGCTGTGGCTGCCGGCACTGCGGGAAATCGGCAAGGACTGCGAAATGGATGCCGGTGAGAGGCAATCCCTGCAGCGGCACCTGGCGGACATCAGGATCCAGGAGTGGAGCACCGAAACGGCTCTGGAAGCCATGAAAATGCTGCTGCCAGCTTCCTCTCCGCCCCGGGACGACCTTTCGGATTCCCTGCGCAACACCCTCACCCGAAAGCTAACGCAGGCTGATCCGGACCTGAGTCTGCAATACTACGGTTCACTCCCGGAAGCCACCCGGAAGGAACTCAGCTTCGAATTTATTCGCGGCATCATCAATGCGGGCGATCCTGCTCTCACATTGCGCATGGCTCCGCTCGTGCCACTTGAGCGCTGGTGGATGAGCGGTGCCAACACGCTGGCCGGAGAACTTGCCAAGACCCCGGAGGCGGCGAAGACGCTCATCGAGGCGTTGCCGCTGAACAGCAACTATCAGGAAGCGCATGCGGATTTCGCCCGTGAGTGGGGGCGTCGCGATCCCGCTGCCGCTGCGCAGTGGGTCGCCTCCCGGCCGGAGAATGTGTATGCGGCGCAGGGCCTGGCGGAATCCTGGGCCGGTTTCGATGACACCGCCGCGTCGGCATGGGCCGCGGCATTGCCCGAGGGGAAACTCCGCGATGGTGCAGCCCGGGGACTGGTGAATGCCCTCGCGCCCATTGAGCCCGAAGCGGCGTGGAAATGGGCCTCGGCCATCTCCATTCCGTATCAGGCCGCGCAGGCTTATCGTGATTTGGCCAGATGGTGGGGCAACAAGGCGCCGCCGGAGTTTGTTGCCGCGCTGAATGAAGCGATGAAGCACAGCGATGCTTCTGACAGAGAGGCCGCGCTGGAAAGCATGAAACAGCCGCCGCCGGAAAGGCACATCAATCCGTGACCGTGAAACCGACGTCTGCTCTGCTCCGCCGCCGCGCCATCATGGCCTTTGTCTCTTTTGTCGCGGCAGCGGTGGCCGCGTGGTTCAGCGCGGGTCCGCCGGCAGCGGCCCCGGCGAAGCGCATTGCAGGCATTTCATCGCCGGGCAAATCTGCGACGGAGGCTGACGAAACGCCGGACACGTCACCGGCGAAAGCCCTAGCGGCGGCGGAGCGAGCCCTGGCCGAAGAATTCGATTCGCCCAATGAGCACTTCACGGGCGAAAGGCTCGCAGAACTGTGCCTGGCCGACACTATCGATCTCGCCGGCCAGGACCTCGCTGCCCGCTACGCCCGCCGCTGGGCGATGAAATCGCCGCGGGAAATGTACGAGTGGTTTCAACGACGCGGGAGTTTTGACCTTCCCGGCAGCGCGCAGGACATTATCGCTATCCTGTTCACAGAATGGGCCAAGCAGGATGCCGGTGCCGCCATGCAGGCCGCCTTGAAATGCTGTCAGAACTGCGGTGGAGCCATGCGGGCGGTGGTTAGTGCGGTGCAGCGCACCGATCCGACGCGCGCCGTGGCTCTCCTTGCGGAGCATCTGGATTACTTCCGCGGAGGTTGGGACTTGCCGCTCAGTGCAAAGGATTTCGGCTATCGCGCCACCTGGGAGGCCATCAACCAACTGCCCGCGGGCAGAAGCCGCAGCGTGTTATTGGCGAGCTACTTCAACGATCTCTGGACCAGCCGCCGCGAGGAATCAGTCAGGATCTGGCAGGAACTGCCGGCGGAGCTGCGGGCGGAACTGGTGACCGGCAGTTTCACTGGGGTCGCCGCTATGCGGAGGGGCGTCCGTGTTCCGCAGCCGATTCCCAGAGTTGAGGGCATGGATGAAATGCGCCGCCGCTACGTGGAAACCACTGGCGACGCGGCTGCCGCGGCGCACTTTGTCGCCAGCCGCAGCGGACGGGAATGGGCGCAGCGCGATCCCGCCGCCGCCGTGACCTGGGCGCAGCAGTATTTGAAAGGCGAGGCCGGTGTGAAGGCCACCGCCCGACTGTTCTGCCCCGCTGCCGCGCAGAACTTCGATGCCGCGCTCCAGGCACTGGAAGCACTGCCTCCCGGCGTGTTCCGCGTGCGGGCCCTTGGCAATCTCGCCGCCGGTGCTTCCACAAAACACGCCGCGGAGGTCGAGGCCCTGCTGGCAGCGCTGCCGGGAGAGGACCGGAGGCTTGTGGATGTTGTCCGGAGGGCAGCCGAGAGTGACGAAAAACTTCGTGCCCTGCTGAAGGCAGCAGGCAACCCCCGGGGAGAATAGGGATCTTGTACAATACCCGAAGCGAATCAGGCTCAGCGGGGCTTCGCCCCACCCGTTTTGTGCCAAAAAACCAGCATTTGGGGTGAATTTTCCCTTGCAGGCTTGGGGAGGCGTGGCACGGATCGTGCCTTATTGAGCCTCCGTCCCGGCACGTGTGCTGTGCGGGGAGCATCAACAAAACCATACCAACATCCAGATAATATGAAGCTCGTCAAAGTGATCGCTCTCGGTCTTGTCGCTCTGTGCCTCGGCGCGTGCGCCAGCAACAAGCCGTCCAACACCACGTCCGTGCCTCCGAGCAGCGGTCCGGTGGTGGTTCCGGCCAAGTAATCCATTCCGGAGAGGATTTCCTCTTCTGCACGCGGCTGACTCCTTTGCGGGAGCCAGCCGCTTTTTTTTGAACTCCGGCGCGAAATGCGCTACGGGGAGCGCGCTATGCGCTTCTCCACCCCACTTTTCCTGTTCCTTCCCCTCACGCTCGCTGCGGCGGAATCCGTCGAAATGGATTACCTCGGGCGCTGCGGAAAGGAAAGTCTCATGCCTGCGGGTCTGAACCCAATCCCGGGCCGCAAATATGCCCGCGACCGGTCCGTGGACATCAAGCACCTTGCCCTCGATGTGACGCCGGACTTCACCCGCCGGAGTGTGCAGGGCCAGGTGACGATTACTTTTTCGCCGGTGGCGCGGGCTTTGGCAAAGCTGGAACTCGACGCCGTGGATCTGACGATCGACCATGTGGAGGGAAAGGGCGCGAAGGTGTCAGGACATGAGGTGACGAAGGACAAGCTGGTGCTTTGTTTTGCGGAGCCGCTGGCGGCGGGCACTGAGGCTGCGGTCACGGTGCGATACCACTGTGTGCCGGAGAACGGTCTCTACTTCCGCACGCCGGAAATGGGTTACCCGGCGGGCGACACGCAGGTGTGGAGTCAGGGAGAGGCGGAGTTTCACCGCTATTGGTTTCCGTGCTATGATTATCCCAACGACCGCTTTACCAGCGAGGTCGTCTGTCATGCACCTGACGGCATGGAGGTGGTTTCGAATGGGAAGCTGGTTTCGCGGGAACGCGATGCGGAGGGCGGCCTCATCCGCTGGCACTGGAAGCAGGAGCAGCCGCACGTGAATTACCTCATGGCGCTCGCGGCGGGATACTTTCACCGGATCGACGCCCAGGCGGGCAGGACACCCATGGCCATGCTGGTGCCGCCCTCGGAGAAGGATCAGGCGGCCCTGGCGTTTCGCGACACGCAGGCCATCATGCAGTTTTATGAGAAGGAAACGGGCACGCCGTATCCGTGGGATAAATATTACCAGGTCTATTGTCAGGACTTTCTCGCCGGCGGCATGGAAAACACGACGTGCTCCTTCATGGCCTGCACGGCGCTCTTTCCCAAAGAAGCCGGAGAACTGGACTCCACTCACCGGCTGGATGCGCACGAACTGGCGCACCAGTGGTTCGGTGATCTTCTCACCTGCCGCGACTGGTCGCATCTGTGGCTGAACGAAGGGTTTGCCAGTTATTACACGGTTCTCTATGAGGAAGTGAAGAACGGCCAGGATGGCATGGCGCTCAGCCTGTGGCGGGAAGCGCAACGGGTCATCAACTCGAACGATGTGCGTCCGATCGTGTGGCGCGACTACACGGAGCCGATGGAACAATTCGACAGCCGGGCCTATCCAAAAGGCGCATGGGTGCTGCACATGCTGCGCAGTCAACTCGGCCCGGATCTCTACCGCGCGGCGATCAAGGAATACCTGGCCCGCCACCGGAACACCAATGTGACCAGTGACCGTCTGCAGGAAACCATCGAAGCCGTGACCGGACGTTCGTTCGATCAGTTTTTCGACCAATGGGTGTATCACGGCGGCGTGCCGGTTTTGGAGGTCGCCTACTCCTGGGATGACGGCGCGAAAATGGCGAAGGTTTCCGTCAAACAGACGCAGAAAGTGGATGAGAAGGTGCTGCTGTTCAATGTGCCCCTGCCCCTGCGCTTCTCTGTGAAAGGCGCGGACGGCAAGGAAACGGTGCAGAACTTCACCGCCACGGTTTCGAAAGCGCAGGAGGACTTCAGTTTCACACTGCCGGCGCAGCCATCGCTGCTCCGCGTGGACCCTGACCAAACCGTGCTCGCAAAGATCAACTTCACGCCCTCCGGAGATATGCTCAAGGCGCAGCTCAAGTCGGACATCATTGGCCGCATGCTGGCCGTGGAGCAATTGGGCAAAAAGAAGGACGATGCCACGGTGAAACAACTGACGGAAATCGCGAGCAGCGATCCTCACCACGCCATTCGCACCGAAGCCGTGGAAGCGCTGCAAAAGATTACCGGCGATGCCGCGCGGAATGCGCTGATCAGTCTGACAGGCCAGCCGGATGAGCGCGTGCGCAAGGCCGTGGCGGACGCTCTTGGCGTGATCTTCCATCCGGACGCTCACGCGGCGCTCGTGAAGATGGCGGCCACGGAGCAGAATCCGATCATCGTTTCGTCGATCGTGAGCAGCTTCGCCGTGTGGCCGCAGGAGGACCTGCTGCCGTTTTTGAAACGTCCGTCCTATCACAACATGATTGCCGCGGCCGCCATTCGCACGCTTCGTCAGCAGAATCGTCAGGATGCAGTGCCCGCCATCGTGACCGCCGTAAAGGCCGGCGGATTCCCGGCGCGTGAATTGGGCGCTGCGCTGACGGCCATAGGCAATCTCTCCCGCGGCAGCAAGGACGAGTCCATCCAGCCGTTCCTGACGTCGTATCTCGATTCACCTCACCGCGCCGTGCGCACCGCGGCTGCTTCCGCGCTCGGTGAACTCGGCGACCTGCGCGCTGTGCCGGTGCTCAATGCCATCGCCGGTCAGAAGACCAATCCGGCCGCGACCGCCGCCGCGGACGCTGCGGGCCGCATCCAGGCGCTGCAAACGAATCCGTCCACTCAAGCGATCGAAGCGTGGAAGAAGGTGGACGCACTTCAGCGCAAGACGGAGGAGCTGGAGAAGAAAATCGAGAGCCTGGAGAAGAAGAAGTAGTCAGGACATAACAGTCGTGCGCCCGGACCCCGGGTCAAAGTCGCTGAATCTGCCACGGCATCGCAGCGGGTTGGGCGGGTTTCGCACCGCGCTGAAAAGCTCTGGACCTGCCAACCGTCTGGCCAGGACACAACGCGTGAAAACCGGCATTGAGTTGGTTACATCCGGCCGTTTCTATAGGGTATTGGCTGGATGTAACTAACTCGCGGCAGCAATTCAGCAGGAATCGCACTCCGCGCGCGCAAAAATCTGCGGGGGTGTCTGGTCCTGGCCCTGACGGACCAGGCTAAGTTGAATCCGGCCTTTGGCCGACGAGCAGCGGATGGTGCGTGCCTGCAATTCAGGGCATCACCGTTATGTTGAAACCGCCTTTGGTGGCTAGAGAAAAGCAGGTGCTGTGGATTCAAGGAGGCGATTCTTTTCGGTCGCTCCCATTTAGCCTCCGCCTCCGGTTCAAAAAGTCGCCGATGGCGCAATAGACGTGGGCGCCTGCCATGATGCCGGTGACGATAGCCGCGGCAAAGGCACCGTATCCTTTATACGGGACGGGGTTGAGAACGGCGATCTCCGGGGAGGAGGGATTGTAGTAAGCCCGCCAGGAATCCTCCGGGCCGGGACCCTGCACTCCACCGCCATCGGGGGAAAAGTGATCGCCGGTGAAGGTTCTGCTGTTGACGGTGTATTCAAACCGGGCGGAGCGCGAGTCGATGGTGGATGGGCCGCCTTTGTAGCCGCCGTTAGGCCCGGATAAAAGACTGCCTGTCTCCCGGACGGCGGTCGCCTCCACGGATGGCCATTGTTCGACGCCCTCATACGCGATGCGCCCGCGGACGTAGATTCCCGCCGCGATGGGGAATGTGCCGTAAATCACCAGCAGGAAAAAGTTTGCTCCCAGCCACCGCAGCGTTCGATGTGCCCAGTGACTAACGGAGGAGGGTGATGTGCCGGAGGGCTTCAATTCAGGATGATCGCCAGGAGGGTTCTTCACGTCGCCGACGAGAACCGCAACGAGAAGATCAGTGTGCGAAAACGGTGGCCTAACGGCGCTTCCCGGGTCCTTTCCCGGCATGAAACTCCCCTTCACCCTTATCCTGTTGGTTTTTGGAGTGATCCTGTTCGTGATCAGTTTGCGGTTCGTCGATCCGGCACCGCCGCGGCGGCTGGTGATGGCGACGGGAGCGATTGGCGGGGCTTATCATGAGTTCGGCGAAAAATACCGGGCCATTCTGGCTAAAAGCGGCATCACGCTGGAACTGCGGACGACGTCGGGCTCGGTCGAGAATTTGCGGCTGCTCAAGGAAAAACAAGTGGACGTGGTCTTTGCGCAAACCGGCGTGGGCGAGCCGCAGGAGAACCCGGAGTTCCGCACGCTCGCGAGTCTTTGTTTTGAACCGCTTTGGATATTCTATCGTGGAGCGCCCATCAAAGAAGCCCGTGAACTCCGCGGGAAAAAAGTGACCACCGGCAGCAGGGAGAGCGGGACTCATGCTCTGGCGGCGCGGCTTCTGGCGGACAATGGACTTTGGGACCCGGCGCTGGATTCGCCGGAAAGTGGAGAGGCGGCGGCCACCGCACTGCGCGAGGGACGGGTGGATGCGGCGTTTTTCGTCTCCTCTTTCAATGCGCCGGTGATTCAGTCTCTTCTCAAAGATCCTAACATCCATCTGCTCGATCTCGACCGCATCGAAGCTTATGCGGCTCGTTATCCGTACCTGTCGAGCGTGGTGCTGCCGGAGGGAGTGGCGGACCTTGCGCAAAATCTGCCGCCGCAGGACGTGCATTTGATTTCTCCCGTCATGGCCATGGTGGCCCGCGAGGACCTTCATCCGGCATTGGCGACGCTGCTTGTGGATGCGGCCTCGGACATTCACAGCAGCCGGGGCATGTTTCAAAATACCGGGCAGTTTCCGACTGCCAGCTACGTGCACTTTCCGCTGAGTGAGGACACAAAGCACTACCTCAGCCACGGGCCGTCTTTTCTGAACCGCACGCTCCCCTTTTGGCTCGCGACGGCCATTGAGCGGCTCAGCATTCTGATTCTGCCGCTGCTGACGGTGCTCATTCCGCTCTTCAAGCTTGCCCCGCCGGTGTATGTCTGGCGCATTCGCGGGAAGATCTACCGGTGGTACGGCACCCTGGTAAGTCTCGAGGCCCGGCACAATGCCCTCGTCGCAAAGAAGACGCCCGCGGGCAGCGGAGAGTTCGCGAAAATCCGCGAGGAGCTATGCCAACTCGGCTCCGAAGTCGCGAGGATCAAAGTCCCGCTTTCCTACATGGATGAACTCTACAGCCTCCGATCTCACATCCAAATGGTTCTGGAGGAAACTGCTCCGCCATCCACGTGACCGTTGATGTTTTTGAATGGCTCCTCCGGGGCCTGGGGCGCGTGGAGATTAGAGATTCCGGCGCAGCCGGCACCCGCCGGAAACCGCCTTGCCGACTCCGGCAACGCAACGCAATGTCCCCCGCGCCGCTTTCCCCCAACTCCCCGGTTCACTAAAATGCACACCCTCCGACTTCTCCTCCTCTTCCTCCTCGCCCTTTCCGGCAGCGCCATTGCTCAGCGCAATCTCGCCGCCGAGGAATTCATCGTCGTGAGCGGCGGTCCCGCTCTGCGCGCGTGGGAAGACTACCGGGTGCCGGAGGAGCAGCACGACCGCTATGCCGGCAACTTCATCAAGGCGGCGCACATCCGGCTGGAGCAGATCCGCGCGGAGCAGGGTCCCACTGCGAAATTGACCTGGCTCGTTTACCGTCCGGCCTACGTCAGCCGTGACCGCGAAGATCAGGCCCGCAACCCGCCTTACACGTGCTACACCAGTGAAATCGTTGCGCGCGCGGCCAAATGCGGAGCCAATATCGTCTGGTTCAGCAACAAAGATTTCGTCATCAATTATCTCAATTACCGCAACGGCAGGAAAATCGCCGATCTCGAATTCTTCGTTCACTCTAACAAGTACGCCTTCCTCTTCGATTACAGCAACGACCTCCTGGGCGTCAGCACCTGCTACCTGCACAGCCGCGAGTTGAAGCGCATTCACAAGGGCCTCTTTACCCGCGATGCCCGCGTGCAGAGCTGGGGCTGCCACACCGCCGAGTTCATGAGTGCCGCCTGGAAAAAAGCCACGGGGGTGCCATTGATCGGCGCCATCGGCAAAACGGACTACCGCGCCATCGGTGACAATGTCTCGCTTCCATCGATTGGCGGAAGGTGGTCGCGATAAAATGCAAACGTTAGAGAAACTTCAACTTTCAGGATCGGATGGCCCCTAATTGCAACGCATGAATTATTCCGAACTTCACCGACTCTATCACCAGCCGTTTTTCCGGCTTCTGCAGCAGGCCCGCGCAGTTCATGAGGAGCGCTGGCCTGAAAACGAAGTGCAGCTTTGCACGCTGCTTTCCATTAAGACAGGAGGCTGCAGCGAGGACTGTTCTTATTGTGCCCAGAGCGCCCGCTATCAAACGGAGGTGAAGGCGGAGCGGCTCATGGAGAAGGAGGATATCCTGCGCCGCGCGGAAGCTGCCAGAGCCAACGGTTCCACGCGCTTTTGCATGGGTGCCGCATGGCGCGGTGTCCGTGCGGGCACGGAGCGGTTTGAAAAGGTGCTGGACATCGTGCGCGATGTCAGCCGACTCGGCATGGAGGTTTGCGTCACACTCGGCGAGCTCGGTCCGGACGAAGCCTGCAGGCTGCGCGAAGCGGGCGTTACAGCTTACAATCACAACATCGACACGTCGCCGGAGCATTATTCGAAGATCGTGACCACGCACACGTTCCAGGACCGTCTGCGCACCATCCGGAATGTGCAGGACGCGGGCATGAGCGTGTGCAGCGGCGGCATTCTTGGACTCGGTGAATCCGTGGAGGACCGTCTGCGCATGCTGGAGATTCTCAGCGAATTCAATCCGCAGCCGGAAAGCGTTCCTATCAACAGTCTCATGCCCATGCCTGGCACTCCTCTGGCCGAAAACCCGCCGGTGGATGTCTTTGATCTTGTTAGGATGATTGCCTGCACGCGCATTGCCATTCCGGGCGCGCGCGTGCGCCTCTCCGCGGGCCGCACCCGGCTTTCCCGCGAAGCGCAAACGCTCGCGTTTTTCGCCGGGGCGAACTCCATCTTCTACGGCGATAAACTCCTCACTGCCGCCAATCCCGCCGTCGCTGCGGACCGCGCACTCCTCTCCGAACTCGATCTCCTGCCGCAGGAGCCGAATCCGGCGATGCCGCCGCCGGATGCCGATGCGGCCCGTCCCCTCAGCCCTGCCTGCGCGCCGGCAGGCTGCGGCTGCTGATTCTTCACATGATGCGCCGCCGTCACTTCCTCAGCCTGCTGCCCGCCGGTGCCCTGGCTGGTTGTTCCGAGGAGCCGCCTCCGCAGAAAGTGCCCTTTCCCAAGGTGCCATGGAGGGTGACAGCAACCACTCACGTCGCCGCGGACTTCGCGGGGATCATCGGCGGAAAGGCCGTGCAGGCACAGAGCTTTTCCCCCGCCGGAGTCAGCATGGAGACCTTTGCGCCCAATGCTCCGGATATCGCGAAACTGCACACCAGTGACATCATCCTAACACATGGATTGGGGCTGGAACGCCGCTGGCCGGTCGATTTCGAAAGTCTTGCGAAAACCGGCGTCAAGGTTTTCAGCACCACCTCCACAATCCCCACCGAACGCCTCATCCGTCCGTCCGGAAAGGGCGGCCCGCCGGACATTCATGTCTGGACTGACCCGGCGCTCGCCATCCAGATGGCGGAGGCCATCACGGCCGCGTTCAAAGAGGTGATGCCGCAACTCGCCGGCTATTTCAGCAACCGCGCCTATCAACTGCGCATCCGTCTGGAAGAGATCAACAGAACGGCGCTCGATCGCGCCAAAAAACTGGCCCCGGCTGACCGCTTTCTGCTCACGTCGCATGACACCATGCAGTACTTCGCCGCGGCCTATTCCCTTGAGGCCCGCGCTCTCGCCGCCTCCGGCGGTACGCTTCCGGAACAGCTCCCTCCCGCGCTTCGTGAATGGATTACCGGCCACGGCGTGAGGTCTCTTTTCCGCGAACCCTCCGCCGATCCTAACGCTCTCCGCCGCATGCTCTATGAATTGAAAGTGGAGCCGGACCGCGTGATCCATACCCTTGCCCTGCCCGCGGCGGGCACCACGGTCGTCACGCCCTACAAGGTGTATGAAGTCGGGTCCGCCACCGGATCGCTCCAGCACATCTGCGAATTCATCATCTCCACTCTCGCGTCGGATTGATGCCGGTCACGGCTCGAACAAGTCGCGCAGCGTGACGATGATGCGGTCGATGTCCTCCGTAGTGATGTCCCGGTGGATCACGAGCCGCAGCGGATTCCATGGAAGGATGAGGATGTCCTTCGGGGCCAATTGCTTCGTCAAACCTGCCCCGTCAATATCTGTCAGGGATGCAAAGATCATGTTCGTCTGCATCGCTGGCCAATCGACCGAAATCCTCCCGCCGCTGACGGCACCCAGGTTCTTTGCAAGACGGAGAGCATTGGCATGGTCCTCCGCCAGCCGCTCGACATTATTCGTTAGGGAGAAAATGCCCGCCGCGGCCAGAATCCCGGACTGCCGCATGCCGCCGCCCAGCATCTTCCGCCAGCGCCGCGCCCGCTTGATGAAGTCCCGCCCGCCCGTTAGCAGCGATCCCGCCGGAGCGCCGAGTCCCTTGGAAAGACACACGGACACGCTGTCAAAGGGCCGCGCCAGGTCCGCCGCAGACCGGTTCTGTTTCACGGCCGCATTGAAGAGCCGCGCGCCGTCGAGATGCAGCCCAAGGCCCCGCCTGTCCACCAGCGCACGCGCCTTCTCTACATAGCCTTCGGGCAGCACCCTGCCTCCGATAGTGTTCTCCAGACACAAAAGCCTCGTGCGCGCAAAGTGGTCGTCATCCGGTTTGATGAGCGACTCAACCCTGGCAAGATCCAGCGTGCCATCCGGCAAACAATTCAGGGGCTGAGGTTGAATCCCGCCCAGCGACGCGCCGCCGCCGCCTTCGTTCACATACGTGTGAGCCTGTTGCGCGGCGATATATTCATCGCCCCGCCCGCAATGCGTCAGCAGCGCTATCAAATTCGCCTGCGTCCCGCTCGCCACAAACACCGCGGCCTCTTTCCCCAGCATCTCCGCGGCCAGCCCCTCCAGGCGGTTCACGGTAGGATCATCCCCAAACACATCATCCCCCACTTCCGCCTCTGCCATCGCTTTCCGCATCCCTTCACAGGGTCGCGTCACCGTGTCACTGCGCAGATCGATGATCTTCATCACGCTGCTGGCGTCTATTCCGGCGCTGATCCTTCCTCCGGCGGAAACGGCGAACCGCGTTCCTCCATGCGCTGCAGCAGCGCGCTCATGTCCTCCGCCTCGTCCCAGACGTGCTTCGTCACATACACGGGCGCGCGCGCCGCCACGGCGAGCGCGATACTGTCGCTTGGCCGGGCATCAATCTCCACGATCTTCCGCTCGTAGAGTTCGTTCTCCGCCACGATCACCAGCCGCGCGTAGTACACGCCGGACTTGAAGTCATTGATGATCACGCGCTCGATCTTCGCCCCGAATCCCGCGAGGATGCTCCCAATGAGGTCGTGCGTTTGCGGACGTTCGCGCGGCTCCTGGCGCATCGCCATGGTGATTGCCAATCCCACGCTGTGATCGATGTAAATGACGAACGTCTTCTCCGTGTTGCCGAGAAAGACGGCGCAGCCGCCGCTGGTGGGCAGCACCGCTTTGATCTCCGCTTGAATGACCTGTTTATCGCCTGGCATGACGGATGGTACGCACAGAAGGCGCGGAACGCAATGCCGCCGCTATCCGAGGTGTTTCAGCGCATCGGCTGCCGTGGCGCCTTCATGCACGACTGCCATGAGCGCGCGCGTGATGGCCTTTGGCTGCGGATGGTGAATGATGTTGCGCCCGTAAACGATTCCCGCCGCGCCCTGCTGCATGAGCGCGTGCGTGCGTTTGAGAATTTCTTCGTCGCTCACCCGTCCGCCGCCGCGCACCAGCACGGGGATGCCGCAGGCGGTTTCGACCACTTTGTGATAAAGACTAACATCATCTGTGGGGTCGGCCTTGATGATGTCCGCGCCAAGCTCCACCGCCTGGCGGACCAGCGGGATGATGACCTTCTCGTCGCCGTTCACCGTGTAGCCGGAACCCTCCGCGGCTTTGAACACCAGGGGCTCCACCATCATCGGCATTCCCAGGCGGTCGCACTCCACTTTGAGACGCAGGATATTTTGCACGCAGTGATCATGAACGACAGCAGCCCAGGGAATTTGGAAGAGGTTTACGCAAACACACGCCGCATCCAGCCGGCAGGCCTCCTCCGCGGCGTTTTCGATCATGCGGCTGAAGGGCGCCTCCGCGGGCGTCTTGCCGTAAATGTTCGCCACGTCCGTACGCAGCACCAGACTGGGTTTTTGCCGGCCTGGAATGGCCTGAAGATGCCGCGCCTGACCCTGCGTCAGTTGGATGGCATCCGGGGCCGCATCCACCACCGTGCGCACGGCGGTTCCCAGATTTTCAATGCCCGGCAAAAAGCCGAACTCATTGAAAAAGCCGTGATCGATGGCGACATCGAAGCACTTGCCATCGGAGCCGAAGAGACGGTGGAAACGGAATTTGGAGGAAGACATGCCGTCGCCCTAATACAGCATTTTTGGCGGGGCAACAGGCGTCTGCTGTCAGGCCGCATCCTGCGTCTTCCGGCGCACTTTCTTGAGAGCCGGGGCCTTTCCTTCCTCCACCACGGTGCGGTTGATGACCACTGTCTTCACATCATCGCGACCCGGAATCTCAAACATGATTTCGAGCATGATCTCTTCAAAGATGGAGCGAAGGGCACGGGCGCCCGTTCCGCGTTTGATCGCGGCGGCGGCAATGGCCTGCAAGCCATCCCGCGTCACCTGGAGTTCCACGCCGTCGAGGGACAGCAGTTTGCTGTACTGCCGGATGAGCGAGTTCTTCGGCTCCACCAGAATGCGCAGCAGATCGTCCTCCGACAGCGGCTCCAGCGCACTGAGGATGGGCAGTCGGCCGATAAATTCCGGAATCAGGCCAAAGCTCAGCAGGTCCTCCGCCTGCACTTTGCGCAGGATGGCCCGGTCCTTCACCTCCACGCTGCGCCGGCTGTTTTCCTCCATGCTGCCAAAGCCCATCACATTCTTCCCCGTGCGCCGGGAAATGATTTGCTCCAGACCCGTGAAGGCACCGCCGCAGATGAACAGGATGTTCTGCGTATTCACCTGAATGTATTCCTGCTGCGGATGCTTGCGTCCGCCCTGCGGCGGGACGTTGCAAACGGTCCCCTCCAGAATCTTCAGCAGCGCCTGCTGGACGCCTTCGCCCGACACATCGCGGGTGATGCTGACGTTGTCCGACTTCTTCCCGATCTTGTCGATCTCATCGATGTAAACGATGCCCATCTCCGCACGGCGCACGTCAAAATCCGCCGCCTGGAGCAGGCGCAGGATGATGTTCTCCACGTCTTCACCCACATAGCCCGCCTCCGTGAGAGTAGTGGCATCCGCAATGCTGAACGGCACGCCCAGCATCCTCGCCAGGGTGCGGGCCAACAGCGTCTTGCCGGAACCGGTGGGCCCCAGCAGCAGCACATTGCTCTTCTCGATCTCCACATCCGGAAACTTTTGCGCCGCCCGCTGGAAGGGACTGCCGTGGTCCTCCTCCTCCATCTTTTGCTGCACCCGCCGGTAGTGATTGTGCACCGCCACGGACAGCACTTTCTTCGCGTGCTCCTGGCCGATCACATAGTCCTCAAGGTGCCGGAAAATATCCGCCGGTCTCGGAACTGAAAGCTTCGGCAATGGCGGGAGCGGTTCATCCTCCCCGGTGCCCAGTTCCTTATCAAGGATATCCTTGCATACCCCAATGCAGGTATCGCAAATGTAAACCCCAGGGCCCGCGATCAGTTTTCTGACATCAGAGTGACTCTTTCCACAGAAAGAGCACATGGTAAGATTCGTAGGGCGTGCCATAAAGGGGATGAGGGAACGGTCGGGTAACAGCAATTTACCCGCAAATCGCCGTCCAGCCAGGGATGAATGGAGAAATCTGCCGGTTTACGGTTCAACCTGCAGCCAATTTCCAGTTGCCCGGCCTGACCGTACGGCCATGAATGCGCGCTCTATGGCTTATATCATCGAAATGCCGAAGCTCACCGACACCATGACGGAGGGCACCCTCGCGCGCTGGTTGAAAAAGGAGGGCGATAAGGTCACCGCCGGTGAGGAAATCGCCGAGGTTGAGACCGACAAGGCGACGGTGACGATGCCGGCAGACGAGAGCGGTGTTCTCGGGAAAATCTACGTCCCCGACGGTGGAAAAGTTGCGATGGGTACGCCCCTCGCGGTGATCGTGAATCCGGGTGAGGCCATACCCGATGCTCCCGCGCCGAGGGCAAAGGCTTCGGGTCCTTCAGGGCCAACGGCACCCAAAGGCCCGTCCGTCTCACGGGCCTCCGGAGGTCGAAGCGCGGCAGTCGCGAGCGGGGGGCGCATTAAGGCTTCGCCTCTGGCAAAAAAGATCGCGGCAGAGCGGGATATCGATTTGCGGGGCCTGAATGGCACCGGCCCTGGAGGCCGCATTGTGCGCGCCGATGTCATTGCCGCACAGCACGCCCCCTCAGGAGCGAAGCCGGTGCAAACGATTCGCCCGGTGGCCGGGCCGGACGACAAACGGGTGCCGCTCAGCAGTATGAGAGCCATCATTGCCGAGCGGCTGGTGGCCAGTAAAACGCAGATTCCTCATTTCTATCTCAATATCGAAGTTGATACCGCGCCGGTGCTTGCCCTGCGTCAGGAAGTGAACGCAGCCTCCGAGAAAACGGGCGGCAACAAGTACACCCTGAACGACTTCATCCTCAAAGCGGTGGTGGCCGCCGCCGGGGAAGTGCCGGCAGTGAACGCCGCGTTTGATGGGGACGGCATTGTTCAGTTTAAGTCCGTAAATCTGTCCGTGGCCATCGCGATCGAGGAGGGACTCGTGACACCGGTGATCCGCGGCGCGGCGGGCAAGTCGCTTCTCGAACTGAGCACCGCCGTCAAAGATCTCGCGACCCGTGCCCGCAGCAAAAAACTCATTCCCGATGAATTTCAGGGCGGCACCCTCACCGTCTCCAACCTGGGCGCCTACGGAATCGATAACTTCGATGCCATTATCAATCCGCCCCAGGCTGTTATCCTCTCTATCGGCGCTTCAAAGAAGACGCCCGTGGTGAACGCGGCGGGCGAAATCGTGGCGGGCGACCGGATGTGGATTGGGATGAGCTGCGACCATCGCGTCGTGGACGGCGCCGTGGGCGCGACGTATCTCGCGGCGCTCAAGAAGCTGGTCGAGAATCCGGCGCTGATGCTGATTTGATAAACAACCGTTTCCCATGCGCCTGCGCTCTCTCACTGCCAACGACTGGGACGCGCTCGCTTCTCTCATTCACGCCTCGCTCAGTGTTTGGTATCGAAAGCATCTGAACATCGAGCGGTTCGGACCTGATCCGTCACCGCTGCGTACCATACCTGAGTTGTACGAGGCCCTCGATCCCGGGTGCTGTCTGGTGGCTGAGGATGAAGAAACGGGCCGGCTGGCGGCCTCTGTTTTTTATCACCCGCGGGAGACGCATTGGGCCATCGGCATTGTGAATTCTCATCCGGATTTCGGCGGACGCGGGGTGGCAAAGCAAGTCATGGAGGCGGTCATTGCGCTCGCAAAGAAAGACGGAAAGCCTGTCAGGCTGGTGTCGAGCGCGATGAACCTGGATTCATTTTCGCTCTACACGCGGCTGGGATTTGTGCCGCGAATGACTTTCCAGGATTTGAAGTTCACTGTTCCGGCGGAGGGCATGCCGTCTTCCAATGGGCACCGGTACACGATCCGGCCGGCCTTGATGGAGGACGTGCCCCGGCTGGCCAATGTGGAATTCCGGCTCAACGGAATCCGTCGCGAAAAGGACTACCGCCACTTTGTGGAGAACCGGCAAAAGTGCTGGAGGCTGTGGCTGGCCGAGCGGCCGGATGGAAGCCCCGCCGGCTTCCTCGCGTGCGTCGTGCATCCGCATTCACAAATGATCGGCCCTGGAGTGGTGGATGACGAGACCGCCGCCGCCGCACTGCTGCATACCGTGCTGGACAAAGAGTTCCGCGGTCGGTCGGTCATCGGGCTCGTGCCGGTGCATTGTGCAGAACTCGTGCAGCAATGTTACGCATGGGGTGCGCGAAATGTGGAAATGCACCTCGCCTCCGTGCTGGGTTATGCGCCGCCCATGCAGGGTGTCACGTTCCCCACGTTCATGCCGGAAACCGGTTAGGATCATTCAACATCGTCATGCGCAAAATCGGCATCATCATGAACGGCGTCACCGGGCGCATGGGCACGAACCAGCACCTCGTCAGAAGCATTGCGGAAATTATCAAGCAGGGTGGCGTTAGGGCGGGTGATACGGTCATCATGCCGGAGCCGGTGCTCACAGGCCGCAGCGAAGAGAAGTTGAAAGCCTGTGCGGAAAAGGCCGGTCTCCCGCTGCCGGTCTCCACCGACCTCGATGCGATGCTTGCAAAGCCCGAGTATGAAATCTTCTTCGATGCATCCGGCACACAATTTCGTGGTGTCTTCGTGGACCGCGCAGTGGCGGCGGGCAAAGCGATCTATTGTGAAAAGCCCACGGCCACCACGGTGGCCGAAGCCCTGCGCATCGCAGAAGTGGCCGAGCGCGCGGGAGTCAAAAACGGAGTGGTCGCCGACAAGCTCTGGCTGCCCGGCATCGTGAAGTTCCGCAAGCTGCGCGACGAAGGATTCTTTGGCCGCATCCTGAGTGTGCGCGGGGAATTCGGTTACTGGGTCTTCACCGGCGAAGACCCGGCTCAGCCCGCGCAGCGTCCTTCATGGAATTATCGCGAAGAGGATGGCGGCGGCATCATGATCGACATGTTTTGCCACTGGCGTTATCTTCTCGATGACCTCTTCGGCGGCGTGAAGCGCGTGAGCGCCATCGGCACCACTCATATCCCGGTCCGCGTTGGCGAAGACGGAAAACCCTATCAATGCACCGCCGACGATGCCGCCTTCGGCACCTTCGAACTGGAGGGCGGCGTGATTTGTCAGCTCAACAGTTCATGGTGCGTGCGTGTGCGCCGCGATGATCTCGTGACGTTCCAGGTGGATGGCACAGAGGGCAGCGCCGTCTTCGGCCTCCGCCGCTGCTATTGCCAAAGCCGTGCAGATACTCCCCGCCCCGTCTGGAACCCTGATATAGACCAGCCTATCAACTTCTTCCAAAGCTGGAAAGAAGTGCCGGACGATCCCGCCGGCTATGACAACGCCTTCAAAATCCAGTGGGAAAAGTTCCTGCGCCACGTAGTGCTGGACGAACCCTTCAAATGGACCCTTCGCGAAGCGGCAAAAGGCGTCGCGCTCGCCGAGGCCGGCCTGCAGTCGTGGCGTGACGGAAAATGGGTGGCCGTGTGAGCCGCCAGCGGCGGAAGCACCAAACATCAAACTTCAAGCATCAAAGAAACATCAAGCTCCAAGCTCCAAACTGAGCGTGCGGACGCTTCCTCCGGCCTTGATTGTTGCTTGATTGTTTGGAGCTTCTTTGGTGCTTGGATTTTGGAGCTTGGTGCTTTCGCCGCAGGCGACGGAGCTTCGCGGCGCAGCCGCGTTCACACCACCTTTGTGACGCCGGGCTTCGGCATCGGCGTGGGTGTGAATTTTGAATCCCACTTCAAATCATCCGGGGCCAAATCCTCCTGGGAATTGATGATTTGATCCCATGTGATGCGCTTGCCGGTGTAAGCGGCCATGCGGCCCATGAGGCCGAGGAAGACGCTGTGGCACATCCAGTCGCCATCATAGACCGGGGCGCCGGCGCGGAGGGCCTGAGACATGAGAATGTGCTCGTTGGTGTACATGTTGGCGTCCTTTTCCTTATCAAAGCGCCATTTGTTCTCACCGGTAATCATCACCCGGTTGTCGTTAATGATGCAGGTGCCTTTGGTGCCGGTGATGTAGTCGGCATTCTCTCCGTCACAGCCGGGAATCTGCCGGCTGCTGATGGTGGCGTAGCGTCCGCTGCCAAAATCATAGACGCACGAAAAGTGATCATAAATGTTGTAGTCCTCCGCGCCTTTGAACGGCACCTGACGTCCGCCGTTGGCCATGCAGGTGAGCGGATCTTTGTCACCGAACGCCCAGCCCACCTTGTCCACGCTGTGAATCGCCTGCTCCACGTATCCGTCGCCGGAAAGCCATGAGAAATTGTACCAGTTTCTGATCTGCCATTCCACGTCGCTCATTCCCGCCGGGCGGGAGGCGGCGGTCTGCATCGGTTTCACCGGGCTGGTGTAGTAGGTGGCATGGTAATGCAGAACGTCGCCGATGGCGCCGTCGAGCACCCGGGTGAGAGCCGCGATACGCGAGGGACTCTTTCGCCAGCAGAAACCCGCACACACCGTGAGACCTTTCTCCTTCGCTTTCCGCGCGGACTCGAGAACTACGCGCAAACCGGTGGAGTCCACCGCCATGGGCTTTTCACAAAAGACATGCTTGCCGGCCTCCACGGCGGCTTTGAATTGAATGGGCCGGAAGCCCGGCGGCGTTGCGAGAATGACGACATCGATTCCGCTGTCGAGCACCTTTTGATAGGCATCCATTCCCACGAACTTCCGGTCGCCGACGTTGACGCGGTCCTTGAATTTTTCGAGTCCCTTCAGGCTGCCTTCGATGGAGATATCGAATACGTCGCCCATGGACCAGAGCTCCACATTCGAGTCCGCCGTCATGGCATCTCCGGCCGCTCCGGTGCCGCGACCGCCGCATCCGACGAGGCCAATCTTGAGCCTGCGGCTGTCGAGAGCATCCTTGCCGCGGGTAATGGAGGGAAAACCAACGGCGCCGGCGACCCCTGCGGCGCTGGCTGCTTTCAGGAAATGGCGGCGATTTGGAATGGGAGATGGATTCATGCTGCGAAGGTGACGAAAGAGGTTAACGAAGGAGACGGCGCGGCTCTTACCACCGCATCAAGGCTGTTCTGATACTTTTTCCGCGGAGGGCGGGCGAGCCGCCGGAGGCGTGGCCGGAGGCGACGAAGCCGGACTTGCGGGGACTGCCGGAGCTTCACCCGGAGGGGCAGGTTGCGGTGCAGCGTTAGGTTCCGCGGGAGTTGGGGGCGTCTCTTTTTTCTGGTCTTTGCGGGAAGCCTTGATGGTATTCTTTTCCCCAAGGAATTCGAAGAGTCCGGTGCTCTTCTGATACCGAACGCGCACGACAAAAACGACCTCTTTGTTGGCCCGGTAGAGAATCTGATGAGAGCCGACAAAATGGGGGGGGTCGCCCTCGGCGACCGTGATATCCGGAATGGATCCCCTAAGACTGGCACGGACCGCCATGACCACACGGGGCAAATCCTCCAGATCCTTCTTTGCCTCTTCCGTTTCCGCGAAAAGCTTCGACGAGCGTCCCACCGTCCAGATACTGTTTCCCGCCGACTCCAATTCGCTCTCGATGATGTCATTCATGCCGGCGTCCTTTTCCGCGTTGCGCATGTAGAAAAAAATGCCGGCGCCAAACAATCCGGTGACAATCAGCATGGCCAGCAGACTGCGGGCGAAAGACGGTCCTTCTCTCCGTTCCCGTTCCGGCAGGGGAGGGCGGGGCAACGGCTTTCGCTGCGACTCATCGCCGGCATCGGCATGAGGGCCCGGCAAATTCCGGTTTCTTGATTCCGGGAGCTTCGTTTTCATGGAGCTATTGAACGGGACTGCGGGAATCTGTAAAGGGACGGATCGAAAAAAATCGATTGCAGCAAAAGACATTCGGGGGATGCCGCGCGCCCTTTTCCGTGCTTCCTTCCGGCGTTTGTGCGTCTTCATTGCAACGTTCCCATGCCGACCCGTGCCCCGCTGATCATCATGCTTCTTCTGCTTGCCGCCGGGAGGCATGCGGAGGCGCAGGAGCGTCAATCGTCGAAGGAGCAAATCTTTGCGGAGCGTGAGTTGGCGGGAAATGTCACCGCGCTGGCCGTGGACGATGCCGGGCGCGTTTATCTTGCCTGCACGGCAAATGCGGCGGCACAGAGCCTGCCTGCCGCGGCCGCCGCTTTGCCTGAACAACGCCGGTTGCGGGATGACCGGGCGGTTTTTTCTCTGGAGGACCGCCGGCGCTGCCTCCAGCGCTGGATGGACGAAAGCAAAGTGACGCCCGTGGCGAAAACCTCCGGGGAGTCAGCCGTTTGCCTCGTGGATACCGATGAGGATGGCCGGGCTGACCGGCGCACTGCCGTTACTGAAGGATTCCGCGATCTGCTGGATGGGCCGGCTGGTGGAATTGCAGTAACCGGGGGCGCAGTATGGTTTGGTTGCTCGCCTTCGCTCTGGCGGCTGGACGATGACAACGGAGACCTGCGTGCCGACCGCCGCCTTCCTCTGCACACCGGCTTCGGCATCCGCACGGGTCGCGGGTCGGCGGGTGTCCGCGCCATCACTGAAGGGCCGGATGGCCTGATTTACTTTACCACCACGGACCGCGGCTGCCGTGTGCAGGCGCCGGAGGGTCCGCGCTTTGTGATCGAAGACAGTGGAGCGGTCTTCCGGTGCCGGCCTGATGGCACGGATCTTGAACTCATGGCGACCGGTCTTCGCGATCCTGCCGGTATTGCCGTGGATTTGCGGGGACGCGTTTTCGTCGCGGATGCCGGACCGGACGGAGTCTTCAGCCGATTGCTGTATGTATTGCCGGGAGCGGATTTCGGGTGGGATGCGGCAGTGCCCGAACGAAATGTTTTCCTGCCGGAAAAACGCGCACCCTGGATGCTGCCGGAAGCTGGATTGATCACAGGTTCGGCTTCGGGGCTGATCATCGCGCCCGTGCTGGTGGACGCGTCGCGGCTCTCGTCGCTGTTGATGTCAGACGGGCGCGAAAAGGGCGGGCTGATTCCGGTGTCGCTGCAGGAAACGGGCGGCGGGTTCTCCGCTTTGGCCGGCAGCCCTCTTTGGCGGGGCGGTGCTGTCAGGGCGCTGGCGGCAGCGCCGGATGGGGCGCTGCTGTGGGCCGGGGACGGCACCGGAGGCGGAGAGGCATCCGGCAGCCGCATCGTCCGTCTGCCGCCGGGTGACGATTCTGCAGTATGGAAAGACGGGGCGGCGCTTTTGGCATCCGGCCTTGCTGCACTGCCGTCGAACGAATTGCCGGCGCTGCTCGAACATCCGCATCCCCTGGTCAGGTGTCGGGCGCGGCAGGCCATGACCGGGAAGGGCTTTCAGGAGTCTTTGGATTTTCTAACGCGCACCGCCAAGCGGTCGCCGGCGCTTAAGTCGCGGCTGAATGCGGTCTGGGGCATGGCGAGCCTCGCGCAGGCTGAACCGCTGCTGCTCAACGAAATCCTTTTGCTCTTCACGTCGGCCGAGCCGGAAATCCGGGCCCTTGCGCTGAGAATCACCGGAGAGAGCCGCATGGAAAATCCGCCGCAGGAGATTCTGCAAATGCTGAAAGATCCCTCCGCCGATGTGCGCGTGGAAGCCGCCGGAGCCATTGCACGCCTGCGTCCGCAGGGAAGTGCGGAGGCCCTAACGGCGGCGTTGGCTGCCTGCGGTGACAGTGATCCGTTTTTGCGTCATGCCCTGACTTATGCGCTCTCGCGGACGCTTTCACCGCGTGAGTTGTCAGTCCGCGGCCGTGCCAGCATGTCACCGCACGTCAGGATAGCGGCTCTGAATGCGCTGCGACGAATGCGTGCCGCGCAAGCTGCGGATTTCCTTGCTGATGAAAACCCGGAGATCGTTCTCGCCGCAGCCGAAGCGATCTACGACGGCATGATCCTGCCAGGCTATCCTCCGCTGGCGGCGGCGCTCGAAAAGTGCGCCGTGCAGCCCGCGCTGGTGCAGCCGGAATTTATCAATCGTGCGCTTGCCGCAGCGCTGCGCACCGGCACGGCGGTCGAAGCCGTGGCGGTGGCGGCACTCGCGGCGTTGCCTGACGGAAAGCTGTCTGAGGAATTGCGCGCCGCCGCCATCAGGACTCTAACGTTATGGGACACGCCACCCGTCTATGAGCCGGTGCACGGCCGGCATGATATTCCGTTGCCGCGTCCGCCCGGAATTGCGCGGCCTTTGCTTTTGAAACTCAAACCCGCGCTGGCGGCGGCTCAACCGGGAGTCGAGGCGCTCATCGCGACGGTGGCGAACAGGGATATGGATGACGCCGGCCGCATTGAGGCGCTGCAGCAACTCGCGATTCTGCAGCCTGCGAAAGCTCTCGAAACCAGCCGCGGTTTGCTCCCTGGCCAGGGTACTCCCTCCCTCCGCGCCGCGGCGCGCACGCTCATCATGAAACTGGATGCCCCCGCCAGCTATAAGGTGATAGGAGAAGCGCTCGCGACCGGATCCCTGCAGGAAATCCAGGCGGTGCTGCAAGTGGCTGTCAGGTTTGACTCCAAACAGTCGGAGGCGCTCTGGCTGGATCTTGGAAAAAAATACAGCGATGGCACCATCGCTCCCGGCGCACGGCTGGAAGTGCTGGAAGGTCTGCGTTACCGGGATACCTCCACACGCGGAAAATTCCGCCGCCTCCTGGAGAGCGTCGAAAGCGATCTCGACGAAGAGTCTGATCCTTTGGCCCGGTGGCGCCTGTGCGAAACGGGTGGTGATCCTGACAAGGGCCGCTTTTTGTTTGAAACCGAACGCAATCTGAATTGCACGGAATGCCACTCGCTGCGCGGCAGGGGAGGCGGCAGCGGGCCGGAACTCGACGGAGTCGCCGCAAGGTTGAGACCTTCCCAACTCGTTGCCGCTTTAGTCCACCCGTCCGTGGCGATTGCGCATGGTTATGGACGCGTAACGGTAACTTTGCAGGACGGCACCATGCTGGCAGGCGTGCTGCGAAAGCGCGACGATACTTCGCTCATGCTGGCAACGCGCACGGGTGTTCGCTTTATGAATGCGGACACCGTCAAGTCGATCAGTGATCCCGTGAGTTCCATGCCTTCCGCTGCGGCGCTGCTGACTTTGCGGGAGATCCGGGACCTGGTGGCATGGCTGGCGACGCTAAAGTAAGGACGGCGCAGGTAAATCCGGCCTTGCCTGGGGATCGCCTTTTCTCTCCGCTTCCCCGTGCCGACACCCTCCGAACTCATTCGTCTCGATAAAGCCCATTTCTGGCATCCGTTCACGCAGATGCAGGACTGGTGTGCGCCGGACCACGAGCCGCTCATCATTGTCAGCGGAAGCGGGAGTTTGCTGCGGGACCAGCATGGCCGGGAATACATCGACGGGAATTCCACCATCTGGACTAACATCCACGGGCATGGGCACCCGCGCCTCACGGCGGCGATCACGGAGCAACTGGGGCGCATCGCGCACGTGTCTGCGCTGGGCTTCACGAATGAGCCGGCGATTCTTCTGGCCGCAGCACTCGTCGCGCTTTGGCCGGGCGGAATCCTAACACGCGTCTTCTTCACGGACGATGGCTCGACGGCGGTCGAGTGCGCGATGAAGATGGCGATCCAGTATTGGCAGCAGAGCGGAGAACCGGAGCGCTGCCGCTTCATCGCTTTCGATCAGGCGTATCACGGCGATACCATGGGCGCGGCTTCGCTGGGCGGCGTGCCGGCCTTCCATGACCGCTTCCGGCGCCTGGGATTGCCGGTGCATTTTGCAGGGAATATGGATGAGCTTCGCGCCATGCCGGCGGAGGAATGCAAAAAGTGTGCGGCGGTGGTCATCGAGCCATTGATCCAGGGCGCGGCGGGTATGAGAACGTGGCCGGAGGGAATGCTGCGGGAACTGCGCGCGTGGTGTGACGCGCACGGTGTCCTGCTGATAGCGGATGAAGTGATGACCGGATTCGGACGCACGGGAAAAATGTTCGCGTGTCACCATGAAGACGTGACGCCGGACTTCGTGTGCCTCGCCAAAGGCCTCACCGGTGGCGCGCTGCCGCTGGCGGCGACGTTGACGACGGAGAAAGTGTTCCGGACATTTCTCGGCACGGTGGAGGAAATGAAGACGTTCTTCTACGGGCACAGCTATACCGGCAATCCGTTGGGATGCGCCGCGGCGCTGGCATCGCTGGCCATCTTCCACGAAGAACGGACACTGGAACGGTTGCAGCCAAAGATTGCGTTGTTAAGCGAACTCCTGGCTTCTCTGCACGCCGTGCATCCCCGGTACATCCAAGAGATCCGGCAGTGCGGATTTATTGCGGGAATCGATATCGTGAAGGATGCGGCAGGCGGGGTTCCTTATCCGTGGACGGAGCAAGCCGGGCACCGCATTTGTCACGCTGCCCGCGCTCATGGCCTGTTGACGCGGCCGGTGCGCGATACGCTGGTGCTGATGCCGCCTCTTTGCACCACGGAAGAACAACTGCGCACTGCCGTGACGGCGCTTGGCAGGGCCATTTCCAGCGTCACCGGCACCGGCGAAAATTAGTTAGGATCAGCGGCCCTCTTTCAGCACGTCCCCCGGACGGCGACCGTTCCATCGCTTCACCACCGTATCCGCAAGAAGTCCCATCTTCGCTTCCGTTGGGTGACTGGATCTTGAATACCGCGCGGCAATTTCCTTGAGGCGCGTCAGGTGACTGTCATAGGCCGAGAGCTTTGCGGCAGGCCATTTCAAGCGGCTTGCGCGCTGTCTGAAAAACTCAGGGTCCAGCAGCGGAGAGGACCAGTACCACTCCGCCTCGAAGTTCCAGATACGCTGGAGCGCCAGCAGGTCCTCCGCTTTTGCCGATGCCTTTGGATCCTGGAAAAACGCGTCCGCGAGACGCTGAGTGAAGGCCTCGAAGGAGAGGTCCGGATCGCGGGAGAATTCCCTCACGGCGGCACGCTGGACTGCGGGCGGAAGATCATCGAAAGGTATCTTCCCCTCTTTGTCAGGATCGAGGCCAAACGGGAGGCGGCGTTTCCCGACAAAATACGGCTCTCCGCCTTCGGCTCGGGTGGCCACATAACTGAACGCCTCCAGCGACGGCACGTAGCCGTTTACACCGCGGCGCTTCGCCTCCTGCACTGCGCTGCGCACTTCGGGCGGCGTGTTCAATGCCGCCTCGGGACCCGAGTAGATGGAAACCTTCGCCTGCCGGATGAGGCCGGCATCGAAGTGGGCGCTGTGCGGGGTGAAAGCCAGCCCCCAGCGGGGATCGAACGGTTGTTTCAGCCCCGCGGCTTCAAGGCCGGGCACCTTCTTCCCGGTAAAATAGTGAGGGTAAACAAGGATTGTCGCGGCCGGTTTTGCCTGCCAGACTTTTTCGGAAATCCACTTCACGAACGAAAATTCGTGTTCGTAGTGCCGCGGCCCGCAGCGGGGACACTGGCAAACATTGTAGTCCGAGGACTCGATGAACAAACCGTCGGTGTTAGGGTAAAAATCGAAGATCATCTCTTCGGCATAGGCGCGCATGAGCCGCTGTGACTCCTCCAGCGCCGGGCAAAGGCTCCAGCCCCAGCATTGGATGCCGAATGGATCCACAGGCGAGCCGTCCGCTTTGCGGGCCTTCAATTCCGGCTGCTCCAGCGGGAACTGATTCACTCCATCGTAGCCGAACGGCGTGAATCCCAGCAGAACGCTGATCCCGTTAGCTTTCGCGTAATCGATCAACTCCCTGACAAAATCCGCGCGCACGTTCGCGTGATCTTCGTTGTAGCGCCAGGTGACAGGGAATTTCTTTGAACGGAAGCCGCCCGGCATCCAGAGGATGAGTGTGTTGATGCTGTCCTGTTTGAAACAATCCACCGCTGCTTTCCACTCAGGCAGTCCCATGACGGGCATGCGCATGAAGGTGAGATAATAACCGCGGATGGCAAAAGCGTCAGTCAGCGCGGCTTGTGACTGAAAGGCTCCGCCCAATACTCCGGCGGGAAGGAGAGAGAGGAGTTTTCTGCGGGAGAATAGCACGGGTCACGGTTAGAGTGCCGGGAGCCATTTGCAATCCTGCGGTGCCGTGAAAGCAGATTGAGATTTCAGTGTCCGCCGGTTACCGGGAAAGAATGAACCGCCGCGCGATTCCGACTTTTGCCTTCCATGAATATGGAGAGGAGAATTTGCGGCAGGAGGGAGTGATGGTGATTCCGCTGGATACTTCGATCACTCTCGAACCCATGCGGTTGCGTCCGCACGTGCATGATTTTTTTCAGGTGTTCTGGGTCGAAGGGCGGACCACACTGATGCATGACTTCCGGGAATATCGCCTCAAGGGAAAGACCGTGGTGTTTGTGAATCCAGGGCAGGTGCACTCACTCAGGCGAAATCCTGAAATGCGAGGCGTGCAGGCGTCCTTCACTCAGGAATTTTTCGATCACCGTTCGCCGCCGCCCAGCAAACTGATCGACCTGCCTTTTTTCTTTGAGCCGGAAGCGGTGCCCTGTCTGCCCGTGCCGGATACCGACGATCACCGGATTGAGCGGGTGTTTGCGGAAATGCAGCGGGAGTATGATCTCGCCAGGCCTCAGGCGGCGGACGCGCTTCGCTCGCTTCTGCAGTTGTTGTTTGTCAGGGTGAGCCGGCTCTTTGCTGAAGTGCATCCGTCTCCGGGGGTTTCGAAAGCGGCCCAAGTGGCCCGCCGGTTCCTGGTGGCCGTGGAGCATCATTTCCGGGAGGACTGGTCCGTTGCCGACTACGCCCGGGAACTTCATCTGACGGCCAATCATCTGAACGACACCGTGCGGGAGCAAACCGGTCACACGGCCGGTGACATCATCCGAAGAAGAAAACTCCTCGATGCCCAACGGCTGCTGCTGCACTCAGACTTGAATGTGGCGGAAATCGCCTACCAGCTCGGCTTTCCCGATCCGTCTTATTTCAGCCGGTTTTTCCGGCGGATGGCGCAGCGCACGCCTGCGGCCTTCAGGGAGGAAATCCGTGAAAAATACCATCGAAACGCACGATAACACCCAAAGGCGCCTTTGAACGCCGGTCGCTGTGCGCTCCTTTGAGAGCCTGTATTATGGAAACAACCGTTGCGGGGGAAGTTCCCCCAGAGAGTGAGCCGGCAAAGCCGGAAACCACCGTCTTTCGCATTCTTTGCGCGATCAGTCTCGCGCACTTTTTGAATGATATCATCCAGGCCCTGCTGCCTTCCATCTATCCCGTCCTGCAGGAGTCCTATCACCTTACTTACGCGCAGGTGGGCCTGATCACCTTCACTTTTCAATGCACCGCATCGCTGCTGCAGCCGATGGTGGGACTTTACACGGACCGCCGTCCAAGGCCGTATTCGCTCGCCATCGGAATGACCCTGACACTGACGGGCCTGGTGATGCTCTCGCTCGTGCAAAGCTACCCGTTGATCCTGCTTTCGGCCGCGGTGATCGGTATTGGATCGTCCGTCTTCCATCCGGAGGCGTCGCGCATCGCCCACATGGCCGCGGGCCAGCGGCGGGGCATGGCGCAGTCATTGTTTCAGGTGGGAGGAAACGCCGGGAGCTCGGTGGGACCGTTGCTGGCCGCACTCATTATCGTGCCTCACGGACAGCGCTCGATCGTATTTTTCACCCTTCTGGCGTTCGCCGGGATTATCCTGCTGTGGCGCGTGGGTGAGTGGCAGCGCTCGAACCTGCACCGCATTCACCGCAAACCTGCAGGCGCCCCACGCGACGGGATAGCGATTTCCACGGGCCGCGTCGTCGTCTCGCTCACGATTCTCGGCGCGCTGATATTCTCGAAGTACTTCTACCTGGTTAGCATCACGAACTACTACACTTTCTACCTGCGGGACCGCTTTGGCGTTTCCGTGCAGAATGCGCAGTATTTTCTCTTCCTGTTTCTCTTTGCCGTGGCTGCGGGAACCATTCTGGGTGGGCCGGTAGGTGACAGGATTGGAAGGAAGCGCGTGATTTGGTGGTCCATCCTCGGAGTTGCACCCTTCTCACTGCTGCTGCCGCACGTTGGACTGGTCCTCACCGCAGTGCTGACAGTCATCATCGGATTGATCCTCGCGTCCGCATTCTCAGCGATCCTTGTTTACGCCCAGGAACTGCTGCCAGGTCGCGTGGGAATGATCGCCGGCCTGTTCTTCGGATTTGCGTTTGGCATGGCCGGCATCGGAGCCGCGCTGCTCGGAGTCCTGGCCGACCACACGAGCATCGAATACGTTTTCCAGGTTTGCGCGTGGCTGCCGCTGATCGGCGTTCTTACGGCTTTTCTGCCGGATACAAAGAAAGCGGCAGCGTAAAAAGTCTGCTGATTGGCGATTACTTCACCAGCCAAAGAATGAGCGCCGTAAGGAACACGTTGGCCAGCGCCAGTTCGAAGAAAAACACCCAGCCGAGCTTCATGAGCTGATCGAAGCGGAAACGCGGGAGCGTCCAGCGCACCCACATGAAGAAGAAGATGAAGGCGATGACCTTGGTGAGGAAGCAGCCCATGTGGAGGAAGCCCATCCACCAGTTTGATTTCGCAAAGTCACCGCTGGGCACGAAGGGAATGCTCCAGCCGCCGAGGAAGAGCGTTACCACCAGACCGCTGCCGATGATCATGGCGGCGTATTCGCCCATGAAGAACATGGCGAATTTCATGGAGGAATATTCCGTGTGGTAACCGGCGACGAGCTCGGTTTCACACTCGGGGAGGTCGAAGGGCATGCGGTTCGTCTCCGCAAAGACCGCGACCGTGAAGATGAGAAACGAAATGACCATCGGTATCAGCAGCAGCCAGCGCTGCCATGACCAGCCATCGCCCCACATCGGAAGAAGAAGCCAGCCGTTGGCATCCTGCTCGGCCACGATTTTGCCGAGGTTCAATTCACCGAAGACCATCAGCACCGGGATGATGGAAAGCCCCATGCTGATCTCGTAGGAGATCATCTGACTGCTGGAGCGCACGCCGCCGAGGAAGGAGTATTTCGAATTCGACGCCCAGCCTGCGATGACGATTCCATACACTCCAAGACTCGCGATGGCGAAGGTAAACAGCGGACCCACGTTGAGGTCGGCGATCACCATCTTGACCGGCTCCGATCCGCCGAAATTCAAATAGCTGCCGAACGGCAGCACCGCCACCGTGAGGAGCGCCGGCACCATGGTAAGGGCCGGGGCCAGCCAGAAGAAGAACTTCCGGACATGCTTCGGGGTGAGGTCCTCTTTCAGAAAGAACTTCAATCCATCCGCCAGGGGCTGGATGAGGCCAAACAGCGGAATATCCTTCTTCGCCCCGAGAATGGTCGCAGGAATGCCGGTGCGGTTTGGACCCACGCGGTCCTGAATGAAGGCGCTTACCTTGCGTTCCGCCAGGGAGCACAATGCCACCAGCGGCATGATGACCAGGAGGGTCATGCCAAGGATTTTGACGATCGAGGCGATAAGGAAGGAGTCCATAGCCGAAGCAGTGAGGGCCGGAGGCGAACTCCGGCATCTGTCACCCGCATGTTTATTCCCCGCCCGGGCGGGCCATCAAGGCCGTTTGTGAAGTTTTTCACAAGCGCGCCCCCCCTCACATTTATCTTTCCATTGCCGGAAAGACCATGTCAGGATTCGCCGCCATGAGTGCCCCGACGCCTGCTCCGGTTCAATCTTCCTCGTCTCCCCCTTCACAACCAATCGGGTGCTTCCCGTTTCTGGTATTTGTCCTCATCCTGATTGGCGCTGCCGGAGCCCTGGTCATGCGCACAGACCTGTTTCTGCCCACGGAAACCGCGGGTCGCACGGTGATCGAGATTCTGGGCTCACCCACTCCCGAGCAGATGACGGCGCACGGCGTGCGCATTCTCTCCGAAGAAGTGCAAAAGCAGGCCTTCGCAAAAATCAACGCCACGCGCCGCCCCAGTGTGAAGTTGACGGCGGACGTGAAAGGACCCTTCATTATGATCACCGCCTTTCCCGCGGGAATTCAGACGTCGGGCATCGATGATGGAGCAGCGGGTTCCGCGCTGGCGGCCGCCGTCGCTCAAGCTTACGAGGAAGACCTCGTGAGTGTGAACCAGGGGGCAGCCAACCGCACGAACCAGGCGATCGAGGCTCATATCCATGTGAAAATGTCCGAAACGGAGAAGGCCCGGCTGTACTGGATGGATCTCCTGAATAAATACGGGAGCGTGGCGGAAGGCTCGCCATCCGCGGATGAAGCCACAAGCCGGGAAATTGTTTCGCGCATCGCCAAGGCGAGACTGGAGATCGCCCTTTTGCGCCACCGTGCGGCCATCCTCAAGGAGCAGGACATTGATAAGGTTTCCGCGGCAATCATTGACGGCTGGAGCGGTCCCAGGAAATTGATCAGCGATTGCCAGTTCTACCTGAAACAAAAAGCCGCCGGGACCGCGGCGGGTGCGCCGGCGGAAGCGGTCACCAATTTCCAAAACGCCCGCAAAGATCTCACCGGGGAACTCAACGATACCCGCGTGGAAATCGATACGGAAATGCGCGGGCTTCAGGGAGAGATCAACAGTCTCGTCTCAGCCGCAAAGGAGTTTGACGGAATCGTGATGAGCCGTCTTGGCGGCCGTGCGGAAACAGACGCGGCAAAGGTGATTTACGACGCGCAAAAGAGCCAGTTGAACAGCCTCCGGGAGGAAAGGATGCAGCGGACCGTGAAGGATTCCATTGTACAAGTGCACACCCGGGTCATCGAACCGGCGCTGGCGGTGGAACGGCCCGCGCGCTGGGCAAGGAAGGCGGCGCGCTATGCCACGTATGGGAGCGGCGTGCTGCTGGCGGCATTGTTCATCGGAGCAATCGCCGTCCGTCTCCGGCGCCGCGCGTAGCCTGCCAAAATTGTCAGGGAACTTCCGCCCGTGCGCGGTACGACGCCCGGACGGCGTTTTGCGGAAAGGTCCATGAAATGATGTCGCGTCCGTCGGCGCCGCTGGAAATCACGGGAGGCGCCGCAACCGCCTCCCAGGTGCTAAGGTCTTGAGACGACTCCATAATCCACGGTGACGTCCCCGGCCGGCGGCAAATCTCGATTCTCACGCCCGGTGCTCCATCCACGGTTACCGCACGCGCCACCGGCTGACCGGAATCCACCGGCGACAGCGGATGGGTGGCCGCGGCATACTCCGCGGCATTGCATGTGCCGTCGCCGTCGGGATCTGCGAGCGGATCGGACGGTGGGCCGCCTTCGGGAAAATACACCGCCTGCCATGAGGCAAAGCTCAACGGGGCCGTTCCCTGCGCCTCACCGTTGACATCGAGGCTGCGCCGCCAGCCGTCCGGACTGGAAAGCGCAGCGCCTGACACACGCACAAGGGAATAACCGGCGCCATCCGCGCCGGCGGGCCACTCTTCGCCGTCATCCCACGTCATGGTGAAGATGAGGTCGCCGTTCGCGGCGCGCAGTTCCAGCGGTTCACCCGCATTGGAGAGCTTGTCACGGTACTCGCCCAGAATATTGAGGCCGGGAACGGAGCGCAGGGCAAAGGCTGCCCGGTTGCGAACCAGAATGCCCCGCGCGCCCGGAGCAAGGACGGATTGCAGCCCCAGCGGCATCGTAAATTCGATGCCGGCCGTAAAATGAATCCCTGTGAGGTCCACCGGAAGAGCCCCGGTGTTTTGCAGCACAAGGTACTCAAAGTCACTCCGTTCGGTGAAACCCGCCGCCATTTCCGCTGCCGTGAGCGGACCGGGATGGTACATGATTTCCGAGACCGTGAGATTGGCGGCACTGGCGGGCACCGTGCCGTTCAGGAGACTCAGCCGCAGCGGCGCGCTCCAGTGACTGCCCACCGGCGTTTGTCCCGTGGGAGGGCCTGTGACGGGATATGGTTCGAACGGCCCGGCGGGATCATAGGTGCGCGCCACAATGTGGGTGGTGCCGGAGATGGCGAGCGGCCCGTTCCACACCTGCGCCTGAGGAGACATTTCCGGAGCGTTGGCCGGAACGTAGCCTCCCAGCAGTTCCAACTGGAGGAGGAAATCAGTCGAGTTCAGCGTGGCGTTCAGCCCGTGGATCGCGAGCACGTTGTCACCTTCTTTCAGCAGGTCCTGCGGATTGGAAATGATGAAGTCCGCAAACACCCTGGCGATGCCGTCGGAGGTGTTGGCCGTCGCTCCGCTGTTCCACAAAAGCGTTGCCGGAGCTTTGATGGACTCCGGAAGTTTGGTGCCGTTGATAAATGCCACCATGCCGTCGTCACAGCGAATGCGCAGTTTGAGAAACGTGAGCGCCGCGATCCGTGCGGCGTCCGCCGGGAAGTGAAACCGGAGATAGCACGACTGAGTCACTCCCTTCATCCGGCGCTCCGGCGGCGGGGATTCAAGGTTGAAGCGGATAAACGGGTCGTATTCCGAACCGTCATCATAGCCGACACCCTGGGACCCGGTCCACCACGCGGAATCATCGAAGGCGCTGCCGCCATGCCATGCCGTGCCGATATCCGCCGCGGGCAGATGCACCTTCACCGGATCGTTCAGACTAACAAGAGTGTCCGAGATGATCTGCTGGCCGGTGGTGACATCGAAAATCCGCGGATCGGTGCCGTCCGTGGTATAATAGATGCGCGCCCCGGGTTTTGTCAGGGATGGTGAAGTGAGATCGAGCATGAATCCCGCAGGCACCGGACCGCCGGAGGTATTTGCCACCGGCGGGCGCGTGAATTGATCGTCCATCCAATGGAGCCGCTCGGTAAGCCACGTGCGCAGGTGGTCCACTTCGGCAGCCCATCCGCCAAAGCGCGGTTGTTTGTCGTTCCAGCGTGCAAAGTTTCTCGGGGCGGCTTCTGTCAGGACTTCGGCCTGGGCATTCACGGTTATCTCCACGTTCCCGTCGCTCAGCGCTCCGCGGCGAAGCTCATCGTACCGGTCAATCCAGCGCTGCCAGAAATTCTCGTCGCGGAACATATCGACATACCAGGTGTAATGGAAAAAGTCCGTGCCCATATCACCGCCCACGACATTTTCCCCGCGCCAGGTGTTGAAGTTGTTGTCGCGCACATCCGTGGATTCCAGCGAGCGGTCAAAGTCCCACAGCGGACCGGCGTTGAGGCGGCCCAGCCGGTCCTTGAAAAAGTAGGCGCTCAGCCGGAACGCATCCACGTTTTTCGCCGCTACATTCAGAATATGATGGTCCACGAACGCCGCGGGATCGATCCATTTGGCATAACCAAGAAGTGGATCATAAAAATCGGATGCGGAGAACGAACTCTTGAAACTGTTGAACCAGGCCGTCAGCCAGGCCTTTTGAGAACTCGTGATTTGAGGCTCGTCAGGATCCACGAAAAAAATCGTCTGCCCCGCGGCGTTGAATCCGGTTTCGCCGTCGTCCGCGCGGTCGATTTTCAGCACATACCCGCCGGTGACCGCGGCGCCCGCATTGTCCAGCGGGCTGATTTCGGCAATGTCAATCCTTGCGGCGCTGCGTTTGATTTTTTCGGTTAGGGTATAGACGCCGAAATAATCCGCGGAGGACACGGCGCCTCCGTCGATGTTGATGTAGAGTTCCACCTGGCGGGTGCGCGGCGCATAGCGTCCGGCCTGGCGGCTGAGATCATACATCAGAGGATTCCGGATGAGGGCGCGGTCGAACTCATACGGAGCCGTGAGGATCCAGTCGGAATCCGCCGGCAGTCCCAGTAAAACGAAATCGCGGTCGCCGCCGGCCTCGTTGCGCGCCTCCACGGCCAGGGAATATTTGCTGGCGCCTGCGGTGGAACTGCCGCGGACCTTGACGAATGCAGACGTTGAAAACGACGGCGGCGCCGTGAGCGTGGTTCGCTGATTGACGCCGGGCTCGAAGATCATCCATGCCGCATTGGTTCCGGAAGTCGGTTTTCCGGCGGCGAAATTATCAATGATCATCAGTGGCAGATTCGAGTCCGCAGAGGCAATATTGCCGGCGAGTTGCAGATAGACCGCTCCGCTGGTGAGACTTACCGCATGTCCTGGAGCCACCGCCACCGCGCGCAGTCTTGTGCTCACGTTGATGGTTATCGGGCCGGTGTAGGGAGTCGATGCAATGGTCGGCTCCGAGCCGTCCAGCGTGTAATAAATTTCCGAGTCCTGCTCCCCGGAACTCAGCGTTACTGTAAAGGGATCGGTAAAGGTGCGTCCCCCTTCGCTCAAAACGGGAGGATCGCTCGCGGGCGTGGCCTGATTCGGAAATCCTGGCGAGGGGGTGTAAAAGTAGGCGAAGCGTTTCGGTTTCCCTGGGACTCTGCCCCAGGATACGTCCGCCACCTGCGGCGGAAATCCGTGGGAAAACCCGTCCACTTTCACGCCCGCAGCGTCCGTCAGCGCAAAGTATTCGCCTTCGGCGGCCAGCGAGAAATCCGTGTGCAAAGGGCTGCCGGCATCGCTGCGGTCCTTGCCCGATGCGAAGACCACAAGATAAGCGCCAGGTGCAATCACCGTCGGCGGAAACTCCCACCGCGCGGGCCGCAGCGGGTCGTCCGTCAGATGCCATCCATGCAGATCCACCGGCTGCGCGCCATCGTTGTACAATTCGATCCAGTCCACATGCGCGCCGTTTTCATCGATAAGACCTGTCTTGTTAGCGGCGGCGATTTCCGAAATCACGACCGCGCCGCCGGCCTTTGCTGCAAAGGCAAAAGCCCACGCTGCCGCCAGGAGGCGCCACATGGCAGAAATCATTAGCTGAGTGGAGGGGGATTGAGGACCGGGGGTAACATGATAGCGAAACCTCAGGGACTGACAAGCCTTGCTTTCCTCATATACCCTTCACCGCACGCTGCCGGACATGATAAATGTCACTTCATGGCCCGTTAAAGTTTTTCGGCGCAAGTCCCGGCTATTGGGATAAGTTGTGAATTCATGAACGACGGCCCTCAATCCTTTGATGGCATCGAAGACCCGGGCGAACTTGCCGCGGACAGCCTGTTGCCGGCGGTCTATCAGGAACTCCGCCAATTGGCGCGCTACCGGATGGCAAACGAAAAACAGGGACACACCCTGCAGCCGACGGCCCTTGTGCACGAAGCGTGGCTGCGATTGACGGGCGGAAAGAACCCGGGACGCTTTGAAAACCGCCGCCATTTTTTCGGAGCCGCCGCCGAAGCCATGCGGCGCATCCTCGTGGAATCCGCCCGGCGCAAAATGTCCGTAAGGCATGGCGGCAAGCTGCAGCGGGAGGATCTGGAATGCGTGGACCTTCCGGCGCCCATGCCGGATGATGATCTCCTCGCCATGCATGACGCTCTCGATAAGCTGGCTTCCGTCGAGGCGCGCGCCGCTGAACTCGTTAAGCTTTGTTTTTTCGTCGGTTTGACCCAGGCGCAGGCGGCGGAGGAAATGGGAGTTTCGCGCAGCACCGCGGAACGGCTCTGGGCGTTTGCCCGCGCGTGGCTTTTCCGTGAAATAAAACGCACCCGGGGCGACTCGATGCCCGGCGGATTCATTTGAGGGAATGCGGCGGATTTTTTCGCATGGCATCCCGCGGACACTCACCGCTATTGATTAACGAATATGGGAAGCGCTGACCGGCTCATGGAAGTATTCGACGGAGCGAGAAGCCGGCCCGCGGGACCGGAGCGCGAGCATTTTCTCGATGCTGCCTGCACGGGTGATTCTGAATTGAGGGATCAGGTCCATTCATTGCTGGAAGCGAACGAGGAAGCGGGTGCCTTTCTGGGGCCTTCCATGCTGGCGGATGCACAATTGTTCCCCGGAGAAAAACCGGAGGCCGCCGCCGGACAAAGGATCGGCAGATACAAACTGCTGCAGCAAATCGGCGAGGGTGGCTGCGGCATCGTGTACATGGCGGAGCAGGAGGAGCCGGTGCGGCGGCGCGTCGCGCTCAAGGTAATCAAACTGGGAATGGATACAAAACAAGTCGTCGCAAGGTTTGAAGCGGAGCGGCAGGCGCTGGCTCTCATGGATCATCCCAACATCGCGAAGGTTTTTGATGCCGGCGCCACGGAATCCGGCAGGCCTTACTTCGCCATGGAACTCGTGCCCGGAGTAAAGCTAACCGAGTACTGCGACCGGCATCAACTGTCCACTGAGGCGCGTCTGCAGCTTTTCGCACAGGTTTGCCACGCTATTCAACACGCTCATCAGAAGGGCATCATCCACCGCGATATCAAACCCTCTAACATCCTCGTGGCCGAGAGCGACGGTGTGGCTATTCCCAGAGTGATCGATTTCGGAATCGCGAAAGCCACGGACCAGCGCCTTACCGACAAGACCGTCTTCACCGCCTTCGAACAGTTCATCGGCACGCCCGCCTATATGAGTCCGGAGCAGGCGACCATGGCCACTCCGGATATCGATACCCGCTCCGACATTTATTCCCTGGGCGTGCTGCTCTATGAACTCCTAACCGGCAAAACGCCGTTCGATGCGGAAACCCTCGTCGGTGCGGGCATTCAGGAAATCAGACGCATCATCCATGAAGACGATCCGCCGAAACCTTCCACCAGGCTCAGCTCGCTGACTCACGGAGATCTCAAAACCGCCGCTGCGAGCCGTCGCACGGATCCCCCGGGCCTTATCGAAAAAGTCAGGGGTGACCTCGACTGGATTGCCCTGAAGTGTTTGGAAAAAGACCGCACCCGGCGATACGAAACCGTGAGCGGCCTCGCGCGGGACATCGAGCATTATCTGCACGATGAGCCGGTGCTGGCCTCTCCGCCCTCGGCGTGGTACCGGATTCGCAAGTTGGTGAAGCGGCACAAGGGTCCGGTATTGGCCGGATCGTTCGTTCTGGCAGCTCTCATTGCGGGAATCGTTGGAACGACGTGGGGCATGATTCGCGCGAGACAAAGCGAGCACGAAAAATCAGAGAAACTGCTGGAGGCGCTCATCGCGCAGGCTCAGGCCAACCGCCTGACTGGCCGGCCCGGACAACGCTTCGACAGTCTCGATACACTGGAGCAGGCCGCACATATCGCGCGGTCTCTCGGTTCTCCGCCAACAAAGATGCGTGAAATCCGCACCGGCCTCATGGCCGCTCTGGTGCGCCCCGATCTCCGCTTCACGCCCTCGGCCGTTTCCTGGCTTCCGGATTCCATTACCATGGCATCTGACAGTTGGCAGAAATTGATTGCCCGCGTGGACGTGAAAGGAAATTGCAGCATCCGGCGCGCGGCAGACGATGTGGAGATATACAACCTGCCAGGACTCGGAAATCCCGCCATTCCGACCTTCAGCCCGGACGGCGGCTGCATCGCGCTGCAGCACGTCAATATTGACGGCACTGTCAACCGCGCCTTGCACATCTGGCGCCTAAGCGAACCTCCACATCGCGTCCTGGACTTGCCCGGTGCCCGCATGGCCGCCTTCCACGGCACGAACGATGTTCTCGTCGCCTATAACGACGGCCGCATCCTCCGCTTCGCCCTCGCAGGCGGATCGCCGCTCAACAAATTGCCCGCGGGCCCCTTCAGGCGTGAAGTGAACATCGCCCTGCATCCATCCGAACCCTGGTTGGCTGTCTCATCCTATTTTGCGGATGTCATTGAGATTCGGAATTTCGAAACCGGCGGTCTGGTGAAGTCGCTGCCCGGAATGGAGAACATCACCGCTGTCGCGTGGCACCCCGACGGCCGGAGCCTGGCGGTCGCGGACCATCACAAGTGGCTCCGCATGTATAACACCGGCACCTGGCAGGCCGGAACAGAGCAGAAAACCCGCCAAACGGTGACGACCCTGTCTTTCAATTCTACCGGCAACCTGCTGGCTGCGACAGGGTGGTCGTCGTTGCTCGAATTGCTTGAAGCAGACGGAAGCCCCATCATGTTTGACTATCCCTCCGCGGTTTCCCTGCGGCTGGTGTGGAATGGATCGCGCCTCGCCTCAGGGGTTAATGACGGGAAAGCCGGCATCTGGGATGTCGCCTCCGGCGAGGAATTTCGCCTTCTGGTGCACAGCGGCGGCTCTCCGGAACAGCGCTACCTCCGCATGTCGGTTCATCCGAACAAGCGCTGGCTGGGGGTATCCACCTCCGAAGGGTTTGGCATTTGGGATTTAGAGAGCCACCACGAACTGGTATTCGTCCCGGCGAAGTTGTTCGACGGACACCTCCTGTTCGAGCCATCCGGAAATCTCCTGACACTTCTGGAAAACGGTCTCGCCCGCTGGACTATAAAAGAGGACGCCAGCGCACCGGGTGGAGTGGTCGTAGGCCCTCCCGAACTGCTCCCTGCACAGGGACAGCAATCCATGTCTCAGAGCGGGGATGGAAAGTTGATCGTTATCTGCCACCGGGCCATGGAGGGGCACCAGGATCGTGCGGGAGGATGGATCCACCATGCCGACCGGATGGACAAACCCATCCGGTTCGCTGCCGGAGCGGATGTTTCCCGGATCACTGTGAGCCCGGACGGCAAATGGATAGCGACCGCAACCCACTCTCTCGGCGACGCCAAACTCTGGGATCCCGCCAATCCGGAAAAACCTGTCAGGATACTGGCGGATAGAGCCGCGGGCGCGGATCCCATCTACTTCAGCAGCGACAGCAAGTACCTTTACTTGAACCATGACGGCGGCCGGGTTTTTTCCATGGAGACCTGGGAAGCCGGGCCGCCGGTGGGCAAAGCCGGCGTCTTCTCACCCACGGACAGCCGCATCGTGGCCGTTCGGGCCTCCACCGGCGTTCGTCTGGTGGAACACGCCACCGGCCGCGAAATCGCCATGCTCGAGGATCCCTTGATCTATTCTCCGCGGATCAATCTTTTCAGTCTCGACGGCACCAAACTCATGTCCGTGAATCACGAACGCGGCGTGTACGTGTGGGACCTCAAACTGATTCGCGGGCAATTGAAAGCCCGCGGCCTCGACTGGGACTGGCCGGAATTTCCCGGGCAGTAAAATTGCCGAAAGAATTCTGAGTGATTCCGCGGCGGAGTTCTGCGTCGTCGTGACCCGAACCCCGGTCTTGAGAAGGTTGACGGCTTCGCCGCAGCGAACAGGAGAGCAAATCAGAGAATTCTACGGGCCTTTCCGTTTCAGAAGGACCCGCCGCGTCCACATCGTTGCATGAAACCCGCCGGAACAGGCGGAAAACCATTTGACAGGCAGGTGGTTTAATCACCGAAGTTCCCTATGACCACGAACCACGTCCAGAGGACTTCTCTTTCGCTTATGAAAGGCCTTTCGTCCCCACCGGCGACGTCTCCTCCGGTTCGTCACGCCCGTCCCCGGCTCAACCGGCCAAAAGCGGAATTGTATTACTCGGTGCCCGTGGGCCGGGAAAAATCAGGCTTTATCAAACCAAATCAAACCAATTATTTTTTGCGAGCGCGCACTAATAATACTTATTTATCGTCTGCCCAGCTGCGCCGCGAACTGTCCCCGGCATGGACCTTCCGGCACCGCGGTTGCCTCGAAATTCGTGGGTGGTATCTTCCGTTTGTTCATCCTCCCATGAACCGCTTCCCCTTCGCATCAGTCACGTTCCGGCTCGCTGCAGTCTGCCTGCTGCTGGTTTCGTCAATTTGCGCTTTTGGGGAAGACGCCGAAAAGCCAAAACGCCCCCCCGGCGGCAATGATCACGGTGCCACCGCCTGCACCGCCGTGGACAACTATTTCCAGGACGAAGTGTGGACCAAGGTGGCCATGCAATCCTGCCTGAAATGCCACAAGACCGGCGGAGACGGGGAGGACAGCAAGTTCATCCTCGTGGACCCTTCGCGTGTTCCGGAACCGGAGCGCCCCGGCGCGCTCAGGCAAAACCGCGCCGCCTTCGCGGCCATGGCAGCCCTTCGCGAAAAGAACGAGTCCCGGCTGCTGCTAAAAGCCACCGGCGGTCTCGACCATGGAGGCGAGGACGTGCTGAAACCGGATTCCACCAGCTACCGCATCCTCGCAGAATATGTCCGCCGGCTGAACACTCCGCACGGCCCGGTACCGGCCAATGCCGGCGTGCCACCGGATCCCAATGCCCCCTCTTTCTTCAAAGGCGTTGCCATGATCGACAACCGCCGCCTCCTCCGCCGGGCCACCCTTTCTCTCGCCGCTCGCCTCCCCGCCTCTCAGGAACTCTTCGCCATTCAGGAAAAAGGCCTCGCCGCCATGGGGCCGGTGCTTGATGCCGTGATGAAGGAGGACGCCTTTTACGAAAGGCTCGCGGAGGCCTTCAACGATATCTTCCTCGTCCGCGGTTATGACGATGGTGCCGAAAGCGCCCTCTCCTACGACCACTTCAGCGAAACGCGCCACTGGACAGGAAAGTTCAACCTCGATTGCATTTCCGACAAAGACGCCCGCCAAAAGGTCCGCTACAAACTCGACGATAACTACCGCGAAGCCCTCCTGCGCGAGCCGCTCGAATTGATCAAGTACATCGTGCGCAACGACCGGCCCTTCACCGAAATCGTCACCGCCGATTACATCATGCTCTCTCCCTACACCGCGCGCGGCTACGGCATTTTCGAGGAGCTTCAGGAACACTTTAAAAGCACAGAGGACCCGTTCGAGTATATCCCCGTCCGCCTCAAAGCTCTCCAGAGTCGCGACCGCGGCAGCCGTGGTGATCAAAAATCCGAAACCGGTTTCTACCCTCACGCCGGGATGCTCAGCATCTTCCAGTACCTGCGCCGCTATCCCACCACGGAGACAAACCGGAACCGCCTGCGGGCGCGGATGTATTACCAGCACTTCCTCGGCGTTGACGTCCTGGAACTCGCCGCGCGCGTCTCCGATGCCGCCGCCGTCACCGCAAAATACAAGGTCCCCACCATGGAAGCCGCGGAGTGCGTGGTGTGTCACAAAACGCTCGATCCGGTCGCGGGCATCTTCCAGGACTACTACAGTCTCGAAGGTGTTTTCGGACCGCGCAAAGACGGCTGGTTCAAGGATATGTTCCCCGCCGGATTCGAGGGCGAAGACATGCCGGAGAGCCAGCACTGGCGCTCCCTCCAATGGCTCGCGGAGCACACCATCAAAGACCCGCGCTTTGCCACCACCATGGTGGAGCATGTGTATTACATGCTCACAGGGCGTAAAACCCTCCTGCCGCCAAAGGCTCTCGACGATCCCCTGTTCGACGCAAAGCAGCGCGCGTATCATGCGCAGCGCGGTGAAGTCGAGCGCATCGCCGCGCATTTTGCCAGGGCGGGCTTCAATCTGAAAGAGGTCTTCAAGGAATGGGTCGTATCTCCCTTTTACCGCGCCGACGCTCTGGAAACCGCCGCCGCCAATCCGCAGCGCGAAGCCGAACTCGCCGATCTCGGCCTCGCCCGCATGCTCAGCCCGGAACAGCTCGAACGCAAAGTCGCCGCCATTTTCGGCAAGCCATGGAAACGCTTGAAGGATTCGGAATACGCCCTGCTCTATGGCGGCATCGATTCCAAAGAAGTGACTGAGCGCGCCGCCGATCCCAGCGGGGCCATGGGTGCCATCCAGCGCACTCTCGCGGACGAAGTGGCCTGCAAAAACGTCGCTTCGGACTTTGTCAAAGAACCCGGCCAGCGCCGCCTTTTTCCTGACATGGAGCCCGGCGTGCTGCCGGACGAATCACCGGAGTCGGATCGCCGCATCCGGCAGACCATTGCGTATCTGCACCAGCTAATCCTGGGCCGTTACGACGACATCGACAGCCCCGCCGTCTATCGCAGTTTCGCTCTTTTTTCAGGAATTGTTAGTGACGCGAAACAGCAGAAGGATCTTGAGGACCTGGAAAACTATCACTGCCGCGCCAGCGGCGAAGAGCGCTTCAAAGACAAACACTACACGGTGCGCGCGTGGCGCGCCGTCGTCACTTACCTCCTCCGTCAGCGCGACTTCCTGTATGAATGACCACCACACCTTTCAGTCGCGCCGCGACTTCCTGAAGCGTTGCAGCATCGCCGGCCTCGGCTTCGCCGCTCCTCTCTGGCTGCCGAATGCACGCGCGGCGCAGCAGGAGCAGCCGCCGTACGACGGTCCTTACTTTGCCGTCTTCAACGCCTCCGGCGGATGGGATACCACCTATCTCATGGACCCCAAGGGCACCGGCGGCATCAATCGCCTTTACAAAGAGGGCGATATCAAAACTCAGGGGAACCTCAAATTCGCGCCGAACGCTGCTCACATCAAAGGGGGCATGAGCAACGAGGACTTCTACAAGGCCTTCGGCAGCGAACTGCTCGTCGTGAATGGCATCGACTACTCTGTCAACAACCACTCTCCAGGCCAGCGCTACATGGCCACCGGCAAACTGGATAGTCTCGCCTTCCCCACCTTCGCCGCGCTCGTCGCCGCCTGCAAAGGACCCGGCTGCCCGCTCTCGTTTTTGACCTTCGGCAACTACTCGAACACCGGGAATCTCGTCGCCATGTCGCGCATTCCCTATCTTCCTTCCCTGCAGCGCATCGCCAATGCCGACAGCATCGAAGGAAATGTTAAGAGTCCTTATCACGATTCCTTCGCGCTCGACCGCATCGAACGCGCGCTCAAGGAGCAAACCGGCGCCGCCATTTCACCTCTCGCCCTGCCCCGCGCGCAGCGCGCGGAAAGCATGCTCTACGCTGCGCAGTTCAATTCCAAAGCCCTGCAACGCATCACCCCGTACATCCCTGACAAAATTCCAAAGGAACGCCTCTCGCAGCAGGTGGAAATCGCTCTCGCCTCATTCAAGGCCGGCGTTTGCGTCTCCGCCAACCTAACCATTAGCCAGTTCGACAGCCACGCCAACAACGACAAGGATCAAATGGAACTGATCCCCGAGTTCCTTGCCGGCATCGCTTATCTTATGAGGCGCGCCGAAGCGTTGAAGATCCGGGAAAAGCTGGTGATCGTCATCCAGAGCGAAATGGGCCGCACGCCTGAATACAACAGCGGCAACGGCAAGGACCACTGGTCCATCGGCTCTATCATGTTCATGGGGCAGGGGATTCGCGGCAATCGCGTGATCGGCGCCACCGACGAAAAGCAGTTCGCCGTCCCCGTGAATCCCTCCTCTCTCGCCTGCGACCGCGACAACGGCATCCGCATCCGCCCCGAGCATCTCCACGAATCCCTCCGCGAATTCGCCGGCATCGCCGCTCATCCCATGAGCAAACAATTTCCCCTCATGGTGCCGGAGAAGGAGTTGCTCCGGGGTTTATGGAGTTGAGTTCACACTCCCACCGGTTCTGCGACAGCCCGCTCCGATTCCTGCGGTGCCGGTGCGGGTGCTGCCGGAAGAGGTGGCATCATATACCGCAGGAAATTCCCCGCCACGGTGCGCAAATCATGTCTCGACACTATCCGGTCCACCAGCCCGTGCTCAAGCATGAACTCCGCCGTTTGGAAACCCGGCGGCAGCTTTTGATGCGTCGTCTCCCGGATCACCACTGGCCCCGCGAATCCTATGATGCTTCCCGGTTCTGCCAGGATAATGTCTCCCAGCGTGGCAAAACTCGCTGTGGTCCCTCCGAAGGTCGGATGTGTCAGGACCGAAATAAACGGCAGCCCCGCTTCATGATGCATCGCCAGCGCGCCGCTTGTTTTTGCCATCTGCATCAGACTCAAAATCCCCTCCTGCATCCGCGCCCCGCCCGATGCGGAAACGATAATGCAGCCCCGCCGCTCCTCCGTCGCCGCTTCAATCGCGCGGGTCAGCTTCTCCCCCACCACGCTGCCCATGCTCGCTCCCTGAAAACGGAAATCCATCACCCCGAGGGTCACAGGGTAATTCTGCACAGTCGCCCGCCCGGTGGCCACCGCTTCGTTCAATCCGGTCTTGGCCATGTTTGCCTCCACCTTTTCCCCGTATCCCTTGAAGCCGAGCGGGTTCTCAGACCGCAGGTCAAGGTCCATGGGATCCCAGGTCCCCTCGTCCACCAGCGACGCCACCCGCGCCTCCGAATCGAGCGGATAGTGGTGCGCGCATTTGGGGCACACTCGCAGGTTGTCCGCGAGTTCGATTTCATGAAACATGTCTTTGCAGCCCGGGCATTTGTGCCACTGGCCTTCCGGCATGTCCTTCTTCTTCTCGCCGAAGCCCTTGAGCGTAAGTTTTTTGAAAAACGCCATAGATCGGTTTGGGTCTGCTTAAAAATGAACAGCGCGGGCCGCTGGGCAAGGGATGATTGCGGCGATTCCCAATGGAACTTAAGACCTTGCATCAGGCGGACCCGGATTATCAGCTTGGCATTTGGCGGGGTCTCTCTCAGATTTGAGATATGAAAATGCTCGCCCTCGCCTGTTGTGCGCTGTCTTTAGCCACGGCCTCCGCCGCGCCGCCGCGGGCCACCTCCGGGGATGACCGCTCCGAGCCTGCGTGGGAGTCGAAGCTAACGATAAAGGTCGGAGCCCAGGCCGGCGACATCCAGGGCTCTTCCGACAAAGCCATCCAGGCGGCGGTGGATTATGTGGCCCGGCTCGGCGGCGGCACCGTGGAAATCCTGCCGGGAACCTATCGCTTTCGAAATTCGGTGTTCCTCGCCTCCCATGTGCGGCTGACCGGTCATGGAAAGGAAACCGTGCTCATCAAGGAGGCCTCCTCCGGCACCGTCCTCGCTCAGGACAGCGACTGGTATGACCAGGAAATCACACTGAAGGATCCAAAGGGCTTTGAAATCGGCGATGGCCTTTGCCTGCGCGCCAAATCCTCACCCATGGCCATCAAGCGCACCCTCGTCGCTCGCGACGGTGCCCGCTTCAAGCTGGACCGCCCGCTGCGAAACAACGTCTGGATCACCGGCGGCAAGGATACCGCCACCGCAGAGACGCTTTTCCCGATCCTCAGCGGCGAGTATATCGAAGACATTGTCATCGAAAACCTCACCCTCGATGGAAACCGGGACCACAATGCCCTGCTCGACGGCAACTACGCCGGGTGCGTATGGCTCCAGGATTGCCGCCGCGTTACCATGCGCAATCTCGACGCGCGGCATTATCATGGTGATGGCTTGTCATGGCAGATCTGCCACGACGTGCTCGTCGAAAAATGCCACTCCCACGGCCACACCGGCCTTGGTCTTCACCCCGGCAGTGGATCGCAGCGCTCCATCATCCGTGAGTGCAATCTCGAAGGCAACGATATCGGCATCTTCTTTTGCTGGGGAGTCCGCGGGGGTCTCGCTGAGGCCAACACTATCACCGGTAACCGCCTCGGGATTTCCATTGGCCATCGCGATACCGACAACATCGTTCGCGGCAACACCATCACCGGCAGCAGGCAGGCCGGCATTCTGTTCCGTCCTGAAAAAGACGCCGCCGCTGCCGGCCACCGCAACGTCATCGAACGGAATACCCTTACCGACAACGGGGGCGATGACGGAGCAGCCATCAAATTTGATGCCCCGGCCCGCGGCGTGATGCTCTCAGGCAACACCCTGAAGGAAACACGCGGCCCGGCAAAACGCACCGGCATCTCGGTTTGTCAGGGCGCGGAGGATGTGAAAATCGAAGGCAACACCGTGCAGGGCTTTGCGACTGAGGTATCGATGCCCGGAAAGTAGCCATCACCCCGCTGGACAGGAACGGTTCCTGCAAAGCTAACGCGCACCCGCCATGAGAATCGAAAACGAACGCGAAAGTGAAAATGTGGAGGACCGCCGCGGCATGGGGAAAGGCACCGTCATTGGAGGCGGCATCGGAGCAGTCATCCTCGCCGTAGTTATTGCCCTCATGGGCGGAGATCCTTCGGCGCTGCTGAATCAGGGCGGCCCCGCGGTGGAGCAGAACATTCCCAACACGCCCGAAGCGAATGCCGCCAAACTATTCGTCTCCAAAGTCCTCGCCAGCACCGAAGACGTGTGGGCCAGAATCCTGCCGCAGCAGGCCAATATTCCCTATGAAAATCCCCGGCTCGTCCTCTTTTCCGGTCTCGTCGAATCGGCCTGCGGCCGCGCTTCAGCCTCCACGGGTCCGTTCTATTGTCCCGGCGACCGGCAGGTTTACATTGACCTGAGCTTCTTCGAGGAATTGGCATCGAGGTTCGGGGCACCCGGGGATTTTGCCCAGGCCTATGTGATCGCCCATGAGGTGGGTCATCATGTGCAAAAACTCACCGGCGCTTCTGATATGGTCGCCCGCAAGCATGGCACTCCTCAATTCAATCAGCTTTCCGTGCGGCTGGAATTGCAGGCGGATTTCTACGCCGGCGTGTGGGCTTACCATGCAGATAAAATGCGCAGCATTCTCGAGGCGGGCGATATCGAAGAGGGCCTCACCGCCGCCAACGCCATCGGCGACGACCGCCTGCAAAAGCAATCCGGCGGCCAGGTGATGCCGGACTCCTTCACTCACGGCACCTCAGCCCAGCGCATCCGCTGGTTCAAAAAAGGATACACCACCGGCGACATGCGCCAGGGTGACACCTTCTCCGTTCCCTACGAACGCCTTTAGACTTGTCAGGTTCGAACTTGCCTGGGATGACGGTTTCCGGCACAATGGCTGGCCATGAAGTTGAGTCACGTCATTCCGTTCTTCGGACTTGCTGCGGGCGCCGCAACGGGATGGCTGTCACGGGGTGAAGACACAGCGGTCCCGACCGCAAAGCAGAGCAAATCCAGCGCGGTGGCTTCTGCCGGTGAAACGAACCATTCCCGGAAAGCCGCCTCCTCAGCGGCCGCCGTTTCAAACTTAAAGGAATTAAGGGCGCTGTGGGGTGACGACGGCGCTGCCGGCATCTATGAGCAGTTGGAAGGCGTGCCCGCGGCGCAGCTTGCCGAGTGGCTGGAAGAGTATCTGCCGCCGGATGTTCGTTCGTACAAAGTCGAACGCCGCGTGCGCGAAGGAATTTGTCAGGCGCTCGTGGAACGCCTTTCGGAAAGTGATCCCGCCGCCCTGGCTGCATGGCTCCGCAAGGTGCCGCATGGTTACCTGGACTACGGCTGGATGGTCGGGGCGGTGGAAGGGCTGTTGAATCAAAACTCCGCAGATTCAGCCGGCGTTCTTGCGAAGCTGGAGGCAACTCATCCTATTGCAGGGCGCATCAAAGCAGAGTGGCTGGCGAAACGCGATCCCGACGCTGCTCTGCAACTGTTCGTCTCCCGCCAGGACCTGACGATGCCGGACGGACTTAAAGCATGGCTCGCCGGGGATCCAGCGCGAGCGAAGCAATTCGCAAAGGATCATCCTGGCCGCGCTTATCCGGTCATGGCAGCGCTGGGAGACCGCAGCCTTTCTGAATTGCAGGCATTTGTGGCGGACCTGAAAGACCCCGCGGATCTGCGCTATGCACAACCGTTGTTATTGATGGCAGCCGCAAAAGAGGGAAATGCCGCTGTCTTCGTCGATCTCTTTTCCCGGCTGGGCGTCAATCCAATCTACAATTCCCACGACGATGCCATGCTGCATCTCGTCCGGCATCATCCGGAAGCCGCGCAAACGGTTCTTCATAACTTGGAAAATCGTCCGGCACTGTGGGGCCGCATGCTCGGGATGCTGGCGGTCACACAGCCGGAACAGGCCGCGGCGCTTCTCACCTCTCCGTCGGCTGCGGAGTTTTGGAAAACCGGCGGCAATCCGCATGACATCATGCGCTCCTTGAATCTTTGGGCCGCAAGTGAACCTGCCGCCGCGCAGTCATGGCTGCTCGCGCTTCCTGAAGAGCTTCGTTCGAAAGTCGTACCTCTCGCCTGGGAAATGGCTGCAGACCTTCCAAACGACGACTGGTTCTCCCTGACAGGGGGCAGCCGGTTAAGCGGTCGGGGTCTGGCCCGTCAGGCGTTGCAAAGGTCAACCGATCCGGAGGTGCTCGCCGCATGGTGCGCCTCGTTTCCGGACCGTAACTCGCGCGAATTGCTTCTGCGGGAGTTGCGCGAAAATATGAAAACTCCCCAGGCGGCGGAGAATATTGCCGCGCGGGTGAAGGAAATCCGCAAAACCCCGCCGCCATGAAACCTGCGCTGACACCTGTCCTGACGGCCATCGCATTTGCCGCGGGCTTCTTCCTGCTGCGGCAATGGCCGGAAAAACCGCATGTAGATTTGGTGCCGGTGCAGCAACCGGCTTCGGTGCAGAATTTACCAACCGGGTCAGCCCTTCCCGTCATTCGGTCGCCGCTCGGCAGGCGGGTGGAGGCCCGCAAACAAGCGGCTGGCATGTCCATCAGTGAGGCCAGGGCCATCATGGAAAAATTGGTGCCGCCTCTATCGCCGGATAAAGCAGCATGGTATTTGGCCGTGCTCGAGCGATGGGCGTCCGCTGAGCCGGAAGCGGCAACTGCATGGCTGCGCAGGTGGTCTGCTAACGAAAAGCCCGCGCCGGAGTGGGTTTCCGCCGTGTTGACTCCGCTGGCAGCCAAAGATCTCCGGTCCGCACTGACAGCATCCCGGTTTTTCGGATGGAGATGGACCAGCAGTGCTTCATGGCTTCAGGCCGCGGCAACGAAAGACCCCGCAGGTACCATGGCGTTCGCGGAGAAATACTCACAGTTTTCCCGCGAGGCAGGACCCGCATTTCGCGTTTGGTTGCAACGCGATCCCGCAGCCGCCTGTAAGTGGCTTATCGACGGATCATTCCGCGACTCTTCGGCGATGAGGGAGATCATCGCCGATATCGCGTTTATCGCGCCGGACCGGCTGGCTGCGGTAATGGCGGCGCTTCCGGAGGGCAGCAGTGCCCGCGACGCCGCGCTGACGTCTCTGGCGGCTTGTGAAGTGGACCGCGATCCCGCTGCGGCCCTGACAAAATTCACTTCGCTGAGCGAAAAGGAGCGCCTCAGAATGCTCCAGCCGCTGGCAGAGCAGCTCGCCGCCAGGGGAAAACCGTCCGAGATTGCGTCTTTTCTTGCCGGGCTCAAAGAAAACGAGCGCCACTATGCCTTGAATCAACTGCGCGACCAAATTTCCTATGCCGGGCCGGAAAGAATGCTGAGCCTGCTGCGAATGCCGGGACTAACAGAGGCGGAGAGTGGCAGTCTTTTCGAGAATGCGTATGCCCTCGGACCGCAATATGCCGCCGAGTTCATGGCGGGAATCAAACACGGTGGGAGTTCGTCGGCCAACAGCATCCTCAATTTTTGGGCCGGAAATTTGGCGCGACAGCCGGAGGAAACGATGACCGCCCTGCGCTCCATGGTTTCCGGAGGAGAAGTGGACCGGAGTTCGCTGATGGCTTTGACGCACCTTCTAAACAAGAGTGGCAGCGAGGTGCTTGGACGCATGATTGAAGCGCTGCCGGAGACTCACCGCGCCGGCCCGCAAGCCGTTCTGGCGCTGCATGGCGCGCTCACCAATCCGGAAGCGGACTTGAGCGCCTTCACCGGTCTCCCGGACACTGCGGCGAGGCGGGAGGCATTGAACAGTGTGTTCAGCACACAGGACTCTTTTTGGGAATCAGCACAACGCACGGCGTTGCTTCTCCATCTTCCGGCGGAGCAGCGTTTGGAAGCTGTGCAGACAGTCCCTCTGCGCGAGGAGGACTTCGCCGCACTGGCCCCTGCTGTAGCGGAAGCCATTCGCTCTAACTCCGCCAGCGTCGAGAGCATGAAGGCCGCAGTGGATACGCTTTCCAAAACAATAACTGACCCTTCGACGGCTCTCCAATGGCTTGATTCACTGCCGGAAGGTCCCGCACGGGATTCAGCCCGGCCAGGAGTATTTGGCCGGCTCGCGTACAAAGACCCCGAGTCGGCATCCGCATGGTTGAATTCCCAGCCGGTCACCATCGAAGGCCGGGACAATATGGTGGAGATGCTCGTCCGCAGCATTGCCGGCAGCGACCCTGAGGGCGCCACCGAATGGGCTTCTTCTATTCGAAACGAAGACAAACGGCGCGGAGTGCTGGATCTCATCCGAATTCAGTCAGAGCGAACCGCCACGGCGCCAAAGTAAATCAAATCAATCGACGCAACCTAACAAATACCGGCGCTAAGTTCAGAGGTCTGCGTCGTCAAGCATATCAAATGCGTTTGATTGTGGCCGGGTACCAGTCTTCGCCCATATCCGGGCTTCATCCACCGCCCGCGCCAACTCCGGCACGGCCTTGCATGCAGCCGGAGAAACCGGTCCAATGAGTGCATCGATGATGGTCGGCTCACCTTCATGATTTCGCATGATATTCCGGTGGTGCAGATCAGCGACGAGCCAGGGTTGGTCGTGGACGAAAATGACTCCGGTGGTCTGTCGGAAACCTCCCCCGCTGCACGTCACACCACGAATGTTCTCAATTGCCCGGGCGCGGTCCTTGAGAAACTCCTCACGATGTTCCGGTGCCAGTGTGCTCTGATGATAGGACGGTTTTTGAGCGAGCGGCTGCTTCACGATCAGATAATCACACTCGTGGCTTATGCCTGCAATCTCCGAGGGATGGGCGCCTGCATCATGCAGAGTAGTGATTTTGTCCAGTGTATCCGAAAGCACGGCATCGCAGGGAACTAGTTCGAATGCGCCGTCTTCGTTAGGTTCATAGGACAACTTTTTTCCGAGCGAGCCGTTCGGACGAAGATCAAAGAGCTTATAAACCACTCCCGATTGTGTTTCCAAAAACGGCTGTGCTTCCGCGCCGCTGGGCAACGGGATCAAGCGGTCATTGGTGAGGAATCCGTCTTCGTCGTGACGGAAACCCATCCGCTCCAGTGGTATTAGCGGGAAGTCCCACTCCCTGATCCGTCTGGCAACAAGGGAAGTCCAAACATCAACCGCAAGCGATTGCCCCGATGCAACGAGCGCAACTGCTTCCATGATGCCGCGCGTTCGCTCGCGGTTAAGGGCGGAACAAGCTGCTCGTTCGGCTGCGGTGACGATCGGTCCTCCAATGATGGTGGATTGACCTGTGACGGAGTCGAATCGCCGTTGTGGGAGGACGTGTTCATTCAAGGCAGGTTCGGATAAGAGTCGGCAGCTGGAAACTGTCCGTTGTCGAAGATTGACTGCGTTTGATTAAGAATAAAGCGGGAACCCTGGGAATCCGGCGAAGGCCAGCGGCGTCACGAATGCAAGGCTTCAAGCACGGCCTCTGGATGGCGTTCGGCGACTCGCAACAGGGCTCGCGCGGTTCCTTCCGGACGACGGTGACCCTGTTCCCAGTTTTGGAGTGTTCGCGGACTGATACCAATGAGTGCAGCAAACTGGCTCTGCGTGAGACCAAGCTTTTCTCTCACCAACCGGGCGTCCGGCCAGCGCAGACTCGTCTGGCGCGCGGGCCTTTTCTTTCCGCGGAGAATGGCACCGCCTTCTTTGAGGCTGATAACCAGTTGCTGGAAGAGTTCGTCTTTCATGGGAATTCGGATTCGATAATGGTTTTCAGAAGTTTTAATTGCTGCGCAGTAAGGTCGTCGCGTTCGTTCTTGGGATAGGCGAAAAGAAACAGGATGGAGCGTCCCGGAAGGTGCCAAAAATAAATGATGCGGATGCCGCCACGTTTCCCGACCAGAACTGGCCCACGGATTTTCTAAGTCCGCCGGAACTGCGAATGAGATCTCCTTTTTCCGGGTGGGCCATCAGTACCCATTGTAGAGCACTGAATTCCTCATCCTATAAAAGTGTTGTGATCTGCCGGGTAAAAATATTGGTTTCGCTGAACGTGAGGCGCACAGTTCACTATCCGTCAATGACGGAGCGATGTAAAGGACATTCCGGAACTGCAGGGGATGCAAATCCCCGCCTTCACGCCGGTATCCCCGCCAGCGGATTTTCCGCCATCTCCTTCTCCTGCCACGGGAGACCGTAGCGGTTCATATCAGCCATGAACGGATCAGGATCGAACTGCTCCATGTTCCAAACGCCGGGTTTCTTCCACTTGCCTTCAAGAATCATCTTGGCGCCGATCATGGCGGGCACGCCGGTGGTGTAGCTCACGCCCTGAGCACCGGTCTCGCGGAAGCACTCTTCGTGATCGCAGACGTTCCAGACGAAGTAATGCTTCACCTTCCCATCCTTCACTCCAGTAATAAGATCGCCGATGCACGTCTTGCCCACCGTCTTCGCGCCAAGGCTGCCCGGATCAGGCAGGACAGCTTTGAGGAACTGGAGAGGGATGATCTCGCGTCCCTCATGCATCACCGGTTTGATGCTGGTCATGCCAACGTTCTCCAGCACGCGGAGGTGCGTCAGATAATTGTCGGAGAAAGTCATCCAAAACCGCATCTGCCGCGCGGTGGGGAAGTTCTTTGAGAGACTCTCCAACTCCTCATGATAGAGGAGATACATCTTTTTCGGCCCCACGCCGGGGAAATCAAATTCCGTGCCCACGCTGATCGGGTCCGTTTCGTGCCATGCGCCATCTTTCCAAAACCGGCCCTTGGCCGTCACTTCCCGGATATTGATCTCAGGGTTGAAGTTAGTGGCAAAAGGCAGGCCGTTGCTGCCCGCGTTGCAGTCCACGATGTCCAGGGTGTGGATTTCATCGAAATGGTGTTTTGCCGCATGAGCGCAATAGACATTGGTCGCTCCGGGATCAAATCCGCTTCCCAGCAGTGCCGTGAGTCCTGCTTTTTGAAACCGCTCCTGATAAGCCCACTGCCACTTGTATTCGAACTTGGCAGTATCCTGAGGCTCGTAGTTGGCGGTGTCCACATAGTCCACACCGGCTTCAAGGCAGGCGTCCATGAGCGTCAGATCCTGGTAAGGCAGCGCGACGTTGATGAGAATATCGGCTCCGAACTTCTTTATCAGCGCCGCGGTGGCGGACACATTATCCGCATCGATCGCAGCGGTCTGAATGGCGCGGCCCTTTTTTTCCAGGATGTCCGCGGCAATGGCGTCACACTTCGATTTCGTGCGGCTGGCCAGCAGCACCTCTCCAAAAACCTCCGGCAACTGGGCGCATTTGTGCGCCACCACGCGGCCCACGCCGCCCGCTCCGATGATGAGGGTCTTTTTCATGATTTTTGGTAAGGGATTCGAGTCGTTCTGCGATCTCCGGCTGGAGCCGGGCGGGGAGGTTATCACACGCTCTGTAGAGTCAATGAACAAATCCGGCACCCGCCATTTCCCGTGGCGCAGATGGCTGAAAAATTAGCACCGGACGTTCCCCTCCGGTTGACACACCGCGCCCCTCCGGCTGGAATGCCCGCGATGAACGCGTGCCCTCCATTGCTTCGCCGTCTGGCCTCTCTCCTGCTCCTTGCCGCAGTTCTTTTTACCGGCTCCGGCTGCGAGACGGCGAAGAAAGAAGAGGACACCGTCGCCAAACCTCTTTTCTTTCCCGTACCTAAATCCCGTGCCGGCGAAGGAGGGAAAGGAAAGTGGGTCACCTTCCCGCGGGAGGGCGGCACCGAGCACATTCAGGCGCTTGGCGACATGGAGGACGTTATCAGCTTCTACGGTTTTTCCCATGGTGTCGCCCCTGAAGTGAAGTCCTTCGACGACATGGAAACGCTCATGCGCGCCGACAACTCCCTTGGATTCCGGGCTTTGCAGCGCGGCGACATTCTCGGCGTGCCGGTGCTTTGGTTTGAGAAGGAAGCCACCGAAAAGGGTGCGGCGGAGGCCATGGCCAAACGGCTGGGGGTTACTCCCCGGCAGGCGGATGGAACCTATACCGTGCGGACGCACGGCGTCTTCATGTTCCAGCCGGGCCCGCAGCCTAAATTTGTTACGGTGGCCTGTGCGCGCACGAACGCCTATGGCCGGATCGGACCTGTTTATGAAAGCCAGTTCCGGGATTGGCTCACCACCATCATCGAAAACTGTTTCCTCTAATCGTTTTTGTCCTCTCTCCCGCCCATTCCCGTTATCCTGAATCCCAGCGCGCGGAGTGCCCGTGCGGGGGAACGGGCGGACGCCATCGCCGCGCTCAGTTCCCGCGTGCAAATTCACGCCACCGACGGCGCAGGGGATGCCCGGAAATTCGCCCGGGAGCTTGCGCTCGCCGGAGCGCCCGTGGTGGTGGCGGCCGGCGGGGACGGCACGGTGAACGAGGTCGTCAATGGTATTGCCCTGGCGGGTCCGGAGTGCCGCACCGCCCTTGGCATTTTGCCCAGCGGCACCATGAATGTCTTCGCGGGCGATCTCGGCCTCCCAACAGCGCGTCTCGATGAATGCTGGGGCCTCATCGAGGCCGGTCACGTCCGCAGTATCGATCTCTGGCGCGCCAACGATGAATACTTCGCCCAGCTTGCCGGCGCCGGGCTGGACGCCACCGTCATCGCAGGGACTACATGGGAAAGGAAGAAGAAGTACGGCCCCGTCAGTTATGTGATAGGAATGCTTGAAGTGATGCGGCGCGGCACCCCTGTGCTTACCGTCACCGCTCCCGGACGCCAGCCGGTGGAGGGCCGTGTGGTCCTCGTGGGCAACGGCACTCACTATGGCGGGCCCTTCAGGCTCTTTCCGGACGCCTCTTTTACGGACGGGCTCCTGGACGTGATGGTGATGAAAAACCATTCCCTCCTGAATATCGCCCGCCTCAGCATGGCCGCGGCCGCAGGCCGTTATTCACCGGCTCTGCGGGATATCGTGTACTTCCAAACACCGGAATTGGATATCACCTGCGCGGAAACAGTGCCCTTCCAGGCGGACGGCGAACTCTCGGGAGAAACGCCCGTGAAGTTCCGCCAGGCGCCCTTTCCGCTGCGCGTCATTGCCTGAAGCAACGCAGGGACTGAAGTGCCTCACGCCAGCGGCTCAAATTTCGCCTGGAAGAAACGCAGACATTCCGGCTCATACACCATGCGCATGCCGGCGGGCTTTCGAGGATTTTGATAAACCGCCTGCACGCTTTCCGCTACCACGTCCAAATGCGCCTGCGTGTACACCCGCCGGGGAATCGTTAGGCGGACGAGCTCCAGTTTCGGATAGTGGTGGTCACCTGTTTCCATATTCCGTCCCGCGGAAACGATGCCTCGCTCCATCGCCCTGACACCGGAATCCAAATAGAGTTCCGCCGCCAGCGTCTGAGCCGGGAAGGCCGTCTGCGGCATTTCAGGATAAAACCGGCGCGCATCCAGATAAATCGCGTGCCCTCCCACCGGCAGCACGATGGGAATTCCCCAGTCCTGGAGGAGTTCTCCAAGGTATTCCACCTGCCCGATCCGCGCGCGGATGTGGTCATCCTGCACTGCCTCCTCGATGCCTCGCGCCATCGCCTCCATGTCTCGTCCCGCCATGCCGCCGTAGGTGTGCAGACCCTCGTAAACCACTACAAGGTTTCTTGCCTGTTCCGCGATCCTGTCATCGTTCACGCTCAACCATCCGCCGATATTGACCAGCGGGTCCTTCTTGCCGCTCATGGTGGCGCCATCCGTTTGGCGGCAGAACTCCTGGAGAATTTCCGCCACCGGTTTGTTTTTGTAGCCTTCCTCGCGCTGTTGAATGAAGTAGGCATTCTCCACGGCGCGTGTAGCGTCGCACATGACCGACACCTTGTGGCGTGAGCAAAGTTCCTTCACCGCCTTTGCATTGGCCATGCTCACAGGCTGTCCGCCCGCCATGTTCACCGTCGCCGCCAGACACACGTAAGGGACCTTGCCAGGATTGTCCGTCAGTACGCGTTCCAGTTTGGACAGATCGATGTTTCCTTTGAAGGGTAGCACCACAGATGGGTCGTGCGCCTCATCGATGATCACGTCCACGAACTTTGCGCCCGCATGCTCCTGGTGAAACCGCGTCGTCGTAAAGTACATGTTGCCCGGCACCACGTCCCCCGGCTTGATCATGATTTGACTCAGCAGATGCTCCGCGCCGCGTCCCTGGTGAGTGGGAATGACGTGCCGGTGGGTGTAATATTTCTGCACCGCCACCTCCAGATTGTAGAAGTTTTTGGAGCCTGCGTAAGCCTCATCGCCCAGCATCATGCCGGCCCACTGCCAGTCGCTCATGGCGCTCGTCCCGGAATCCGTTAGGAGATCGATATAAACCTCCGCACTTCGCAACAGAAACGTATTGTAACCCGCTTCACGCATTGCCGCCTCGCGTTCCGGACGGGACATCATGCGGATCGGTTCCACCATTTTGATTTTGTAAGGCTCGGCCCATGACCGGCGTCGATATTGTTGACCTACTGTTTGAATGGGTTCGTGGTTCATGCGAAAGATGGGGGCGTCATGCCCGTGGCGCACCCATAGCGGCGCCCCTGCCGGAAACAATGCGCGAATCAAACTGCGGGGGAGCCGCCCGTTTCCGGCAGCCGCCCTTCACGAAAATCGATGCTGTCGAACGCCGTCACCAGATCCGTCCGCTCTGAAATTCCGTCCTCCGCCACCGTGGCGGCGATGAAGGCGCTCGCCCGGTCGTTCCATCCGAACTTCCGCGCGAATTCATTCCAAATGCGCGTCTGAGTGGCATTCGGGCGCAGCCCGTTTTCAAAACACCATCCCGCCAATTCCTCATCCGTGCCGCCCTGTCGCGCCCGTTCGCAGAGTGCGTCGAATTCCACTCCCAGAAACCCGCACAGATGTCCGTCCAATCCAAACGCCCGTCCAAAGTTGGGCCGGTATTCCTCCGGAAGCCGCCCGTCCAAATGCAGCCGGATTTTATCCAGCATCCGGCCAAGATGATAAAGACCGGCCACTTTGACCCGGGGGCTTCGAAAGGGAGGGTGATGCATATGGGAAGCTATCGTCTCACCTCCTCACGGAAACGCCAGTGGCACGAATGAAGGGATGAGCTTGTCCCGGACCTTATTTTTCCCCATGCATCCTCCCCGAAAGAGAGGCAAGGTAGCAATCCGTAGTAAAGTTTAGCCTTTCTCCCGCCATGTCCTCCCCCGATCCCCTCCGCCTCCTCCACGCGCGTGCTGCCACGCGCCGGCAGTTTTTGGCGGGCTCCGGTCTCAGCATTGGCGCGATGGCTCTCAACTCTCTGATGGGGAAAGCCGGGGCGGCTTCGGTAAAGGCGGGCCCTATGACGCCCCATCCGGCTCCTGCCCGCTCGAAGGCGAAGGCCATCATTTACCTGCACATGAGCGGGGCTCCACCCGCCCTGGACCTCTTCGATTTCAAACCGGAACTCAAACGCCTGCACATGCAGCCGTGTCCGGACACCTTTCTCAAAGGCCAGCGCTTTGCCTTCATCAAGGGTGTTCCGAAAATGCTCGGCTCTCCCTACGAGTTTAAGCAGTACGGCCAGGCCGGCACATGGTTCTCGTCGCCGCTGCCGCACATGGCCGGCATCGCGGACGATATCACCATGGTGAACAGCATGTGGACGGACCAGTTCAATCACGCCCCGGCGGAACTGTTCCTGTTCACCGGCAACATGCGGGCCGGCTCGGCCTCCCTCGGTTCGTGGCTCACTTACGGGCTCGGCGCGGAAAACCAGGATTTGCCAGGCTTCGTCGTTCTGCTCAGCGGTGGTACGGACCCCACGGGCGGGAAGAGTCTCTGGGGCAGCGGATTTTTGCCCAGTGTCTATCAGGGCGTGCAATGCCGCACCACCGGCGAGCCCATTCTTTACGCGAATAATCCCGAAGGCATGACCCGCGAAAGCCGCCGCGCCACGCTGGATGCACTCAAAGCCATTAACGAACGCGAAGCCGCCTCCTTCGGCGATCCGGAAACGCTGACACGCATCGAGCAGTACGAACTCGCCTATCGCATGCAGGTGACCGTGCCTGAAACGTTCGATATCAAAAAGGAGCCAAAACACATCCTCGAAATGTATGGCGCAAAGCCCGGCGAAGGCGGATTTGCTAACAATTGCCTTCTCGCCCGCCGCCTCGTCGAGCGCGGGGTGCGTTGCGTCCAGCTTTTCGACTGGGGCTGGGACATTCACGGCACCGGTTCCGGCGATGACCTGATGACCGCCTTCCCAAGGAAGTGCAAAGAAGTGGATCAAGCGAGCGCCGCCCTCGTGAAGGATCTCAAGCAGCGCGGCATGCTCGATGAAGTCATCGTTGTCTGGGGCGGTGAATTTGGCCGCACGCCCATGAACGAAGCGCGCGGCGGCAGCACCTTCCTTGGCCGCGATCACCATCCACACAGCTTCAGCATGTGGTTCGCCGGCGGCGGGTTCAAGGCGGGTGCCCGCCACGGTCAGACCGACGAATTCGGCTATCACGTTGCCGACGGCAAAGTGACCATCCGCGATCTTCAAGCCACGCTCCTCCACCAGTTCGGGCTAAACCCCTACGGTCTTTCCTTCCCCTTCCAGGGCCTCAATAACCGCCTCATCGGCCCCACCGAGGAAGCAAGAATTGCGCACAGCCTGCTGGCTTGACGCTCCCCGCCCTGTTTTGACAAGCCCGCGGCCCGCCCTACCTTCGGCGCTTCATTCATGCCGCTTACCTCCCTCAGGCTTCAGGATTTCCGCTGCTATCCGTCGCTTCGCTGCTCACTCACAGGCGGCGTGACGCTGTTCGTAGGGGACAATGCCCAGGGAAAGACCTCTCTCCTTGAGGCCGTGTGCGTGCTCCTGCGGCTTCAATCGCCCCGCTGCACGGGCACGAAGGAACTGGTGCGTTTTGGCGCGGAGAAGTTTGGCGTCGCCGGTACATTCGAAGGCCGCGAACTCCGCCACACCGGCGGACCTGTTCGCGAACTTTCTGTCGATGCTTCTCCCTCCCGCCGCCCAGGCGATTACCTCGCCGCCAGCGGCCTCGTCGTGTGGATGGGAAACAGCGATCTTGAACTCGTCTCCGGTTCCTCCGAAGCCCGCCGCCGTTATCTTGATTTCCTTGGTTCGCAGATCTATCCGGATTACCGCACGGCTCTCCGTTCCTATGAGAAGGCCCTGCGCGCCCGCAATCTCCTCCTGCGCCGCGATGCCGTTCCTCAGTGGCGTCACATCGACGCATGGACCCAGGTGCTCGTCGAGCATGGCATCACGCTGCGCCGCCTCCGCTCCGAACTGGTGACATGGCTCACGCCGCACGCCGCCTCCGCGCATCATGAGATCAGCGGCTCTGACGAAACTCTCTCCCTCACCTACGAACCGGGCTGTGTCGAAGACTTTGCCGCTCAGCTCGCGGAAGCGCGCAGCGAAGAGGAGCGCCGCCGCGTCACGTTCCTCGGACCGCACCGCGATGATCTTGCTCCGGTCATCAACGGCCTTCCCGCCGCCCGTTTTGCCAGCGAAGGCCAGCAGCGCACCATCGCGCTCGCCCTGAAACTGGCGCAGGCCGCCGTGCTCACCGTCCAGCGCGGCAGCGATCCCATCCTGCTGATCGATGACATCTTCGGCGAACTCGATCCCCGCCGGCGCAACGCCCTGCTCCACGCCCTGCCGCCCGCCTCTCAAAAACTCATCACTACCACCCACCTCCACTGGCTGGCCGATTCCTTCCAGCCCGACGCCATTTGGCATGTTTCCGCCGGCCAGCTCCATGCCGGCCACCGCGCCCCCGTTTCCTGCCCATGAAGTTCAGCAAGTTTCGTATCGCCGCCCTCAGCCGTGAGCCTTCCTTCCAGTTGCGCACCGTGCTGGGGATTCTCGTCGCCGGACTCGTCATTGCCTTTGTTGTTAGTCTCCTGCGGAAAGAAAAGGTTCCGGAGAATCCCGGATCGGGAATGATGGCACGAATGCAGCGCCTCCATGAACGCCCTTCCATTTCCAGCCGTCGCGACTGCGTTTTGTTGTTGGACAGGATTCGCAGCGGCAGCGAATGGCTGTCTGCATTTCTTCGAGCCCCAAATCTGGAATCGCTCCGCGAAGGTGCCTTTCCTGGAATGGAAGCGCCAAAAGAAGCAGGGCAGTTTCTTAGTCCGGAGGAACTTTCTCTTTTGATGAAATTCCAGGTGATGACCGCGTTCATGACCAAACCGGAGGCCGATGACGTCACTCCCTTTGCCACGGCCGCAGCCAAGGATCCTCCGTCGGGCATCATCTCCTCCATGCACGGCGACCTTCTTTGGCTCTCAGGCAAATACGAAGAGGCGCTGGCCGCCTATGAACGCGGAGCCGCCGATGAAGAAACCGGTGCCGACTGTCGCCGCCGCGCCCTCGATTTGTGCCGCCGCAGGGGATGGACTGACCGGCTGCTTCGCCTCTACAAACTGCCCGGCTGGCGCGACGCAGCCCTTGAGCCCGGCGTGGGCTACGACCGCCATTCCTCCGAAATTGCCGCCGCTGCCTCAGACTGGACTGGCATGCTCAAGGTTTCATGGCTGGATGTGGTGAGCAGCCTGAGACACACCCGCTGGGTAATTATGTCCTCCCTCTGCGGGCTACTGTGGTTTCTGGTTATCCATATGGGCGCCTGCATCCCGGTGAAACTGTGGTGGAGGGGATTGCTGGGCTTTGCGCTCGGTGTTCTCAGCATACCGCTCACTCTCTTTATCATTAAGGTGCAGGAAACATGGCTCGGTGTGGGTCAGGACTCCAGCACCGGCGACATCCTTTATTGCATTTCAGGAATCGGACTGAGGGAGGAACTGGCCAAGCTGATCCTCTTCGTGCCCATGCTGTTCCTGTTGAGAAAGGCACTGGCCGCTCACGTCCTTGCTGTCGCAGCCTGCGTGGGGCTGGGCTTCGCAGTGCAGGAGAACGTGGATTACTTTTCCATGGATGGCGCTGTTTGGGGACGCTTTCTCACCGCTAACTTTCTCCATTTCGCTCTCACCGGACTCACAGGGCTCGCATTGTGGCAGGCTGTGCGAAATTCTGCATGGCTCACGCACTTCATGTGGATTCTGGTGGGCGCAGTCGTCTTCCACGGGCTTTGGGATTTTCGCCCCGGAGATGTGCGCTATGCTGGCGACTATAATTACTTCAAGTACGTTGGCCTCGCCGTGTTGTCCCTCTACTTCTTCCGTGAGCTTTGTCGTTACGCACAGCCGGTGCCCGGGGTACCCTCGGTGCTTTTCGTTTATCTCACCGGAGGCGCCCTCCTCGTTTCAACCGTGATGGTGATGAGTACCGTGGACATGGGATTTCGCTTCGCACTCGTGGATACCTTCAAGCCGGTGATCGGGCTCTTCATTATCGGCGCCGCCATGTTCTATCAACTGCGGAGAGCCTGACCTCTCCGATCGGCTGGGGGCCTCCGCACTATCTCATCCTCTCCACCATGTAAAACCGGTGAGGCACACTGGACGAAGCCGAAGGCGTGTCCGGAGGCCCGCTGTCAGTCCAGGTCATCGCGCCGCCCGCCGCGCCCGCGCTCAATTGGCCGGTGGCCAGCGGTGTCCACGCGACAAGATCCGCAGTCCAGCGCACTTCATAAACGCCGTGCGGCTCACCCGTCCATGAAAGCGTCACGTTGGAACCCGGTGTCGCTCGCGTGATCGTCAGATTCAGGCTGACTGTCGCGGGCCAGTTGCTCGCCGGATTCGTGCCGGCAATGAATTCCGCCACATTGCTGACGCCGTCACCGTCAAAGTCATTGTCTCCATCAGGAATACCGTCCGGAACCAGCGAACCGCTGTTCCCGGTGCTGTCCACGCTGTCGGAGCGAAACGGGTTCTGCACTCCCGCCAGCGCAGGGGAAAGATCGCGCGCTTCATCATAATCCCGGATGCCATCGCGATCCCGGTCGATTCCCATCCGCACGCCCGTGCCGCCCGCCGCAGCCGTAAACACCACCGGCTCCAGCGCCGTCGCCCGCGTTAGGATGGCCGCCGTCGTTTCATCGACCCCCGCCTGGTCACTCTGGAACGTTCCGCCTCCGGCGTAAAACCAACCCCGCGGCGTGCCATTCACATTCGCCTTCGCGATCAAATCGATGGCCCCTGCGTTGGCGAGAGCGATGAGCGCATTGAGTCGCGTTTTGTCAGGGGCGGGCAACGCGGCGGACGTGAGCATCGCCTGCTTGCCCACTGCCGCGTGCGCATCGAGACTCGTCACACCCGGAGGCTCCAGCGCGTCCGGCGCATTGCCAAAGCCCGACCCGCTGAAGCACAGCATCAGCGCCACCAAATCAGCAATTTCCTGATCGTTATCCGGATCGAACGCCCCCTCGGACAAAAAGCGCGAAAGCGAATCCACCGAGCCGTCGTGAGCAAAACCAAATCCTGCAAGACTGCGCGTCCGCGTCATTTCAAATCCCGTCTTGTTCAGAAGATTGCGCAACTGCGGCACCTTCAGCGAGCGCTGCGTCGAGCCATCCACCGAGATCAGCGCAAGGTGTCTTTCCCCGTTAGGCCCGGGGGCGATGGGCGTGAAGGAAAACCCGCTCAGTTTCCGGTCTGCCCCAGCGCCTGTCGGCAGCGTGTGGCAGGTCACGCAGGCAAACGCCCCGTTGTCGATCGCGCGGGAAAGCGGGCGATACAGTGTGTCCAGCGCGCGCTTCGGATTCCCCGCGGGCAGCGGCTGCCCCGCCGCTGCGAAGCGCCCTGACGTATATTGACCTGGCAGCGGCAAACTCTCGGGCAGCGTGTTGTCCGGGTTCCGGTTGGGATTCGGAGGCATCGCGATGGTCGCGAGAAAATCCTCGAACTGCTGCATCTCCGCTGCTGTTAGGAGCACGTCATCCCCCAGCAGACTCATGAACGCCCCGTTGAACTCCTCGAGCCCGTTCCGGTCCCCGCGCCAGTGATGCGGTTCCTTGCCGATGATGTCCTGCAGCGTCTGCGTTGTCATCGGACCCTTCATCGGATGGAAATTTGTAAAGCCCGCGCTCAGTCCCGGAATGTTAGCGCCGAGATTGTGCAGCGTGTTGCTGACGTTCTTCACCGCTCCCGACGGATCTCCCAGGTCCCACGCCAGCCGGTCCATGCGGGCATCGGCGTGGCATGAGGCGCACGCCGCCTGACCAAGCCCGGACGTGCGATGTGTATCATAAAGCAATGGCCGCCCGGTTTTGATCGCCGCGGGCGTGGGATCGAAAAATGGCAGCCGCACCGTTTCCGTCTCTGTGGTTAGGCTGATCACCGAAAGACTTCCTCCAAACCGGTTTAACACATACAACTGCCCGCGCGCTCCATCGATCGCCAGCCCCGCCGGCCCCTCGCCAACCTCGATCGGCTTCGCGCCAATCCGTCCGCCATCCGCATCGATCACCGCCACGTTGTTCGATCCCATCCCCGCCACATATCCCCGCGTGCCGTCCGCTTTCCAAACAATCTCCCGGGGATCGCCCAATGACTTATCCCGCTCGGCCTGCGGCACCACATGATCCGTATAGTCCAGATGCGGATTCAAATCCACGATGGCCGCCGTAGCCGGTGCCGCCGGAGCAAAGGATCCCATCTGCACACGCACGAACGTTCCATTTACGTTAGGCTCAAATCGCACCTCATTCGTCGCCTCCGTGCCCACGAGGGTCACCTTCCCGTTCGCCGGATTCACCGCCAGCGCCATGCAGAGATTCATGAGACGCGTCGCATACGTCACGTTGCCGCTGGCCGCGTCGATAATCGCCACATCGTTGTCCACCACATCCCATCCCGCCGGCCGGCCCGAGGCACTGGAAAGATCGCCGCTAACAAGTCGCGTCCAGTCATGATTGTTATCATCAAACCATGCACTCGCGGCATTCTTCTTCACGATAAGCCCCACTTTCGGCGGCGTGCCCGCGGCGGCGTTGCGGGCGGGGAAGAAGTCGTTGCCTTTGTTGGGAGGGGGATTCACTCCGCCGTAGGGCCCCCGCGAATCACTCACCGCATTTGGCGGAAACGTGATGATCCCATTTTCAGCCCCTCCCCCTAAAATCGTCGTGCCGTTGCCGCTCGTGAAAATGGCCGCGAATACCTTTGTGCCGTCCGCGCTCACCGCCAGCGCCCGCGGATCGCGGCCCTCGATGACGATGTCATTCATCACACCACCAGCCGGATTCGCCGCATCGATGCGTTGTATCCTTGCCGCCTGCGAACACGAAACCCACGCGCGTTGCGGCGTCCCTGCAAACACCACGTCCGACGGCTCATCAGCCGTTTGAATTGTCTGGCGCACCACGCACTGCGTCGCGTCGATTACACTCACCGTATCCGACGTGTGATTCGCCACCCAAAGTTCCGTTGCCGTCCGCCAGCGCACACTCACCGGATCGAGCCCCACCGGTATCGCCGCCGTGAGCACCGGCGTTCCCGACGCCAGCGAATACAGCAGTACACGATTGTCCGCCGTATGACACGCCGCCAGCAATGCGCCGTCAGGACTGAGATCCAGCGGATGGACCGGTGCGATCTCGAAGTTTACAAAATCTGCTCCTTTGACGGAACCTGAGAGGAAAAGAAGGCAAAGCGAAGATGTGCGGAACCACCACATGGGAGCTTTTACACTCTCATGCAGTTCATGTCCATCGCACTCCGCCTTTCTTGCCCGCTGATCACTCTGCAGGCGTCTTCCGGCGGTGGCTCAGGTCCGGCGTATCAAACGCATCCCACGCGGCCCATCCGATCCACAGCGCGGGGATCACCACAATGGCGGCTCCGAGAGTCGCAATGGCTAGAAAGGCAGTGGCCACGGCGATCACCAAATTACCGAACACCATGATCAGCAAACCGGTACGGAACTGGTGCTTGTAAAGATGTCCCATGCCGGGAAACAAACTCAGGTAGGCGGCGGTGAGGTCGCGGTTCATCACTGGATCTACTTTGTCCATGTCATTCACCTCCTTTGGGTTGGCAGACTTAACTGCACTGACATTATACCCCGTACGGCCCCGGAGTCAGCAGATATTTCTCCGCATTTCCCGGGAAAGATTTGCCCCGCCGCGGAGGATTGGAAATAAGCCGCTATGTCCGCGCCGCCTCCGCTTTCGCACGATGACTTCGCCACCCTCTATGCAGGGTGCCATCTTGAGTTGCTGAGGTATGTGCTCACCCTGCTTCAGGACCGCCACCTCGCCGACGACGTGGTTCAGGAGACCGCCCGCATGCTGTGGCGGAAGTTCGGCGAATATGATCGGGACCGCCCCTTCTGGCCGTGGGCGCGGCGGTTCGCGCACTTCGAAGTGCTCAAGGCCCGCAAACGCATTCCCCTGCGCGAGCAGTGCTTTTCCAGTGACTTGATCGAACGCCTCGCCGGTGAACGCATCGAGCAGGAGGAGGCTCTTGCCGCGCAGCGCGAGGCCCTTACCGGCTGCATGGAAAAACTGGATGCGGATTCGCGCGGTCTGCTGACGAACCGCTACGGACGCGAGACCACTCTTCAGCAACTCGCCCGGCAGCAGGGCAAGTCCGCCAATGCGCTCTATCTCACGCTTCATCGCATCCGGCAGCGGCTCGTCGAATGTGTGAACCGCACTCTTCACCTGGAGGGCTGGACATGAGCGGACCTCCTGAGGATTTTGACGAAGCAGCGCGCCTCATCTCAGCCCTGCTGGATGGCCGGCTCACTGGCGTCGAACGCACGCGCCTGGCATTGCTGCTGGAGCGCGATCCCGCGATCCGACGGCTTTATTTCCAGATGATGGACCAGGAAATCGAATTGCAGACCATGGCGGCACCGGCCGCGAACTCTGAAATTTCTCCCCTCTCCGCGGGATTCGAAGGGCGGAGCGCAAATCGCCGCCAGCACTGGCGCCAGTGGTGGTTGCTGGGTCTCCTTACTGCCGGTGCCGCTGCGGCAGTCGCCCTGCTGTGGCCCCGGACTCCGCCGCCGGAGGGAAATCCTGATCCTGTCGCCAGCACGTCGGCTGCCGCTGTATGGAGCGCAGATTTTGAAAATGGCATCCCCCAGGGTTGGTTCGGCACCCCTGTCACCACCGGTCTGCCGCCGGGCAGCACCGAAGGCATTGCCGCTGCGAAGCGCAATTATTCCTACGGTACCTTTTGGGTCATTGAGGTCCCGGAGAGTTGGAATGAAGGCTTCGCTCCCCTGACGTCGCATTCCACGCTTCACATCACCTATCGTCTCGTCGGGTCCGGTGCCGCGCTGAGTGTTTTTCTCCACACCCTGTCAAATCCTCTCGTGGCGAATCCCGAACCATACGCCATGCACCGGCTTGCCGGATCGCAATTTCCTGGCGTCGCGGGCGGGTGGCGGACGGCTTCCATCCCTCTCTCGCTGTTCGTAAAAAAAGTGCCGGACCCCTCCGGCGAACTCAAGTTCAGCGGCGGCCCCCCTGCCGCCGGCGACAGAGCCGCAGCCCTTGCCTTCAGCTCACCGCAGCCGGTCGATCTCGTCATCGACAGCATCCGGATCACTCCGGACGGAACCGGAACCGAAGTGATTCAACCGCTCCCCTGAACCCATGAAACGAACACTCCTCCTCTGTTTCCTGACGCTTTGCGCCGTCTTCGCCCTCGACTCGAAAGAGCCGCCATCCCCGAAGCCCCCGGCCCCATCTTCGGACGATTGGCCCTGCTTCCGCGGACCGGGCCGCATGGGGATCGCGTCCCCCGCCAACAAGGACATCCCGCTCGAATGGAGCGACACAAAAAACATCCTTTGGAAACGAGCCCTGCCCGGACGCGGCGCGTCGAGCCCCGTGGTCTGGCGCGATAGTATTTATCTCACCGCTTATTCCGGCTACGGAATCGAAAAAACGGACCCGTATTCAAATATGCCGAAGCTGGTCCGCCATCTTCTTTGCCTCGACCGCCGCAGCGGTGCCGTGCGCTGGCAGGTGGACCTTCCAATCGGAAAGATCTCCGAGCATGGCCTGTCGGAATTCGGGTTCCTCCACGGGTTCGCCAGCAGTACGCCGGTCGTCGATGCGGACGGCGTCTATGTCTATTTCGGAGCGGGCGGTGTGTTCGCTTACGATCACGCCGGCCATCAGCGCTGGCACTTGCTTGCAGGTAAAAAATACGAACACAACTGGGGCTCCGCCTCATCACCGATCCTCTTTGAAAATCTGCTCATCGTGCATCCCGACGTCGAGCAGCACGCGCTCTACGCTCTGGACAAACAGAACGGTTGTGAAGTCTGGCACGTGGAGACCGGTGCCGGGGATTCGTGGAGCACGCCTCTGATCGTTGAAGCCGCCGGGCGGCAGGAACTGGTCTTTCATCACAGCGCGGCGGATCACAAAGACAAAAGTGGCACCGCTCTCATCGCCGCGGTCAATCCCCGCAATGGCGAACCCCTTTGGGAATGCCGCATGCTAAAAGACTACCTTTGCCCCAGCCCCGTGGCGAAGGACGGATTCATCTACTGGCTTGGCTACCAGAAGGCCGCCGCCGTGCGCGCGGGAGGGCAGGGGGATGTGACCGCCACACACGTCGAGTGGACGGCCACCCGCGGCACCTCCGTTTGCACGCCCGTCCTTCACGACGGTCACCTTTACTGGGCCAACGAGGAAAACGGCCTCGCTTATTGTCTGAACGCAAAGACCGGTGCCGTGGTTTACAGCGAACGGCTGCAGCCTCCACCGGGACGCCTGTATGCCTCCGGCGTTCTTGCCGGGGACCGCATCTATTACGTCAGCCGGGAGAAGGGCACATGGGTCGTCGAGGCGAAGCCCTCATTCCGCCAGCTCGCTCACAACCGCATCGAGTCCGACACCGGCATTTTCAACGGCACCCCCGCCATCTGCGGCAACCGGCTTTTCCTGCGCAGCGACCGCTTTCTCTACTGCATCGGCACAAAATAATGTGCCGGCAGTTGACAAATGCATAACCTTACGGTTATACATTTGCCCATGCCGCCCGCACGAGAAGAGGCCGACGTCTTTTTCGCCATTTCGGATCCCACCCGCAGGGCGCTCCTTCGCCGTTTGGCCGATGATGGCGAAAAGCCGGTGACTGAGCTGCTAAAGCCGTTTTCCATGAGCCAGCCGGCCATTTCAAAGCACCTGCGCTGCCTCCGCCAGGCGGGGCTCGTGCGCAGACGCATGCAGGGACGGCAGCGGCTCTACCGTCTGAACGCAGACCGCCTGCAGCAGGTCTTCGACTGGGTTTCGTATTTCGAGCAGTACTGGGACCGGAAACTCGACGCGCTCGGCGACTTCCTCGAAAAGCGAAAACGCACCAAACATCCTTGAGCCATGCCCGCGCGCAAAAACGTCACCATTCGCAAAGAGCGCTTTTATCCGCATCCTCCGGAGGATGTCTGGGCCGCCATCACTGATCCTCACGCGCTGGCCGAGTGGCTGGAGCCTAACAATCACCAGCCGGTGGCCGGCCATAAGTTTGAGTTCGCCACGGACGCGAATATTTGCGGCTGCATGACGGAGTGTGAAGTGCTGGAGGCGGACGCTCCGCGGCGTCTCGTATGGAAATGGGTGCATCACTACAAGGACGGCAAACGGCCTCCCGCCAAACCCATGACCATCACATGGACGCTCGTGCCGAAGGACGGCGGCACCCTCCTCATCCTCGAGCACACCGGCGCGGAGAACATCGGCTGGATGCAGCGCAACATGATGCGTCTCGGCTGGTACTTCATGATGAAGAAACTCATTCCGAAAATTCTCGGCAACGTAAAAACCGGAGCCTTCACGCCCGGCGCCATCCCCCTGAGCAAGCGCTACTACACCTGCAAAACCGTCCCGGACAAATATGTGCGGTAGGCAGGGAATCCTGTCGGAAATGCCCGCGCAGCCGGTTCTTCCTCTGAACTCACGCCTCACCCAAACACCTGCAAGCCTATGAAAACCATCTGCATTCTTTGCGCGGTCCTTGCCGCCGCCTTCACCTCCCGCGCCGATGACAAGCCGGACGCAAAGGTTCCCGACTCCAAACGGGTGCAGGGCGTCTGGAAACCGTCGGAGGCAACGATGGGCGGCGTGGCCCTTCCGCCGCCCGTGCTCAAAAGCATCACCCTCAAAATCGACGGCGACAACTATGAGGTCACCGTCGCAGGCGAGCCGCAGCCGGACAAGGGCACCGTCACCCTTGATGAGACTGCCTCCCCCAAACGCATGAGCATCAAAAGCGTCAGCGGACCTAACAAGGGCAAAACTTTCCCAGCCATTTATGAGCTGAAGGACGATGGCACCATGCGTGTATGCTATGACCTTTCGGGGGCAAAACACCCTGCGGAGTTCAAAAGCCTGCCGGACACCCAGCTCTTCTACGCCGCCTACAAAAAGGAGCCCCCGGCCGAAGACCCGGACGCCGCCATTGCCGCCCTCCAAAAACTGGGAGGAAATGTTAGGATGGGCGCAGGCGGCGTGGAGGCCGTCGGCCTCGACAAGGTAAAGTTCACCGCCGCGGACCTGGCTCACCTGAAGGCCCTGCCCTCCATCCAAACGCTCAGCCTTCGGTTCACCGAGCCCGGCGCCGGCATGGAGCACCTGGTTTCCCTCAAGAACCTGCAGTCTCTTTACCTTCCAGGATCAAACATTGACGACACCGGCATGGAGCAGATCGGAAAAATGCCCGCCCTCGTCAATCTCTACCTCCAGGAAACCAAACTCACCGATGCCGGCCTCGCCAATCTCAAGAACCTCCCCACCCTCCGGGTGATCTACCTTGACGAGACCAAACTCACCGACACCGGCCTCGCCCATCTCAAAGGCCTAACCAATCTTGTCGCCCTCTCCCTCCGCGACACCGCCGTCACCGACGCCGGCCTCGAAAACCTCAAAGGCATGGCCCGCCTCTACCAGTTGGACCTCCGCAAAACCAAAGTCACCGCCGAAGGCATCAAAAAACTCAAAGAAGCCCTGCCCAAGTGCGACATCAGGCAGTGACCACCGACCCATCCTCCACCGCAGCTGCCTCCCCCGGGGTTTGAGTTTTCAGGATAAACGTTAGGAGTATCCTCCTATCCTGTTTTGGTGCTTGATGTTTGGAGCTTCTTTGGTGCTTGGATTTTTGCTGCTTGGAGCTTTCGCCGCAGGCGATTGCATCCACCCCCGCTCCCGCTGTAGTGCTCCTCCATGAGCACCACCCTGGCCATCGTCGCTGACTTCAATCCAAACGCAAAGTCCCACGCCGCCACCAACGCCGCCATTGCCCACTGCGCCGCCGCGCTCGGTCTCGCTGTCAAACACGACTGGATCGGCACCGCCGAAGCCGCCAGTCCGGCCGGTCTCTCCCGCCTGGCAACATACGACCGCATCTGGGCGGGCCCGTGCAGCCCTTACGAAAGCATGGAGGGCGCGCTGTCCACCATCCGACTCGCGCGGGAGCGCGGCATTCCCCTCCTTGGCACCTGCGGCGGCTTCCAGCATCTCATTATCGAATTCGCGAGAAACATCCTCGGCGTCGCGGATGCCGAGCATGGCGAAACCTCGCCCGACGCCTCCCGCCTCTTCATTTCCCGTCTCGCGTGCTCCCTCGTTGGACGTGCCATGACGCTGACGTTTCCTGCAAATTCCACCCTCGCGCGCATTTACGGGCAAACCACTGCAGAGGAGGAATACATCTGTAATTTTGGCGTCAATCCGGACTTCATTCCCCAACTTCAGTCCGGCGGGCTGAACATTCTCGCCTCCGATTCCGAAGGCGCCGTCCGCGCCGTGGAATTGCCGGCGCATCCATTCTTCATCGGCACCCTCTTTCTTCCCCAGCACCGCTCCACGCCCTCAAATCCCCATCCTCTCGTCTCCGCTTTCCTGCGCGCCTCCTCGTAGCTCGACTTTTCGAAGTCGAGCCTTGTCGCTCCGTGCCAGTCCTTGCAGTTCCGTGGCAGTCCATCAACCCTCTGCAAACCCCACAAGCAAAGCCGCAACGATGTAATCGAACAATCGACGCCGGGGCGCGTCCCGGCGTGCAACAACGGATGCGGTATCTCGAATGACTATTTCGATCGCATCCTCCACCTGCTATCTCAGGTAAGTCACAGAGTTGCTTGCGGGCCGGGTCACGAAAAGCAGCAAAGGCATCTGACTCACAGGCGAGTTCAAGCATCCGACGTTTAGCGTCATAGTGAATTTCGATTCCTTCTTCGGACATGACGGAATTATGCAAATGGATACACCGTTGTCGATTTCCAGCGGGGGCGCTCCGCTCACGCCCTGGGGTCTTCAAAGAAGACCGCGCTGCGGTCCAAAGCCCACGCAAAGTGAACCGCTTGTTGAGATCGCTGCACCCTTGAGCGGTTTCGCGGTTCGGTGCGGAATCTCCGGCAACTGTGCTAACCGGCATCGTTCCGGGCATCGCACCTGCACGGTTGAGAATTTGAGAGATTTCGGGTTGATGGGATCATGAGCTTATTACGTCCGATCATTGGCCTGACCACTCATGCGCCTGACGAAAACGGGCATTTTCACCTGGATGCGAAATATGTGAGGGCGGTGCGCCGGGCGGGGGGGATTGCGGTGCTGTTGCCGCCGGGAGATGAGACGCCGCAGGAGATGCTGGCGCGGCTGGACGGGGTTATTTTTACGGGGGGCGGGGATGTGGAGCCGGCGCTGTATGGCGCGGAGGGGCACGAGCAAAACTATGGGATGAATCCGGAGCGGGACCGGTCGGAGGGGGATTTGATTCGGGCGGCGCTCGCGGGAAAGAAACCGATGCTGTGCATTTGTCGCGGGACGCAGATTCTCAATGTGGCGCTGGGCGGGACACTGCATCAGCATCTGCCGGATGTAGTGGGTGAGGAGGTGCTGCACCGTGCGCCGCCGCGGGTTCCGGTGCCTCATGCAGTGGAGGTGCAGGAGGGGACGCTGCTGGCGGAGACGCTGGGGGCGACGAAGTGCGCTCCGGAGTCGTGGCATCATCAGGCAGTGGACAAGCCAGGGAAGGGCCTGACAGTGGTGGCACGGGCTTCGGACGGGACCGCGGAGGCGCTGGCGCACGAGAGCCATCCGTGGCTGGTGGCGGTGCAGTGGCACCCGGAATTGACGGCGGCGGATGATCCGGCGCAGCAGGCAATTTTCGATGGACTGGTGAGGCAGGCGCGCAAGCATTGAGCAAATCTGTTCTGCCATGCGACTTCAAAACAAGACTGCCCTCATCACCGGCGCCGCCAGCGGCATTGGCCGGGAATCCGCTCTGTTGTTTGCCCGCGAAGGGGCGGCGGTGGCTTGCGTGGACCTGACAGAAGCGGGGAATGCGGAGACGGTGCAGATGATCGAAGAGGCCGGCGGCCGGGCCATCGCGTGCCGGGCGGACGTTTCCAAATCGGCGGACTGCGCGGCGATGGTGGCGGCGGCGGTGGCGGCGTTTGGCGGACTGCATGTGTTGTTCAACAACGCCGGCGTGATGCTGGGGGACGATGATAACGCCGAAACGACGAGCGAAGAGACGTGGGACCGGACGATGGCGATCAATCTCAAGAGCGTGTTCCTCGGCTGTAAGCACGGCATCCCGGCGATCCGCGCGAGCGGAGGCGGCTCCGTGATCAATACGGCATCGTTTGTGGCGCATTTGGGCGCGGCGACGCCGCAACTGGCCTACACGGCGAGCAAGGGCGGGGTGCTGTCGATGACGCGCGAACTGGCGATTATCCATGCGCGGGAGAACATTCGTGTGAACGCACTGTGTCCCGGTCCGCTGCGGACGGAATTGCTAATGAAGTTCCTCAACACGGAGGAAAAAAAGCAGCGCCGGCTGGTGCACATTCCAATGGGGCGCTTCGGCGAGGCACGCGAGATGGCGCAGGCGGCGCTGTTTCTTGCCTCCGATGAGTCCAGTTACATGACGGGGGCGGAGTTTCTCGTGGATGGGGGGATTACGAGTGCGTATGTGACGCCGGAGTAAGATACTGACTACACCGTCGCGTTGACCACATTCCGCAGCGGTTCACCAAGGAGGGCGTGGCGGCAGTTTTCGCTTCCTTTAATGCGCATGTCCATGAGGCCCTCTTCGCTGTAAAAGGCTGCGTGCGGGTTGAGGATGACGCGATCATGTGCGGGATGTGCCGGATCGCGCCATGCCTCAAGGAGCGGATGATCCTCCGGCGGCGGCTCCGTTTCCAGGACATCAATCCCCGCGCCGGCGAGGTGGCCGCTGGTGATGGCATCGAGTGCGGCAAGCACGTCCACAACTCCTCCGCGCGCGGTATTGATAAGGAATGAGCCGCACGGCATCTGCGCGATCGTGTCGCCATTCAGGAGATGGTGCGTTTCGGGCGTGAGCGGGCAGTGTGCGCTGACGATATGCGAATGGCTCAACAATTCCTCGATCGTTTCGGCGCGGCGCACGCCGAGCGATTTTTCGGTACCGTCGGGAACATACGGGTCATAGAAGACGACGTTCATGCCGAACGCTTTGGCCCGCAGCGCAGCGGCCGTGCCGATGCGGCCGATGCCGATGATGCCAAATGTCCGTCCGCGCAGCCGGGGGACCGGTACCGCCTGGGTGTAGGACCAGGGTCCGTGCGCGCGGCGCAGACGGCTGTTCAAAAAGTGAGTGCCTCTGGAAAGCGCGAGCGCCATTCCGAGCGCGGTGTCCGCAACGTCTTCGGTGCCGTAGTCGGGCACATTCGCGACAGCAATTCCGCGGCGGTGCGCAGCAGCGCGGTCCACATTATCGAATCCGACACCGCAACGAACGATGAGCCGGCAACCCTCCAGTATGTTGATGGTGGCTTCGCTGATTGATAGATGGTGATACATCATGATCGCGTCCGCGTCCTCGATCCGGCCTGCGAGTTCCAATTCATGATGCGCGTTGAGCGCGACGATGTCGGCAAGATCACCAAGGATGCGGCGCTCACAATCCAGCGGCTCCGTCACAAAATCGGTGATGACCACTTTGGCCCGTGCAGACATGGGGCGATCAGCAAATGAGTGCGCCGGCGGCCTCGACAGTGACCGCAGAGAGCCGCTGGCCGGCGGTCAGGATCATGGCCGGAAGAGTAATGCCGGTAATAACGGGGTGACTTAGCATGCCGGTTCTGTAGTTCGCCTTCCCTCGCCTTCAATCGCGCAGAGGCTTTTCCGACCTCTTGCTGCTTGTTGCCCGGGGCAACCGCTCCTATGTCTTGACCGCCCCTTTCGACAACGTTGACCGCCATGCCTTCTTCTCCCTCCCCGTCGGCTGCCACTGCTATAGTCCGGCTCACCAGCCCCTTCGACGGGCGGGAAATTGCGGCGGTGCCGTCCGACACGCCTGCGGGGATTGAAGGCAAACTTTCCGCAGCGCGGGCGGTGGCGCGGGCGTGGAGGCTTGTTTCGCTGCGGGAGCGTATCGTTAGGGTGGAGGCGGTGCTGGCGGGGATAGCCGGGGATGAGGAGGAGGCGGCGCGGGAGATTTCGCTGCAAATGGGCAAACCGCTGGCGCAGGCACGCGGGGAGGTGCGGACTTTCCTGGCGCGGGCGCGGCAGTCTCTGGCCGATGCTCCGGCGGCGCTGATGCCGGAAGTGCTGGAGGATTCGACAGAGTGGCACCGGGCGATTATGCAGGAGCCGAAGGGGGTGGTGCTGATTGTGGCGGCGTGGAATTATCCGCTGCTGATCGTGGTCAATTCGCTGGTGCCGGCGTTGCTGTCGGGGAACGCGGTGCTGCTGAAGCATGCGGCGATGACGACCCTAACGGGAGCGCGCATTGCCGGGTGGTTTGAGGGTTTGGGCATTCCAGGGCTGGTGCAGCAGGTGGTAACGGGGCATGAGGGGATCGCACGAATGATAGGGGATGCGCGGGTGGATCATGTGGCGTTCACGGGTTCAGTGCGCGGCGGGCGGGAGATCAGTCGCGCGGCAGGGGAGCGGTTTATCGAAGCAGGACTGGAACTGGGCGGGAAGGATGCGGCGTATGTGGCGGCGGATGCGGACCTGACGAAGGCGGTGGAGAATCTCGTGGATGGAGCCTGTTACAATGCGGGGCAGTCGTGCTGCGGGATCGAGCGGGTGTATGTACACGCCAGTTTGTATGATGCGTTCGTCGAACGGGCGATCCCGCTGATGCAGGCTTATGTGGCGGGCGATCCGCTGGCGGACGGAACGACGCTCGGGCCGATGGCGCGGGCATCGGCGCTGGATGAACTGGACGCGCAGATGGCGGATGCGGTGCATCAGGGCGCGAAGGTGCTGACCGGCGGACGGCGGGAGGGGCCGTTTTATCTTCCGACGCTGGTCACCGGCGCGCCACAGACGTCGGAAATCGTGCAGGAGGAGAATTTCGGGCCGCTGTTGCCGGTGATCAAAGTGGCGGATGACGCAGAGGCGGTGCGTCTGATGAACGACAACCGCTACGGGCTGACGGCATCAGTGTGGACTTCCGATGTAGAGCGCACGGCACGCATGGCGGGGGAATTGAATGCGGGGGTGGTGTTTCAGAACCGGTGCGACTTCATCGATCCCGCGCTGCCCTGGAGCGGGTGGGGAGACAGTGGGCGCGGGTCCACGCTGTCGCGGCATGGCTTTTATGCGCTGACGCGGCGCAAGGGGCTGCATTTCAGAAGGCAGTAACGAACAACGAGCATGTCCGCCACGCCCCCAAAAATTCCCGGAACAAAAAGGTCAGGAAAGTGGCTGCCGGTGACGCGGCGGGGACGAATCATTCTGCTGACAGTGTTAGTCTTTGGCACCGCGGCGACCGTCACAGGCCTCCAGTACGAAAAGGAAATCAAAACCGCCTGGAGACGGTGGTGGAATAAAATGCCGGACAGTGTCAGGGATCGCCTGCACGGGGCCAAAACCGTGACGCTTTATTCACTGTATCCGGAAAAGGTGGATGGAACGCGGCAGTACGAACCTTCGTTCATTGACGACATGTCATGGGCACAACTTCAAGTTCTGCCAAAGTTTCAAGGTTATAGCGTGCTCGGACAGTTCACCTCCATGGATGAAAGCCTAATCCGCCAGGTGGCTGGTGAATTGCACGCCGGCACGCGGCATCCAGACCCCCCGGGATTCCTGTGTTTTTATCCACGCCACGGCCTGCGTGTGCAGGACGCCGACGGAACTCTGGATCTGCTGATCTGCCTTGGGTGCAGCAGGATCGAAATCTTTGAGAACGACGACAGGTCCGGCTCTCATCACCGGTTTGAACAGGCAAAAGACCGTGCGATGTCCAAAGGACTGCAAGCCGCCTTCTTCGCTCAAAATATGCCGATGGCCCTCACGGAGCCCAAGCCACAAAAAACCGGTTCGCCAGCGCAGTAACGTCCGGTCTCTCTTTTTGTCAGGGCTGGATTTGCGGCGGGCCTTTGAAGCGCTTTCGTTCGAGGGCAAACCAGACCACGACGAGCAGTGCCACCGCACCGCCGACAATGAGGACGGCCTGGTCATTCGGCGGCTGCATTCCCACCACGATCAGAAACAGACATCCCAGCACCGACACGACCGCCAGCGGGCGGTAGAGGCGGCCGATTTGCCAGGGTCCCATGCGGGTCCACGTGCGCCCGTGGGCGAAAAATCCGGCGGCGACGGGAAGGACGTAGGAGATGTAGAGGAAGATGACGCAGACGGCGGCGATGGTGGCGTAGGGCACAAGGATGGTGAACAGCGCGGCGGCAATGGAGGCGAACCACACGGCGACGGAGGGGGATTTGCTGCCGGGATTGACGCGGCGCAGGGCGCTGGAAAACGGCAGGCCGCCATCCCGGGCGAAGGCGAAGGTCATGCGGGAGGCGGATGTTAGGGCCGCGAGGCCGCAGAGGTACTGGGCGATGACGATGAGCGCCAGCAGCGCCCATGCGAATGCGGACGGGAGGACGGACTTCATGGTCCACGGCACCACCACCGCGCCCTGGGCGACGCCTTCAGGCACTGACGGCATGGCCAGCAGAATGGCGGAGATCATCACCCATCCGAAGAGGCCGGAAACCCACACGGAGCGCACGATGCCTTTCGGTGCATTCACCGCGGCACTAACGGTTTCCTCGCTCGTGTGCGCGGAGGCATCGAAGCCGGTAATGGTGTAGGCCGGCAGCAGAAAACCGAGTGCGAAGAGCCATACCAGATTCTCCTGCCGCGGGAACACGGCACCGCCTTCCGGCAATCCGCTGTAGTTGGTGAACGTCCAGAGGCGGGACCACTCCAGATGCGGCGCCGCAAACAACAGCGCCAGCGTGAGGACCGTGGCCACGCCGAGAATCAGCCAGCCGCTCAGGTCTGTTAGAAGCGTGGTGAGGCGGATGCCGAAGTGATTCAACAGACCCTGCGAGAGTGTCATGAAGACGATGACCGTAACGCGCACCGCAGGCTCCATGGTGACGTCAAAAACGGCGGCGGCGAAGTCGCAGGTGCCGGCGTTAATGGCCGCGAGCACGGTGATCAGCCCCGCGAGATTGAACCACGCCGTCACCCAGCCGCAGGCCCGCCCGCCGAGGATGCTGCCCCAGTGGTAGAGGCCGCCGGCGGTGGGAAACGCGCTCGCCACCTGGGCCATGGTCACCGCCACGCAGAGCGAAAAGAGGCATACCAGCGGCCAGCCCAGCCCGATGCTCGCTCCGCCAGCGCTGCACAGCCCGATGTGAAACGACGTGATGCCGCCCGCAAGGATGCAGATGATGGAGAGCGAAATCGCGAAGTTTGAAAAGCCGCTCATCCGCCGCGCCAGTTCCTGCTGGTAACCCAACTCGCGGAGGAGTTTCTCGTCGTCAGGATGCTGAGGCTCGTTCATGGTGGAGCGGAGAGGCTGTTACACGGAGTTATGGTTAGCTGGAACTTCCCGTGTCAAAACAATAATCCTGCGAAGCGAAAAGATCGCTGACGGCGGGATACTGCGGCTGCTGAAACCGTTCCTGCGCCGGGGTTTCCCGTTCAAGATTCCGCGCCGTGCTCCAGCCATGTCCTGACGGCCTCCTGGCTGCGGACCGGTTTTTTCCCGCCTTTTGCGGGTTTATTGCTGAGCCCGCGGTCCAGCACGCGGGCTTTTACGTTATCGCTCCACTGGATTTCCATGACCTGCCGCAGTTCGGCCTGGAGGGACTCATCCAGAATGGGGAACACGATTTCAAAACGGCTGTCGAAATTCCGCGGGAGAAAGTCGGCCGAGGAGAGGAGGCATCTGGGATTGCCGCCATTGGCGAAGAGGAAGATGCGGCTGTGTTCGAGATAGCGGTCCACGATGCCGCGGGCGCTGATGTGTCTGCTGAATTTGCGATCGCCGGTAATGACGGAGAACATGCTGCGCACGACGAGGCGCGTTTCCACGCCGGCCTGACTGGCTTCGTAGAGGAGGGCGGTGATCTCCGGATCGGCGAGATTGTTGAGCTTGAGAAAGATGGACGCTTCGCGCCCGGCAAAGGCGTGGGCCATTTCGTTTTGAATCCAGAATTTCACCCCGGCGCGGAGGTTGAACGGAGCGGCGACCAGGTGATTGAGGCGGGGAGGTTGCCAGTTGGAGACGAAGAAACGGAAGCTCTCCATGATGTCTTCACCGATGCCCTGGTGAGCCGTGAGGAGCATGTGGTCCGTGTAAAAAGCGCCCGTGTCCTCGTTGAAATTGCCGGTGCTCAGGGCGCTGTAATAGCGGTCGGTGCCGCCTTCGTGGCGGGTGACCACGCACATCTTGGCATGGACTTTGAGACCCGGCACGCCGAGGATGACCCTAACGCCCGCCTCCTGATAAAGATTCGCCCAGTCGATATTGTTCTTTTCGTCAAAGCGGGCCTGCGGCTCAATCATGACGGTGACCTCCTTGCCATTGCGCGCGGCGGCGGTGAGCGCGCGGGCGACACAACTGTTCCGCGCGAGGCGGTATTGTGTGAGTTGAATGCTGGAAACGAGCGAATCCAGGCTGGCCTCGCGGAGGAAGTCGAGAAAATGCGAGAACGAGTGCCATGGAAGATGGAGCAGGACGTCGCGCTCCTGGAGCGTGCGGAAAATGCTTTCGCGCGCGCCGCTAAGTATTCCGTGCGGGAGCGCCGGAGACGCGGGCAAACCCAAAGCGGCGGGCGCGGGAAATTTCATGAGGTCCCGGCGGTTGTGATAACGGGAGCCCGGCAAAAGAGTACCGCCTTCCGTGAGGTGGAGCTTGTGCGCGAGAAGCTTCAGGAAGGATTTGGGAATGCGCGCATCGTAGTTCATGCGCACGGGGTCACCCGTCTGCCGGGTGCGCAGGCCTTCTGTTATTTTGTCATAGAGGCTGGCGGTGACATCGTCCTCGAATTCCATCTCTGCGTCGCGCGTGAACTTGATGGCGTAGGCGTGGAAGTCGTCGTAGGGCAAACCGCTGAAAAGGCTCGGCAGTCCAAAGCGGATGATGTCATCGAGATACATCACCAGCGTTTGCCCCTTGTGCGGCGGCAGAGTGACGAAGCGGGGCAGCACGGCAGTGGGGATCTCAATGAGCGCGTGGGCCTCGCGTCCTTTTTTGCTGCTCTTGCCCATTTCGACGGCGAGATACATGGGCGCATCCGCCAGGGTGCTGAACCGGCTGTAACTGCGGATCATCACCGGCATGATGTGCGGGCGCACGGAGTTGAAAAAATAGTCGAGCAGCCATTCCCACAGGGGACGGGGGACCTTCGTTTCGTCGATAAGACGCACGCCTTTCTTTTCGAGGGCCTCGAAAATGCTCCGGTAGGTTTCGTCGAAAACGCCGGTTTCGCGTTTCACGAGTTGCATGGCCTCCTTCAGCGTCTGCTTTGGGTCGGGCAGGCGAAGCTTGCGGTAATCCCTGCCGAGCTGGACGAGCCGGCGGAGAGTGGCAACACGCACGCGAAAGAACTCATCGAGATTCGATGAATAAATGCCGAGGAATTTCAGCCGTTCGGTGAGCGGCAGCCTCTCGTCGGCGGCCTCCTGAAGCACGCGGGAGTTGAAGGCCAGCCAACTGACCTCCTTGCTGCGGAACGGCACGCCATCGACGAGGGTGGCTTTCATGTAGATGTTGTACACGGGCCGATGACTACCAGGAAGATCCCGGCGCGTCAGTCGGTTCCGGGTGACAGATTCGTCACGGCTTCCCTATCAGCAACCGGGCAGCGATTGCTTTTTGACGCGTGCGGCAAAATCCGCACATTGCCGGGTGCGATATCCCCCCGTTCTTCTCCTCCTTCTTTTCGCGGCGGCGCTGCCTCTGGGTGCGCAGTCGTCGAAAACCCCGCCAGTTTCGGAGCAGGCGGTGATGCAACGGCGGGACGTTCTCGAGGCGATCAGGCCGCTGCGGGACAATCTGCCCGAGGTGGCGGTGACCCGGTTAAAAAAGCTTCTGGCGGGCAGCAACATCAAAGGAGCGGCCCTCGGTCCGGTAAGGCTGCTGCTGGCCGAGGCCCTCGTGCGGGCGGGGAAAGCGGAGGAAGGGCTGACGGCCGTGTCCCTGCCGGAAACGCGGGACCTCCCGGAGGCCGCTTACTGGCGGGGGGTTGCCTTCGCGCAGTTGCAGCGATATGCCGAGGCTGAGAAGGCCCTTGCCGCGGTGCCCCCGGAATCCCGCTATGCGGTGGAGACGGTGTTCACGCGGGCCTCCGTGCTGGCGGCTCTGGGGCAAACGACGGCGGCGCTGGAGCTTCTCCATCCGCTCACGCAGGTAAAGAATGCTGACACTGCATTGAGGGCAAAATTGTGGGCCGGAGAACTGATGCTGGCAGCGCGCAGGCCCGCTGCGGAGATCGCGCCGCTGCTGCCGGCGCAGGTGCAGGGACGGCATGCGGCGGCCTTTCGTTATCTGACGGCGCGGCTGGCCTTTGCGGGGGGCGATGTCAAAGCGGCCGCGGATCAGTTCACCGCCCTCGCGTCCGGCGGGCGCGGCATTTCACCCGCCCTGCAACAGGCTGCGGCGCTGGGACTGGCGCGTTCGCTTCAGGCGCTGGGAAAACCGGCGGAAGCGCTGGGAACCATCGAAAAGCTGATCGGGCAAACGCCTGCGCCGGCACCGCCGGTATTGCTGGCGGCGTTCAATGCATTTGAGCAAATGAATGTTCCGCCGGGGGCTGAGGCGGAGAATTTTCTCAAGATATGGGCGAAGTCGGAGAATCCGGCGATTCGCATTCTGGCGCAACTGGCGACGGCGGCGGCACAGGAGGCTGCGGGCAGGCCGGCGGATGCGCTGGCGGCTTGTCAGGGCATTGCCAAAGGAGCGGCGGAGAGTGAGCTGTTGCCGTGGGTGCTGCTGCGCGAGGCAAAGCTTTCTCTGCAACTCGGAAACCGCCCGGCGGTGGCCGCGCTGGCGGCACGGCTCAAGCCGCTGGCTTCTTCACCGGCGATCAAGGCCTGGGCGGCATGGCTGGAGGGCACGGCGGGATTTGACGAGCAAAAATTTGCCGCCGCCGCCAAACAATTTTCGGAGGCGGCAAAGGAAAGCACGACTCCCGAGGCGCAGGCGGCGGCGGCTTACAATGCGGCTCTGGCGGAATTACAGGCGGGACACGTCGATCCGCAGGCGCCGCTCGCGCTGCTGGACGGCCTGGGGAGTCAGGCGTCGATCGTGGCAGGGGCGGAGTTTCACCTTGAGCATTCTCTCTATATGGCGGCGGCGGGGCAGCCGGGCGCTGAAGACGGGCTCCTCGCCTTTGTGGAGGCGCTGCCGGATCACCCGCGAAGATTTGAGGCACTGGTGGCTCTCGCGGAACTGGCGCTGCATGCAACGCCGGCAAAGCCTGGCGAAATCCAGCGCCGCATTGCCGATGCCGCAGCCGCCGCCAAAGACGCGTCCTCTCTGGAGACGGTGGCGTGGCTGAAGGTGATCGCAGCGGAGAAGACCCTCGCTCCGGATGAATATGCCAGCGAGGCGAGTGCGTTCCTAACCGCGTGGCCTCAATCGGCCCGCCGGGCACCGCTGCGCATGAGGCTGGGTGAGATGTATTTTCGCCGTCAGCTTTTTCCCGGAGCACGCCAGCAGTTCGAAAAGCTCGAAAAGGACGATCCGCTCCATCCGCTTGCCGGCGCGGCTCTCTTCTGGGCGGGGAAGTCGGCGCTGCTGACGCTGCAGGGGAAATCGTCCGACGACGATGCGATCAAACTTTGGGAGCGGGTGTTTGAAAGGGGAGGGCCATTGAAACTGGAAGCAAGGCTCCAGGTGGCGCGGCTCAAACAACGCCGCAATGACTATTCCGGCGCGCTGGAACTGCTCGCGGATATCATGAAGTCCAAGCCTCCGCCGGATGCCAACACGCGCCGCCAGGTGCTGTGCATACGGGGCGAAATTCTGATCGCGCAGAATGCTTCCAGTGACTCGGTCGCCCAGGGACTGGCGTCGTTCGATCAACTCGTCAACGACCCGCAAATGCCTCTGGCGTGGCGGCAGGAAGCGATGGTGCTCAAAGGCACTTCGCTCGAACAGTTGAAACGAAACGACGAGGCGCTGGAAGCCTGGTATTCCGTTTTGAGTGAACCGCCCGCGGAAGGAGCGGATGATTACTGGTATCACCGGGCCGGGGAAAAGGCGCTGCGCATGCTCGAAGCCCGCCAGAAGTACACGGAGGCGATCGGCATCGCGGGGAAGATGGCGCGAACGCCCGGAGCCCGCGGCATGGCGGCCGCCGAGCGGGTGAACCAACTGGCGCTGAAGTACGGGATATGGCTGGAAATGAAGACGAAGTGACGTTTACGTCCCGCGTTTATTGCCGAACAATTCAATGTGCAGGCGGTGGCAGAACCGGTGCCCGGTTTGACGGCATACATCCACGAGCCACTGGTTGCGGGCGCGCAATTCCTCCATGCTGCGGCCTTCCGGCATGAGAAGGACGCGGTCGGCAGGCACAGGGCGGTCGAGTGTTTTGAGCAATGCGCGGATTTCCTCCATGTCTGCCTCGCCTGAGACGACGAACTTCAATTGGTATTCCGGGCAGTGGTCGATCCATGCCTGAAGGACCGCGGGTTGGAGCCGCAGGCGCTCGTGACGAGCGACCCATCCGGGTTCGATTTCCCCCGCCGCGGGCGTGGAGTGGGAGAGCTTGGGACTGATGCTGGCGAGATCGCACGCGATGCCTTCCGGCAACACGGTACCCGCTGTTTCGATGGTGATATGGAAACCGCGATCCCGCAGCATCGCAGCGAGATCGCGAATTCCCCGGGCGACCATGGGTTCGCCGCCGGTGAGGACGATGTGTCTCGCAGAGGGCCACTGCGCGATGCGGGTGATGATCTCCCCGGGGCTGAGGTCGTCGCCCTCCGGCTCCCATGAGGCATACGGTGTATCACACCAGCGGCAGCGGAGGTTGCAGCCGCTGGTGCGGATAAAGATCGAGGGAACGCCTGTCAGGATTCCCTCTCCCTGAATGCTGTAGAATATCTCGGAGACCAGCATGGATCGGGCGACTTACGGCTGCCGCTTCGCGGGCAACGGACCGTTATTTTCGTAGATGGCGGGATCTTGCAATCCTGCCATGAGAAAGGCCTCGCGGCGTTCCACACAGGTGCCGCAGGTTCCGCAATGGACGGCTCCTCCTTTATAACAACTCCATGTTTGGGCAAAGTCCACGCCCAGCGCAGCACCGCGTGCAGCGATGCCGGCTTTTGTCAGTGCGATGAAGGGTCTCAGGAGGTGAAGTTCGGCGTAGGTGCCGAGGCGGATGGCATCGCTCATGGCCTGCATAAACGGTTCGCGGCAGTCAGGGTAGATAGCGTGATCTCCGCTGTGCGCGGCAATGACAAGCGCGTCGGCTCCGCAGCTTTCGGCGAATCCCGCCGCAATGCTCAGCATGATGCCGTTGCGAAACGGAACGACGGTCCGTTTCATGCTTTCCTCCTCGTAATGACCGTCCGGGATGGCCCCGCCGCTTTGAAGCAGGTCGGACGCGAAATGTTCGCCGATAAACCCGAGGGGGATCACGGTGTGCCGGACGCCGAGATGCGCCGCGTGGTGCTTTGCGAAAGGGATCTCGCGGCGATTGTGCTTTGATCCGTAGTCGAAGGAGAGCGCATCCGTGACTTCATGCTCCGCCGCCGCGTGATATAAAGCCGTCACGGAATCCATGCCGCCGGACAAAAGCACGAGTGCCTTCATAGCTTGTCAAAATGCCCCCGCGTGAATCCCTTCGCCCATACCGCCAAAATAACAAGATAAACGACTCCTGCAATCGGCCATCCCGTGACGAACAGGAACATTGCACCTGTTAGGATCAATCCCAGGCCGATATGCCATGTGGAGCGGGTCAAAATCCGCTTAATGGCGAAGCGATACCAGAACCAGAGGTAACCCAGGGCCGTGACGACGCCAATGATTCCAAGAACAAGGAAGGTATTCCACGCAGGATCATCAGGAGGGTATTTCTCCGCGACGACTTCGCTTGGCGGATTGTGCCGGCGGCTGTAAATCCAGAACAGCAACACACTGATGAACGCAAGAGGCACGCTGCCGAGCGGCCAAAGCCAGCAGAGCCACGGAAGAGGATGCTTTCGTTTTACGGGCGGGTGGCTCTCGTGTTCCATAATTTCACAGTCCAAACGGATTTTCCACGACACCCGCCGGGAGGCTGGCCTGACACGTTAGACGGATGCCGCCGCGGGCGGAGAAGTCGCCGCGCACGATCACTTTTTTCGGGGCACAGGCTTTGACGATGTCATCCAGCACTCTGTTTACGATGTCTTCGTTGAAGAGCGCCGTGTTCCGCCACGAGGCGAGGTAGTACTTCAGGGACTTCGTCTCGATGCATTGCTCTGCGGGCACATAACAAATCCGCAGGCGCGCGGTGTCCGGCTGGCCGGTCACGGGGCACAGCGAACCGAACTCCGGGTAATCGAGGTGGATCCAGTAGTCGCGCTGCGGCGTGCGGTTGGGAAAACACTCCAGCACGGCATCCTCCGGTCTCTGCGGAAGACGGCTGGCGTGACCGAGCAGTGTTAAGTCCTGGGAATCTGGCATGAGGTTACCCTGCATGCGTCGCACAGGCTTCCGGAAGTCTCCACGGAAAATGCGCTGGTTTCATCTGTGCCATTCCGGCCATCAGTTGGGAGTCTTCCCAAGAGGGCGAAAATGGCCCTGGACCGGCGCGCGCGGTTGCGGGGCAGGCGCGGACTGGCCGTCTTTGAGCGTCATCGCCTGTTCAAGGATTGCCTTCGCGATGGGCGCGGACACTTTTCCTCCAGCCTCACCGTTTTCCACCAGCACGCAGATGGCAAACTTTGGCTTTTCAAAAGGTGCGAATCCGATGAACCACGCCCGGTTGTCCTCGACGAGCCGGCCATTTTCGCTGCGCTTCGATTGAGCCGTTCCGGTTTTTCCGGCGATGGTAAACTGGTTCGACCGGGCATTCCCTCCTGTTCCTCTGGCGTTGTTGACGACCCGACGCATTCCGTCCCGAATGATGTCCATCTGCTTCCCGTCAATGACGTGTTGAGCGCTGACGATTGGGGTACCCGTGCTGAGTCGCGGCCTCCATGCGTCACCTCGGGTGGCCACCGTAGCGGCAAGGGAGGCCATGTGGACGGGCGTTTCCCTAACGTAGCCCGTGCCGATGCTGCAATAGGCGGTTTCCGAATCGGTCCACTTCGATCCGCGTTCCGTCTCTGACCACTTTTTGTCAGGCACGACGACCGGCCTGCTTCCGTCGATGTCGGGAAAGGCGGCGTCCATTCCCAGCAGTCTCGCCGTCTCTGCCATCCGGTCGATTCCGGCGGCGTTTCCCGCCTGAAAAAACCAGCAGTTGCACGAGCACTTCAGCGCGGCGGGAAGATCCAGCACGCCGTGCCCTCCGTGATTTTTCGCATAGATCCAGCAGGCGATGGGACGGCCGTAGTCGATAAAACCGGCGCAGTTGTATTGCCTGTTTTCCTGGCCTGCTCTGCAAGCGGCAATGGCGGTCACTATCTTGTAGGTCGAGCCCGGGATCTCCGCTCGTATCGCGCGGTTCACCAGCGGCCCTGTCTGGTCCTCCACGTAGCGCTGCACCTGCCCGGCGCCTTTACCGCCGGTAATGATGCGGGGATCGAAGTTTGGCATTGAAGCCATCGCAAGGATGTCGCCGTTGTGCGGATCGAGCACCACCACGGCGCCGCGTCCCACGCCCGCCTCTTCCATGCTTTGCTCCGCGATCAACTGAAGCCGAACGTCGAGCGTTAGTGATATGTCCTCTCCCCCGAAGAGTTTCTTTTCAAACTTCGCCTCGGTGCCGGACATCCGGTCGGTGTCAAGGTACCATCCCACCGCGTGCGCTGCGAGTGCGCCCCAGGGGTAAGTCCGTGCACCGGTTTCATCGTTCTTCGCCAGCACGACACCATTGCGGTCGAGAATGCGGCCTCTTGCCGAAACGGTGGCGGATGCCGGTGCGGGTTCGGCCTGACTGGATTTCTCCGGCTCCTTCGAATCGATGACCCGTTCGTTTATTTCAGACGCTGCCTCCGGCACGGCCGGTTTTTGCGGTGTCAGGCCGGACTTCGTTCGCGCCACGCCGGGCGGCGGACTCACAAGAAGGAACGCCAGACTCAGCGCTGCGCCTGCGGCTGCCATGCTGGCGGGAATCCGCACTGCGGGACCGGACATGGATTGCGGAGCCAGCAGGCGGCGCAGGCGCAGCAGCAAACTGCCGCCCTTCGCTGCCGGAAGCAGGACCGGTGCCTGCATGCCGACAAGGCCCGCCAATGCCCTCGCGTATTCCGCTGTATCCCCGTGGAGAGCGGCCGCGGCATCGTCGCAGCAGTGCTCGCGTTCCTGCCGGATGATGCGACCGGTCCACCATACGGCGGGATGGTAAAAGAGCAGCGTTTCCAGAACGGTTTGCGCGAGATTCACCACGTAGTCCATGCGGCGGATGTGGGCCAGTTCATGGGCAAGGAGCGCCTCCACGTGCCGCGGCGGCAGTCCGCTGAGCAGCGCGGCGGGGAAAAGAATGACCGGGCGCAGCCATCCGGCAGTGACAGGGACCGCTACTTTCAGGCTCGCGATGAGGCGCACCGGACGCCGCAGGCCCGTTTGCCTGACAAGATCATTCAGCGCGACGGACCAGCGCGGCGGCACGGGACTCACTCCGTACCGCATCCACCGGCCAATTTGGATCCAACCGCCCAAGCGCCAGAGAGAAAGAAGGGTCACGCCACCCAGCCACGCCCACACGCTCCAGGGAATCAGCCTGACAATTTGCCGGGTGAGTCCCGCCCGGCTGAACGCTGCCAGGGGCGTTGATGCAGTTGAAGCAGATTCCTTGGCAGGGTCTTTTCCAAAAGGTTGCGCTGCCTCTCCGCCAAAATCCTCTTCCGGCAACTCCCTGGCAAAAGCCGTCCGCGGATTCGACGGGAGCGGCTGTGCGCGAAGATCAAGCCCCGGTGCATCAGCCACGGAATAGGCGCGCCCGCTGCGATAATAGAACGCCGTGAACACCGGGCAGGCGGTCATGACGAGCAGGGCAGCTGTGGCCGCCATTTCGCGAGACTGCGGCCGCGCCCGCTTCAACATTCCCAGCACCGCTGCGAGCAGCAAAGCGACGACAGTGCCCTGCCACAGAAAGTGCAACAGCGCCCAGCCGACCGGGCGCATCCAGTCAAAGAAAAATGGAGGATTCATTGGCGTTCGAGGTTTTGGATGAGTTCGCGAATCTGCTTCAATTCCTCCGGGCTGACCTTTTTCGCTCCCAGCGCCTGCTGCACGAGCGCCAGCGCCGACCCTCCAAATACGCGGTCCATGAGGTCTCCCACCACCTGACGCTGCGTTTTGTCAGGCGGCGCCGCAGGGCGATACACGTGCGTGCGCTCCGTGTCATCGCGCACCAGCAAGCCCTTTCCATGCATGATCTGCATCAGTTTCAGCACCGTGGTGTAGCCGATGTCTTCGCCCCGCTGCGCATGGAGCACCTCCAGCACATCCCGCACCGTTCCGCGCTTCCGTTCCCAGAGGACCTTCAAAATGGAAAGCTCGGAATCCGTGGGGTGCGGCAGGACGGGAGTTCGTTTGGCGGACATGCATCACTTCTACGAATGTTTTCGTATTTATCAACGAAAAAATTCGTACTTCGTGCTGTTTCCAAAAAACCCGATGCGGGGAATTTCGCGCAGGGAGGGATCAGGCCTCGGCCCGCTCCTCAAGGATATATCCCATGCCGCGCCGGGTGTGGATAAGCTTGGGCTTGTCCTCGCTTTCAATCTTGCGGCGCAGGTAAGCGACGAAGACGTCCACCACGTTGCTTTCCGGATCCTGATTGAAGTCGTAAAGCTGTTCCCAGATTTCCGCCCTGCTCACCACTTCCCCGCTGCGCAGAGCCAGCAGTTCCAGAAGGGAATACTCGCGGGCGGTGAGTTCAATCTCGCGCCCGCCGCGAGAAGCTGAGCGACGGCGGGTATCGATTTCCAGATCCCCCACTCTGAGGATGGGATTCTTCACCGAATGCGTGCGGCGCGTCAGGGCGCGAACACGGGCCAGCAGTTCCTCCAGCGCGAAAGGCTTCACCAAATAGTCATCGGCGCCTGCATCCAGTCCGGCGACACGATCACCCACCTGATCCCGTGCGGTAATGATGAGCACGCTCGTCTCCTCGTTGGTCTTGCGAAGTTTCTTCAGAAGATCCAGGCCATCGATGCCCGGAAGCATGAGGTCGAGAATGGCCACCGTGTATTTATTTTCCGTGGCGAGCCAGAGGCCTTCAGGGCCGTCGCCGGTTTCATCCACGGCAAAGCCGCTCTCCCGCAGGCGCTGGGTGATCGCTTTCCGAAGGGGTTCGTTGTCTTCTACGACGAGGACTTTCATGGCTGATTAAAGAGGAATGTTAGCGGGGAGGTGTCCCCACAATGGCATTAAGATTGCTTCCGCGCAAATACTCAGAAGTTACGACCGAAGCCGGCATTTGGCTTCTTTTCCGAGGATTTTAACGAAATATCCCACTGTTTCCCTTATTCCTTCATCGAATTTTACTTTTGGCTCCCATCCCAGCACTTGCTTTGCTTTGCTGATCACGGGTTGCCGCTGTTTTGGATCATCTTTCGGAAGGTCGCGAAACTCGAGCTTCGATGGCGTTTCCACAATGCGCAGAATGGCTTCCGCGAATTCGAGGATCGTCATCTCGTGCGGATTGCCAATGTTCACCGGCAAATGTTCATCGCTTTGGCTCAAACGATAAATGCCGTCGATGAGATCGGACACGAAACAAAAGGACCGGGTTTGATCCCCCTTTCCAAAAATCGTTAGGGGTTCCCCTCTGAGCGCCTGCCCGATAAACGCCGGCACCACGCGTCCGTCCTCAAGGCGCATCCGCGGACCATAGGTATTGAAGATGCGCACGATCTTTGTGTCGAGGCCGTGCTCCCGATGATAGGCCATCGTGACGGCTTCCGAGAACCGCTTCGCTTCGTCATAACAACTGCGCGGGCCGATGGAGTTCACGTTGCCCCAGTAGTCCTCGGTTTGGGGATGCACCAGGGGATCACCGTAAATCTCACTGGTGCTGGCCATGAGGAATCCCGCTTCCTTCGCTTTCGCGAGGCCAAGGCAATTGTGCGTGCCCAGCGAGCCCACCTTCAAAGTTTGGATAGGGAGTTCGGCGTAGTCGATGGGGCTGGCCGGCGAGGCAAAATTGAAAACGAAATCCACCGGGCCATCCACCTCAATGAACCGGCTTATATCGTGCTGAATGAACCGGAAGTCCGCGTTGCCCTCAAGGTGGGCGATATTTCTTTGAGACCCCGTGACCATGTTATCGATCCCGATCACGCGCCATCCCTCTTTCAAGAGCCTGTCAGTGAGGTGGGAGCCGAGAAATCCGGCGGCGCCGGTGACGACACAGGTTTTCTTTTTTTCCGGACTTGAGGCAGTGGTCATGGGAATGGATAAGGGAAGGAAGCGGTAGCCAGTCCGGCGCACTGAGCCAAAAGCAACTGCGTCGTTTTGAAATTCACCGCTCACCAAATAAAGAGCCAGGCGCGCATTGAAAACCACCTCCGCTTCCAAACCAGAGGCTCTGCGGCATCCGCGGGGTCTTGCCGCGCTCTTCTTCACGGAGATGTGGGAACGGTTCAGTTATTACGGGATGAGGGCGCTGCTCGTGCTCTTCATGGTGGATGCGGTGCGTGGCGGGATGGGCATGACGGATGAAATCGCCACCTCCATTTATGGACTTTATACCGCTGGTGTCTATTTGGCGGCGCTCCCCGGCGGCTGGCTGTCGGATCGTCTCTTTGGCGCGCAGCGCTCGGTTTGGTATGGAGGCATCATCATCGCGACCGGTCATTTTGTTCTGGCGGTGCCGCAGGCGGAGACCTTTTACCTGGGGCTGATTCTCGTGGTGCTCGGCACGGGTTTGTTGAAGCCGAACATCAGCGCAATTGTCGGCGAACTTTATCCGGGTGGGGGCGCGCGGCGGGATGCGGGCTTCACCATATTCTATATGGGAATCAACCTCGGTGCTTTCATTGGTCCTCTGGTGTGCAGCACCCTCGGGGAGAAAGTGAACTGGCACTGGGGCTTTGCTGCGGCGGGCGTCGGAATGGTGCTGGGACTGATTCAATATCGCTGCTCCCGCAAGCACCTCGGTGACGCCGGTTTGCACCCGGGCAGCGAAATGCCGCTGTCCGGAAAAGAGCGTGTCGCATTGGCTGGCGGACTCACGGCTCTCGTCGCAGTCGCGGGGCTGACTCTTGCGGGCGTCCTCACATTCGATCCGGTTATGCTGGCGAAGGGCACAACCGTGTTCATCGTCGCAGTGGCGGTGCTCTATTTCGCGTGGGTGCTGCTGTTCGCCGAACTGGAGGGGGCCGAGAAACAGCGAGTGGGTGTCATTGCCATTTTGTTTGTCGCTGCCGCGTTGTTTTGGTCCGGCTTTGAGCAGGCCGGCTCGTCGTTCAACCTGTTTGCGGACCGCTACACAGAAAGGCAGTTGGCGTTTTTTGACTTTGTCATACCGGCGGGCTGGTTCCAATCACTGGGTCCGGTTTTCATCATCACATTCTCGCCGGTCATGGCAGGTCTTTGGGTGGCACTGGCACGCAGAAACCTGAATCCGTCGCTGACGGTGAAGTTTGCGTTAGGCCTGCTGCTGCTGGCGCTGGGTTTCGTGGTGATGGCGGGCGCGGCGAAACTGGTCGCGGCCGGCCACAAGGTCTGGCCAACGTGGCTGATTTCCACTTATCTCCTGCATACGTTTGGCGAACTGTGCCTTAGCCCGGTTGGCTTGAGTTCCGTCACCAAACTCGCGCCTCGCCGGCTGGTCGGGCAGATGATGGGAGCATGGTTCCTTGCGGCCTCATTGGGGAATTTGCTGGCGGGCCTGATTGCCAGCGGGTTCAAAGCCGACGCCGTCGAAGAAATGCCTGGACAGTATTTGCAAATCGTCATCGTCCCCGTGGTCGCCGGCGTGCTGCTGATTGTCTTCGCCAGACCGATCAAGCGCTGGATGGCCGGCATCCAGTGACGTCCCGAGGATGCCGATAACGCAATAAATTCCTGGCACATTTGCGGAATCGGAGTCCTCAATGCCATGCCTATGAATCGTCGCTTCCTTGTTTCGGGCCTTCTGATGGCGGCTCTGTTTTTCCCGTTGGAACTTCGTGCCGCCGAACTCGATTCGCCGCAGGCCTTCCCGCGCGGCGAGCAAGGGCCGAGGCGGGTCTTCAAGGACCGCATTTCACCACACTGGTTCGCGAATGGAACGCGCTTTTGGTATCGAAATGACCTTCGCGATGGAGCGAAGGAGTTCATCGTCGTTGATGCGGAACGCGGCGTTCGCGAATCCGCATTCGATCCCGCGAAGCTGGCGGGAGCACTATCCAAAGCAGCGGGTGCGGACTACAAGGCCGATGCGCTGCCTTTCGACCGCATCGAGTTCGTGGATGACGGGAAAGCGATCCGGTTCACGGCCGGCGGGACAACCTGGAAGTGCGACCTCGGAACATTTGAGTGCGTGAAGACCGAAGCGGTGGCCGGGGAAAACGCAGGCGGGGAAGCGGAATCCCCGCAGCAAGGAAGGAGGGGAAGGCGTGGGCCTCCTCAGGACGATGATGATGGCGGCGGGCGGGAACGCGCCGATGGCCGTTCACCGGACGGCCAGTGGAACGCAGTGGTGAAAGACCACAATGTTTTCATCAAATCGCGCGCGGACGACGCGAAGGAGATTCAACTCAGTACGGACGGCAATGAGGGGATGGCTTACGGGAATCTCTCGTGGTCGCCGGATTCAAAGGCGCTCGTGGCGTTTCGCATCGAGCCGGGCGACCGCAAAGAGGTCTATCTGGTGGAATCGTCGCCGGGGGATAGGGGGCGCGCGAAGTTGAAGAGCCGTCCCTATCCGCTGCCCGGCGACAAGTTTGCGAAATACGAACTGAACGTCTTTGACGTGGCGAGCCACAAGCAGACCAAGCCGGAGGTGGACCGGTTCGAACACGAATGGCTGAGACCGCGCCTGCGCTGGCTCCAGGGGGGAAGCCGTTTCGCGTATCAGCAAACCGATCGCGGGCATCAGCGTTTCCGGGTGATAGAAGTTGAGGCACAGAGCGGCTCAGTGCGAAATCTCATCGACGAGAAGACGAACACGTTCATCTGGACTGCGCACACGGAGAACCTGAGCCTGTCGATGGTGAACTGGCTGAAGAATTCGGAGGAGATCATCTACGCGTCTGAAAGCAGCGGCTGGCGGCACCTCTATTTGATTGATACGAAAGAGGGCAAGCTGAAGAATCCTGTCACGACTGGCGAGTGGGTTGTGCGCAGCATCGAGCGCATCGACGAGCCGAACCGGCAGGTGTGGTTCAGTGCGAGCGGGGTGACAGCAAACCAGGATCCCTATCTGATTCACTTCGGTCGCGTGAATTTTGACGGCGGCGGACTGGTGTGGCTCACGGAGGGTAACGGCAGCCACGGGATTCAGTTTTCGCCCGACCGCAAATTCATCATCGATACCTACTCCCGCGTGGATCTGCCGCCGGTGAACGAGTTGCGCCGTGTTTCGGACGGCAAGCTCGTGTGCAAACTCGAGGAAGCGGACGTGAGCGCTCTGAAGGAGAGCGGCTGGTCAGCGCCGGAGGTTTTCGCCGCGAAGGGCCGCGATGGCAAGACTGACATCTGGGGCATCATCTGCCGGCCACGCGACTTCGACTTGGCAAAGAAATATCCTATCCTTGAAGATATCTATGCGGGACCGCAAAGTTCCTACACGCCGAAGACTTTCAGCGGCAGCTCCCACTACGAGTCACTCACCAGACTCGGATTCATCGTGGTGAAAATGGATGGGATGGGAACGGCGAATCGCTCGAAGGCATTTCATGACGTGTGCTGGAAGAACCTCAAGGATGCCGGATTTCCCGACCGCATCCTGTGGATGCAGGCCGCCGCCGCAAAGTATCCGCATATGGACATCGCCCGTGTCGGCGCGTACGGCACATCGGCGGGCGGGCAGAACGCAGCGGGAGCACTGCTGTTTCATCCGGAGTTCTACAAGGCCGCTGTGGCGAATTGCGGCTGCCATGACAACCGCATGGACAAGGCTTCCTGGAACGAGCAGTGGATGGGCTATCCGGTCGGCCCTCAATATGCCGAGTGTTCGAACATTGATAACGCCCGCAGATTGCGGGGGAAGCTCTTTCTCATTGTCGGCGAACTGGATGACAACGTGCCGCCGGAATCCACCTTCCGCTTTGCGGACGCACTGATCAAGGCGGGCAAAGACTTCGAGTATCTCGTGGTGCCCGGCGGGAGACACGGCGCGGGCGGGGCCTATGGACAGCGGCGTCTGCAGGATTTCTTTACGCACCATCTGCTGGGGAAGGAACCACCGGATCGCAACGCTCAAAACGAAACCTCACGATGAAATCCATCAAACGCGCCGCCGCCGTTTTCGCTCTGGGCGTCCTGGTATTGAGTCGCGGCACCTTCGCCCAAACAGTCCCTGGCGTGATTGCGCCGCCTGATTCGTTTTTTGAGATCGTGCGCAAAGAGGATCGCGAGGCGGCGCGCGCGTTTTACAAGAAGTACATCGATGTGAAAGGAATGCCGGTCGTCGCGGCAGGCGTAGTGGATGATCTCGCGCTGCAAAGGACTTATGAAATCGTCACGCGCATGCTCGCCGGCCGGCCCGATATCGTCGCAGCGCTGGTGGACAAGAAAATGTATCTCATCGTGATGGGGCGCGATCAGGTCTATACCGACATGCCGGAATACCGGAATCATCCGTATCCCGCTTATCAAAACGAGCGCGTCCGCGGCACTGGCGGACGGCCCACCAGCTTTGGCGAAGAGAACGTATTGAGCCTTCCGCTGGATCGTTACGACGATGAGAGCATCGGCGTGCATGAGTTTTGCCACACCATCGACGGCGCGCTGACATCGATCGATCCGGCATGGCGGGAGCTAAAGAACAAGGCCTATCGCAGCGCAATGGACAGGGGCCTGTGGAAGCTCAGCTACGCGGCGTCGAACGCCGGCGAGTTCTGGGCGGAGATTTGCCAGTGTTATTTCGACTGCAATCGGGTGAACAACTGGAACCACGGTCCCATCGGTACGCGCGAACAGCTCAAGGCTTACGATCCGGAGAGCTACGAACTCGTGCGGACGGTCTTCAATCTCAGCCCGGAGCAGGACTGGAGATATACCTGCGCGCAAAAACAGCCGAGCGTCATTGCACCGCCGGCGAAGTTCAAAGTCGATCCCTGGTACACGAAGTTCACGTGGGCGCGTGAGTTCACCGTCATCGGACGGGGGGCCAGCGGCGAAGCGCTCCTGAAGGCCAACGACACGATTCGAAAGATGTTCGCCTACCGCCACGACATCCTGAAGGCACTTATCGCGGATGGCGTAAAACTCGTCGTGCTGGCACGCGGAGAAAAGCTTTCCGACCTGCCGGAATACAAAACCTTCAAGGACGTGAAGGGATTCGACGCGCTCTCCCGCACGCTTTACTATACGCCCGAAACGAAGCTGCTGGTCGTCGGTGAGGAAAATGTGCTGGCCAACCCACGAAACCCTAACGTGGGCGACAATCAGGTGATCCGCGTTTTCGCTGATGCACTCTATCGTGTGACCGGCACGCGGCCAGTGGATCCGGATTGGGAGCGCCGCGGCGGCGGATTGCAGCAGCAATACGAGTTGCGCGTGAAGCGGCTCGACGTGACTTTCGATGACAAGCTCAAGGAGCTTTTTGAAAAAGCGACAAGTTCCGGCAAATGGAAAGGCACCTCCGCCATTCACGACCGCGCGGCCTACTGGACGGCGGGCGTGCTTGCCTACTTCGACGCGCTCGGCCAGGACGCCGCGCCGAACGACGCGGTCCATCCCATTAACACGCGCGAGGCGCTGAAGGATTACGACTCCGGCCTCCATGCGCTGGTGAACGAGACGATGGCCTATGAGGGCCATGTGGACTGGCGCTTCACGCCACAACGATGAGGCAGGGAGCAGGCAGTGCAGAAGGCAAATCAAAGACTCGCGCTTGGATAACGAAAATGCGGGGCGTAAGATACGTTCCAAATGAGACCCGGCCGGCTCGTGCCGTCCCAGGTCATAATCAGTGTTCAAAACGAAAAATTGAAAGTCATGCTCCGATTTCTCCCCGTATCGATTCCGGCCCGGCGGGCCGCGGGCTCCCTGCTTGCCATGGGCCTTGCGGCGGTGCAGATCTCCAGCGCAGCAACGGCCGAGGTGAGCTTCAACCGCGACATTCGGCCGATCCTTTCAGAAAACTGTTACTCGTGCCACGGCCCCGACAAACGAGCGCGCAAGGCGGAGCGCCGAATCGATAACGCGGAAGGCGCGTATGCCGAACACGAAGGAACACGGGCGTTTGTGCCCGGCGATCCGGCAAAGAGCGATGCCTGGGCCCGGGTCAGCTCCGTCGAGACGGATGACGACCATATGCCGCCGTCGAAAAGCGGGAAAAAGCTCAAACCCGAACAGATCGCGCTGCTTAAAAAGTGGATCGAGGAGGGCGCAAAATACGAATCTCACTGGTCCTTTATCCCGCCGAAGCGCCCGGAGGTTCCGCACATTGAAGGCCGGAAGGCGGAAATTCGAAATCCCATCGATGCCTTCCTCCTCGCGCGGCTCGCGAACGAGGATTTAACGTTCTCTCCGGAGGCCGAAAAGACGACGCTCATCCGTCGCGCGACCTACGATTTAACAGGCCTTCCACCGACGCCCGCTGAAGTCGATGCGTTCCTCGCAGACACGTCGGCGAATGCTTACGGGAAGCTGATCGACCGCCTGCTCGCGTCGCCGCTTTACGGCGAGAAGATGGCGGTCCCCTGGCTCGACCTTTCGCGTTATGCGGACACACACGGTTATCACCTCGATGCAGGTCGCGAGCAGTGGCCGTGGCGGGATTGGGTCATTTCGGCGTTTAACAGAAACCTGCCTTTCGATCAGTTTGTCGAATGGCAGCTCGCAGGCGATCTGCTGCCGGACGCGACGACTGAGCAGAAGCTGGCCACGGGTTTCGTGCGCAACAATATGATCAATTTTGAGGGAGGCGCGATACCCGAAGAGTATCTCGCCGCTTATATCAAGGATCGCGTGAACACGACGGGAACGGTTTTCCTGGGCCTCACGGTCGGCTGTGCCGAATGCCACGACCACAAATTCGATCCGTTTACACAGCGGGACTTCTATCAGCTCTATGCCTATTTCAACTCCGTGCCGGAAAACGGACTCGACGGCAGCAAGGGCAACGCAGCCCCGCTGCTTCATCTCCCGGCCACCGCCGAGGAGGCAAAGAAAATCGAAGACCTGACGGTTCAGATCGCCGCCGCTGAAAAGCACCTCACAGAGCTCGGCACACAAACCGAGGCCGCGCAGGCGGCGTGGGAAAAAGCGATCACGGAAAAGACCGCGCAATGGACGGTGCTAAAACCGGAGAGCGCCCGCGCCGATGGCGGCACTGAACTCGCGGTGCAGCCGGACGGTTCGCTGCTCGCGCGCGGAGCGAATCCGGCGACGAACGTGTATGAAATCACCGCGCCCGCCGGTGCGAACCTCACCGGCCTGCGCCTCGAGGCACTCACCGATCCGTCGCTTGCCGGACAGGGACCTGGCCGTGCAAGCAACGGGAACTTCGTAATGTCCGGCATCGAACTGGCGGTCGCATCGGCTGCGAAACCGGAGGATTTCACCGGGGTCAAACTTGTCCGCGCGCAGGCTGATTACGAACAGGCAAATTACTCCGTGGCCGGCGCGATCGACGGCGACTCAAAGAGCGGCTGGGCCGTTGACGGCAACACTCGCCACGAGCATCGCACCGCATGGTTCGAAGCGGAAAAACCGTTCGGATTTCCCGGCGGCACGCTCGTTCGTGTGCGTTTGCGTTTCGAATCCCCGGTGGGAACCCACGCAATTGGGCGGCCGCGGTTGGCGGTAACAGGCGACACACCGGTTTTCGAAAAAACGAAACTCCCTCCTGATCTCGCGAAAATCCTCGCCATGCCGGACTCCCGGCGGGATGAAGGGCAGCGCAAGAAACTGAGGACCTATTACCGCGAGAAAGTCTCGCCCGCCTTGCGCGAGCCCGCGGCGCAAATCGCGAAACTCCGCGAAGAACTCGCTGCGGAAAAGAAACGAACGCCCACCGTGATGGTGATGCAGCAAATGGAGAAGCCGCGGGACACGTTTATCCTGACACGCGGCCAGTACGATCAGCATGGAGAGAAAGTGCAGCCCGCGGTGCCCGCAAGCCTTGGAGCGCAGAAGCCCGACGCACCCAAAAACCGGCTGGGGCTCGCGCGCTGGCTCATCGACCCGCAGCACCCGCTGATGGCGAGGGTCAGCGTAAATCGCTTTTGGAAGAACATCATGGGAACGGGGATTGTGAAGACGGTGAACGACTTCGGATCGCAGGGTGAATGGCCGAAGCACCCCGAACTGCTGGACTGGCTCGCGGTGGAATTTCGCGAGAGCGGCTGGGACGTGAAGCATATGGTCCGGCTCATCGTCACGAGCGCGGCGTATCGTCAATCCTCCAAAGTGACGCCCGAACTTTTGGAGCGCGATCCGGACAACCGGCTCCTCGCCCGCGGCCCCCGATTCCGCCTTGCTGCGGAGGAAGTGCGCGACACAGCGCTTGCGGTGAGTGGCCTGCTTACAGGGAAAATCGGCGGCCCGAGCGTGCTGCCCTACCAGCCGGCGGGATTATGGGAGGATTTGAACTCGCGCACAGATTCGAGGAACTGGTCAGCGCAATTTTTCGTGCAGAGTCACGGCGAGGACTTATATCGCCGGTCGCTTTACACGTTTTGGAAACGCACCTCACCGCCGCCGCAAATGCTGACCTTCGACGCGCCCGACCGCGAAGTCTGCACGGCGAATCGCGAGCGTACGAACACGCCGCTGCAGGCGCTCGTCACGCTGAATGATCCGCAGTTTGTCGAGGCCTCGCGCAAGTTTGCGGAGCGGATGATGCGCGAGGGCGGAGAAACATCCGCGGACCGCGTGAAATTCGCCTTTCGCATCGCGACGGCGCGGGCCCCTAACGATCACGAGCTCACCATGCTGTTGAGTCTTTTCGAGAAAGCGAAGGTCCGCTATTCCGCTCAACCAGAGCAGGCGATGAAACTGCTGAACGCGGGTGAAGCCAAGCGTGACGAGTCGCTCGACGTCACGGAACTTGCCGCATGGACCATGGTGGCGAGCACCATCCTGAATCTCGACGAGACGATTACCAAAGGCTAAGCCATGAACACCATCGACTACTTTGCGGCCCTCCAACAAACACGCCGGCAGTTCTTCGGTCGCGCCGCTGGCGGCATCGGCCTTGCGGCGCTCTCGTCGCTGCTCAATCCGAAGCTTTTTGCCAAGAGCGGCGATCCACTGGAATCGCTGGGCAAGCTGCCGAGGCTGCATTTTCCAGCAAAGGCAAAGCGCGTCATTTACCTGCATCAGTCAGGAGCGCCGTCGCACATCGATTTGTTAGATTACAAGCCCGCAATGCGGGAGTTTCACGGAAAGGAATTGCCGGCGTCAATCCGCATGGGTCAGCGAATCACCGGCATGACGGCCGGACAAAAGGCGTTTCCGGTCGCGGCTTCGCAGTGGAAATTCAACCGGCACGGCAAGACGGGCACCTGGTTGAGCGAACTGCTGCCGCATCACGGGAAAATCGCTGATGACATCTGTCTGCTGCGCTCGTTGCACACGGAGGCGATCAATCACGATCCGGCGATCACTTTCATCCAGACCGGTTCGGAGCAGCCGGGCCGCCCGTGCATGGGCTCGTGGGTCACCTATGGCATCGGCTCGATGAACCAAAACCTGCCGGCCTTTGTGGTGCTCGTTTCGCAGGGCTCGGGCGAGAAGAGCGATCAGCCGCTGTTCTCGCGTCTGTGGGGTGCCGGGTTTCTGCCGGGCAGCTACCAGGGTGTGAAGTTCCGCAGTCAGGGCGATCCCGTTTTGTTCATCAAGAATCCCGACGGCATCGACGATGCGGCGCGCCGCGAGATGCTCGACACACTCAAAGGACTGAACCAGACGGCCTTTGAAAGTGTGGGCGATCCGGAGATCGAGACGCGCATCGGACAATACGAAATGGCTTATCGCATGCAGGCGAGCGTGCCGGAACTCATGGACGTCAAGGGTGAGCCGGCGAGCACATTTGCACTCTACGGCGAAGATGCCCGCAAGCCGGGGACCTATGCGGCGAATGCGCTGCTCGCAAGGCGACTCGTCGAGCGCGGCGTGCGTTTCGTGCAACTCTATCACCGCGGATGGGACCAGCACGGCAGCCTCGCGCGAAATCTTCCGCTGCAATGCAAGGATGTGGACCAGGCGAGCGCCGCGCTCATTCTCGATCTCAAACAGCGCGGCCTGCTGGACGACACGCTGGTTATCTGGGGGGGCGAGTTCGGACGCACCGCTTATGTGCAGGGCGACATCAAGAATCCGGGCTACGGCCGCGATCATCATCCGCGCTGCTTTTCAGTGTGGCTCGCAGGCGGCGGCATCAAGCCGGGCACCGTCCTGGGTGAAACGGACGATTTCTGTTACAACATCGTGCGCGACCCTGTGCATGTCCACGACCTGAACGCGACCATCCTCCACTGCCTCGGCATCGACCACGAGAAGCTCACCTTCAAATTTCAGGGTCGCGACTTCCGGCTGACGGACGTGCATGGCAAGCTGGTAAAAGACATGCTTGCTTGAAGAAAAGGCCCGCTTATCCTAACAGATTCCGGTCCAGCGTGCGATAGCCGATGGCCTCGAGCAAATGATCCGCGCTGATGTTCTGCGCTCCGGCGAGGTCGGCAATGGTGCGGGCGACGCGCAGGATGCGATCGTGGGCGCGGGCGCTGAAATTCATTTGCGACATGGTGTTCTCCAGCAGCATGGAGCTTTCTTCATCGATGCGGCAGTACTCCTTCATCTGTTTTGGAGAAAGAGTGGCGTTAGTTGTCCGGGCCCGGCGCTGCTGGATGGCGCGCGCGGCTTCGATGCGGGCGCGGATCGCAGATGAATGTTCGCCGGATTCGGACTTGGCCAGTTCACGGTATTCCACCAGGGGCACTTCCACGTGGATGTCGATGCGGTCCAGCAGGGGGCCGCTGATGCGCTGGCGGTAGCGAACGACCTGGGCGGTGCCGCAGCGGCATTCGCGTTTGAGGTCGCCGAAATAGCCGCAGGCGCACGGGTTCATTGCGCCAACTAACATACAACGCGACGGGAAGGTCATGCTGCCGGAGGCGCGGCTGATGGTGACTTTTCCATCCTCCAGCGGCTGGCGCAGCACTTCGAGAGTGCTGCGGTGAAACTCCGGAAGTTCGTCCAGGAACAGGACGCCATTGTGAGCAGTGGAAACTTCACCGGGCAACGGATTGCTGCCGCCGCCGAGCAACCCCGCATCCGAAATAGTGTGATGCGGGGAACGAAAAGGCCGATGGACGACGAATTGATGCCGGCTGTTCAGCAGACCGCATACGCTGTGGATCCTCGTGGTCTCAATTGCCTCCGCCTCCGTCATGGCCGGCATAATCGTGGGAATGCGTTTCGCCAGCATGGACTTTCCGGTCCCCGGAGGTCCCACCATGAGAATGTTATGTCCGCCCGCCACAGCCACTTCGAGAGCGCGCTTCACGCTTTGCTGGCCTTTGACGTCCGCGAAGTCGATTTCCCATGACTGGGTGCCTGCAAAATCCTCCAGGGACTTTCGTTTTTGCGGGAGAAGCGGCGCACGTCCGGTCACATGCTCAAACGCCTCCCGCAGATTGCGTACTCCGATAACCTTCACTCCATCCACCACGCTGGCCTCTTCCGCATTCTCCAAGGGCACAAGGACCTCAGCGCGGCCACTCGCGCGGGCGGAGAGGGCGATGGAGAGAATCCCCTTCACCGGACGAACCAGGCCATTTAACGCCAATTCGCCGACGATGCAATAATTGTCCAACTGCCGGCGGTCCGCATAGTCCACCCGGTTTGCAATCATGGCCACAGCGATGGGGAGATCGAAACTCGGTCCCTCTTTTTTCAAGTTCGCGGGCGCCAGGTTCACTGTGGTGCGACCACCCGGATTGATGGGATAGGCACTGTTGGCAATGGCTGTCCACACCCGGTCCCGGCTTTCGCGCACCGCGGCATCCGGCAACCCCACGATAACCGTCATCGCCTGCATTTCCTCGCTCGTCGTCTCATTGACCTCGATTTCCACTTCCAGAGCGTCCACGCCGTAGAGGGCGGCGGAAAAGACTCGCGATAACTCGGCTGACATAAAAGCCCCGATGGTGCGGGGCGGGAGGCAAAAGGCAAGGGAGTGGTGCATGGGCCGCCGGAAATGTAAATAGAAAGGACGGGGCCGGTTCCTGCGTGCTTATCCCTGCCTTCATTCAATGATGCAAAAGTCAGTTCGCCGTTTGAAATTTCCTCAGACTTCACTCCCGCCGGGAGGCTGGAGTGTCCTGCTGCGCCTCAAAGTTCCCGCCATCCTGACGCTTGCTCTTTCTGCGGCCAAGGCAGCTCCTGACAGGGATGCCTCGATGGCGATGCGCCTGCTCAGAGGCAACTGTGTTTCCTGCCACAACGAGGAAAAACGCAAAGGTGGTTTGGCTCTGACAACACGGGATGCTTTGATGAAGGGCGGTGAGGATGGGTCTGTCATCGCGGAGGGAAAGCCGGGGGAAAGCGCGCTCATCCAATCGCTGAGCGCTGCAGCCGATCCCCATATGCCTCCAAAGAAACAGTTGGGCGCTGCTCAGATCAAACTGTTAGAGGAATGGGTTCGCGCCGGCGCACCGTGGGATGCCGCCGCAATGGCAGGGGAGCCGTCGCCTCCGCGTCCTGTCGCGCTTGCCCCGCTGCCGGGCGAGTTTCGACCGGTGCTGGCGGTCGCTCTGTCGCCGGATGGCGCACGCCTTGCAGTCGGCTGCCGCAATGAAGTGATGCTCTTCGATGTCAGCCCAAAGGCACTTGCGTTCCGCGCCCGCGCCAGCGGACATCTCGATCCGGTGCAGTCCATCGCATGGACGGGAGACGGCAGGCACCTCGTGACGGGGGCATTCCGTCGCGTGCTCATCTGGGATGCAGAGTCGCTCACGCTGCGGCGTGAAATCCTCACGGGACTCACAGGACGCATTACTGCGGTTCGCCCGCTGGCTAACAGTTCACAGGTGCTTCTGGCTGACGGTCAGGAGGCCGAAAATGGATTTGTCAGGATTCTGGATATGCAAACCGGTCAGACAGTTCGTTCATGGCGCGCGCACGAAGACACCATTTTCGCCATGGATGTGAGCCGCGACGGAAACCTCCTGGCAACGGCCGGAGGGGATAAGCTGGTTAAGCTGTGGGACATCGCGAAAGGCGCCGAGACAGCGAAACTGGAGGCACATTCCACCCAGGTGCTGAGTCTCGCGTTCAATCCTGACAGCACGCAACTGGTGAGCGGCGGGGCGGACCGGCAGCTAAAGGTGTGGGATGTGAAGACGAAAGAGAATACCATCGCTCTTGCGAACCGGTCCGCGGCCTTCAATGCCGTGACCTGGAGTTCCGCCGGGCCGGCGGTTTTCGCGGTCACCGAGGATGGAACGCTGCTGCGCTATACAGATCTCAAAGTCCACTCGGGCGCTCAAAGTTCCGATCCCGGAAACGAACGTCAGGTGGGCCGTTCAGATGCGGCGCTTTATTGCCTTACCGCCACGGCAAACGGAGAGCGTCTTTTTGCAGGCAGCGGTAATGGCCGCATTCTCGGATGGGACAAGGAAGGGAAGCTTTTGGATAACATTGATTCCGCCGCCATTAAATCCCAGGCAGTCGTCACACCGCGATGAGAGTCTTCGCAAACACCATCCTCCTGCTCGCCATTCTGGCCGGGCGTTGTGCCGCAGAGGAGCCTTTGCTGCCGCCTCCCGCTGCTGAGGAAATCGCCTCACTGGTTTCCGAACCGGCCAGCTTGCGGCTGCAAACCGGCCAGCGCGCCTCCTTTCTCATCACTGCCGGCAACCCGGATGGGACGGAGACGGATATCACTGGTGAGGCTGAGATTCAGGTCAGCCCTCCTGACAAAGCAACCCTCGAATCTCCTGGCGTCCTGCGGGCGAAAGCGGAAGGCAAGGTGGTCCTAACCATCACACGAAAGGCGCGCCGTGTGGAAGTCCCCGTGGAGATTGCAGCGCCTCCGCCGGTTCCCGTTTCCTTCGTGCGCGATGTATTGCCGGTGCTCGGCAAGGCCGGGTGTAACGCAGGAGCCTGTCATGCGCGGGCCGACGGTCAGAACGGGTTCCGGCTCAGCGTCTTTTCCTTCGATCCGCAATCCGATTACCGGAACATCGTTAGTGGCGCCAGAGGACGGCGCATTTTTCCCTCGGATCCGCCAGAGAGCCTTTTGCTGCTGAAGCCCACCCAGACAGTGCCGCATGAAGGAGGGGAACGCTTCACGCGAAACTCGGATGCATGGCGCACTCTCGTGGACTGGATCGGCTCAGGCTTGACCTATCGCAATGCGGACGAGCCCGCACTTTCCCGTTTGGAGATTTTCCCAAAAGAGCGCCGCTATCGCAAGGGGGCCCGGCAACGATTGATCGTTCATGCTCACTATTCCGATGGCTCTGTGCGTGACGTTACCGCGCTGGCAAGTTTCGACGTAAATGACAAACAAATCGCAGCAGTTTCGGACAGTGGCGTAATCACCGTGGATCAAATGAGCGGTCAGGCAGTGGTGGTGGCGCGCTACATGGGCATGGTGGGGGACTCTCAAATCATCGTTCCCGCTGATAAAATCCTGCCGGAAAGCGCCTATGCCGCTCTGCCGGTGCACAACTTCATCGATGAACTGGCCTATGCCCACTTCCGCAAACTGGGACTGCTTCCGTCGGTCCCCTGCACCGATGCGGAGTTTCTTCGGCGGGCATCGATCGACACGCTGGGAATCCTTCCGCCAATCGAGGAAGTGAAGGCATTCCTCGCCGACACGTCGCCGGACAAACGCCGCAAAGCCATCGATCGTCTCCTGACGCATCCTTTGTGGGCCGATCACATTGCCACCCGATGGGCTGATCTTCTGAGACCGAACCCGGATCGCGTGGGCGTGAAGAGCGTCTATGTTCTCGATCAATGGCTGCGGGAGAGTTTCCGCCAGAACAAACCGTGCGATCAGTTTGTCAGGGAAATTCTAATCACTCAGGGCAACTCGCACCGGTATGGACCGGCGGTGATTTATCGCGACCGGCGTGAGCCCGCGGACCTGACCACCATGTTCAGCCAGCTCTTCCTTGGTGTCAGGCTGGAATGCGCGCGATGCCACCACCATCCTAACGAGAAATGGAGTCAGGAGGATTTTTATCGCATGGCGGCATTCTTCGCCCCTCTGAAGCAAAAGGGCGGCGGAATTTCCGCCCCTATTTCCGGAGGAAATGAGACATTCTATTTTGCCGCCGGCGGCACGCAGAAACATCCGGTGACCGGTGAAATCATGAAGCCGCAGCCGCCGGACGGCCCGCAGCCCGAGATTGCAAAGGAAGCAGACCCGCGGCTGGCACTGGCGGACTGGTTGCTCGATCCAACAAACCCATTCTTTGCACGGGCGATGGCGAATCGCATCTGGGCGCAGTTTTTCAGCAAGGGCATCGTGGACCCTGTGGATGACTTCCGTCTTTCCAATCCGCCCAGCAATCCGGCGCTCCTCGACGCGCTCGTCAAAGAACTGGTGCGCGTGAAATACGACTGGAAGGAACTCATGCGTACCATTCTAAATTCGCAGCTCTACCAGTTGAGCAGCGTGCCGAACGAAACCAACAAGGCGGACACACGCAACTTTTCCCGGTTCTACCGTCGCCGCCTTGGAGCCGAGATGATGGCCGATGCGATGTCGGATGTGACTGGCGTACCGTCAAAGTTTCAAGGCATGCCGCAGGGCGGCCGCGCTGACCAATCGTGGAATTATAAAATCGATTCCCGCACCATGGATGCGTTCGGCCGGCCCAATTCGAGCAGTGATTGCCCGTGCGAACGGAATACGAAGCCGGCGATAGGTCAGTCCCTTCATCTCATGAATTCGGAGGAACTGCACCGGAAGCTCACCAATACCGGTGAGAACTCCCGGGTGCAGCGTCTCGCCACAGGCAAGGACAGCCCGCGGGAAATCGTGACCGAACTGTATCTCGCCTGTTATGGACGACCTCCCGCGGAGGAAGAAATAACGGTCGCCACGGCTGCGTTTATAGAGGACGCTGCGGCGCGACGCCGTGCCACCGAAGACGTGCTGTGGGCTCTCGTGAACTCCGCGGAATTCGTCTTCAACCACTAGCCACACATTTGTTTCATGGCCATCCACCGCAACTGCGACGGGACCCTCCGCCGGGACTTCATACAGCTCGGCCTGCAGGGCATGCTCGGCCTTGGGCTTTGTGACCTCATGCGCCTCAAAGCGAGCGCCGCGTCACAGCCCGGCGGTTCGGGTGCGAAGCAGGTGAACTGCATCATGATCTGGCTGGACGGCGGGCCTTCGCATTTTGAAACCTTCGATCCCAAGCCGGATGCGCCCGCCGAGATTCGCGGCACATTCAAGACCGTGCCCACCTCCGTGCCCGGCGTGCATTTCAGTGAACCAGTGACGAAGCTGGCCGGGGTCTTTGACAAATACACCGTCGTCAGGTCCATCTGCCACAAGGACCCGAATCACGGCGGCGGGAATCATTACATGATGACCGGCGCGCCGACACCCGTGCCGGTGGGCTGCGGTGCATTTGTGACATTTCATCCCTCCATGGGTTCCATGGTTTCGTATTCGCGGGGCGTGCGCGGCGGGTTGCCGCCTTACATGACGACGCCAAGTACCACGCGCTCAGGCGGCCCTAACTTCCTCGGAGGCCAGCATGCGCCATTCATCGTTTCCGGCTCGCCGAATTCCGATGGCTTCAGAGTGCACGATGTCGTCCTGCCCGGCGATATCGCTGCGGGCAGAGTGAAGTCCCGGCGCGACCTCCGCACCGCTTTGGATCGCATGGCCCGCTTCAATGATAAAGTGGTGGAGGATCCGTCGGTGGAATTCGACCGTTTTTATGAGCAGGGGTTTGATCTTGTCTCCTCTGCTAAAGCTCAGGAAGCCTTCGACATCCAGAAGGAGGATCCGAAGATCAGGGAACGTTATGGCCGCAATGACATGGGCCAGCGCATGCTTCTCGCGCGGCGGCTGGTGGAAGTCGGCGTTTCATGGGTCACGGTGAACTGGGGCGGCTGGGACCATCACAGCGGGCTCGCCGATGCCTATAAAGGCAAACAGTTGCAATCGCTCGATCAGGGCGTGTCGGCGCTCTTAGCAGATCTGCATGAACGCGGGTTGCTGGAAAGCACGCTGGTGCTGCTGCTGGGAGAGTTTGGCCGCACTCCCAAGATCAATTCCGGCGGCGGGCGCGACCATTGGCCGCACGCCATGTCCGTGCTCATGGCCGGAGCCGGCATTCCCGGCGGGCGCATCGTCGGCGCCACTGATGCGAAAGGCTACTATGCGTCCGAAAACGTTTACAGTCCGGAGGATTTCGCCGCTTCAATTTATACGAAGATGGGAATCGACCCTCACCAAACGTTGCAGACCACCGCGGGGCGACCGGTGCATTTGGTGAACAACGGCCGGCTCATCCGGGAACTGTTTGTATAGTCCATGCGTGTTTTGATTCCGCTGAGCGGATTGATCGCCGCCGCGCCCGCTGCTGAACCGGTGCTCACTCATATTTATCCCGCCGGTGTGCAGTCGGGAACGGAGGTGGACGTAAAGCTGATCGGAAAATTTGACCCGTGGCCCTGCAAAGTATGGGCTGACGAGCCGGGCATCGTATTCACTTCCGGAAAGAAGGCCGGAGAATTTCATGCAGCGGTCGCCGCAGGGGTCCGTCCTGGACCGCATCTGATTCGCGCCTTCAACGGCGAAGGCGCATCCGCGCCCATTTCCCTAACAGTTTCCGGCAGACACGAAACTTTGGAGACCGAACCTAACGATGACTTTCGCAAGCCTCAGGTTTTGGCTGACTCCACGGCCACCTGCAACGGGCGGCTCGACAAGTCCGACGATGTGGACTCCTATGCCGTCACACTCAAGAAAGGCCAGGTGATGGTCGCATGGGTGGAGGCCTATGTGCTCGCCGCCGGTTTTGACGCCATGCTTCGCGTTCTGGATGAACGCGGGACCACATTGGCCTTCAATCACGATTATACCAGTACAGACCCGCTCATTGTCTTCACGGCTCCGCAGGATGGCCGCTACGTCGTGCAGACCACAGGACACAATTATCCGGCCTCCACGGACATCCGGTTTGCGAGCGGCGACGATTGCATTTACCGGCTGCATGTCTCCACCGAACCCCTCGTGCGCAACACCTGGCCGCTCGCTGTGACACGCGGGAAGAATTCGAAGGTTAAGCTTGAGGGCTGGAACCTCACCGTAAAAGAGGTGGTGATCGACGATTCGGTGCCCCATTCGTTTCCCGTCACTTTCAGTGCGGTGCCTGAAGTGATCGAAGCCGCAGGTCCGCAAAAACTGGAAATCCCCTGCGCCATCAGTGGCCGATTAGGTCAGACGCGCGAAGAGGACCGCTTCACATTTGCCGCCGCGAAAGGAACGCCTCTTGAATTGATCGCCGCCGGCCCGGCGTACGGTTCCTTGATCGACCCATGGATCAAAGTGCTGGGCAGCGACGGCAAAATGCTGGAGTTTAATGATGACAAAGGCGGCACAGACGAGTCGCGCATCAACTGGACTGTTCCAGCCGACGGAACCTATACCGCCGTGGTGGGTGATTTGTGTCAGCGCGGCGGTCCGGATCTCTATTACCGGCTGCTTATCCAAAAACCGGCAGCCGCCGCCGCAGGCACCATCGTCGCCCACGCCTTCAAACTCGCGGCAGGCAAAACCGAGGATCTCAAGGTTTCCGTTTCGCTCATGAACGGATACAACTCCAAACTCAAACTCGCCGCGCTGAATCTTCCACCCGGGGTTTCAGCGGACGAAAAGGAGGTGCCCAAAGACGGAGGCAGCGTCACGCTCAAACTTGCAGCGTCACCCGCCGCCGCGCCGGCATCCTTGCCATTTCAGTTGGTTCTTCGCGAAGTCGAGGGCGGGAGGGAAGTGCCGGTGCGTTACTCCATCGCCTCCACTTCTGAAGACAACGGCGTGCCTAACGGCTACAGGCAACTGCTCATCAACAGCACAGAGCAACTCTGGCTCACCGTCACGGTTCCTCCGGCTCCGGCGAAGTGAGCGCTTATTTCTTAACGATTGCCTCCGCTCCAAATTCCCAGTCTCCCTGAAGGCGGCGGAGAGAGTCGTGAGTGAAATCGATAAGCGTGCGTTTCTGTTCGGCGGGGACCGTGCCCGGGCGAAGGGAGCATTCCCACGCGATACGGGTGGCGCGTTTGGCGTCCGGCAGTGCAACAGTTATCGCCGAAGAACCGAAAGCGGCATCCACTTTGGAAGGAGACGGAGTGGGTGGATTCAAAATGCGTCCCGGCGGCGGATGCACCATAACTTCGGACCTAAGCGTCAGGTTCGAGGTCAGTTGCAGCGCGGTGTCCGCCTCGTCATCGCCGTTGCCGGTGTCAGTGGACAGGAAATGATTCTCGATCACCGTCGGAAGCGAAAGGCGAAGGGTGCCATGTTCGTCGCGGAGGCAGCGGCGAACATCCCATTGAATGGCAATGCGGAGCGGAACGTGGAGTTCTTTGATGTTATGAATGCGGACGCTGCGCACATGATGACTCAGGCGGTCGAATCCTATCAACTGCCGCAGAGTGGCTGTACGGTCGGCGGGGGCGAGTGGTGCCAGCAGCGCCCGGAGGCGCGCAGCCCGGCTGCCGGTGAGAGTAATCACATCATTGAACACGGCGTCTTCGTTGCTGCGGACTTCGAGATCGCGCCGCAGCAGAATCTCGCTCGGAGGCGAAAAGCGCGGGGTATCAGCCAGAACCGGCCCCGCAGGATCCAGCACCAGCGTGGTGCGCGCTTCAAGCTGCATTGGCGCCGTGCCGGCCACCGGAGTCAGGTATTTATTGGTAGGGTCGATGAAATCATAGGTTTTCCCGCCCGGAACGGGAAGGGCGACGATCATATGATCGAATTGCGCCATGCACGGGAACTCGCGGTGGATGGAGCCGCGGCTGTTGACGAGGCAAAGACGCGACGGAATGGCCACAGCCGTAAGGAGCTGATGCAGGAGGACAGACTGATCCTTGCAGTCGCCATAACGGTTGGTCAGGGTCGTTGCCGCGGGATTGGGATTAATGGCGCGGGCGCCGAATTCGATGGCGGTGTAGCTGATGGAATCGCGGACCAGCGCGGTGATCGCCGCGATTCTTTCCTCCCGCGTGCGCAGCCCGGCGATGGCGTCCTGAGCCGCGTGGGTTACGGTCGTATTTGTGGACAGGCGGTCGCGGATCTGGTCGAGATAATCACGCCCCAGTTTTTCCCAACTGGTGCTTGGAGTGCCAACGTGGAGGATGGGCAGATTATCCGTATTGCCCGCCATGAGCAGACTGTTGCTCAGAAGAGCGGGCTTCGTTTCCGTCCACACGAGGGAATCCCCATCGCGTTCCGATTTCAAGTTATTGGTGGAGGCGTACTTGAGCTTCGACGTATCGCCGGTGATAAACCATGAATCGAGACGGCACGGCTCCGTCAGCGCGAAGAGGTGACGGTTGTATTCGATCGTGGAAGCCGCGCCTGCATTCTCGATGGTATAGGCATACTCAATGGTGCAGTTCGGTGTAAGGCCGGGAATGGGAAGGTGGATGACCTTGCCGCCCGTTGCCATGCCGGAGGAGCCGCCGTCGAGGCTGTAGTGGTCGCGAAGTTTTGCCTCCGCCACGTTGTGCCCGGCGATATCGAGCACGCGCAGATGATGAACGCAAAGGTGCTGGCCCTGCGCCTGCACCGGAAAGCGCATGGTGTTGAAGAGCGACATGCCTTCGTCGTCGAGAATGCGGATGGCGCCGCGCACAGTTTCGCGCATCGGCTGGCCGGCGTGAAGCTGGATACCGGTGACGCGATAAAGATGCACCACAGACTGGCCGCCGGAATCGGTCAGCGGAGCCCAGGCCTTGGGAAGTTTCGCAGCCAGTCCGGCGGGCAATTGCACCGGCGGAATGTTGGTTCTCACAATCTCATCCGTTCCGTCCTGCCCGCTGCTCGCAGCGAGGGAAGTGATCGCCTCCCGTGCGATCACGCTGCCGGGATTCGCTTCGAGGATTTTTTGATAGGCCTCTTTCGCTTCCGCCGTGTGCCCGAGCGCGATCTGACAGCCCGCGGCCAGAAGCTGCAACTGCTCGCGCTGCGGATTCTTGAGCGCGAGGAAATGGGCAAGCTCCAGAGCCTCCGGCATGAGGCGGCAGCGCATGAGAACGTTAACGCATTCTACGCTGAGTTCGATATCATCCGGAGCAGCGGCGCGCACGGCACGAACCACGGCGGCCGCTTTGGACCGTTCCCCGGTCTCCGCCATGAGGAGCGCGTTGTAGAGATGCCAAACAGGCGAACCGTCGATTCCCGTGAGCAGTTTCACAAAGGCCTGCGCTTCCTGGACAGCTTTGGCTTCGATGAGAGTTTCGATATAAACCGCCGCCATGCTGCCGGCGAGGCCGCCGCACTTCAACAGTTCAACAGCGACACGGCGGGATTCCTCGGCGTGCCCGATGGAGGCAAGAAGCAGCATTTTCTGTGCTTCCCATTCCCGCTCTCCCGCATTGCGGCCTTCGTTATCCGAAATCAGGCGGAGCGCCTCTTCACGTTTTCCCGCGGCGGCAAGGCTGCGGGCGGCATTGCATAGATCGTCGGGACGGCGGTCCCATTCAAACAGCACCTTGTGGTAGGCGGTTGCTTCCTCATGGCGTCCGTTCGCCGTAGCATCCTCAGCATACCCTTCGAGGGCGCTTCGGTGAAAGCGCCGGTCTTCAATGATGCCAAAGTCCGGATCGCCATTGGCTCCTGGCTGGACTTTAAAATGATTGAGACTCGCGGTCAGGATCTCCGGATTGGTGTCGCCGGGGGCAAAAGCGAAAAGCATCATGAGCGACTGTCCGCAGCGCACGGCGCGGACTTCCGCCTTGCCGGAACGGCTGTTAAAAGTGCCGGTGCCCCGCAGCGTAACCGCCCGCTGCCTGTCGTGATCGCGGCGATCGGGACGGTTCCACTGGAAGTCCCGCAAAGCGGGCCAAATCACTCCGATGAGAGAAGCCGTGCGCGAAGGATCGTCCGGCAGACCTTCGTTGGGAGCGAACGCCGCCGCGATGCGCACTCCACTGCGGCTGGTGAAACCGAGCACACTTCCTGTCAGGGTATTTTCCGCGCCCGGCCAGGTATTCCACATTCCAGGCTTCAATTCGACGGTAACGTTGCCGTAGATAACCGGCGGATTCCGCACCGGCATCGCCCCGGCGGTTTCCAGCATGGCAGTCACATCGGCGAGACGGAGAAACCGGGTGGCATCGATGATCTCGAATCCTGCCGCCAGCCTGCGGGCCGTCTGACTAAGGTAATACGAGGGCGTCCGCGCCGGCATTGTGGTGATCATTTCGTACACGATGCCGTTGAGCGGGCAGAGCCACACTTCCGCATTGGTGCGCTCGTGCGAGAGCGGCAGATCCTCCACCTCGATGCGGGTGAACCGCAGGCCATTAATCCTCACTTCTTCGTAGCCTTTGATTCTGCTCCCGCTGCCAAGCGCCTGCATGGACGCCTGCACTGCGGCGGTGGCCCGGCTTTGGTCCGATGTCATTTCCACGCCCAGCGGGAGGACGCGGAGCGCAAAGTCCGCCTTCCCGATTTCCTGACGCGACGTGACACCCTCGCTTGATTTGGTGAGGCTGAAGACGCTGCCCTCGCGGGACCACGGATCGCGGCAGAAATCCCACGTATCTTCGGGCGTGCGGAATCTGAAATTGAGATCGGGAAATTCGCGGAGTTGCCCCGGCTCGAAATTGAAGTGTTCGTTGAGGGAGAGCGAATTGATCACCGAAACCGCTCCGGCCGGAGCGCGCGGAGAGAACAGTTCCGGAGTGGAGGTACCGGAGGATTGAGCCGGCTTTCCAAACCAGCGCTCAAACACGCGGTCGAGTTTCAGAAAGACGAGGGAACTGAGCACAAAAACCGCGGCGGCGGCTTTGAGGATCGACCGCCAGTATTGCCGCCGTTTGGAAACCGGCGAAGGGCAGGTTTGCAGAAAAGGCGTTAGGATGACCGTGCGCTGGCTGGGAAGCTCCGCAGGAAGGGCAGGCAATATAGGACTCGCAGGGGCCGCCTCAGCAGGCGGCATTGGCAGCACAGGTGGTGCGGGAGGTCCAACTGGCGCGGCAGCGGGAGGTGGTGGTGGCGGTGGCGCCGCCGCCACAGGTGGCGGTATAGCGGCAGGGATGGGAGGAGGCTGGATATTTGCCGCGGGAAGTGGAACAGGGAGAGGAGGAGTCGGGGGAGCTTGCGGGGCTTGAACGGGAGTTGCCGGCGTCGCGGCGGGAGGCACGGGAACAGTCGGTTCCGAGCGTTTCGCAGGGGCTTCCGAGCCATCAACCGGCGGTTTTTCCGCGGCGGCCTTTGGCACCGGGGGGGCCTTGGCCTGGGATTGCACCGCAGAGGCTTTCTCCGGTGCAGCAGGTGCCTCTCCTGGCTTGGGAATCCTAACTTCCTGACGGGGGGCCTTTTTCGCCTTGCCGCTGAGGTTTGGACGGCGCACGCGAAGGGTGCGCTGTCCCGGAATTTTTGGTCCGCTGTCTTCGTTCCCGGAGTCCGCTCCCGGAGAGTGGCGTGAGCCGTGGGGAACGCGGGGGGCAGGAGCCGCGCGAGCGGCGGCCGGAATCTGTGGCGGCTGGACTGGAGATGGTGGTGGCGGAATCTGCGGAGGAACTGGCGGCCGAATCTCCGTGGAAGGAGGAGCGACGATGAGTTCCTTGCAGGCAGGACACGGCCCCTCTTTGCCACAAGCCTCTGCGGGCACAATCAGCATTTGCTGGCAGTGCCGACACTCAAACCTTACGGTGGGGTCGTCTGGGCGGTGGTTCATCAACCGAGGTCTCGAAAACTTCAGAAATACTTATAATTATGAATATTATAGTGCCTCCCGAATACTTTCGCCAATCGAAAAATTAGGAAATCTCATTTCCGATCTTGAATCCAAATGCGGAGTTCTCCGCCGCGCGGGCACCACTTGTTCTTTTTGGGCCGGGGGAAGTCCAGGAAATCGACAAAGTTTGAAAATATCTTCCAGAAATTCGATGTCCCCGTGTTGCATTAAAGAGGGGGTGAGCGTAGCTGTTGGTAGTCCCGCCAACCGGCATAGTTTTTGCGGAGTGGCGGATACGCCCCTAACCCGCTTCCATGATGAACAACTTCACTCCCAGAGCCCAACAGGTCCTCGCTCTCGCTCGAAAGGAGGCAGACCGGTTCAATCACAACTACGTGGGCACTGAGCATTTGTTGCTCGGCCTCATCAAACTCGGTCAAGGGGTCGCGGTAAACGTTTTGCAAAAGCTGGGCCTCGATCTGGAAACTGTCCGGCTGGAGGTGGAAAAGCAGGTGGGCAGCGGCCAGGAGAGCAAGATGGTGGGAAATATTCCCTATACCCCGCGCGTGAAAAAAGTGCTCGCACTGGCCAGCAAGGAAGCCCGGGCGCTGAATCACAGCTACGTTGGCACCGAACACATCCTGCTTGGTCTTCTCCGCGAAGGCGAAGGCGTGGCGGCGCACGTGCTCAAGAGCCTTGAGATCGACATCGAGCGCACCCGCAACGAAATTCTCAAAGAACTGGACCCGAACTTCACCCCGCAGGAACAGGAGGAAGGCGATGAAGGATTCCAGGAATCCAGCACCGGCAATCAGCCCCAGGGCAGCAGCGGCAACAAGAAGGAGAGCAAGACGCCTGCCCTCAAGGCATTTGGACGCGATTTGACCGAACTCGCCGCCAAAGCCGAGATGGACCCGGTGATTGGCCGCGCGGATGAAATCGAGCGCGTAATCCAGATTCTCTGCCGGCGCACGAAAAACAATCCTGTCCTCATCGGTGAAGCCGGGGTGGGCAAGACCGCCATCGTGGAGGGGCTCGCCCAGGAAATCGTGGCCGGCAATGTGCCGGAGATTTTGCGGGAAAAGCGCGTGATTACGCTCGACCTCGCTCTCATGGTGGCCGGCACCAAGTATCGCGGCCAGTTTGAAGAGCGCATCAAAGCGGTGATGGACGAAATCCGCCGAAACAAGAACGTCATTCTCTTTATCGACGAACTGCACACCATCGTGGGTGCCGGTTCCGCGGAAGGAGCTATGGACGCGAGCAACATTATCAAGCCCGCGCTCAGCCGCGGTGAATTGCAGTGTGTGGGCGCCACGACGCTCAATGAGTACCGCAAATACATTGAGAAGGATGCTGCCCTCGAACGCCGCTTCCAAACGGTGAAGATCAATGAGCCGAGCCAGGAGGACGCCATCAAGATCCTCATGGGCATCAAGCATAAGTACGAAACTCACCACAAGGCGATCTATACCGATGAGGCCATCGAACAGGCGGTGAAGCTCTCCGCGCGTTATCTGACGGGACGCTTCCTTCCCGACAAGGCGATCGACATCATGGATGAAGCCGGAGCCCGCTCCCGCATTGCCTCCATGACGCGCCCGCCGGAGCTCAAGACCATCGAGGCTGAGATCGAAACGATCAAAACCGACAAGGAACGCGCTATCAAGGATCAGGACTTTGAGAAAGCCGCTGCATTGCGCGATGGCGAACGCACCGCGCGCAAGAAGCTGGAAAATCTCATCGAAACCTGGCGCGCCAGTCATGAGGAGAAGCGCGTGACTGTGGCTCTTGAAGAGATCATGGCCGTCGTTTCCAAATGGACCGGCGTTCCCCTCCAGCGCATGGAGGAAAAGGAAACGCAAAAGCTGCTCAAGATGGAGCAGGAACTCAAAGGAAAGGTGATTGGTCAGGACCATGCGGTCGTCGCCATCTCCAAGGCTCTGCGCCGCAGCCGCGCCGATCTGAAAGACCCGCGCCGGCCTATCGGTTCTTTCCTTTTCCTTGGCCCCACGGGTGTCGGGAAGACCTTCCTCGCCCGCAACCTGGCTGAATTCATGTTCGGCGACGCGGACGCACTCATCCAGCTCGACATGTCGGAATACATGGAGAAGTTCACCGCCAGCCGTCTGGTGGGCAGTCCTCCGGGATATGTGGGTTATGAAGAGGGCGGGCAGCTCAGCGAAGCGGTGCGCCGCAGGCCTTATTCCGTGGTGCTTTTCGATGAAGTCGAAAAAGCGCATCCGGATGTGATGCACCTCCTGCTCCAGATTCTGGAGGAAGGCACTCTAACCGATTCCTTCGGCCGCAAGATCGACTTCCGAAACACTATCATCATCATGACGTCCAACGTCGGTGCGGAACTCATCAAGAAGCAAAACGTGATGGGCTTTGGCGCCATCGGGGCTGACAATCACGACTATAATTCCATGAAGGAGAAGATCGTGGAGCAGGCCAAGCGCCACTTTAAACCGGAGTTCCTCAACCGGCTGGATGACATCAGCGTATTCCACATGCTGGAGAAGCCGGATCTTATCCGTATTGTCGATCTCGAAATCGATAAGGTGCTCAAGCGAGTGCGCGACAAGAACATCTCCGTGCAGATTGATGACGCCGGCAAGGAACTGCTCATCGCCGAAGGCTATGATCCGCAATACGGGGCGCGCCCCATGCGCCGCGCCGTGGAGAAGCATCTCGAAGATCCCTTCGCAGAGCATCTTCTGCGCGGTGACATCAAGGAGGGCGACACCGTCCGCATCACCAAACGCGAGGATGAGAACACCCTCAAGTTCAGCGTGGACGAACCCGTCGTTCCGCCGGTGCCGCCCTCGGACGAGCCCGCAGCGGTAACCAGTGCACCAACAGAGACGGCCTGAAAGATCAGGATAACCGCGGTTTGGGTATATAAATGCGCTGCCTGCCTGGCGCAAAGCAGCAGCGTTGCCGCTGGTGCCTAACAGGACCGCAAAGGACCTCCTACGGAATCCTCCTACCCCGGGAGGAGGGTTTCCTCCTGCACATCCCTAATGTTAGGGTAACGCAGAAGTTATAAAAATACCATTCTCACCGGAGGCATAGTTCTGATATACTTGGAACCGCTGCATTCCCTGGTGCGACGCTTCCACCCTTGCACCCATGATTCCGACCCCCCTTAGGAGGGCTTTGCTTTGGCTGAGTCCCGTAGTCTCGTTGTTGTCCGGCACTGTGGCTTCGGCCCAGCCTGTGATAAACGAGTTGATGTATCACCCGCCCTCCTCGCTGGGCAGTCCTGAAGACCCGGGGCGTGAGTGGATCGAAATCCACAATCCAGTTGGCAGTCCGGTCGATGTCAGCGGATGGCGTTTTTCCAAAGGGGTGACGTTCACGTTCCCCGCCGGCACGGTCATTCCTGCGAACGGTTATGTGGTGGTGGCTGCCGATCTGACAAAATTTGCCGCGGATCATGCCGGTTTTCCGGGCCTGTTGCGCGGGCCGTGGACGGGCAATCTGGCCAGCGGGGGAGAGCAGGTGCAGCTTGTCGATACAACGGGGACGACCATTGACGATGTAACGTACGCAGATGAAGGCGGTTGGGCAACGAGAGTGCGTTCTGCTTCGAGTTTCTCCCATCGCGGATGGGAATGGGAAGCGTTGCACGACGGAGCGGGCCGGTCGTTGGAGAAGACTGCTCCTGAGGTCGGAGACGAGACCGGTCAGATGTGGCGTGCTTCCATCGCGAACGGCGGGACACCTGGGGCCGCAAACAGTACGCTGGGCACCGGGCCCGCCTTCCGTATTCTCGATCCCCGGCATAAACCCGATATCCCGCGCACGACGGACACCGTGCAGGTGAAGTTCAAGATTCGCCAAGGCAACGGTGCGCCTTCCGCCATCAGCAACTGGGGGGTGTGGCATCGCACTGGCAGCGGCAGCTTCCAATTCGTTTATGCGACTCCGCCAGCCGATCCGCTGGATGATTTCGTCTGCTCTCTTGGACCCTTCGCGGCAAACAACACCATCGTCGAATACTACATCGGTTGGGACACTCCGGGCCCTAATTTTCCTACATGGCCCGCACCCGCGCGCACCAGCAATCCCGGCGTGACGCCGCAAACGTTCGGGCAGGCGTGCAATGCGCTCTTCCTCGTGGATAACAGTTTCGATCCAGCGCGTGACTTCAAAGCTGCGGGGAATCAGCCCATCCTGCGGATCGTCATGACTGCCGCGGACCGCTCTGAGTTGAATCAAATTCAGACGACCTCCGGCGAAGAGGACAGCGAGGCCACGTTCAATTGCACCTTCCTCAGCCACGACGGCACCGGCACCAAAGTGGTTTATAACAGTGGTGTGCGAAACCGCGGCCAAGCCTCAGCCCTCGGCCCGCCAAACAATTTTCACGTTTCCTTCCGCAGCGATGACCAGTGGAATGGACGCAGCGCCGTAGCGCTCAATTGCCAGTATCCCTACAGTCAGGTGCTGGGAAATGTGATCTTCGCCCGCGCCGGCATTGCGACCCAGGAGACCGTCGCGATGCAGGTTCGTGTGAACGGCACCGATCCGGCGGAGTCCGGCACTCTCATGTATGGCCGCTATGCCATGCTGGAGGGCCGCGGTGCGGACTGGGCAAAAAGGCACTATCCGCTGGACCCGGACGGAAACTTCTACCGCCTCGACGATCATGCCTATCCGCAGGGCGACCCGCGCAGCGGTGAATTCAGTTGGGAAGGGCCGCTCAAGGATTCCTACTCCGATACCTTTATCAAAGAGACGAACAAAGATGCCGATGACTTCTCGGATTTGATCAACTTCTGCCGAATCATCAGTGCACCCGCCACCGGCGGAAACGCCGAGCAGCCTGCCATCAGCGACACCGCCTATCCGGCGGCTGTTGGTGCCGTGTTCGATATCGACCACTTCTACCGCTACCTCGCGGTGGACACTCTTATCGGAAACCGCGAGGGCGGCCTGCAAAGTGGGCGCGCGGACGACACCTCGATTTACCGCGGTTTGGTGGACACGCGGTTCCGCTTTGTGCCACACGATCTCGATGATGTTTTTTCCATCGGTGCCGGTTTCGGCGGTGAGGCCTCCACCAAGTCGATACTCAGCTATGATACCACCAACGGCGGCCTCACTGGCCTCGCGCGGCTGTTCAACCATCCCCAACTGATCCCGAAATATTACGCCGCTTTGCTCCAGGCGATGGATACGTGGTTCAATCATGCCACGCTCGATCCTCTCATCGATCGCACGCTCCAGGGTTGGGTGCCTGCCTCAGACGGGAGTCCTGGCGCATCGCCGAACCGCGGCATTGCCGACATCAAAGCCTTCATCGATGCCCGCCGCACCAGCGTGCTTTCGCAAATCCCGCAGGCCTTTTCTCAGACGGTGACTGGAACCGCGGCGGACTCTCCGGAAGGTTACAAAGTCACGGCCACCGGCGCGGCGACGTTCAATGGCAACTTCAATGTGGCGAAAACATGGAGCATAACCGTGAACGGGCAGTTGGCGCAGTGGTTCTATCGCACCGGCGGCGGCAACAACGCGGGCACATGGAGACTGACAGTTCCCGCGGGCGGCGGCACGGTGCTGCGTCCCGGGTTGAACAAAGTGGTCACCCGATTCTGGGATGGCATCAATGGTACCGGGAATGTGGTGCAGGAATTTCTCGCCAACGTGTTCTACAACGTGCCCGGCGGCACCAGCGTCGATGGCTCTCTGGTTCCTCCCGGTTCCCTTACTTTGCTGGCCCCCGCGAGCTACGTGCCCGGCGTGCCCATGCTGGTGCGCGTGGATCTCAAGGACAGCGGCGGCAACCTCAATCGCGCCGCGTGGAATACGACGGTCAATCTGACAGCAACCAACGGCGTGGTTCTCAATCCATCCACGATCAATCTGGTCAATGGGATGGGCAGCGCTCTTCTCACGCTGGGAAGCAGCACCGGCGGCGGCACGGTGAATTACTTTACTTACGGCACTGGTGGAGGCGGAGGAGCGGTCGGCGCTATCGTTGGCACACCCGGCTCCACATGGCGGCACCGGACAAATCTTACTTCAGCGACAATCACCGCCATTCCTGCGACATGGAAGGACGCCGGCTTTGACGATTCCGCCTGGCCGGAGGGTCCAGGCCAAATCGGCTACGGTGACACCAACCCCGCGGATGAAAACTTCCGCGTCGCGGTCACAGATTTTGACAGTGGCACCGCTGGCACTCAAATCGGTCCTGCTTCTCTCTTTCGCTCGACGTTCACCATCGCCGATATTAGCCAACTCACCAGTGTGACCGGTCAGGTGAAGTATGACGACGGAGCCGTTGTTTATGTAAATGGAACGGAGGTGTTGCGCACCGCAGGATTCGATACTGCCGCCAATCTCCCGGTAGTGCCCCTGAACACTTATTCGGATTTCGGGGGAGCGCCCACCACGGAGAATGCCACCGCTGCCATCACAGTGCCCATGGGACTGCTTCACAATGGGGTGAACACAGTGGCTGTGCAGATTCATCAGCACGATAATGACAGTTCGGACCTGACCTTCGATCTCCGCCTCCAGGGAAATCTCTCCGGAACCACAGGTGATCCGGGTAATTTCACCCTGACTGCAACTGCGGGCGCACTCAGTAACAACAAGGCTCTGACCAGCCTTGGAGCAGCCACCGGCACGACGGTTAGTGGCACCCTGCCAGCAGGCACCACCAACTGGAGCGGCGTAGTGCGTGTGACGGGTGACCTCACCGTGCCGGCGGGCGCAACCCTGAATATCGCGGCGGGAACACAGGTGTTGATGACGGGCACCACAGGCGCAGGCAACACGACGGGCACTGACATCATTGTTGCCGGCAACGGAACCATCAATGCAAACGGAACGGCGGCACAACCGGTGAGCATCACCGCCAGCACCACCGGCTCGCGCTGGGGCGAGATTAATGTTGGAGGCGCGACTACCGTCTGGAAGTCCTGTCTCGTTTCCCGCGGCGGCCACTCTCCTGGCGGAGGTCACACCGGGACCGGTCCGTGCTTCCGGCTAGCGAATGGCGCTGTCTGGACGTTTGACGACGGCGTCATCGCCGATCTTCCGGGCAAAACCCTGACCAACAGCGGAAACACTACCATGACCATGCGCCGTTCCGAGTTCGCGCGCTGTGTGATGGGACCTGAAACCGACGGCAGCGGCATCACCATCGAGGACTGCAATTTCAACGACATGCTCCCTGCCTTCCGGGAAAATGGCGGCGCGGACGACGAAGACAACATTTACATTCATGATTCGGGCGGCCGGCCGGTGAATCTTCGCCGCACTGTATTCGCCAACGCCGGGGATGACGGAATCGACTGCCTGGGCGGCACCCTGACCGTGGAGGACTGCATTGTTCGCAACATCTTCGATAAAGGCGTCAGCCTGCTTCAAAATAACATCACGATTCGCCGCACACAGATCGTTGATTGCGATTTCTGCATTTCCACGAAAACTCAAATCGGCTCGGAAGGCACTACCTACACAACCACCCTGGAAAACTGCACGCTCGTGGGCGAGTCGCATCCGACCAACCAATCCGACCAGTCGGGCGGCACGTACTGGCACAATGTCGGTATTCACGTGCGGAATAAGTACGGCACAGGCCCTAATGCCCAACTGCCGGTGGTTGCCAAAAACTGCATCATCTCCGCCATCACGCCGATGCTCAATGACTATGCGGTGGCGGGCAATGATCATCCGCTCACGACGGTGAGCTATAACTGTTATCAGGATGTGACGGGAACCAATCCGGTGGACCCTGCGCCGCCTTCCGGCACCGGGACCATCACCGCCAATCCGCTTTTTGTCAGCAGCGCCGGGAAAGACTTTCATCTTAACGCGGGCTCCCCGTGCATCAACACGGGCGATCCGGCGATCCTCGATCCTGACAATTCCCGTTCCGATATCGGTGCACTGCCCACCGGCACCACCGGAGGCGGCGGCGCGGCGGGTGAGATTCGCTGGACCACCGCAGGAAGTCCGTATCGCGTCACGGCCAGCACGACAGTGCCGGCGGGTGTAACATTGCGTGTGGACCCGGGAGTCAGCGTCTATTTCGGACAGAACGTGCGTCTCACAGTCAATGGCCGCATGATCGCGGAGGGCTCACCCGGCGCCCGTATTGTCTTCAGCCACGCGCCAGGCACCAATCTTTCCACTGATGTGGACCCGATCAAACTCGGCACTCAGACCGGAGCACCGAAGTGGGGCGGCATCCGGGTGGTGGATGCCATGAGTCAGGAAAGCATCTTCCGCTATTGCGACTTCATCAACGCTCAGGGTACCGGTATTGCGGCACCGGAGAATTTTGGCAGCCTCGGATTCATTCGCTCATGGGGATGGGCGGATCACCTGACGTTTGCAGGCACTCACCTGCGCATGTGCTACGGGCGGAACAGCAAACTCACCGTCACTCACTGTGTCTTCCCTGACATGTTCAACTTCGATCCGGTCCTCAACCGCATCGAAAATCCCATCGATGACTTCATTGCCGCGGCGGATAATAACATGGAGCCGCTGAAGGTGGAGTTCCCTACCACCGATCCGGAAGTGCTCGGGGACAATGCCGCAAACTTCCCGAACGGGCTGCCCTTCGGCGGCCACTGGCGCGTGTATTACAATGAATTCCATGGCAACCGCGGGCACCAGGACGTCTTCGACGCCGACAGCGGGCGCTGGGGACAGCCCGGCCAGTTCATGCTCGACTGCCGCTATAATCATTTCTTCGGGCACGCTGGCGATGAACACATCGACCTCGGCGGTGATGCCTACATCGCCTCCAACATTTTTGAGAACGCGCAGAAGGATTTCTGGACCAATGATACCGGATACTCCAATGCCATCAGTTCCGGTGACAAGGGCAGCGGCACCACCATCATGGTTGTTCGCAATATCTGCTATGACCTCGATCACGTCATCAATTGCAAGGCCAATACCGCCACTATCTTCGAACACAATACCGTGGCCAATCTCCACACGGACTTCCACTTTGCCGGCGCCACGGTTACTCAGGATGTGGTCTGCGCTCCGATAAACTTCTTCATCCCCGAGGATGGAACAAGCCCCACCTACGGCGATGGTGCCTACGTTGGATTCAACATCATCAGCAACGTAAACCACATGTTCAGCGGGCCGGACACCCGCAGGCTCAACGGCAATCTGGTAAACGACATCACTTCAAAAATCGAATTCAACCACAACCTCCTCGACCAGATCGCCGATCCCCAGATCGGGCCCAATCACGCGGGCGGGTACTTCAGCGGCACCTTTGGCCCTAACGAGGCCGGCGCTCCCGGATTCGTGGATACCGTCAATGAAGACTACTCCCTGCGGCATGACTCGCTCGCGCGCGGCACGGCTCCTGGTGGCATCGACTATGGCGCTTCCATTGCGGAGTGGGCCTACGTCCTTGGCGGCCCGTCCGGCACCGTCGCACAGACGTCCGCCTCTTTTACCATCGGCGGTCCGGGCATCGTCGCCTATAAATGGCGCATCGACGGCGGCGCATGGAGCGCTTCCGTTCAAATCGGAGCCGGTGGAGTCCTGCCCCGCGCCACTCCCACCATCCGCCACTCCACTCTCAATGTCACGAACCTTGCCGCGGGCGCACACACGCTGGAAGTACTGGGCCAGGACATGGCCGGTAATTGGCAGGATGCCGATCCCGCCCGGACCATCGAAGGCCTTCCCCAGGCCACAGCGACCAGCCGCACCTGGATCGTGGACACCACGCTCCCGCTCATCACCCTGAGTGAAGTTTATGGAGAAACCGATCCGCAAACGCCCACTGCTCCGCAACAACTGGTGGAATTGAAAAACAACGGCGCCACCGAGGTGAGCCTGGACGGGTGGAGCCTCAGCGACAGCGCCTCCACTCCCGGTGAGATGCCGCTTGGCGGCACCATCGTCGCAGGCGGCGTGATGGAGTTCTTCCTCGGCGCGTTCCAAATCGATAACGACGGCGACGAAGTTTATCTCTTCGATCCCGCGGGCGTGCTCCGCGACTCCCTCGTGTTTGGTCCCTTCCCCGCGGGCTTCTCCCTGGCGCGGGTGGGCTCTCCTACGGCGTGGACCCTCGCAAATCCCACCATCGACCCCGGAGCCGGCGCCTGGCCTAACATTGCCGCACGCACTGGTGATCCATCCTCCATTCGCATCAATGAGTGGCTCTCCGCGAGCGGTATCCGGTTTGACGACGATTGGGTGGAACTGGCGAATCTCTCTCCCTTCCCGGTCAGTATCACCGGGCTGGTCCTGACAGACAGCCGCTTCGGCGAGCGGCATGCCTTCCCTGCCCTGAGCTACATCGGCGGCAGCGGTTTCCTCAAGCTCATCGCGGACGGCGACACCACCGCGGGCGCGAATCACACCTCCTTCCGCCTCGATGATGTCACGGAGGAAATCCTTCTCTTCACGGCGGCGGGCGCGGAGCAGGACTACGTGCGCTATTTCCCGCAGATCGAAGACGTCAGTCAGGGCGCAGTCACAAGCGGCGGAGTGGGCGGCGTGGACTTCTTCCCGCTCCCGACCAGCGGATTCGGCAACGGCACGGGCGAACCGGGATATGCCAATGCGCTCGCCATTCTCAATGGGCTGCGCATCACCGAAATCATGTACAATCCCGCAGGCGGAAACAACTACGAGTTCATTGAGTTAACAAATACGGGAGCCGTGGCGCTCAACCTCGGCGGAGTGGTTTTCTACGACGGAATCGACTTCACCTTCCCGTCCGGTTTTACACTCGCGCCTGGTGCGCAAACGGTGATGGTGCGCAATCTCGCCACCTTCCAAAGCCGTTATGGCACCGGTCTGAATGTGGCCGGAGAATACAGCGGTGCTCTCGACAACAACGGTGAAGAACTGGCGCTGCGGCTCGCTGATCCGTGGGACGCCAATATTCTGCGCTTCCGTTATGAAAGCACCTGGTACGGCACCAACGGCAGCGGTCTCTCGCTCAACCTTGCCAGCAACAGCACGGATATTCACGACTTCGACAGCAAGTCCAGTTGGACCACCGGCCCCGTTGGCGGCACGCCGGCCGGAGGAGGCACTTCGGGCAATGAACTCGCCTCGTGGCTTACCGCACACGGCCTCACGATGGCGGATATTTTACTGGATGGCGATAACGACGGCCTAACCAACCTTGTGGAGTACTCGCTCTCCACCGATCCCGCCTCCGCGGCAGGCGGCGAGGGTGTCCCTGCGGCTCCTGTGGCTCAGTTCAGCACCGTTTCAGGAAACGCCGTCCCGGCTCTGCAGGTTGCGGTTCCCACCAGCGCTCTGCCAGGAGGTTTCGGTGTCTCTGGAGTCACCTACTTCCTTCAGGACAGCCCGGGCAACGGCACCTGGCGCGACGTCCTCCGCAAGAGCCCGGCCGACGCCGCATGGCAAAACCTCACTGGTGCCCTCCCGCTGGCCGAGTCGCTCGGCATCTCCGGCGGCAAAGCCCGGTTCATCTTGAAGTCTCCGGACGCCATCACCGCCGGTGCCCGCAAGCAACTGCGGCTCCGGATCGTCCAGACGCCGTGAGGCTTAATTCAGGGATTCCAGCTCCGGCAGCACGAACTTTCCATCCTTCCGGATGAGTTTGCCGTCGAAGCGGATTTCCCCGCCGCCGTAGTCAGGACGCTGGATGCACACGAGGTCCCAGTGCACCTGACTGCGGTTGCCGTTGTCGGTCTTGCCTTCATAAGCCTGACCCGGCGTGAAGTGGAAACTGCCGGCGATCTTTTCGTCGAACAGGATATCCCGCATCGGGTGGAGGACTTCACGGTTAAAGCCGATCGCGAATTCGCCCACATAGCGCGCGCCTTCATCCGAGTCGAGGATGCGGTTGATCGCTTCGGTATTGTTAGCGGTCGCTTTGACGACTTTACCTTTGGAGAACTCGAGCCGGACACTGTCAAAGGCGATGCCCTGGTAAATCGTAGGCGCGTTGTAGCTGACGACGCCCTCGACGCTGTCTTTGACGGGCGCGGTAAAACACTCGCCGTCCGGGATGTTCTTTTCGCCGCCGCAGGCTTCGGCCTGAATGCCTTCGATGCTGAATTTCAAATCAGTGCCCGGACCGGTGATGTGCACGTCTTTCGTGTCATTCATCAGCTTCTCGAGAGCCGTCATGCCGGGCTTGAGCGCCGCGTAGTCGAGGAGGCAGACGCGGAAGTAGAATTCCTCGAAGGCCTCTGTGCTCATATTGGAAAGCTGCGCCATAGAGGGGTTCGGCCAGCGAAGCACGCACCATTTGGTCTTCTGGACGCGGTGGTTCATCACAGGACGCATCTTGCCCATCACGAGTTTCATCCGTTCCGCCGGAACATCCGAGCTTTCGGTGATGTTGTGGCTGCCGCGGATGGCGATGTAGGCCTGCATGCGCTCGATGAGGTTCATCTGCACGCCGCTCCACTGCTCATATTGAGCGTCCGTCGCACCCATCTGCAATTCGCGGATCAGTTTGGCGTCATGCACCTGCACGCAGGGGACGCCTCCGGCGGCGCGCGCCGCCCGGATGAGCGCGATGCCCATCTCCGGGGGAGTGTCAAAAAGGTCGAAGAGAATGTTTTCGCCGGCTTTCAGGGAAACGGAATGGGAGATGAGCTGGCGGGCGAGTTGGTCGAGACGGGGATCGTGCATGGAGGTGAGAGCGGAGGTTGAAAAATTTCACAGACGAACACTAACTCTTCACCGGCGCGGCATATTCGGTCCGGTTAAAGTCCACGTACTCCTGCGAGATATCGCTGGTATAAACATTGTAGGCGGCTTCGCCGCAATTGAGATCGATAGTGAGGGTGAATTCCTTTTTCGACACTGCTTTGCGGAGCACTTCCACGGGCGTTTCCGCGGCAATGCCATTGCGGGCCGCGGCGTGGCCATCAAAGAAGATGTCGATTTGTTCCTCGCGAATGCGCGCACGGCTGTAGCCAATCGCGTGCATGACACGGCCCCAGTTGGCATCACCGCCGTTCCATGAACATTTTACGAGCAGGGAATTCGCCACGGTTTCGGCCACCCGGCGCGCGTCCATGTGTGTAGCCGCTCCCTTCACTTCGATTTCCACGAACTTCGTCACCCGCTCACCGTCGCCCACGATGGCCTTGGCCATCTGCAGCATCACCCACTCAAGTGCACTGTAAAACGTGCCGCAATGCGAGCTGCCGCATTTGATTCGCCGGTTGCCCGCAGCGCTGTTGGCCATCACGATAACGGAGTCGTTCGTGCTGGTATCACCGTCGATGGTAATCCGGTTGAATGTGGTTTGCACAGCCTGACTCACGCACTTTTTGAGTTCCGCAAGACCCACCGCCGCGTCCGTCGTGATGAAACAAAGCATGGTCCCCATGCTTGGCGAAATCATGCCGGCTCCTTTGGCGATGGCGCCGATGCGAATGGTCTTGCTGCCCAGCGGCACCTCGATGCTGATCGTCTTCGGCTTCGTATCGCTGGTCATGATAGCCCGCGAAATCGCATCGTTGTTGCTGCGTCCGAGACCTTTTACAAGATCAGGAATCTTCGGCGTCAGCCGTTCCATCGGCATGGGCAGGCCAATGATGCCGGTGGAACCCACCAGCACTTGAGCAGGCCGCAGTCCGAGCGCTTCGGCTGTGGTTTCAGCCATTGCCTTGGCATCGCGAATGCCCCGGGGACCCGTGCAGGCATTGGCATTGCCGCTGTTCATGATGATAGCGCGAATGTCATTGGTGCGCAGATGCGCCTGACAAACTTTCACGGGTGCGGCTTTCACTTTGTTCGATGTGAATGCTCCGGAGGTAATGGCGGGCACTCTGGAATAGATCAATCCGAGATCGAGACGCAGCTTCGCCGCGTCCTTGATGCCGCACTGCACAGCGCTGCACACAAACTCCGCCGGGGCGGCGACGCCTCCTTCGATGATCCTGTAGGGACTGTTCCTGACTGCCATAGAACCTGCGGCTTTAGCGACTGCCGCAGAAGATTGCAAGTCATGCTGCCAGGTAATTTTGATCAATCATTGTGAATAAATTTGGTGCTGCGGGCAACATTCAACCGGTTCACTTTGTGCCGGATCATGGAGCTTACTCCCGGACTTTGCTGTCGATCCAGATCGTCACGGGACCATCGTTCACCAGAGACACTTTCATATCCGCTCCGAAAACTCCTGTCGCCACGGGCCGTCCCGTTTCGCGGCCAAGGGCAGCGCAAAAAGACTCATACGCGGGCACGGCCTGCTCCGGCCTGGCCGCACGAATAAAGGATGGCCGGTTTCCTTTCTTTACCGCTGCATGGAGCGTGAACTGACTCACTACCAGTGTTTCGCCCGCAATCTCCTGCACTGAGAGATTCATCTGGCCTTCCGCATCTCCGAAAATGCGCATCCTTGCGACCTTTCCCGCCAGCCACTCGATGTCCTCCGCACCGTCTGCTTCCTCCACACCAAGCAAAACGAGGAGTCCCTGACCAATACTGGAATGCACACAGCCATCGATGGTTACGGAAGCGCTGGAGACTCGTTGAAGAAGGGCACGCATGTTTTTTAAAGAGGGCAAACGTGGTCCCAACCAGCGCCCGGCTGCAAACGGAATGACCGGCTTACCGGACAAAAAAGGAGGATGGACAAGCCGGAGGAGTCCTGTATTCTTCAGGTGGCGTTGGGGGCAGAAGCTGTGGCCGTCGGCGCGTTTCACATATCAAGATTCAACCATTAGGGAAAGGACGACGACCGAACATCATGGACTACTATCAGGACTCATATCAATCCGGCGATTCCTATCAAAACCAGGGAGGTGGCCACGAAGGCGGTGGCGGCGGCGGAGGATATCGCGGAGGCGGACGCGGCGGGTATCGCGGAGGCGGTGAAGGAGACGGTGGTTATCAGCGGCAAAGCTCACCGCCGTTGATGACGGAAAAGATCGTTACTGATCGCAAGCAATTCTTTCTCGATCTCAAGGAAAACGCCCGGGGACGGGTGGTGAAAATCACCGAGGACGTCCGGGGGCGGCGGGATACCATCATGGTGCCGCTGGAAGTCCTTCAGGAATTCCATGACGCCATCGGCCGGATTCTCGACCACGAGCGCACCCTCTAAGGCTTTTCACGCTTATTCGCTCAGGCCATCGCGGTTTCGCTGGAAACCGCCTGGCCCGCGTGGAATTTGCTATTTTTCAAACCTGGAGTAAGATAGGAAAAGGCAGCGGCCGGTGAACGGTCTGCACCGGCTAAAATCATGGCAGTTTCCTCGGGCATCCTTGCAGGCTGTATCAACGGCCAGGTATGGGTACGTATTGATGGCAAAGGCAGCCACCAAAACAGCCGCGAACTCAAGCTTTTTGTGCTGGAAAGAGTGGCAATATCGGGAGGTCAGCGGGTTATCGTTGACCTCTCTTTATGTACGGGCATGGACAGCACCTTCATGGGGATGCTCACCTGTCTGGCCGGCCGGCTTGAGGACTCCGGCGGGGCGCTCCAGGTCATTCATGCGGCGGGGCGAAACGGCGAACTTCTGCGCGGACTCGGACTGGATGAGATCTTTACCGTGGACGACCACGAAGAACACCTCGTGAACCCCGCTCCAGTGCCCGACTGCGCCTCCCTGCCGAAGGACGCTTGCAGCCGCGATGAACGGACAGAGATGTGCCTGGAATGTCACGAGGCCCTCGTGGCGGCGGACGAACGGAATGCTCCGAAATTCCGGGACGTCATCGAACTGATGCGCGCAGACCGCGAGCCGGCGATGGCGCACTAACCGGCAAAATCACGGCATCTGCGGAGGCAGACCCCACGATTTGATGCGGGCATTGTATTCGGCGGCGGGCAGGAGCAGATAGTGCGGCTTCAGTTTCGGGTCCAGTCGCTGGATGAGCTTTAGCAGATCACTCCTGGCCATCGTGGTGCAGCCGGAAGTAGGGGTGCTGACCCCGCGGCGGATATGGAAAAAGATAGCGCTGCCGTGTCCCGGAACCGGCGGATCGGAATTATGCCTTATCTCCAGCAGCCACTCGTAGGCGAAATCCCCCAGTCTCATTCGCTGCTTATCGTACCATGCCGGCGGTGATTTCGGATCAACCACGATGTGCCGGTTATAGGCCGGATGATTGACATCATCCACCCAGCAGTCGCGGGCGGTCACTTGATAGTAGGGATTCCGGACCCCTGGGGGAGCCTTGGCACCATAACCGAACAACATGCCGATGCGGAAAAGTCCCGCGGGAGCCCGCCGGTCTTTCTCCCGTTTCGAAGGCACGCCTCCCTGACCGTGAGGTACCGGTAGCAGCCCATTCCCCCATGCGAGTCCACTTTTGCCGAACAGCACCGGGATAGCCTTGGGCAAAACCGGCGTCCATGGGGCGTTCGCTCCGGACCGCTCAAAAACCATAAGCCGGCCCTTTTGGGAGGACCATGAATCGGCCACTGCCACTACCAACTGGTTTACCGAAGCCGGCACCCGGGCAGCCGCCTCCTGGGAACGGACCGTAAGGGCACCTGCGAGGGAAAGAGCGCAGAGCGCAGTGAATGAACGCCGGGAACGGGGACCAATCATGCCGGGGCGCGCGTTTGTAATCAGGGTTTTTTCGGCGCAGGTTCGAGCGGCGGCAGCAACAGGAGACCGGATTCACCGCCAAGAGAGTCCGGATGATCCGGCAGATCCGGAGGAGGAGCAGCAGGAGCCCATGCCGATGGAGCCACGGTTGCCGCAGCAACTGCCGGGGGCACCGGAGAATTGAAATCGCCTTCCTCTGCGTTTCGCAAAGCGGCGGCATCCATATATCCCGTGCGCCCGGTGTTGGTCTCCACGAGCGCCCAACCCTTTTCCATGCGCTTGAGTCTCACCACCGCGCCGCGGTCAAACCGGGCATCGGGGCCATTGGATTGAGAGGGACCAAATTCGTACAGTCCCACGGAATCCTCTTTGACTACGCGGTGATCCTGCCAGTCCTCCGGTCGCACGATCTTTAGCGCATCCGGCACTTTCGAATCTGTTTCCTCCTCTGCCGCAGGGCGGCCTTTCAGGAAGCTGAAAAAACCGCGCTTCTTTTTCGGCTCTTCGACCGGCACGGGCACCGCCGCGGTAATGGGAGCGGGCTTCGCTGGCTTGATCTCTTTTACCGGGGCGGGCTTTGCCGTCTTTGCGTTTGCAAGGTTTGGCTCCGACGCCGGTTCCTCCGTTTTTGGCTTGCCGCCGAAGAGTTTTTTGAAGAACCCCTTTTTCTGAGGGACTGGTGCCGGCACGGCCTCAGGTGCGGGTTCCGTCCTGGCGCTGGCAGTCTTTCTGCCCGCCGGTGCTGGTGTTGACGCCGGCTGCTTTTTACCGGCAGTCGCCGTTTTTTTTTCAGCAGACGGAGCCGGAGTCACAGAGGAAGTTTTCGCCGCCGCTTTTGTTTTCGACTTCGCGTCTGGAGCGGCCGCGGCTTCGGTTTTCTTTGCGGGTGCTTTGCTGGAAGTCTTCCTGGCTGCCGTTTCCTCTGCCGGAGCAGTTTCAGGCTTCTTCGGAGCGCCCTGTGCAGCGCTTGTTAGAACCACGGCACTGGCCAGCACCATTGCGGCGCCTCGGCAAAATTCGGTCGGGGATTTCATGTAAAAGGGAAATTCAAGACAACCACTGAAGCCCATGCGTTCATGCACGGACGGATTTAATCTTCGCAGTTTCGGAGGCTTACTGCGAGGGAATTTTTCGACTTAAAAGTTGCTTGATTACGGACAGTATGAAACTTTCAGCATCGGCGAAGAATTTGCCCTCTTAACCGTTTGTTCCTTCACTCTCATGATCTCCCGCGACAAGATCCGCGAGCTCCTCGTCCGCATGGGGAGGCTGGGAATCTCCCGCGATGATCTCGAGGAAAGCTTTATTCGCGGGTCGGGGCACGGCGGGCAGAAGGTTAACAAGACCTCGTCCACCGTTCGCCTGCGCCACGTCCCCACGGGCGTCGAAGTCCGGTGTCAGGAGGAACGTTCGCTCTCTCAAAACCGCTACCTCGCCCGGCAGGAGCTTTGCGAAAAGATCGAGACCCGTCTCACCGCTGCAAGGCAGCGAACGCAGGCCGCCATCGCTAAAAAACGGAGGCAGGAGCAAAAGCGGTCACGGGCCAGCAAAGCCCAACTGACCCGCGAAAAACGCCACCGCAGCCGCACCAAAGCCATGCGGCGTCCGCCCGCCGGAGAAGACTGACCATTTGCCGCTGCGCGCCTCAATTTCCTCCACCCCATGAAAGTCTTCCGCATAAAGCCAGGCACCAGAGTGAAGCTCGCCGGCATCGACCCGGAAGGAGAACCGCCAATCGCGGGTGACAAAGACCAGGGACTTCGGGAACTCGAGGCCATTCGTGAGGACATCCGGCGGCTGCAAAGAATGCTTTACGCCGAACGCAAACATCGCCTGCTGGTGATTCTCCAGGGTCTCGATGGCAGCGGCAAAGACGGCACCGTGCGCCACGTTTTTCACGGTATCGATCCTCACGGCCTTCGTGTGGTTGCTTTTAAGTCACCGACCGCCATCGAACTCGACCACGATTTTCTCTGGCGTGTGCACCAGGAGGTACCGGCCCGCGGTGAACTCGTCGTCTTCAACCGCAGTCACTATGAAGACGTCGTCGCCGTCAGCGTCAAAAATCTCGCGCCCAAAGCGGTTTGGGACAAGCGCTTCGACCATATTGTCAATTTCGAACGTCTCCTCACCGACGAAGGCACCACCATTCTGAAGTTTTTCCTGCACATTTCACGGGAGGAACAACGCCGCCGTCTCCAGGCGAGGCTCGAAAACCCTGACAAACACTGGAAATTTCATCCGGATGACCTCTCCGACAGCAAGCGATGGCCGGAATTTGTGGAAGCCTACGAGGAAGCGATAAACCGCACAGGCTCGGAAGCGGCTCCGTGGTATATCATTCCCGGAAACCGGAAATGGTACCGGAATATCGCCATTGCCAGTATCGTCAGAGATGCCCTGGCGAGACTTGAACTGAAGTTCCCGCCGCCTGCGTGGAACCTGAAAGGCCTCGAGATCGCGTGATGGCACCCCGGAGATGCGTATTTTGGCATTGTGTCACGAATTCCGAAGGCTTTTGTAATATCATCATAGACGGCGCGCCCCGTCTGTGGCCATGCCTTACCAGTTCCAATGCCCGTTTTGCCAGACTGTCATGCAGGCGGAGACAGGAAACGCTGAATTCCAGGTGGAATGCCCCGCATGTGCGAAATCCTTTGTCGTGGAAGCGCCGCAGGCCGTTAGGGTGCAGGCAACCATTGTTTCCTGTCCAGGGCAGAAAGCGCAGGGACACCCGGCGCATCACCCGCTTACGCCTCAACAGCGCAAAGAATTCGCGCGGCGTCAGGAACGGCGCGCAAAACTCGCCATCGCCGCAATGCTGATAGGTGGTCCGCTGCTGCTCAGTGGAATGGTTTGGGCAGTGGGATCGCTGAAGGAGGCAAGGGACAAAAAGGCAGCACACCGGCAGCCTCAGCAGAAGCCGGACCCGGAGATTCTCGCAATCCTTGAGCGGGCACGCGCGGAGCAGGATCGAATCCGCCTGGAGGCGATAAAATCGGAAGAGCGAACGGAGGCTGCCAACAAAGCATGGCGCGAAGAAAAGGCGCGGGAGGAACAGACCCAGGCCCGCATGCGGCGGTCCATGCTTCGCGACATCATGGCGCGTGACGTGTTCAATGGAGACCTTGCTTTGGCGGAGGAAGCAGCCCGGGAATTTGAAGAGGCGGAAAAGCAGGTCATGGGTCTCTACAACGACGGCATCATGGGCAATGAACCCTCGAATCCCGCCGCCAAACCGCAGGACGTCTTCCTGGGGCGCCTTATCGCAAACCGCAGAATTCTTGCATGGACGAGGGGACAGTCATTCGGGGACAACTTGCGCCGCATCTTCGAAGGCGGGATTCGCGGACCTGACGGAAATCCGGTGGCAAAAGGCAGCATCCAGGAAATGCTGCTGACCGGGAAATACACCGGCACCGGCAGCGCTTTTTGGGTCTCCGGCGACGGCTGGCTCCTAACCAATGCTCACGTGACCGGCACGGCTTCAAGTGTTGACCTGGTGACAGAGTCCGGGAAAATCATCAGCGCGCGTGTGGTGAAGACCGATAAGGAGAAAGACCTGGCGCTGCTTAAGGCCGAAGCTTCCCCGGCAGTGTGGCTGCCGGTCTACACTGGAAAAAGTTCGCTTAAGGGTCGCAGGGTTACGGCTGCAGGGTTTCCCCGGCCGCTTATTCAGGGACTGGAATGCAAGATCACGAGTGGCGAAATCAACAGTAACAGTGGCGCCAATGATAACGTGTTGCAGTGCGATGTAGCCATTTTCCCAGGCAATTCCGGCGGTCCCCTGATCGAAACGACTACCGGCCTCGTCGTGGGCGTCATTTCCTCTCAAATTGTCCGCCGGGATGGCGTGGAAGAGCCCGGAAAAGTAAGTTATGCAATCAAAGGAAGTATCGTGGCCGAATTTGTCTCCAGCGTGCCGGAGGCCCGCCATCTGCTCGGAAACGCCACGATCCAAAACTCCGCAAAGCAGAATGAAACCATCGCTGCACGCGCCAGCAAGGCATCGGTGATGGTGCTGGTTAAGTGAACCCGCGCGGAACGCTTCGCTGTTCAGAGGTTCGGAAGCTTTGGTTGCTGGAAATCCTGGTTCTGGCGTGGTCTTCTCTTTCGTGCTCATGGCGTGAGAGACCGAGGTTCCCCGCTTTTCACCGGGCATTCGAGCGGTGACAGGAAGGGCAATCTCGTCGTCGAATGTCTGATTCCGATCCCGCATGGAAACCCGCAGCGCTGCGGGCGTCCGCCTGTTTGTTTCTCTACATCATCGGCTGGTTGGTGACTGTCCTGGCGGGACCGGAGGCCGGAAGATGGATTTTTGTGGCGGCGTGTGTGCCTGGCGGATGGGGATTGGCAAAGGAGAGTTGGGAGGATATTCGGGCGCTTCGCCTGGAAATTCACTTTCTGATGTTCGCGTCCGCGGTGGCGTCGGCGGCCCTGGGGCATTGGCCGGAGGCGGCGCTGCTGCTGGTGCTCTTTTCGGGATCGGAGGCGTTGGAAGACTATGCGAATCATCGCACCGAAACGGCGCTGGAGTCGCTGTTCAATGCCGCTCCACGCACTGCCCTGCGGCTGCTGGATGACGGCTCGGTAACGGAGGTGCCCGTGGACGATCTCGCAGCAGGAATGCGTCTCCGCATTCAACCCGGACAGTTGGTGCCGGTGGATGTCAGGGTGACTGACGGCACCAGTGAGTGTGATGAAAGCAGCCTCACCGGTGAGGCCATTCCGGTGGGAAAGAAACCCGGCGATGAGGCGCTCGGCGGCACGCTGAATCTTTCCGGTCTGCTCACGGCGGAAGTTCTGCGCCCGGCTTCGCAAAGCGCGCTGCAGCAGATCATGACACTCATCCGCGACGCCCAGCAGCGGAAGGCGAGGGCTCAGCGGTTCACCGACAAATTCGGAACACGGTACACGGCGCTGGTTTTGGGCGGCTGCACACTGCTTTTCCTCTACTGGTGGCTTGCGGCGGGACTGGCGGCGTTCCAAGACGATGGGCATGCGAGCGCGTTTCGCCGCGCCATCACGGTACTGATCGTGGCTTCCCCCTGCGCGCTCGTGCTCAGCGTGCCGTCCGCGATCCTGGCGGCGATTGCGAGAGGGGCGCGTATGGGAGTGTTGTTTCGCGGAGGATCGTCCATCGAAGACCTCGCCAAAGTGGACACCGTGGCCCTCGATAAGACCGGCACGCTAACCACCGGCGAACTGTCAGTCGAAGAGGTTCACACCTTTGCCGGAAGCGAGGCCGCATTATGCCACGCTGCTTCCAATCTGGCGCGGCAGTCCACCCATCCGCTATCGCGCGCCATTGCGCGGAGGTTTGCGGTGACGGTGCCGGTGGATCAGCCGCAGAACTTCACGAATGTTCCGGGCAGCGGGGTCACGGGTGAATTCGCTGACGGAAAATGGTTCATGGGAAAACGTTCATGGATTGCACGGCATACGGATTTGTTGCCTCCGGAAAAGGAGGCGCAGCGGGCGCTGTTGCATTCAGAGGTTTGGCTCTGCGGGCCTGGCACGGCGGGAGGCCTCTTTCTGCGGGATCAGCCGCGTGCCGGCGTGGACTTGCTCCTGACAAAACTTCACGCGGAAGGAATTCGGACACTCATGCTCACCGGCGACCGCGCGGAGGCGGCTCAGGCGGTGGCGAAAATCACCGGCGTCCAGGAAGTTCATGCCTCGTTGCTCCCCGGGGATAAAACCGCACTCATCCAGCGCCTGCAAAGCGAAGGTCACCATGTTGCCATGGTTGGCGACGGAGTGAATGATGCGCCGGCCCTCGCTGCGGCAAATGTGGGAATTGCCATGGGTCTGCGCGGATCGGATGCCGCGCTGGAACAGTCCGATCTGGTGCTCTCCCGCGACCGGCTCGACGCCTTCCTCGATGCATGGCGGCTGAGCCGCAGGGCACTGGGCATCATGCGGCAGAACATCGTCGTGGCTTTGGGCATGGCTGCACTGATGGTGGTCGTCAGCATCTTCACCGAAATTCCTCTCTGGCTCGGCGTCCTGACGCACGAAGGCAGCACCGCGATTGTCGTCCTCAACAGCCTCCGTCTGCTTCTTCGAAACGGCGCCGGTTCAGGCATGGTCAAAATTGCGGGACGTCGTCCGGCGCATTGAGGTTCGTAAACCATTCCTTTTCCAAGGTTAGCGCCGGTACCCGCAACAGTCCACGCTCCGCACCGAACCGGATGAATGCCTGCATCGACAAGTGTCCTCCGGCGATCTGTTCCTCCGCCAGCGCAAGCATCGCCCGCGGGTACACTGCCGCCAGGGGCTCATAGTATTCACCTTCGCCGTTCATGATCACGGCTCCGCATTGCGGCGTGGCCTCCGTGAGGAGATCGTGCAGTAATCCAGCAGGCAGCAGCGGCAAATCAATTCCGAGCACTACCAGGAGCGGCGCAGAACAAAGCCGAAGGCAGCTTCCGATACCGCCCAATGGGCCTGCATCCGGCCACTCGTCTTCGACCGGAATAATGTCAGGGATTGCAGGAAATCTCTGCTCTCTCCGGCACGAGAGAAACAGTTCATGCGGTGCCAACTCCCGCAGTTTCGCCATCTGATGCTCCCACAGCGGACGGCCCTTCCATGTGAGGAAGGCTTTGTCGATGCCCATCCTGCGTGAGCGTCCGCCGGCGATGAGCGCGGCGCTGAAGGTCTCACTCATGGGAAAGCACGCGCCTCCTTTCTGCGGCATCGAGTTCACGCCATTTTCCGGGCGGCAAATCATTCAGATCATAACCACCAACCCTGACGCGTACCAGCCGGAGCGTCGGATAGCCCGCAACTGCCGTCATCCTTCGCACCTGACGGTTCCGCCCTTCGATCAACTCGAGCTCGATCCAGCGATCCGGCACGGACTTCCGGAACCTCACCGAAGGTACCCGCGGCGGCAGCACCGGTTCAATCTCCAGCATCCGCACGCGGCAGGGCAGCGTTTTTCGGTTATCAAACATCACCCCGCGTCTCAATTTATCCAAAGCCTCTTCATCAGGGATTCCTTCCACCTGCACCCAGTAGGTGCGGGGATGGGCATGCCGTGGATTCAACAACCGGTCCACCAGCGGCTTTTCGTCACTCAACAACAGCAGTCCTTCAGAGTCCCGGTCCAGCCTGCCGATAGGATACACGTCCGGCGGCAGCCCGAACTCAGCCAGCGTTCGCTGCCCGGCCACTTCGGGAGTGAACTGGCTCAGAACGTCGTAAGGTTTGTGAAGGGCAATAAGCATGGATGGCGGTCCGGCAGCCTTAACTTGCGAAACGGGCGCGATCCACGATAGTTTCACCTGCCCGTCATCCGGCAACGGCGACGGGCGTTCCTCTTTTCCATGACCAATCAGCCTGCTTCCACAGGGGCGCGACGGACGCGCCGCTGGCCGGGTATTTTCTTCGGACTGCTGCTGCTCGGAGGAGCAGTAAGCGCCTTTTTGCAGGTGTGGCAGACGACGCAACCGGACGAGGCGATGCTTGCGGCGCGGGCGGAGGAGAAGCGGAGGGAGGAGGTTCACAGGGCGGTGGATGCGTTTCTCAATGATGACGCTCGACAGCTTCTGGATGAGGCGCAGAAAAAGGACACAGCGGCGGTGCAGCGGGCGCTCGATAGTCTGCGCGCGTGTTTCAAAACGTACGCGGGCGGTATTGATGAATTCACGGACGCGCTGACCGGCTGGGGAATGAGGTCGAAGATCATCTATCGCACCACGGTGGAGACGGTGGAGCGGAAGAAGGAGCACTCATGGACGGCTGGGCTGGTGCGTGAAAAGTTTGCCGAGCATGTGATGTCAGATGCGCGGCTTGAGGCTGACGTGATGGAGATCATGAAGCAGTTCGCGTTCGATCTGGAGGCTACGCGCAATGAAATGCTGGTGTCTCTGGAGACGCGGCTTAGCGCGGCGCATTTGCCGGCGACCATGCGCGAGTTGCACTTGAAGGGATTCCGGGAACAAACGCGGGGCCGCATTCAGGAATTGCTGGGCAAACTGCCGGGACAAAGTGTGACCGTGGGAGTGGGCAGCATCACCGCGGGGATCTTTGCGGAGGAAGCGGTGCGGCAACTGATTCGAACGGTGATTGCCCAGGCGGCGGCACGGATTGCCGGCAGCGCCGCCGTCAGCGGCGGAGCGGCGGCGGGAGCGGTGGCCACCGGAGGCGCGGGCGGCACGGCGGTGGCTCCGGGGCTTGGCACGGCCATCGGCGTTACCGTGGGACTCGTGGTGGGAGTAGCGGTGGACTGGTGGATGACCGACAAGTTCAAAGCAAAAGTGTCGGAACAGTGCAGGCAGTTTCTAACCTCCACGCATGTTGCTCTCATCACGGGCGATAAGGGGCTCGAAAAGCTCCTCCTCGATCACGCCGCCAGTCTTAACAACGCCAGCCGCGAGGCCGTGGCGAATACGCTCGCCGCTGCGGCGGCTCAACAACCTTCACGCATGCCATGAAAACGCTAACCATTCTTATTCTCGCTCTTTTCGCTGCGCCGCTTGTTCGCGCTCAGGGTGGCGCTGTGGTCCGCGCCGCCGCAGAGGTTGGTGAGATCGTCCTCCGCCGCGGAGGAACGGAAGCCGCAGAGGAACTGGCGAAGATTGGCGGCAAAAAGGCTGTGCAGGAGCTCATGGAGCAGGCAGCGAAAGAGGGAGGCGAAACGCTCATGAAACAAACGGCGAGCCTGGCGGAGAAGCATGGCGTGCTCGCGTTGAAAGCGATGCAGGGCGCGCCGGGAACGGTGGTCCGCGCGGTGGATGGCATTCCCGCGGAACTGGCGGAGAAGGGGCTGCGCGCCATCGTGAGCGAGCCTGTCGTCATGCAGAAGATGGTGAAGGAGTTCGGCAGCAGCGCACTGGAGACGGCGGCCCGGCATCCGGGGCTCGCGGGGAAGATCAGCAGCGGCATGGGCAGGGAGGGGCTCGAAATGGCGAGCAAACTCACCACCGAGGAAGCTTCGATCCTTGCCCGTCATGCAGGCACCATTGCCAAACTTCCGGCAGCGGAGCGCGCGTCGGTAGTGGGGCTGATGAAACAGAGTCCCGCTAAAGTACTGAGGTGGATGGAGACGCATCCGAAGCTTCTCCTCGCGGGCTCAGCGACAGCGGCGGTGGTGCTGGCGAGAAAGGAAATCTTCGGCGAGGGTGACACGCCGGGCTTCCTCGAGCGCGTGGGCGGTTCGCTCTACGAAACCTTCAAAACGCCGGTCAATACGGTGGTGGCGGCCCTAACAGGAATCGTTCTGTTGTGGGCGGGACTGAAGATGCGGCGGGTGGTGCGGGCCGCGAGACGATAGGACAGCCTAACGATTCCACCAGTTTCCGGCGCTCAGAACCCAATAGCCGCCGCGGCGTTCGAATGTCAGGTCGAGGGAATAACCGATAAACACCGGCCACCGGTAAACCCAATGAAGGTTCGGCTGCGGCGTTTTTTGATCCGGCGCGCCGAGGATGGAGAGCACCCGGTCTTCGGTCATTCCTGGTTTGAGCTGCTGCGCTGAGTTCCACGCGGAAGCGATAGTCATTCCGCCGGCACGCGGCACCTGCAGTTCGTGCGACTCGACGGTGGGGGCACTGATAAAAGGCGCGGTGGCGCAGCCGGCGCAGAGGAGAGCAAACAAGGGAACGATGCGAATGATCATCAGGGGCGGAGGGTGGCGCGGATGCGGAGGAAGCGGCGCGGGGCACCGTTTAATGTCCAGCGCGTGACGACGCTGCCGTCACCTGAGCGCACTTCGGCTGTGCTGTTCGTATCCGCAGTGCTCCATGCATTGAGATCGGGGGATGATTCGAGGGCGACGATCGCCGCGTCAGTGCCCGGAACGCGCTGCTGACTAACAATCAGAGAGCCGTCTTCGAACGTCCAGGAGGGAGAATGGCCGCCGAGAGAATATGCCAGGATATCGCCGCCGCCGTAAGGCACGCTGTCACCGGTGCCGGGGCTTCCGCCGGAGGCGGTGCTGGTGCGCCAGTTCGCCGGGTCAGCGGTGCTGCCGCCGGGAGCGGCAAATGTCAGGCTGTAGCCGTCGCCGTCTGCGTCTTTTGGCCAGGGGGATTTGTCTCCAAATGAAATGGCGGCGATCACGGAATCGGTCGCGCCGAGAAGCGTTAGGGTATCGCCTTCATTATCGAGACGTCCGGAATACTGTCCGGCAATGGGAATGGCCGCGCCGTAGCGCTGGGTGAAGGCGGCGCGGTTTTTGGCGATGACGGCGCGGCCGCCGGCGGGGAGGGACCAGAGGCTGCCGTCATTGAAAGCGAACGCAATGCCCGCGCCATCGTCTGTCGCGGTGAAGCGAACGCCGGCGAGGCTGACTTTCTCATTGGAAAAGTTCACCACCTCGACGAACTCGAAATCGTCAGGATTGGTGAAGCCGGCGGCAATTTCGGCGGCCGACGCATCCGCGGGATGATAGTGGATTTCAGACACCGCCAGGTTCCCGGAAGTTGCGGGCACCGCATCGGTGACGTAAACGCCGGCCGTCTGCGCGCTCCAGTTAGGAGTTCCCTGAACGCGGGCGGTGATTTTGGTGTCTGCGTTGATCGCTACGGAGTTGCCCACAGCGGCGGCCGGAGCGACCGCCCCTCCCGGCAAACGTGGATCGGTGCCGTCCAGAGTGCGGTAAATGGTTCCGGTTGGGGATGTCAGGTTCACGGCCAGGCCGGCGGTGACGATGCCGGAGGGAACGCTGAAGACGGGCGGCCTGACATAATTGGAATCCACCCAGTCAGCCCGCTGCTGGAGCCACGTCTTCATGGTGTTGAGGCGGTTGGTGAACTCCGCGGCGCTGGGGATGCCCTGCAGCACAGCCTTGGCCCCGGTGATTTCCGCGCCCTGCGCATCGATGATGGCATTCATGCGGGCATTGCTCATGGGGCCGCGGCGGAAGGCGAACCAGCGGTCAATGTAAAGCTGCATGAAGTCCGGATCGGCGAAGAGGCGCGGGTACCAAAGCTGATCCGCGCGCCAGCGCAAAGTGCCGGCTGGTGCGCTGCCAATGTAGTAGCTGGACCAGTTGTAATCCCACACGGGGCCCATGCGCAGTTTGCCGTCGTTGCCTTTCCAGGGGAACATGGAAATGAGCATGCCGTCGCCGTTCTTGGTAAGTTCGTTGAAGATGAAGTATTCGGCGAAGTCCCGGTCATCCAGCCATTTGCGATAGCCGTTCACCGGATCGCGCCAGAGGGCGTTGTTGTAGAGCACGTCCTCGAACGATTTGTACCAGCCGACGATCGCGGCGCGCTGCGCGGTGTTGATGACGTAACCGCCCGGATTGTCGAAATTGAGGTATCCGTTGCTCTGCACCGGGATATCGTCACCGGCGTTGGCGGGATTGTTAGGGACCGTTTGCTGGATGCGGTTGGGGCCTGCGGTACGGAATAGTTGAGGTGTGGTGGCGCCGTTGGGCGCGGGGAATCCGGTTTCCGGAACGGCGTCCATGCGGTTGATGTTTGTGATCCATCCCCCGGTGGTGCCGTCATCGCTGAGTTTGTCAAAGTCCAGCCGGCGGCGGGCGCGGGACACTTTTTCGATGACGGCATAGACGCCGCGGCGGTCGGTTAGGGAGAGGTCCCCGCCGTCTTCGTTAACGAAGAGTTCGACCCAGCGGAAACGCATGGCGTCGTGGCCGCACTCCCGCGCGAGCTGATAGAGGAAGGTATTGAAGAGCAGCGACGGGTCTTTGTTGCTGTCAGGATCGGGAAAATACAGAATCCAGTCCGGGTGAGCGGGCATGCCGAGAACCGAAACATCCATTTCCGCCTTCTCTTCGTTCCACGCCTCCACGGCGTAGGGCTTTTGACGCCACGAGCTGGAAAATGCGCCGCGCCCGCGAATGCCGATCTGGCTGGTCATCTGCGGGGCGCCTGACACAGAGGCAGTCGCGCCGCTGCGGTCCCACACCGCCCATGCAGCGAATTGCTGCGGCACCTGAGTAACGCCGGCGCCGGTGCCGCTCCAGCCTTTTTGCGGAATGGGGCCGGCGGCGAAATTATCGATCACCATCACGGGCAGCGGTGAAGTGTATCCAGCCATCGTTGCGCCGAGTTTCATCCATGAGGCGCGGGTCTCCCCGCTGCGCTGGCCGTAACGCTCGGCCCACGCGGCAACTTGGGTGCTGGCGCTGATGGAGATGGGAGCCGTGTACGGCAGGGCGGCGGCATTGTTGAGGCGATAGAAGATCGTGGCCCCCTGCGTGCCCGTTGTCAGCGTGAGGTCGAACGGCGTCGTGAGGAGACCCGATGCCTGCGAAAACTGCACACGGGCGGGAAGCGGAGGCGACGGATCGTTGGCTGCGCCGGGAGTGGCATGCGCCATGAAACCGGCAACCGCGACATCGGCACCGCTCAGGCCGTAGGAGACGTCTTCGTCCTGCGGGGGGAACGAAGGCGCAAAGGCATGAATAACGCCGGACGGTCCGGTGAGGGCAAGGTATTCGCCCTCCTTGCCGAGCCTGAAATTTGTGTGCCACTGGCCGGCTGCCGGGGTGCGGTCTTTGGAGGAGAGAAAAACCACCTTGAAGGCGCCGGGCGCAAGAGCCAACGCGGGGAGCGCCCACTTTTGCGGAGCGGACAGGCTGTCTGTTAGAAACATTCCGCCGAGATCCACGGACGCGGCAGTGGGATTGTAGAGTTCGAGCCAATCGGAAAATTCGCCGTCCTCGTCCGCGAGGGTCGATTTGTTTTCGGCCATGAATTCGTTGATGACCACATGGCCGGCGGCTTGCATGACGGGCACCTCCCGTGTCTGGGTTGTCGTGCCGTTTGCGTTGGTGGCGGAGAGGGTGAAAGCGGTGGTGGCATTGACGGTGCGCACGGCCTGGGCCTGGCCGGTGACGTCGGTGCCATTCAGTGTGACGGATTGCGCGCCGGTGACGTTCCATGCGAGCGTCACCTGAGCACCGGCGTTGACGGCAGGAGGAGTGGCGGTGAATGACGTGATTGCCGGCGGGCGCAGGATGCCGAGGAAGGAATCCGAATGCCTGAGAATATCCGCATCGCTCAGCAGCGTGTCGTAACAGGTGACCCGGTAGATGGTGCCCACCATGCCTTCGCCGTTGGACGGATTCGCGCCCAGTCGTCCCGCCCCGGTGGGCAATCCGAACGCCGTCGTAACGGCGCTGTTGGTTCCCGCCACCATGCCGTTCACATACAGCTTCATGGTGCCGGTGCCGTTCCATGCATAGGTGATGTGCGTGACGGTGGTCGGCGTGGGAACGCCGGGGGTGAACAGGTAATCCGCCACGCCGAGTTGGGTCATTCCCATCTGGCCGGTGTTGGACCACTGCTCGAAGCGCAGATTGCTGGTGGGATTGGCACCCACGGCGAGGTAGCCGTCCGCCGTGGAAGGCGTGCCCTCCACGATGCACTCGAACGTGCCGTCGCCGCTAACGGTGCCGAAGTTGAAGGGCGAACTGTTGGTGCCGTTAAAGGTCACCGCGTTGGTCAGTTTGGCCGTGGGTGTCTTCCCGGCGGCGGCGTCAGCGGTGATGGTGGCGTCGTAGTCTGTGAGGGCGGCGTTCGCTGTGGTGCACGCGAGCGCGGCGAGAATCAGTCCGGTGCGGAAAGGTATCATGGGAGGGGAAGCAATGGTTCCGCCGCTTTACACGGAACGGCCCATCGCGACAAGGTGGAAGGAAAGCGGTCAGCAGTCAATGAATCCATGAAACCACCCCCGCACGTCAAGACCCCGGCGCAATACATCGCCTCCCTCCCCGCCGATCGTGCGAAGACCATCACCACGATGCGCGCCTTCGTGAACAAACACATTCCCCGCGGCTATGAGGAATGCATCGCCTGGGGCACCATCGCCTGGGCCATCCCCCTGTCCCGGTATCCGGACACTCACAACCAGCAGCCCATCTGCTATGTCGCGCTCTCCTCGCAGAAGAACTATTGTGTCCTCTACCTGTTTGGCCCGTCCTCGATTGCGAGTCAGCTTGAGCAACTGAAAGCCGCGTTCAAGGCCGCGGGGAAGAAGCTCAACATGGGGAAATGCTGCGTCAATTTCAATTCGCCGGACGACTTGCCGCTCGAAGCAATTGGCAATCTGATCTCCGCGATTTCCAGTGAGCAGTGGATCGAAATCTACGAACAATCGCGTTCGATGACCAAAGCAGCACAGGCACAGAAGGCGAAGCAAGCCACCCCATCGACGGGCAAGCCCGCTTCCGAACGCGTCGCCACAAATCGCCGGCGGTGAACCAATGCACCCCGGACAAACATTCACGATCATCGCGCGGATTGATCATCTGTCGGACGGCGTCGGTTGTTTCGACCCGGTTCAAGTGGTAACCCGTATGCGTGTGGCATTTCCAAATCTCATCGAACACCGTCGCGATTATTTATGGGAGACTTGTGACTTTATCCGTAAGAGCACCCATGAAGGAGCCGAAGGTGCGCTGCGGATTGCAGTTAAAGATATGCAGGAACGTGGACCGAAAATCCAGTTCGAGATCCCCTTGGAAGGCGGTCGCTTAGTCAAAGGCACTGCCGAGCGATACTGTGTATTGGTGACCGCGGAGGAGGATTTTCCGGAAGACTTTCGAGGTCGCTTCATGGGGTTTCTGAAAAGCCTACGTCTCCAATCTATTGAAGTCTCTCATGACGTCCACTAACAATCCGCTGCAGCGAACCCGGATTTGGTGTTTGACCCGATGCCCTTGCGGGCGGGGCGTTGAGCCGTAGCGTTAGGCGAAATGATGATAGATGTAGTTTTATCGCTTGTTTCTTTATCGTAGCGCCCTCATTCCGTGTCAGCCGGACTCTGTTCCATCGACTTCACAGGCAGGCTGGTTGTCAATTCCTTCGAGCCTTGGCTCCACAAGCGATGAGGCGACAATCTCCACGGACGACCATATTCGCTTCCGGGAATGTGGTGCGAACCTTGAATCTACTTCCCGGGCCACTCTTTCACCAGCGTTTCTTTCAGCGGCACAAACCCGCTCTTCCCGTACACCGCCGCGTCGATGAGATTCGCGGCTCGGAGCATCTGCATGACGGCGATGTCCATCTTCGCCTTCGGCCAGACATAGAGGCGCTGGTTGTAAACGAAGAAGTAAACCCCGTCCGTGCGATCCTCCGGCCAATTGACTTCCCAATAGTAGCTAATGAAGTTCGGGAAGAAGATTCCCCATTCGTAGTCACGAAACCAATTGAAAATTCCTGTGTCCGCAGGAGGCGTGGACCAGCTTTCCTGGTAGATGATATTCGCTTCATCCCCCGCGTACTTCCATGAACCGAGACTGACGTTATCCACCCTGGTCGCTGGCTGGGCGGCAGGATCAATGCCGAGCACAGTCAGGGAGAGTTTGTTATTCAGCGCCATTTGCGTCACCGCATCACCAAAGCCCGGTATCTTTGGATTCTCGCCGGTGACGATGAGAAAGGGATCGAGTGGACGGGGCTGGCGCAGGGAAACACTGTTCCCCCATATCGAGTAAACAGGCTTTACTTTGGTATTCCGCAGGGTTTCGCGCTTCGGATCCTCCCTGGTAATGAGCAGGAGGAGAAGCCAGCGCCGCAGCGGGCGCCCGCCCGGTGCCTCCATATCCGCGGTGAGCCGCGTGAGCCACCATGCGCGGCGCCGCGCATCGCTGAGGATCTCAGCGGAATTCAGGGAAAGATAATCCCACAGCACTTCCCTTGCGCAATGCAGATGCAGCTTCGGTCTCGATATATAATGGTCGGTCATGTGGCCCGTGTTCTCGAACAAGAGCCATGTCCGCCACATGTCCCAGTCGAGACGCGCGTCCTTGAACATCCCGTTGGAATTCTGTAAGCGGTAAACAAGGTTGTAGATACGGCGATCGTAACGATCGAGATCCTGCCCGGGATCGGCAAATGCCCTCAGATAAAAGGCCGTAAACTCCGCGGAGTCAATGTTCGAATCCGGCTGGGCTCCCATCCTGATCCTGCTGTTGTCGCCGCCCTTTATCTCGCCGATGATTTTTTCGATGAAGGCCTTTTTTTCTTTGGCGCAGGCAATAACCGGCGCATTTGCCAATGAGAATTCGCCATCGAGCAGCGCCTTGTTGCAACCCGGCCCCCACTTGGCCGATGCCTCTTGAGCGCTTGCAGGCATGAGTTGCGCCAGGCAGAAAACCACAGTCGACAAAAGGGCGGGGGAAATTCTCATGCCGCTGAATGATACACGGTGCTGGAAGGCGCTGCAACACGCTCAAGTCTCTCATTCCGGCAGGCTCTTCCTTCATGCGTTAACACAATCTGTCAGCTTCCGGGCCGGCCCGTGAGAAATCCATGCTCGCCATGTGCTGCCGCAAACCGGGCCTCTCCGCGTTCTGGTTGCAAGCGGGCGGTTTAACTCTCCGCTTTCCTTATTCACACTCGTTCAAAGTATCTCCGCCTCTCCCAGTCCGTCACCGCCGTATCCGCCGCATCCGCCTCCGTGCGGAAAAAGTGTGCGTAGTGCTCCGACACCTCTTTCCCGAAAACCCCCTGCGCAAATTCACTCCCGGCAAACCGCTCCGCGGCCTCGCGCAGCGTCGCCGGCACCCTAGGCAGCGCCTTCGCGCCATACGCATCGCCCTCGAAACACTCCGGCGGCTCCGCCTTCCGCGCCATCCCGTCCAGCCCCGAAGCCAGCGCCGCCGCCAGAGTCAGATACGGATTGCAGTCCGCACCCGGGATGCGGCATTCGATTCTCAAACTCTGCCCCTCGCCCACCACGCGAAAGCCCGCGGTGCGGTTATCGTGGCTCCACGCGAGAGTCGTCGGCGCCCACGAGCCGCTGCGGTAGCGTTTATAGGAATTCACCGTCGGCGCATAGAACGGCATCACGTCCGGCACCCGCTCGATCCAGCCCGCGAGGAAATGGCGAAACACCGCACTGCACTTCACTGCGCCAAATGTCTCTTCACCCGCAAACACATTTTTCCCTGACGCATCCCGCAGCGAGAGATGCACATGGCTGCTCGAACCCGCGCCATCTTCCCTAACCTTCGCCATGAACGTCACCGACACACCCATGCGGTCCGCCAGTTCCTTGAGGCACTGTTTGAAAACACAGTGACGGTCGGCCATGCCGAGGATGTCCGTGTAGCGCACGTTGAGTTCATGCTGACCGAGACCCCATTCACCCTTGGAGCACTCCACCGGCACGGCCGACGCATTCAAGTGACGCCGCGCCGCCGCATTGAAATCCTCCACCCGCGCCCCCTGAAGAAGGTGATAGTCCTCCAAATACCATCCAGCCGCGTCCAGATGGGCATAACCTTTCCGCGCCGCATCGCGGTACGATTCACGATAAAGATAATACTCCAGTTCCGTCGCCGCCATCGCCGTGTATCCCTGCTGCCCCGCCAGCGCCACCTGGCGGCCCAGAATGCTGCGCGGCGCCACTGCTGCCGGCGCATGCGTCCGCGGATCATGCACCTCGCAGAGCACCAGCGCCGTGCGATCCAGCCATGCCGCCGTCCGCAGCGTCGCGAGGTCCGGCACAAGGTGCACGTCGCCATAGCCCAGTTCCCAATTCGCAAACGCATACCCCCGCACCGGCTCCATCTCCATATCCACCGTCAGGAGATAATTGCACGCATGAGTCCCGTGCGCCGCCACCTGCTCCAGGAACACGCCCGCATCGAACCGCTTCCCCATCAGCCGTCCATAGTGATCCGTGAATCCCACCACCACCGTATCCACTTCCCCCGCAGCCACCATCTGCTTCAATCCATCGAGTGTGAGCAATCCGGCAACGGTGGCAGTATTCATCTCCCCAGCCTGCCCGCACTGGTCTCCCTGTCAAAAAGTTTCCCGCCTCCGGCGCAGCCGCCAACATGCACGCAATGCACCAAAAAATATTCCGTCCGAATGTCGAAATGGGTTGTCTTGACCCGTCATCGCTGTGACGCCCGGAATGGTTTCCGGCGGCAAAACAAATCCTATCCATTATTCGGTCTCATGAAATACGCACTGCTTGTTCACCAGTCACAGGAGCATTTTAACCGCAACGACGCCGATGCCATTGCCGCCGGAAAGGCCTACGGCGAGGCGCTCATGGCGGCGGGCGTCTTTGTCGGCGGAGCCGGCCTTGGCGCTCCACAAACGGCCACCACCGTCACGCTGCGCGGTGGAAGCCGTCAGGTGCAGGACGGTCCGTACGCGGAGACAAAGGAATTTCTCGCGGGCTTTGGCATTATTGACGTGCCGGATCTCGACGCCGCGCTGGAGTGGGCGGCGCGCCATCCTTCCGCGGCCCATGCGACCATCGAAGTCCGCCCGCTGCTCGGCTCGCACTTTGTCACCGCCAGGTCCTGACATGGACACGAGCGCCTCCGCCGCCCATGCCGCCGTCGAGACGGCGCACCAGTCTTACGGCCGGCTCATCGCCTATCTGGCTGCGCGTTCCGGCGATGTGGCGGGTGCGGAGGATGCGCTCAGCGAAGCCTTCCTGGCGGCACTGCAGCGCTGGCCGGCGGACGGTGTTCCTGACAAACCGGAGGCATGGCTGCTGCACGCTGCGCGCAACCGGCTCATCGATGCCGCGCGGCGGCAGCAGACGCGCGAGGAGGCCGCGGAGCGCCTGCGTATTATTGCGGAAGAGGCGGAAACGGCGGCTGCCGCAGCCGGACCGTTTCCGGATGAACGTCTGGCACTCCTCTTTGTGTGTGCGCATCCCGCCATCGATCCCGCCGCGCGCTCTCCGCTCATGCTGCAAACGGTGCTCGGTGTGGAAGCCGCGCGCATCGCCTCCGCATTCCTCGTGTCTCCCGCGGCGATGGGACAGCGTCTCGTCAGGGCCAAACAAAAAATCCGCGAGGCGCGCATTCCCTTTCGTGTGCCTGAACCGCAGGAATGGCATGAACGTGCCGCCGATGTGCTCGATGCCATCTACGCAGCATATACTACAGGTTGGGAGAGTATATTGGAAAGCGGCGCCACCCATCATGCTCTCGCGGCGGAGGCGATTATTTTGGGGAGGACTCTCGCCGCTCTCATGCCGCAGGAGCCGGAGGCTGCGGGACTGCTGGCCCTCATGCTCCACTGTGAAGCGCGGCGCGACGCGCGTTTTTCAGAGGACGGAGCGTTCGTGCCGCTCGACCGGCAGGACCCGGCCCGCTGGTCCCGGCCGCTCATCGGCGAAGCCGAAGCCCATCTGCGCCAGGCATCCGCGATGGGCAAACCCGGTCGCTATCAACTTGAGGCAGCCATCCAGTCCATCCACGCCCACCGTGCCGTCACCGGCGTCATCGACTGGCGGGAAATCCTCCTTCTCTACGAAGGCCTCGTGAGGACGGCTCCCGGCATCGGCTCCCTCGCCGGGCGCGCCGTTGCCCTGGCTCAGTGCGGGCAACCCGCCGCCGGCCTTGCCGCGCTTGATGAAATCCCGCCCGCCCGCGTCGTGACCTATCAACCCTGGTGGGCCGCCCGGGGCCATCTTTTAAAACTTCTCGACCGCCCCGACGAGGCAGCCGCCGCCTTCATCCGGGCAGCCAGCCTCACCGACGACTCCGCCCTCCGCCGGCACCTCTTCCACTGTGCAGCGGAATGCCGGCTCACCCGTCCGTAACTCCGTGGAGCCTGGGGAAGTGGAACGCGGAAGGCCGGTTATTCTGAGCAGAGAACACCTATATTTCCAATCAGTCCCGGCAGCGGCGCAAGAACGACCTCTTCCTCCGTCCTAACAACACTCCCGCAAATCCCAGCAGCGCCGCCATTCCCGGCTCCGGGATCAATTCAAGGCGCAGCGCATTGAGCCGCGTCCGGTTGGCCGTGCTGTTGTCGCGGAAGAAAAAGTCATACTCCGACACCCCGTCACTGGTGAACATGAACGAAACCGCCGGATCGGTGGGATGCGGCACCACGTTGGTGCTCACAATCGTCTCCACCCCATTGGTCCGGTATCCTGCGATCTGAATGTTTGTCTCAAAGCTCGCCACCCCCGAATCCCAGTTCCACGCGTCCACCTTCCACGTTCCCGCCTGCAGCGAACCCGCCGTCCCGAAGATCAAAATCACCGCCTGCCCGTCCCCGTCATCGAACACAAAATCTCCCGTCAGCGCGCTGGGGCTTGGATTGCTCCCTGAAGTCCGGATGCGCGATCCGTCCGCGCTTGCTATCGCAAACACCACGCTGTCAACACTCGCCGACGCCCCGTTGGAATCCACCGGATTCGTTGCATCCAGCGATACCCACCCTGGCTCCGTGAACACCGGCCCTCCCGTCGTCGCCGTCCCGCTCGTCCGCGTCGAATCGATATCGATCATGTAAAGCGTCGCCGCTCCGGCGGGAGCAGCAAGGGCAGGCAGCAGCAATAGAGGCAGTTTCATGGAAATCAGGTGCAGGGGGAAGCGAGGCAACGAAGTGCCTGCTCCTCCCTCCGCGTATCAAATTGAGAAACACCCTTCAATTCTTTCCGTCTCCGCACTCCCGGTGTCAGCCCTTCAGATTCAAGGCACGCAAATGCTCGTGATCGCCGCATCCAGGGGTCACCACAGCCGAAAACAATAAATGCGGGCGTCATACTCATACTCATACTCATACTCATACTCTTACTCATACTCATACTCATACTCTTACTCTTACTGCGGCGTTCCTCCATTACCCTGACAAACCATTTGACAAGAGCACCCTTTAATCACCGAAGTTCTCTAACGACCCTGTTTGCCTTCAATGATCGCTCAGCCTTCCTCCGCGTGGATAAGACCTTTCGGGAGCGCCATTCGCTCGCCCCTTCGGTCCCACCGGTCAACCTTCCGGATGCTCCGCCACGACCATCCTCCCCACCCGGCGAAGCCGGAACCAAAACGCGGGCCGGAAGCCCAGCCGGATGGCACCCGGGGGTGCAGCGAGGGAGCCGAGCGAGCCGGAGCGCAGCGCAGACAGCCGAAGGCCCCCCCGAAAAGCAAAAAAAGAACCGGAGCCCCGGCAGGGGGCGACAGAAAAGTCAGTCCGTCCACCAACGTCGCAAACCTGTTCATTGTTTGCTCCGGGGGGTGCCCAACAGTTTGCTGCCTGGTATTTCAGCGCAGTCGCCTCCTACCCCCCGGTCAATTCACCCCATCAGGGAAAATCAGGCAAAATCAAACCTCCAAATCTTACCCCTCAAGCTGCTCGGCCCTCCCGCCCGGGAAGCGCGCCCTGACGCTTGGCTCCAGGAGTCAAACTGAATTAAACCAAATCCAACCAAATTAAGCTAATCGCACGGATTTAATCAGAATCCCACATTTACCGTTTCCCGTCCCACTGGCACCAGCTCCCTGCTGCGATCCACGATCCACGATCCACGATCCGCGATTCACGATTCACGTTCCCACCGCCCCGAGCCCCCTTCTTCGCAAATTTCGCAAATTCTTCAGTCAAAATGCCGTAATGTGTAAGTCATGACGCCACCTCTTTCCCGCCACGGACTCTCCCTCTTAGACCGCAGAGGCTTCCTCGGACGCGCCGCCATGGGACTCGGCGGAATCGCCCTGGCCGATCTCCTTTCCCGGGACCGCGCCATGGCCGCCTCGCAGCCGATTCGCCCGGTCATCGATCCCAGCGCACCCTACCAGCCGCGGCTTCCGCATTATCCGGCAAAGGCCAAACAGGTCCTCGTCATCTTCTGCTCGGGCGCCGTCAGCCACGTGGACACGTTTGACTACAAGCCGGAGCTCATCAAACGCCACGATACCCCCATGCCGGGGAAGGGTAACTTCATCTCCTTCCAGGGAGAAAACGGAAACCTCATCAAACCCATCTGGGAGTTCAAGCCGCGCGGCCAAACCGGTAAGATGATCAGCGAACTGCTGCCCAATATCGCCGAGCTCGCGGACGACCTCTGCTTCATCCACTCGATGACGGCAAAGTCGAACACCCACGGCCCTGGTGAGAACCAAATGAGCACCGGCTTCACGCTCGATGGTTTCCCCAGCATGGGCTCATGGGTCAGTTACGCCCTCGGTTCCGAAAATGCCGACCTCCCCGCCTTCGTCGCCATCCCGGATCCCCGCGGCGTTCCTCAGGTGGGCCCCAATCACTGGAACTCCGCCTTCCTTCCCGCCACGTTCCAGGGCACCGCCTTCAACGCCGATGCCCCCATTCCGAATCTCGCCCGGCCTTCAGCCATCCCCGTCAGCACCGACGTCGCCACCCGCGATTTCCTCCGCCGGCTCAACGACAACCATCTCGCCAAAAATCCCGGCGACGTCGAGCTGGCCGCCCGCATCGCCAGTTACGAACTCGCCGCCCGCATGCAGCTCAAAGCAGCCGCCGTCGGCGATTTCAAAGACGAGTCGGCCGCCACGCTGAAGAGCTACGGCGTCAACGACTCCAACAAAAACAAAGCCGGCTTCGCGCGCAACTGCCTCCTCGCTCGCCGCCTCGTCGAACGCGGCGTGCGCTTCGTCCAGCTCTTCAACGGCTCCTACGCCATGGGCGAAGGCGTCGGCAACTGGGACGGCCACAAGACTCTGAAAGACCAGTACAGCATCCACGGTCCCATCCTCGATCAACCCTGCGCCGCTCTCATCAAAGACCTGAAACAGCGCGGTCTCCTCAATGACACCCTCGTCATGTGGGTCACCGAATTCGGCCGCATGCCCACCTTCCAAAAAGGCGCCAGCGGCCGCGACCACAACCCCGGCGGCTTCACCGTCTGGATGACCGGCGCCGGCGTCAAACGCGGCTTCTCCTACGGCGCCACCGACGAATTCGGCTTCAAAGCCGCCGTCGATCCAACGACCATCTACGACTTGCACGCGACGATGCTCCACCTCCTGGGACTGAATCATGAACGGCTTAGCTTCTACCACAATGGAGCCGAACGCCGCCTAACCGATGTTCACGGCGAGGTGATTCACGACATCCTGACGTGAGTTCCTACTCCTACTCCCACTCTTACTCCTACTCCCAACCTTAGCCGCCTCATGCCATTCGATCACGAGAAACTCCGCGTCTATCAGGCCGCTCTCCGTTTCATAGAATGGCTGCACCCGATCCTGCCCGCGATTCCCAAAACGACAGCGATCCACTCCCAACTCGACCGCGCATCCACCTCAATCGCCCTCAATATCGCTGAGGGAAACGGAAGGCGGACTTCGACTGACCGCGTTCGCTTTTTTGACATCGCGTGCGGTTCCGTGCGTGAATGTGCCGCAGGGTTGGACATCGCCCATCGCAAGGGCTGTCTTTCTGACGAACAGGTGCTTCATGGCAAACAGACTCTCGAGCAGATGTTGCGTCAGTTGCTGGCACTTATGAAGAGTCACGGATTGAACTATCACGACGAACTAACGGGCACTCGTCTGCGGGAGGACAGTGAACAGTGGGAATTCCAAACAGAAGAAAAGGAGGTCGCAGTATGAAAAGGAATAAGAGTAGGAGTGAGAGTATGAGTAAGATTAGCCTCGTGGCGATCGCTCTTGGCTTCAGCACCGCCACTGCATTGGCGGAAGATCCCGCTAACCACTGGAGCTTCCAGCCCATCAAGCGCCCCGCTCCTCCTATCGCCGATGTCTCTCCCATCGATGCATTCATCCGTCATGCGCTCGCCGAAAAAAACCTGACACCTTCCCCCGAAGCCGACCGCCGCACGCTCTGCCGCCGGCTCTACTTTGACCTCACCGGCCTTCCTCCCTCGCCGGAGGAAATCGAAGCCTTCGTCAACGATCCCGATCCAAAGTCCTACGAAAACCTCGTCGATAAACTCCTCGCTTCGCCCCGCTTTGGCGAGCACTGGGCCAGCCCATGGCTCGACGCGGTTCGCTTCGCCGAGTCCGACGGTTTCGAAACCAATGTCCCGCGTGCCAACGCATGGCCTTATCGCGACTATGTTATCCGCGCCTGCAACGAAGATATCCCCTTCGACCGCTTCGCCATGGAGCAGCTCGCCGGTGACGTGACCGGCACGGACGAAGCCACCGGCTTCCTCGTCGGCGGCCCGGTCGATGTCGTTGGCAGCCCCGATCCCGTGCTCACCTCCCAGCAGCGTGCCGACGTGCTGCACGACATGATCAACACCACCGGCTCCGCTTTCCTCGGCCTAACCATTGGCTGCGCCCGCTGCCACGATCACAAATTCGACCCCGTCCCGCAGACCGAATACTATGCCATGAAGGCTGTGTTTGAGGGCGTCACGCATGGTTCCCGTCCAAAGCGACTGCCGGTGAGTTCTGAATCCACCCGCGAGACCGAGCGAAAGAAAGTCGAAGCCGAACTCGCCGCCGCGTGGATCAAGGCAGACACCGATGCTCCTCTCACCACTTCCACCAGTCCGCGTCCGGCAGTGAACCCGCGCCGCAACGTGGAGCGCTTCGCTCCCGTCACTGCAAAATTCGTTCGCTTTAACATCACCTCCACGAATTCCGCCGAACCCTGCATTGATGAACTGGAAGTCTATGCCGCCGGCAGCGGAGATAACGTTGCCCTTGGCGCGAAACCCACCAGTTCCGGAAACTTCGGCGGCTTCCCGCACGATCTCGCTTACGTCAACGATGGCCGCCTTGGCAACTCGCGCAGTTGGATCTCCAACACCGCAGGCCGCGGCTGGGTAATGCTCGAGTTTCCCGAACCACGCCGCATTGACCGTATTGTTTGGGGCCGCGACCGGCTCGGCCAGTATGCAGATCGCCTCGCCACCGCCTATCAAATAGAAGCCGCACTCGAACCGGACGCATGGCAAATCGTAGCCAGCTCCGGCAACCGTCAAACGTTCGGGCCCGACGCCAAGCCGCCGCCCGCTCCTCCTGGTGCTGAAGCCCTCGAACAGCGTCTCAAAGAATTGTCAGGCTCCGGTCCTATGGTCTATGCCGGAAATTTTGCCGCGACTCCCGTTACCACTAAACTCTTCCGCCGCGGCGACGCCATGCAGCCGCAGCAGGCCGTGCTGCCTGCAGGCCTTCACGCCGTTCCCGTGCTCTTCACCCGCGAGCAAAACTACCTGACTCAGGAAGCCGCGCGCATCTGCGGCATGCCTGCTCCGCAGGCCCTAACCGAGGACCAGAACCGCCGCCTCGCCCTCGCCCGCTGGATCGGCGATCCGAAAAATCCGCTCACGCCCCGCGTGGTGGTGAACCGCATCTGGCAGGGCCACTTTGGCGAAGGCATCGTCAACACGCCCGGCGACTTTGGTGTGAAAGGCGCCGCCCCCGTCAATCAGGCGCTCCTCGATTGGATGGCCGCGGAGTTCCTCGCCAACGGCTGGCGCTCCAAACCGCTGCACCGCCTCATCCTCACCAGCGCCACCTACCGCCAGTCCTCCGCGCCGCGCGCAGACGCCCTGAAGGTGGATGCCGGCAGCCGTCTCCTCTGGCGTTTCCCTCCCCGCCGTCTCGACGCCGAGTCCATCCGCGACGCCATCCTCTTCGCCTCCGGCGTGCTCGATCTTACCATGGGCGGCCCCGGCTTCTCAGGCTTCGAGGACAATTCAAATTATGTTAGGGTTTACAACCCCAAAAAGACCTTCGGCCCTAACGATTGGCGCCGTGCCATCTACATGACGAAAATCCGCATGAGAACCGACGGCACGTTCGGCGCTTTCGATTGCCCGGACGCCGGCCAGGTCGCGCCCAAACGCAGCCGCAGCACCACACCTCTCCAGGCGCTCAATCTGCTCAACAGCCCCTTCATGGAACAGCAGGCCTCCCTCATGGCTGACCGCGTGAAGAAGGACGCCGGCTCCAAAGCGGAAGACCAAATCACCCTTGCCTTCCGGCTGGTCTTCGGTCGCGCCCCTTCCGCGGAGGAAACCGGCGGCGCGCTTTCCCTAACAAATTCTCACGGCCTGCCCGCGCTCACCCGCGCCCTGCTCAACGCCAACGAATTTCTGTTCCTGTTCTAACAGAACCGGTGACCGCCGCCTCCGATACCCTCTTCCTTCCGGACACCGCCGCCACCATTGCCGCAGGCGGGGCTTTCAGTGCGGCCCTCCGCGCCGGCGACGTCATCGCCCTCACCGGCGGCCTCGGCGCAGGCAAGACCCACTTCACCATGGGTCTCGTCCGCGGCCTCGGCAGCGATGATGCCGTCACCAGTCCCACCTTCACCCTCGTCCACGAATACCGCGCGGGCCGTCTGCCCGTTTTCCATTTCGACTTTTACCGCATCGAGCGGGAAAGCGAAATCACCGGCATCGGATGGGATGAATATCTCGATGCCGGAGGCGTTTGCGTGGTCGAGTGGGCGGACCGTTTTCCTTCCCTTTTACCTGCGGGGACTCAGTGGTGGAGCCTGACTCCGGAGGGTGCCGGCCGGGTGTTGAAGAGAAGCATCTGATCCCGCTCTCCGCGACCCCGGTTTTGTCAGTGCTTGTCAACGCGGAAAGACCTGGAGAAAATCCCCGGCCATGAAGACCCCCTGTCGTCTCCTGTCTTTTTGCGTTGCCGCCGTTTTCAGCGCGTTCTTTCTTTCCTCCGCGCTGGCCCAGTCAAAAGTTAGGATTACCTCCGTAACTCTCTCCACCAGAAGCGTCGGAATCACTAATTTTGACTCCACCGCCGTGGACGTTTCCGGCTGGTGGTTCTGCAACCAGTTTATCTATCAAACGCTGGGCGGCGCCATCGCACCCGGTGAGACAAGGCAATTCACGGTGAACACCCTGAATCAAAACGGCAGCGATCTTGGTCTCTACAATTCTCCGGACTTCGGCAATCCCGCTGCCATGCAGGACTTTCTGCAGTGGGGCAGCGGATTCAACGGCCGGGAATCCGTCGCCGTCGCCAAAAAGATCTGGACCACAGGACACTTTCTCGCGTTACCGCCCACCGGCAAAACGCTCCATTGCCGCGGACTTTCCGAAACCGGACTGCGCGACAACAACTGGTTCGCCGGATGGCCATCCGCAACGTTTCCCGTGCCCGACATCACCTTTGAAAGCGCGACTGTCACCGGTGGCGAGTGGCGCATCATCGCCGTGTCGCCTTATCTAACAAGTGCTCATCGGGTGGACGCCGGCTCTGCTTTCGGGAATGCGCTCGTGGAGGTTGCAGCGCCGACGATCACGGAACTCGGCAATGGCCGGATCGATGTGCGCTTTCCGGCCACCGGTGCGCGGCAGTTTACCCGCCTGCGCGCCGAGTTCTGAACCGGCACCAAAGCGCCAGGCCTGTTCCCGCAAGCAGCGCGGATCGCGGTTCCGGAATGGTAAAGAGAACGTCCAGACTTCCCTCTGTGGGACGGTTGTCTCCACCGCCGTAGATCATTGCCTCCAGCAGATAGTCCCCTGCCTCCAGCGATCCGGTGAACAGGAGCGGACGCATTTCCGAGATCTGAGGCGGCGCGAAGAGGATTTCGTTGATTATAGACTCATCCGGTTGCGCCACGTTTCTGAAACTGACACACGCGAATCCTGAAGTGCCCAGCAAATGCATCGATCCCGACAGCGCGTAAGCTGCCGTCGCATCCAGATGAAAGACGATGTGGAAGAGCGATACCCCGCGGGCGGCATCGCCCGAAATGGTGGATGCAACCGTGATAGCCTCCCCGCCCAGTGTGGATCGCTGCGCTGCCCGGCAGCCAGGACGCGGGCCGGTATTCGGATCGAGAAATATCCCCACCACACTGGCATCGAAATCAGCAAACTCCGTGTCCGGCACGGCCACGGATTCCTCTCCCTGAAGCGAGCGCGACGCTGACAAATAGGACAGCGTTGCCCCTTTCGCGTGCATTGCTGCGAAGCCGGCAATTGCGGGGATCATGCGGAGCATCATTTTCATGCGCACCGCAATCAAAGCGCGGAGGCCGGTTCCCGCCAAAGCATATTGACGTAAGCTCACGGCGCCAACTGCCTTACCTTCAGCCGAAGCCACACTGGCTCTGAACCCGCAGGCACACTGGCGGTCTTTGTATTGGGCGATCCGGTGGTAATGCCTGCAGCAGGAACGTCCGTCCACGCTGTTAGATCAATGGATTGCTGCGCCGTGATTTCACAGCGTGTTGTGTTCGTGGGATCGCGCGGCTGCCATGTCAGGCTCAGAGCTTGAGCCGTGATTCGCGGCTGCGGCTGGAGATGGGAGTCTACGTGCATCGGGTCGAGATCGAGGCCGAACTCCGCAATATTCGGTACTCCGTCTTTGTCAGGGTCCGCCAGTCCCCCGCGCTCAGGCTCCGGCACACCATAACTTGTCACCCACTGGGTAAACGTAAACTCCGGACTCTCCTCCAGGCTTTTCTCCACGATTTCACGATTGGTCAGGCGCGGGAGGAGAGTACCGTACCGGGAATTGAACGCGTCGAGAATCGTCTGCGCGAAGAGCGCCTGCACAGGCATGTTGGGATGAAAACCGTCATCCAGGAACATGGCGTCGGTGTCACCGTCGCCGCTGGAACGCTTGTAAATCAGCCAGCCGCCGATGCTCATCTGCTGGGCCGTTACCAGTTCCTTGGTCATCCGGTAAATGTCCGCAAAGCCGACTTCCCGGGCGCGGGCCAGCGCAGACAGTTGGGCATTGAGATCGTCGAGTGCCGCCGTCACGTGGCCTGTTAGAACCGGATCGTACGGATGGTCTTCATTCTTTGACGGCGTCGCTCCCAGATGCGCCACGTTCACCAGCACCACCTGGACATCGGGCTGTCTCCGCGCCAGCACCCAGTCCAGCACGAAGGCAAGATGAGCGTACGTCTCCGCCGCCCATGCCGCAGGCGACAGTTCTCCCTTGTAAAGCGGCCCGTAGTTGGCCCGCACATCATTGCCGCCCAGCCAGATGACAATGCGCTTCACTTGCGGCTGGCTCAGTTGCGAAACCAGCGACGACGGAGGATCCGCCAGATAATCGTTGTGCCATTCCTCCGCGAAAGAGCCCGGGATGGACCAATTGTAATCGTGACCCAGCAGCCGTTCGTCACTGTGAAAATCCGAATCTCCGAAATCGAAAAAGTCGTGCCTCCGGTCATCGAGGATCTCACACCAGTTTTGCGGGTAGGGGGATGGCCGCGGAAAGGTATCGATGCCAATGCCCGGGCCTTCGTATTCATACTCCTTGGAGAGGCTGTCTCCGATGATGAGGACGTTCTCGCCTGCCCGGGCCGTAAGCAGGGAGGCCATTCCTAAAAGAACGGTGATTTTAAGTCGCATGATCCCGGAGGTTTTGCATGAGGAGTGCCACTCGCTCAGCTTTATCTGGAAAGGGCGGATTCCAATTCCAAATTGAGTCCAAAGCCGGTCATCCTGCCGCCGTTCCCGCTGCCCCAGTAGCTGCTGCCTTCGGCCTCTTTGGCCCACTGACGTGAGCCGTCACGGCCTACGAGTTCCACGGCGTCAATTTCCTGCCAGTTGCCTGTACGTGTCGTGTCGAGTTCGATGCGGATCTGATCACTCCGCACACCGGCTGGAACCTGGACGATGCGCTGCACCGGCGGCTTTTCCACCGGCTCCTGACCCGCCCACAACACCTTTTCCTTTCCGTCCGGCATTGTGGCGACCACGCGTGACAGCGCGCCGGTGGCGTAGGTTTCGTGGATGGCGATCTCCTTTATCTCGACCGGACGGCCATAGGAAAGTTTAAGCCATTCACGGCCAGACTGGGGCGCGGGGCACCATGCGTTGGAACTGTCATTCCCATGCTCACCCGCGTCGGGCGGTCCGGTGGCACGGCCTCCGGCATACGAAGCCGCCTCCGGACCTTTGTTGCGCTGCGCGAGCGCCTTCGCCGCCTCCTCAGCGGCACGCTTCTTTTCCATTTGTTCCTTCCAATGTTGCAGGAATGCGGCGCGTTCCTCCTCCGGCAATTCGGCAAAGTCAGCATCCGCGCTCGCGCTCCTCCTGCGCGACGACGGCCCACTCAACGGACCGCCGGCGACTGGAATCTCCGGCCTTTGCCGGACTGAGGGACCTGAAGGCGCGGCCTGCGCCGTCTTAAACTTTGCCGCTTCCTCACGCAATTCATCCAGGTCTTGCTGGTTCTTCCAAAGCTGCCAGAGCGCAGCCATCAACGCGCTGGACAGAAGAATGATGCCTGCTCTGGCGGGCGTGATTTTCATGGCATCTCCCGGACTTGAGCGACCCTAAGGTTTGCGGAACGCGGAGGCAATAGCGTCCTTTTTGTCAGGAGCCGCGGTGGTGAGAGCTTTCTGGAAATCGGCGAAGGAGTAGTAACGCACATGATTGATGCGCCGTGCTTTGTTGGCAGCGTCGAGATTGTTCAGCGCCTTGCCGATGACCTTCGGACCCACGTTGTCGTGCAGCGAAAGCAGCAGTGCCATCACGCTTCCGTGGCTGATCAGCGAGGGCGGCGTACGATTTTCAGGAAGCTCGCGTTCGAGTTTCAGCGACTTCCATTTCACATCTTTCAGAGACTCCATCCACGGCTTGTCTTTTGCGGCGGCTGAAAGATGATCCACGATGACCACGCCCGTGTAGTGTGCCCACGCGTGTTTGTCCTCCATGGTTTTCAAATCGCCCCACATGGCGATGACGTGCCCGAGTTCATGGCACAGACCGTAAAAGAGAAAGTGTCCCTGTTTGGTCGGCGAGGAAAACTGCGCGCCGTCCGCCACGGGGAAATCCACTTCCGAGTGCCACGGAAATTCCGGTGCGAAGTGCGGCGGTTTCGTAATGGACTGCTCCAGATGCACGCGAAAGCGCAGTTTCTTTCCCGGCACTTTGGAAAACTCCGCGAAGCCGAAGATTTCATCATACGCTGCGAGAATTGCGTCGCACACATCAGCGAAACCTTCGAGATACCCGCGCTGAAATTCTCCAATGCCCCTGACAATAAAACGCGGGCGCGAAACAGCATCGCCCAGTTTTGCGGCCTCCTGCGGCGCTTCCGTGGAGAGGCGCGTGCGCACAGCTTTGAAATCGTCCATCAGGTCGAGATCCAGCGCAGCTTCGCCGCAGCGCAGTAGAGCCGGGGCCAGTTCCGCTCCTGGCTTCGCATCGAGCACGCGCTTCAATGCAGATTTCGCCGTTGCCGGAAGCTGTTTCGCCAGCGCGTTCTCCGTATTTTTCCCGGTCTGCCGCACATGGGCATCGTTGATTTTTGCAACGGCGGCGGCGTAGGCGGCGGCATCCTGCGCGGGCCCGGCCAGCACTGGAAGCGCCAGCCCCGCAAAGACGATCAGGAGGACGCGGATAACAAAAGCGGCGTTTCTCATGGGACGCTGATTTTTTCCCACGCCGGCACAGACGGCGCAACGCAGGACGGCCCCCGCGTCTCCGGCGTTTCCCCAGGACATGCCGCCGTCAGGAAAACTTGAGTCCAACAACGCCTCCGATGATTAGCAGCAGGCAGATGACGCGGGCCGTTGTCACCGGTTCGCCCAGCAGGATCATTCCGAAAATGACAGTGCCGGCAGCCCCTATACCCGTCCAAACAGCGTAGGCTGTCCCGATGGGCAGCGATTTCGAAGCGATGCCGAGCAAACCGACGCTGACAGCGAGAGCCGCTATCGTCCACACAGAAGGCCCAACCCGCGTGAAGCCCTCCGTGTATTTGAGGCCCACGGCCCACGTGATTTCAAAAAGCGCCGCGAAGAAAAGAATAACCCATGCCATAACAATGATGTTTGTTTCTCCGGGGCCGTCCCCGGGTTGGAATGGGAAAGCAGGGTCGTCCCTGCTTTTTGGTGATGCGGACAGTGGAGTCCGGAGAACCCCGCCGTCAAGCGGAGCGCCTCAGGAGGGCCACACTCAATCTACGTCTTCCAGGCAAAGCCGGTACCCGGATTTATTTGCGGTCAGCAAATACCGTGGCGCGGAGGGATCGGTCTCCAGTTTTCCGCGCAGGCGCGCGATGTGATTGTCCACGGTGCGCGTCACGGGATAGCTGCCGTAGCCCCACACGCGATCGAGAAACTCATCCCGCGTGACGACCTCGCCGGGCCGCTCCGACAGAAGACGCAGCATCGCCAATTCCTTCGGAGTGAGCTTGAGAGCCCGGCCTGCATTGCGGCACTCGCCGCGGAGAAAATCAACAGTCACCGGCCCGAAAGTGATTTTCTCTGGCGGCGGCATTGAACCTGCGGTGCGGCGGAGGAGAGCGCGCACGCGGGCGAGAAGTTCCAACCGGTTGAACGGCTTCACCAAATAGTCGTCGGCTCCCGCATCTAGCCCGGCCACCTTGTCATCGATTTGCCCCTTCGCGGTAAGCATCAGCACCGGCATGCGCAGTCCGAGGCGGCGCAATTCACGGCAGACGGCAAAGCCGTCCAATTTTGGCATCATGATGTCCAGCAGCACGAGGTCCGGTTTTTCGTCCACTGCCTTCTGGATGCCGGACGGTCCGTCCGTCGCGGTCATGATGCGATGGCCTTCGTCTCCCAGCGTATCCGAAAGTGCCGTCCGCATCGCCATTTCATCTTCGATGATCAGTATCCGTGACATGGAAAGGAATGACGCAATCAGGATTCCGAAACCGGACGGTCGATGCGGAGGATAAATTCCGCACCGGCACCAGGCGAGCCATTGACGGAAACAGAGCCGCGATGGGCAACCGCGGCATCCCTCACGATAGAGAGGCCGATGCCGACGCCCGGCGTTTCACGCCGCAGTTCCGAGCCAATACGATAAAAAGGCTCGAAGATCCGGGAGCGTTCCTCGAGCGGGACGCCGGGACCTTCATCGCGCACCGTGATCAGGGCTTCTCCATTCTCCTCCCGAAGTGTCAGATGGATCGTGCCGCCGCGGGGCGAAAACTTGAGTGCATTATCCAGAAGATTGAGCACCGCTTGCCGGATGGCTATCGGGTCGAGCTCACGCTCCACACTTGTTTCAGGAAGATTCACGGAAAGCAAAACGCCGCGTTCGTCAGCCAGCGGCCTGACGATTTCCACCGTGTCTTGCAGCAGTGCGGTAAGATCAGAAAGTTCATGCTCATAGACGTGGCGCCCCCGTTCACGCCGGGAGAAGGCGAGCACGTTTTCAATCGTTGCAGAGATGCGGCGGAACTCACCGCACAACAGTTTGTGATAACGCGCTGTTTCCTCCTCACCCGAGATGCGGCCATCGCCGAGGCGTTCCGCCAGAAGCCCCATGGAGGCCACGGGCGCACGAAGTTCGTGCGAAACGGAAGCGACAAAATTCGACATCATGGCATTGAGCCGCCGCTGCCTGGCAAGTACCAGCAGAAAGCCGCCGAGGGCCGCACACATAAGAGCCGTCGAGCCGCTGATCAGCCAGCGCTGGCGCGTGAGCTGCTCGTCCATGGCGGCAAAGGCGAGCGACGGATTCAAGGATATGACTTCGATCGTCCATGACCCTGAGTCCTTTGATGCCAGCACGGAGGCGGATGCAGCGGCTGCCGGGAGATAAGCGCCATCCCGGCGGGCGCGGAAAGTCCAGCCGTTAGGCAGGCCCGGGACGGATGCGGCGATGCCTTGCTTTGTGATCCAACCTGCAAGCTCCTCACTCGACCAAACTGCAAGAAATCCGCTTTCCATGAAAAAAGACGGGTTGTTAGGTATTCTGTAGGCGGGATAGGCAAGATTCCACTCGATGCCAATCCACGGCTTGCGGTCGATGACGGCCTGCCGGTTTTCTTTTAGAATCCGGCGAAGCGATTCCCCCCGTGCGGTGGCAGCGCGCGCTTTTTCAATCGCGTGCTGTTCCTCCCGGGTCTGATTTTCTGCCAGGACCGCGGCGGCATCCTCCACGAACGAATGTGTCAGCACTGACGGATTGATCACCGCGGTCGATAACAGATCCAATGCGCGGCGTCGGCGTTCAGCTTTATCCGCAGCGGTGTCCATCAAATGCCGCAAGTACAGCGGACCGAGCGGAAGCCCGGCGGTGGTGGTGCCCATCGGAGCTTTCCGGACCGTTGAATCTTCTATCGGGTGAATGGAAGATTTCCATATCGTCCCAGTTTCAGGACTCAAAGGATCATACTTCTCAAGCGCAGCGAGAGTCTTTCGTGACTCCTCCGGTTTTCCTTCCCGATTGAGTGCGAGCGCCTTGTTAAAGGCAACTGCGGCGGTGCTCTCCGGCTGGGGCCAGGGACCAAAAATCCAGTCGGCAGGGTCGCCGGACGCGTCAAACCACGAGAGTTTTATCGGAGGGTGGATTTCGGAAGGCCGCGCTCCAGTCTCCTTCCAGTACGGCAGCGCCCGTTCACGGTATTCGCTTTCTGTGATGGAAGCGAGCATCCTTGCCGCGGCGTCGCTGGCTGCCTGTCGCAACGCTCCCTCGCCATCCTGCCGCTGCCGATTCGCGGCCTGCCATGCCACAACCGCCACCGTGCAGAGCGCGGCGGCGGCTCCAACCGTCAGCCACCACGCGAGGTATCTGCCCTTCGCGGTGGCGGATGGATTGGCAGCATGTCGCATGGACTATTATTGGGTAGGAAGGACCACCCGTCTCCTGTTGCGGGAGGGGTTGGGGTTTGAATTCGAATTGCTGATGGGCTGCGGAACATTGAATAAACCAGCGTTTTCATAACTCCATGACATCCTGCCGTTCATCTCTTTGGGATAAGCCGGCGGAACGGCGCGGTTGGCGTCATCCGGGCTGAGACGAATCGAGTCGCCCTCCTGCAGGAAGATCAGGGGCAGCGGGTCCTTTCCGGGCGTGAAGACGGCGAGCGGAGCCTCCAGTTTCTCGCGGCGCAGTTCCCACGAGCCCCAAGACGGGACGCGCATGTCTTTTCGAATCCGACCGTCGGGTGATGTGACCACCTGCACTGCATCCGCCAGTGTGCGACTCGTCACACCCCGGGCGTCGGGAAACTTTTCGACGGTCCATCCGTCCGGCGTGCGGTGGAAGGTTACTCCCTGATAATAAAAAGCGTGCACTGCGGAGCTGCCGTCCGCGACGAAATTCAGACGAAACGCCAGTTTGCCCCCCGTCAATGGCTGGCCTGGAGAAGCCCAATCATCCGGGGTCCACGTCTCCCCGTCCTTGTCTTTCAACCTCGGGATCTCCATCCGGCCGCCCCATGGGGTGCCGCCGACAGTCGTCACCTTGCGATTGGGCAGGTCCATAAACGGAAGGACGCTCTCGCTGTCGAGGCAGAAACGAATCACCAACTGCCGGTCCAACTCTCTATCCCATTCGAGGCCAGGGGGGCGAGTGTCCGGATCGTGAAACACTTCGCGCAGGAATCCGTCTGCTTCGCGGCTTACAAACAAACCCTGCTTCATTCTCGCAATCAACGCCGGGTCGTTCTCCGGAATCGCTTCCAGGGACACTTCATCACCGTCTTTCACGATAAGAGGTTCGGGGGATTTTGTCAGGTCCACCACGATTGGCTCTTTGCCCTTTGACGTAACGCGCACGGCGTTCATCCGATAAAACCAGGCCGGCTTGGGAAGGAAACGGATCACGGACGAGAGCGTTGGCTCGACGGCCAGGAGATCCGTGGAAGGATCCCAGCGGAATCCGTAACGCCACGGCGTCACCTTAAAACTCCGCTTCCAGTCACCGGCAGTAACGTTCACAGCACGAGGAGCGAGAACTTTGGAAAATAACGTTAGGATGGGCTCCGGGAAATTGCGCCAGGTGTGTTCACGTTTATCCCCTGGAACTGCATCAAGGATATCGCCGGGCTGGAGGATCGGCAGATTTGCCGTCTCACCTTTTTCAGCGAGGGCCGATAAATCCACGGGTTCGCGGCGCGCGATTTTACCGGTGGCCACGTCGCAACGCAGAATGATGAGCTTCGAAAAGTCCGGCAGGTAAAGTCCGCCGTTTTGCATGGCGGCGCTGGTCGGCGTGTCCCGAATCAACGTGCCCTGACCAAATACATAGGCCAGCGCCTCTACGATATTTACCGGTTCCTTTGCAGCGCTTGCATAACGAAAACCCAGTTTATCGGAGGAGGTTGAAGAATCGAACGATTGATACCAAACGCGGCTTCCCAAATCGCGATTCCACTCCAGGCGCTGGTAGTCCCAAAGGCGCTGCATCAGTGCAGGTGCCACTTTCACAACGCGTTCAAACTCTTCACGCGTGGTGTAAATGCCTCTGCCGCCGGAAGGGTTCATTTGCACCTGATTGGATTTTCCGGACTCGAGACTCTTCTGTGCCGCCGAGTATTCCTCCTGCACCACTGTGAAACTTTTTCCTGGCGGCGGCTTCAAAGCGAGAAACTTTTCAAGAAGGTCCACATCCGGAACAAAGGCGGCAATCGTCTCAAGGAAATTCAAATCTGCGAGCGGACTTGAGCGCAGCCAGTTCGCGGAAGCCCTCGCACCGGGATCGGCTCCTCCTTTGAGGAGTGCCTCGATGAGCGGCAGCTTGTCTTTGCCGAAGCCATTTCGAACGGCAACGGAAAGCGGTGCATCTGAATCGTCGGGCGTAAAATCGGCGCCTTTTGCTTGAAGCTGACGGACAATTTCCACACTGTGCAGACCGGCAGCGAGGTTAATGGGACGGAACTTCGGCTCTCCATTCGGATCAGCGCCGTCGTTCAGAAGACGTTCGATCCACGCGGCATGGTCCTCATCTCCCCACAGGCGCGAGGTGCCGTTGGCGCCGATGGATTCCAGTGGCCATATGCCTGAAGGGGATTTGCCCGCGACGCTGGCACCGGCCTCCCTCAGCAGGTTGTAGAATTTGAGATCGCGCCTCGCCAGAATGAAGTCCACCAGTCTCACCCCGCCCGGAGCGGCGTGATCCGCGTTTGCACCGGCCTTGAGGAGAAGGCCCGCCACATCGCGTTTACCCAGGATGCAGGCCAGTTCCAGCGGGGTAGTGCCGAGCGGTGTCTTCGCATCCGCCTCCGCTTTGTAATCCAGCAGCAGGGAAACCATCTCCTTGTCCCCGTGCATTGCAGCGATATGGAGCGCCCGAAACTCGTCTTCATTCGGCCCGTTTCTCCACTGCGCGTAGCCGCGATACTCATCCGGGAGGTCGTAGATCACCCCCATCCCTCCGACATAATTGCCTGGAGCGCCGGTGGAGGGCTCTCTCGGGGGGCGGCCGGGTTGATTCAGATTCTCGTGCCCGCTCGATATCTGGGTCACATTCGTGGGCCGCGGTTTTCGGGTGAAGGGGATTTTGGGAAGATTGGGATCCGCTTTGGCCTCCAGCAGTTTCTTCGCCAGCGCAGTATTACCCGCCTCCACCGCGATTCCGAGGACCTGGCCGCCCTGCATGTTAGGATCAACTCCCTTCGACAAAAGGAAATCCACAATGGCGGCTTGGCCCCCTTCGATCGCAGCCGTGAGCGGTTGTCCGGCCCAAGCGCCTTTGCCTCCGCGGGATTTCTTTTTCGTTTCATTCATCGCCGCGCCTTTTTCTGCCAGCAGTTTCACCGCTGCCAGGTGCCCGTTCGCCGCCGCGGCGGTGAGTGGCCGGTCGGGGGTATCCGCGCCTTCAATGCTCGCCTTCCTGCTCAAAAGCAGTTCAATGAGCGGAAGATGACCGAAGCTCGCGGCAAGCGAGAGCGGATTGGCCTCCGAGGGAGTTTTGTCCACGGAAGCCCCGTGATCCAGAAACCATTCCACCACGCGCACGTAACCCGCCGTGATGGCCTCGTCATAGGAAATACAGCCGTTCGTCTTGAGGCTCGTCTTGGGATTGAGAATTACGTCCGGGCTGCTCTTCTCCAGTTCTGTAAGCCGGGCGAGGGCCTTGTCCTGCTCGGGATCACCGCTTGTGGCGGCGGCACCTGCAACTTCCGGCATCGTATCCCCCAGCGCCTTCAGGTTTTCGCGCGCCAGACGGGCGAGCGGTTCGCGGTCCGGGAATTCGCGGGCGATACGGCGGAAGCAATCGCGCGCCGCCGTTTGCTGATTCTGTTTGCGATACACTTCGCCGAGGCGGAAAAGCGCAGAGGCGGCAGTGTCGCGGTCGCGGTCGAAGGAAGCGACGATTTCCTGATAGGTTTTGGCGGCAGCGGCGAGATCCTGTTTGGCCTCTTCGGCATAGAGACCGTCGCGGAGTTTCTGTTCGAGCGGCGGGACTGGCGCCGCCGGCGGTTTCGCAGGGGAATCATCCGCCGCTAAAACAGGGAACGTGCCCAGCAGCGCGGTGAAGAGAAGGAGGAGACGCAAGATGGTTTTCATAACAAAGGGTTTGGACAAAGGTGGGGCAATCAGGATGTCACCAAACGGTAACAAATGAGGTAAAAGCATGGGGTCAGGGACTCTTGACCGGCGGGTTGGCGGGGGCGGGAAGCAACTTCTCCAAAAGCTCCGGAGCCGGCTTGGGAAACGACTTCCAGCCAAAGGTGGCCTGGCTTCCTTCCGGGGTCGGTGTCACTTCAAGAACATCGCCTGGGCGCAACACCGGCATGCCAGCAGCGTCCCCTTTTTCCGCGAGGGCGAGAAGATCAAGCGGCTCGCGCTTCAGGATTTTGCCGTTCGCGGCATCGCAGCGGAGGATGGTGCATTTTCTGAGGTCGAGGGTGGGCAGCAGATCCGGACGTGTTTCAGGAGGTTTCGCTTTGAGACCTCCACCGGACTGATCGACGAATACCTTTTTGATCACCTCCGCTGCGGTAGCGGAAGCGCCTTCCGGGGCTGCGCGCAGGAAAAACATCCCGCCGTTGGGACGATCGACGGCGACACTTTGAAGCCACACCCGTTTCCCAGGATTCTTATTGTGCTCGATTTTCTCATACTCCCAAAGCCGGCGAATCACCGCCGGGCCGTTCGCCTTGATCCTGGGATTTTCGTCGCTGCCTTTTGCCGCGTATTCCTCCAGAGCAGCGGATAGCGGAAAGTAGCCACTCTTCGCGGCAATATACGGATCAGGGCCGAACGCTAAAAAGCGTTCGAGAGATTCCAGGGACGGCAGCACCTGCGCCATCAATCCGAGCGCAGTCCGGCCATTGATGAAATTGGCAGGCCGGTCGCCTGTGCCGAGTTCGCTTGAATCGTTGAGATTGGCCCCGCCGTCGATCAGTGCTTTTACCACCAAGGCATCATTGGCAGTGAATTCAGGTGTCCCTTCCTGCTTCCCCGGAAAGAGAGCGGCGGCGACGGCATAGCGCACGGCATGGCCGCCGTGGCCGTTCTGCGAGAAATCAGCCCCATGCGATTTGAGAAGATTGATCAGACCGACATCCCGCAAGCGCGCGGCATTCACCACTGCACTGTAACTGTTAGGATCAGCGCCCTCCTCCACCAGCCGGCGGAACAGTTCCCTGTAGGAGCCTCCTATGCCCTGCCACGCGAGGATATCCAGAGGCGCCAATCCCGGACGGAAATCGCCGGAGACGACGGCCCCCGCCTTTCGAAAGAGATCATACCACGGGATGCTTTGCCTGCAGAGCGCCAGGTCCACTAACCGATAGTCGCCTGGAATCATGAGGTCTGCCTTGGCTCCGGCCTTCACAAGCAGTTGGCCGTTTTCGAGACGGTCTGTCAGGCAGGCGAATTCCAATGCGGTGCTGCCGGCCGGGCTTTTCGCGTGAACATTGGCACCGGCTGCAATCAAAAGCGCTGCGATTTCGGGATTTTCTCCAGCGGCGGCGAGATGCAGCGGGGTAAATACATCCGCACGGTTGGCGTCTCTTTGCGCATAGCCCAGGTAGTATTTTGGAATCGTCTGCACCCTCCCGAGACCGGGAACATCTTCCGGTGGCGTCGTCGGTTCAGGCGGGGATACCAGCACCACCCGCCGTCCACCCGTCTGCGCGGTCGCCACCTGCGGAGGACGAAGGCGGAGCATTCTGAGGAATGCCTTGTTGGGATCAGCGCCTCTATCGAGCAGAAGTTTCAGCAGATCGGTCCGGCCTTTGCTGATCGCCGCGAAGAGTGCACTGCCACGCTTCGCACCGGGACTTGCGCCGCGCTCCAGCAGTAATTCCACTACCGCCTTGTGCCCGCGCTCGATGGCAGTTGCCAGCGGAAGAGTGTTGTCCGGCGGACTTGGAGGCACTTCACCAGTCCATCCTCCACGCCAGCGCTCGACCCACTTTGCATCCGCGGCGCCGCCATCCTGTTCCGTCGCCTTTTCTTCCGCCGTCAGCGCTTTGCCATCGATCGCCGCGCCTTTGTCCAGCAACAGGGCGACGATGGCCCGATGACCCCGTGTTGCCGCGGCAAAGAGAGGCGTTGGTTTTCCTTCCATGCCCTCGACGGGAGCACCCTTGCTGATCAACCATTCAACGAGCGGCGCATGAGAATACTCCGCTGCGATATTCAGCGGACAGTTGCCTGCGGGTGTTTGCGAAGGAGAAGCGCCGTGTTCGACAAGCCACTGCACTACCCGCAGGTAGCCGGCTTGCAGCGCTTCGTCATAGGAGATGCCGCCATTCGTTTTGAGACTGGTACCGGGATCAAGGAGGATGTCCGGACTCGATTTCTCCAGTCCCTTCAGTCTGGCGAGCGCCTTGTCCTGCTCCGGGTCGGCACTCACGGGCCCGGGAGTCGCTGCCGCGGGGACCTCCGGCAGCGTCTCTCCGAGCGCCTTGAGATTTTCGCGCGCCAGCCGGGCCAGTTTTTCGCGATCTGAAAACTCGCGGGCAATGCGGCGAAAACAGTCGCGCGCCGCATCTGGGCGACTCTGTTTGCGATGCACTTCGCCGAGCCGGAAGAGCGCTGATGCCACGGTCTCCCGGTCCTGATCAAACGCCGCCACCACATCCTGATAAGCTTTCGCCGCCGCGTTCAGATCCTGCTTCGCCTCTTCTGCGTAGAGACCATCGCGAAAGGTTTGCTCCAGCTTCGAGATGGAAGGAGCGGGTTTCGACGGAGTCTCCTCCGCAGCGAAAACAGATCGTTCTCCGGTGAGGGAAACCAGAAGGGCAAGGAGACACAGGATCGCTTTCATGATGCGTGGATTTGACAACGAAAACCCCGGAAGAGTTGTCACCAAACGGTAACAAATGCGGAGAAAATCGACCACCCACTTTGGCCGGGCCTCACCGAAGACGTATAGAGCATCTCTTGCCGGCTGCAGTTCCCGGTCTTATTCCCGGCCTCATGAAATCCGCGCGCTTCGCTTCTCTGTTCCTTTTGATGTCAGGCCTTGCCGCCGCCGCGAATTGGCCGGCATGGCGCGGTCCTTCCGGCGACGGCGTAACCACCGAAACGAACCTCCCGCTGAAATGGTCCGCCACGGAAAACGTCGCCTGGAAAACGCCACTGCCGGATGGCGGAAACTCCACGCCCATCGTGTGGGGCGAGTCGGTTTTCATCACTCAGGCCACGGAGAAAGGGAAGAAGCGCGCGCTCATTTGTTTTGACCGCAAGGATGGCAAAGAGCGCTGGCGTCACACCGTGACATGGGACAAACCGGAGCTCACTCACGAGACGAATCCTTACTGCGGGTCATCTCCCGCAACAGATGGAGAGCGGGTCATTGCCGCCCATGCGTCCGCCGGTGTCGTGTGTGTCGATTTCTCAGGCAAGGAACTGTGGCGGCGCGATCTTGGCGAACAGCGTCACATCTGGGGTGCCGGTGCTTCGCCGGTGATTTCCGGCGACCGCGTGTTTCTCAATTTCGGACCAGGGCCGAAGTCCGCGCTGGTTTGCATGAACAAGAGCAACGGCAACATTATCTGGCAGCACGAGGAGGCCGGCGGCGCGTCCGGTGAACAGCTTCCCGGCGGTGCCAAAGCAGAGTGGATCGGCTCATGGAGCGATCCGCTCGTGCGCCGCATTGGCGACCGCGAGGAACTCATCACGACATGGCCTGGCCGCCTCTGCGCCTTTGATCCCGCCACGGGCCGCGAACTCTGGACGTGTTCCGGGCTGAATCCGCTCATTTACACCTCGCCGGTTTTTTCCGATGGCATCGCTGTGGCCATGGGCGGTTTTAATGGCAAGGCCCTCGCTGTGAAAGCCGGCGGCAACGGCGATGTCACTTCCACCCGCCTCTGGCTCGCGGAAAAAACCCGTCAGCGCATCGGCTCGCCCGTCGCCTATGAAGGCCATCTTTACATCCTAACCGATCCTGGCTTCGCCGAATGCCGCGACCTCAAGACTGGCGCTATGGTCTGGGAGGAACGTCTCAAAGGACCCGGTCCCACGGGGCAGAACTGGTCCTCTCTCGTTCGCTCCGGCGACCGCCTTTATGCCGTGAATCAGGGAGGCGATGCTTTCGTCTTCCGGGCCTCTCCAAAGTTCGAACTGCTCGCCACCAATCCGATGGGCGAAAAAGTCATCGCCTCCATCGCCGTTTCGGATGGCCGGCTCTTCGTCCGTTCCTATCAACATTTGTGGTGCATCGGCGGCGGAAACCCGGGAAAGTGACGGAGCGTTTTAAATGCGGCTGCTGCATTTCTTGAAAAGCAGCGGAAAATCGGCATCCTGCGCAGCGGTCATTTACGGATGGTTGTTTGAACATCAGCCCATTCCCTGTCGCATGAAATCCATGATCGTCTTCCTGATGCTGGTCTGCGCCGCCGCCGCGGGTGCAGAAACCACTCACCGCCTCACCGGTTTCGTTCGCGATACCGGCGGCACGCCCATCGCGAACCTAACCATTCACTTCTATCAGAAAAATGGAAAGACCTTCAAACACCTGACAGCAGTCACCGGCGCCAACGGGCTCTGGACCATCGAATTGCCTCCCGGTGAATGGCGTGGCGCGGCGCACACGGACGATATCCTCAGCCGCGGCTATTTCTGCGAACCTGGCTTCATTTGGTGCGATACGGGCGACTGCATCGGCGGCGGAGGTTCGGACTGGCCTCCGCTCTGGGGCGGAGGCGAGATCATTTGGGACCCCATCGCGGTAAATCCCGGCCTTGTCATCCTGACCATCGTTCCCACGCGCCCTGAACTCAGCGTTGAAAAGGCCCGCACTGCAGAGGCCGGCGTAAAGGTTTCTTTTGAGACGACCACTCAGACCATGAGTGTCGTGCGGCAGTGGCGCATCGAAAAATCCGCCGATCTCCTGACATGGACGCCGATGCAAACCGTGGCGCTTTCGGGAACATCGCCGGTCATTGTTCCGGACCCCTCCAGCGCCACGACTCCTGTATGTTATTACCGCGCCGTGCAGGTGGAGGACCTCGTGCCCTCGAAACCTTAGCCGGAAATGCCGCCATCCTTCCGTGACTGCGCTCAACGCCATTCAGGCCGACATCACCACACTGGAAGTGGATGCCATCGTGAACGCCGCCAACTCCTCACTCCTTGGCGGAGGCGGCGTGGACGGAGCCATTCATCGGAAAGCCGGCCCGGAACTGCTGCATGAGTGCCTCCTGCTTGGCGGCTGCGAAACGGGTGATGCGAAAATCACCGGCGGTTACAACCTGCCTGCGAAATTTATCATCCACACAGTCGGTCCCGTTTGGAATGGCGGCACACTTGGTGAAGCCGATCTCCTCGCCTCCTGTTACCGCCGCTCGCTTGAAATTGCGGCGTCGCGCGACCTCGCCTCCATCGCTTTTCCCGCCATCAGCACCGGCATATTCGGCTATCCCTTGCGGCAGGCCGCGGAGATCGCCATCGCCACGGCACGGAAGTTTGCTGGGCAACCCTCTTCGATCCGCGAAATCATCTTCTGCTGCTTCTCCGGAGGAGACTTCCAACTGTATTCCGAATTGCTCGCCTAACCATCGTGGCGGGATTACAAACTGGATGGGAAAATGTAATCTGCGTGCGGCGGATTTGCTGGTACAAAGGCCTCCATGTCTAACGAACGCACTCCGACACTGCTGGAGGACGCCGCCACTTATCCGCTGCGCGGATCGGGATGGATCATGATCACCCTGGGAGCCGTCCTTTCCGCGGTTTTAACACTGGGAACGATCGCGCCGGGTTTCGGTATTTTCGCATGGTTTGCGGGACTCGCTTATTTCACCGCGTTCTACTTTGATATCATCGGCTCGACGGTAAACGGCGAGGACGAATGTCCCAACTGGCCCGACATCACGGACCTCATGGGCGACATCATTCTGCCAGTGGTCCGGTGTATCGGAGTGTGGCTCATTTCCTTTCTTCCGCTCGTCATCGTAATTGCGCGTATGGGCGATGACGAAAGTGAATTCAGCAGTCCGGCGGTCTGGGCCACTCTGGCGTGGGGTGCGTTCTATTTCCCCATGGCCATTCTCAACGTGGCTGTCGGTAACGAAATGTCAGGAGCGCTCCCGCACCGCGTGCTGCCGGACGCCATTCGAGCCATGCCTGGATACCTCTGGCTCGTCGCGCTGCTTTCTGCGGTGTTCGTGCTTTCCGAAATCGCCGCCGTTTACGGATCGAAGGTTCCCTTCGTTGGAGGATTGCTGGCCGCAGGGATCTCGCTCTATTTCATGATGATGCAGGCGCGCCTCGCCGGCCTGTTCTACCGTCGCAGGGTGGAGACGGAAGAGGACCAGGTTGAGGAATTGCCGGACGCCTCTCCGCCTGCACGCGAAATTCCCGGTCCGCAAACCTCCACAGAAATCCCGATGTGAATACTGAAAATGCTCTGCCCGTGCCCCGGTGCCACCGTTGCCAAAAAGAAATGGTGGAGGGTTTCCTGCCTGACTTCGCGCATTACGCCAGCCCGGTCGAGCCCGTGTGGGTGGAAGGCAAACCAAAGAGGGGCAGATTCTTCAACACTCTCAAATTGCCGCCGGAGCAATTTCCTGTTAGGGCATTTCGCTGCCCGCAATGCGGCAGCCTGGAACTTTTCGCGCTTCCCGGTGGCGTCATGCTTTGAAGTAACGGACGCTATGCCCGCGTCCCATGCATCAAGCCATTCTCGAGGCCTTCGCACCCTCGGCGATGTTTTGCTTTCCTGAGCGGGCTGCCTGCACCATCTGGTCGATGGTGCGGTCTCCGGCAAGCACCCGTTCATCGGTAAATTCATGGGCCTCTTCATGAACATCGACAAAATGCTCGGCGACCGGTTCGTAGAAGGATTCAAAAACCTGAACGCCCTCCTCGCCGCTCCCGCCGCCTGATCGCGGAGGCGTATCGCTAACTGCGTCCGCGTCATCCTGGCAACGCACCGGAAGAGGTCCGGGGCAAAGTCTGTCCTCCTCACTCGACTTAAGACATTTTTTCCGCCCGGTAAGAGCGCACGAAAACGGTCGCAGCCGGAGGGGCACCAGAGTCAGCCCACTGTGGACCCTGGCACCCTCCCCGGAAGCACAGACTTTTCCGCGCGTGACGCATGGCGGCATCACTTTCAGGCTAACAACATTCCGGAAACCGTCTCCTAACGACTCACGCGCAGCCGGTAAAACCGGGCGGGGCTGTTGGCCGCTGACGGGGGCAGAGTCCACATGCGGTTTTTGAAGTGCGGGCCCACCGTCTGCACGATGTGCGGTTCCGCCGTCCAGTCTGTCAGAGAACTGGAGCTTTCAAAGATCAGCGAAAACGGTCTCGATCCCGCCGCCCCCTCCAGGGCCCACGTGTATTCTGAAAATCCCATGCTCAATCCCGGAGGTTCGTCCGTGATTTGCAGGGGAAACCCGCGGGGATCGCGCTGCAGGGCATTGCGTCCGCAGGCCATCTCGATGATATTCATATTCCCGTCGCCGTCGGCATCCGCCAGCGGATCGGTTAGGGAGCCATCGTCCTTCCACGCCGGGTAGCCCTGCATCCACAAATCATACGGCGATTCCCAGCCTCCCGGTTGCAGCCGCACCGCTGCCACTCCGTCGATATGACCATGCAGCGCGAAGCGATAGGATGTGCCCGCGACAGCGTCGAAGGACAGCACTTCACCGAGGAAGCTAAGATTATTGGGGACCCCCGGAATCACTGCCACCGGCTCCAGCGCTGCCGTGTAGATGAACGCCGTCATGTGACCGCCCTGCATGCTTGATCCGCGCGTGGAAAATACCACCGGCCCGCTCTGCGGCGCCGTCCACGACAGCCACTGCGTTGTTCCCCGGCTGGGATTGTCGGGCAGCGGTGAATTTTCAGTGGACGCACCGGTATAGAGGAAACGCGTCTCTCCAGCAGTGAGAGGCTCCGGTGCACTCAGATCGTCGCCCGGCGACACCGCGGGACCAGCCATGAGAATAAAATGCGCATCATAGTTCACGTATGCCATGATCCAAATCCGGCTGCCCGTGAGGTTGAACTGTTGGTTTGTCGTCTCGGCATTTACCAGGATTCCGTTTTCCTCGCGGAAAATGGAAGCGCCGCCGCCGTCGCTGCACAATACCCAGACAAACCACGGCTGTGCACTCGTCGGCCGGTCAAGGGCATACCACACCGTGCGTCCCCGCACGCCGTCGTTGGGGGTCATCTGGTCGGACTCTTCGACGGTGGCACCGGTGGCGTTGCCGTAAACCAGCACCGGTCCGTCCGCCGGCAGCACCTGGGCGGCGGCGCGGCGGTCGTTCGCCGGCGGCGGTATGGTCTGGGCTTCCAGACTCACGGTACCCACCGGAGTGCCCCCGGCGCGGGATTTCACCCGCGCTATATAATGCCGGCCTGCCTCCGCCAGAAACGAAAGGTCCTGATTCCAGGCTTCTCCGGCCAAAATGGTTTGGGGAGTTCCGTTCGCGTCCGCAAGGTAGATGCTCCCGTCAAACTCGCCGTCCGCTTTAAAGACGAAAGGTCCTGACAAATTGCTCCCCAGGTCAAACCACGCGTCGGGGTTACCGGGGGCGTTATCACCTGGCAAGGGCAGGGACAGCACCCGCGTGGGACTGGCTCCGGCGAGATTCACCGCAGCCGACCCGCCCGGCGCCAGCGGTTTTGCGCTCGTGGGCTCGTCCCCCGCCTGCACGGGACCGGCCCGCAGAGCCAGCGTCTCATAGAAGGGCCCGCCGGTCGAAAGCGTAAACGACACCCGCACCAGATATTCGCGGTTAGGCACGGGCGTAAATGTCAGAGACTTTCCGGGACCCGCCACCAGATTCATCGCCCCCCCGGCGGACAGCTGTTCCGCCACCAGCACGGTGCCGTACGGGAAGCCTTCTCCTGTAACAGAAAACCGCACCGGCCCCGTCCGGGAGGTGTGCCAACGGTACCAGCGCGCCGCCCCATCCGGATACCATGAGCCGCCAATGGCTGTGCCTTCCGCCTCCGTCGTGAACCCCTCCATTTGCGAAAGCCAAAGCAGGCTATGAAACGCCTCACTGCCGCCCGCGACAGTGTTGAAATTGGAGAAAACCGTGGCCGTGGAGGGGACAGCGCCCGGCATGCGTGTCGCTGCCGGGATGAAAGTATGGACCAGTTTGAAGGACATCCCCCAACTCCCCGCCGTCCATACTCGAAGGATTATCTTTTGTCCGGCCGTGACCCACAGTTGCATCGCCCGATCCTCCACTGCCGTCGGCAGTACCGCTGCTCCGGCCGGCACCAGATTTCCCATCGTCACCGGCGCGCCCGCATCTGCCAGCGTATAGGCCGCCACACCTCTCACCGACACGCCGGGCGACGAATAGGGAAGGTCCATCTCCCAACGCGCGATCCCCGTCTCCGCAGCGGTCCATTCATACCATACCGACAAGTCCTGAGAGTCCGCCGGCGCCCCCGCTTCATTGATTTCACCGGGCTCCACGCTTTTCCCGGAAGTGCTGCCGGATATCAACTGACTGGAGTCGCTGCCGATGACCTCTCGACTCGCCAGGCTGTCTCCCGCCCGCGCGGTATAGGAGGGGCTAAAAAAGAGAACCGCGATAACGATCGCGACAACAGGATGAGCGAATCGGAGACTTTTCATAGCGCGCTCAGTTTGCGTAAATGCAGTGAACTAACAGTTAAAACGTTTACTTATTCTCGACATTGGGATTATTTTGTAGGTGCAAAGTCGTTACGAAATGCGGATCGAAGGCTCGCCGTCCGACCCCGGAATCCCCGGCGCGCTGGGGGCAGGAGAGTTGGCGCGTTTTCGCTCAATTTGTCACTTTCATAGTGACACTATGACCCACCACCAGTCACCAAAAGGACGGGCCAAATGACCTAGATCAGGAGAAAGGCGACTGGCACAGCGGCTGCGGCAATGCTCTGACCCCAAAATGAAAATTCCAGTCGCGTTTCAAGGACGGCGGGTAGCCGATCCGGTCCATGTCTTCAGCGAAACCGAGTCCTTTGCTCAGCCTCCGGTACAACAGTCGCCAAACGATGATGAATTGCTCGACAGCTATTCAAGTACGATCACCCGTGTGGTCGAAACCATCAGCCCGGCGGTCGTGAACATTCGCGTTCACAAAACCCATGGCGAAGCGCAAAACGAATCCGGAGGCAGCGGTTCCGGTTTTGTCATTGCGCCGGATGGCTTCATTCTGACGAACAGCCACGTCGTTCACGGCGGGCTCAAATTTGAGGTGAGGCTCGCGGACGGTCTGGTGTTCGACGCCGCTATGATTGGCGAAGACCCGGAAACGGATCTGGCCGTCATTCGCATCAACGCCTCGCGGCTCGCCCATGCGCGGCTGGGCGACTCGAACTCTATCCGCGTCGGACAAATCGCGGTCGCTATCGGCAGTCCATATGGATTCCAGCACTCCGTCACCGCCGGTGTGGTTAGTGCGCTGGGCCGTTCCATGCGCTCCCAATCCGGCCGGCTGATCGACAACGTGATTCAAACCGACGCCGCCCTGAACCCGGGAAATTCCGGCGGCCCGCTGGTGAATTCGCGCGGCGAAGTCATCGGCGTGAATACGGCGGTGATATTGCCCGCCCAGGGCATCTGCTTCGCCATCGCCAGCAACACCGCGGAATTCGTCGCCGCATGGCTGATCAAGGAAGGAAGAATCCGCCGCAGTTGGATCGGCGTCATCGGCCAGAAGGTGCCCATCCACCGGCGCGTGATCCGGTTTCATCATCTGCCCGTGGAACACGGCGTCCTCGTCGCCGGCATCGAACCCGGCAGTCCCGCCAGCCGCACCGGCCTCCGCGAAGGCGATGTCATCGTCACCTTTGCCGGCGAGCCCGTTTCGGGCATCGACGAACTCCACCGCCACCTCGTCGCCAAAGTGATCGGCCTCCCCACTGCCCTCACCGTCATCCGGCATACCGAGAAACTGGAACTGGTCGTCACCCCGGAGGAATTGCGGCGCGTCCATCAGAGGAATTGATTGCCTCTACCCCGCAGCATGGAGAGAAAAAGCCTGCCTCCATGTGCGCGCTCCTGCGCATCGGCTTCGCCGCACCATACTTGCCAGTAACAGTAAGATTGCGTCGAGGTGACTGCGAGAGGAGAGAAGCGTGAAGAATGCCAACTACTACCGCTCCCGTTCGCACGTCCACCGAGGCTCCAAAAACCCTGAGCGCCAGTTTTCTATAGTCATAACTGGCGGAGGTTGTAGAGGCCGCGCCATTTTTTGGAGATGGGACGGGCACCGGTTTGGCGATCGGTGCGGCTGCGGCAACGGAACCAGGAGCGGTGGCGCTCGAACCAGGCTTCGATGAACTCGCGGCCGCCGATGATGACGCCGCGGGTGAAGTGTTTGACGCGCTTCAGGAGGAGGTCGCGCTGGATCTGAAAGCCGGATTCTTTGGTGAGGGCTTTCTGAGTTCTTTCACTGACACCGCGATGGATGACTTTTCGTTTCCCCGAGCACGGGGACGACCGGCGATGCCGAACGGCTAGAATTCTGAGGCGTTTATGACACAAAATGTTCCTCTCGTAGCTTGCGTGGCGAGGGTCAAGGTGTATTCTGACATCAGCATCAAGAGTGCCCCTCAAACGGGCACACCAACCGAGGCTTTGTCCCAAGATGAAGCACACGGTGGTCGAGAAGATGCGCCTCACATGGAGGAAAAAAAATGGCATCACCAATACCATCTGCGGTTCCACCGACCGTCGCTTTGAAGATCGCGAAACTCGCGGTTCGAAACCGGGGAGGCTCCAACCATCATATCTGGAATAACAACGGGACGTGGTTCGTTCACTTCACGATTCACACCGACGGATATCAGAAACGCCGAGTCCGCCGGTCTCTGCACACCCGCGTTGAGGAGGAAGCTCGAATGAAGCGGGACGCACTTTTCACGACGATCCAGCGCCGAATGGATCGCCTTTCACACATACAACCCATAACAAACGACAACTAATGAAACGCACTGCAGAACACGTTGGTAAAGGCCATCCGGACAAATTCTGTGACCAGGTGGCTGACGGTATTCTCGACGCCACCCTTGCCGCATGTGGTCACAATCACGAATTAAGAAACAGCGTGCGCACCGCCATTGAAGCCCTTGCCAGCGGAAATCGTATCACCATTTCGGGCGAGGTGAACTGGCCTCCTGAGTTCCGCTCCCGCATTTCGGTATCTCAGATAGCACGCGAAATATGGAAGGATCTCCGCTACGGACACGGAGAGCAACTAGAGGTTGTCGATGCTATCCAGAGGCAGAGTGCAGATATTGCCCGCGGAGTGGACAATGGAGGTGCAGGGGATCAGGGGATCATGGTGGGCTATGCCACGGACGAAACGCCGGAAATGCTACCGCGCGAATATCTATACAGCCGCGAAATTTGCATGCGCCTCGAAACGCTTCGTCGCACCGGTGATTTGCCCTGGCTGCGTTCGGACATGAAGTCGCAGGTCACCATTGATGGGGACGGACGTCCGGTGGGTTTCATCGTCGCCGCGCAGCATGCACCCCTCCAGGAGATTGGATTGACGCTGGAAGAAGTCAGGGAACTGATCTTCGAAACCGCTGTCCGGCCCGTGCTCGGGCCGGACGTCCCGAAAACCCTCTCTAAAATTAACGGATGCGGCGTATTCGAAAGTGGAGGCCCGGCCGCAGACGCCGGAGTTGTGGGACGGAAGATCGTAGTGGATCAGTATGGACCTCAGGTCCCTGTCGGCGGCGGGGCGTTCAGCGGGAAAGACCCCACGAAAGTGGATCGCAGCGCGGCCTACATGGCACGCCACATCGCCAAGACTGTGGTGGCGAATCAGGTCAAGGGGGCGAAAACATGCACGGTGAAGATTGCTTACGGCATCGGCCAGATTCAGCCAGAGATGGTCACTGCCATCACGGATACCGGGGCTAATGTATCCGGATGGGTCCTTGAAAGATTCCCCGATCTATCTCCCGGTCATATTATTGCGCGCCTCAACCTACGCAATCCCGCGGGCTGGACTTACCGGTGTACGGCGGCCTTTGGGCACTTTGGGCGGGGTATTTTTCCATGGGAGGCTATCGCCTAAAATCCAGCTTGTTCCTTAAGGAAGAAACGCGGTCGCCGCGCCGGACGCAGTTCCGGCTCGGGGCCGCTTTTTTCGTCCCCTAGTTCATGAACGGGAAAAAACGCATTGACTTTTGGGGCAAAGACCCCTACTTTTGGGGCATGCAGGTGAATGCACCTCCAGACGATGAACCGAGAGATCAGATCATCGAAGTAAGGTTCGGGTTATCAACCGGAGCCCCCTCCCTTGATCCTTTGAAAAAACTAAAGATTTCGAAATATGTTCGCCGAGTTTACATTCACGATCCCCTCATGGGACTGTTTGCCTATTGCTTTGGCGGGGCCTCATGTAATCCCCGGACTGGATCGTGGCGCCCGAATAAAGCCCCTCCTCTTCCCAGTCTCGAGGAATTTCTCAAAAAAGCGGAAGCGGGGATGCTCGAAGCTTTTGATTTATCTGAAATTGACGAAATTGAATCTGTTACCCTTGAGGATGCGTTCGTGATGGACTCCTTTACGACTAAATCGAGGCTTGATAAATATCTTAGCGGATTTCGGGCTACTCTACACTTTTTCGGGCGGCTTTTTTTACAAGAAGAAATAATTCTAATAATAAATGGAGAAGCAGAGCTTATTGAAATCGATGCAAAAACGTGGATTCGGAAAGACGAAGGAGGTGTGCTATGAATAATTTGAATACAAACGGGGAACCTGCGAAGCCGCGTCCGAAGGCGTTTTGGGGCAGGGGCATTATCACAACCGCAAGGCTTAAAGACGTCCAGCCGGGTCAAGGAATACGTCCAGGCCGCCCTACGGATCCACGATGGACCGAACATCCCAAGGTGCCGCTTTCGCCGGATGTTGTGACGCAATTGAAGGAACTTGCGGCGGAAATGGAGCGAACTCATTCACGTAAATTGGGCTTTACGCAAACGGCCGCTATTCTCATCGAACAAGCTCTTGCGTATCTCAAAGACGCCGACGGTACCCACCTCGCCGCCAGAATAAGGGATGGTACCCAAGGCCTTCTCAAATCCAATCCGCCAGCTGAAAATCGCAGTTTGAATTGGGAGTCGCCAAAAATACCAATGTCTGAAGTTACGTGGGCGAATTTGAAGGAACTGTCCCAGCATTGGAAAAACGATCTCGGCATTCATCTCCCTTATACACGGCTCGCATCGGCGCTGATCCTCCAGATGATAGACGTGCATCTGCACCCTCAGACTTCGGCGCGCGCAGAAGAATTGTATCGCAGAGCACAAAATCGCGATCAGAGTGAAGAAGAGGAACCGTTTTACATTCGGAAAGTGTTTGAGAGGGTTTCTGCTGGTGAAAGCAGGCAAGAGGCACTGCGGGCGGTATTGATCGCATTTGATGTCAACGAAATTAAAGGTTTCGTCAAGGACTACAGCGCCGGAGCAAAAGGAATTCGGCAGCTCGCGGGCGTGTCCGGGCTGGGCAATCGCGTCGAGGGATACGTGGACAAAATTCTTCAGTCGTTGCCCGGCGGTCAGAAACGCCGTTTCGAAGAGACGCTCAGGCAAGGCCGTGCGAATAGGATCAGGGATAACGAGGAAAGCAAAGCTCAAATCCTCAAAGAACTCAATAAAAGAGATGAGGAGACCGCAAAGGAACTGCTGGTTTATGATCGTTTTATCGAATTACTCGGGCCCGATCCCGCGATTGAACCGGATTCCAGTGTTATCACGCAGATTGCCACCACGCAAGAGAGCACCAGTGAGGTTACAAGGAAAGAAATCAGAGACGGAGAAACATTCGAGGTAAAGACAAAGACAGTAGTCGAATACAAGACAGTCCATACTATTCCAGAAATACCCTCAGCAAAGGAGTTCGGTGACCCGCGGACACGAGAGAAGAACCAACGGGCACGAGAGGAAAGAGCCGCAAAGCTGAATAGAAAATTTTCAGGGAGACCCCTTAGCGCGGGGTGCCGCCGCACACCCGCATGAAAACAATCGTCTTCTGGTCTTACAAAGGAGGAGTTGGCAAGTCCCTGGCGGCCGCCAACTTCGCGACATGCTTGTCGAGACTCGGCATTGACTGTGCGCTGCTGGATCTCGATATTGAATCTCCGTCCTTGCACCTGAAACTTCGGAGTGCGCGCTATTCTGCGGGGCGGGGCGGCTTTGTGGATTATTTCATCAATAATCTGGAGACTGATCCTCCAGACACCGTTCGCATTAAAAGTATCAGGCGGAAAAAAGATACCCTGCCATTGGCGCACTATGTTGATACCGACGTTAGTCAGCCCTTGGCCCAGCCCCACTTACGGGGGAAAATTCATTTCCTCCCCGCGGGAAATTATTACACGGAGGCTTACTGGAATGCGCTGGTAAGTCCTCTATACATTTCGTTGTGGAGCGTGTTCCTGCAGCACAACAAAGAGAAGCTGCATACTCGCGCCTTCGTTGAGCTGATCTATCAGCTTCTTTCAGTAAAGGAAGAAATATCCAAGCTGCAGAGTCCTCCGCGGTATTTGATCGTTGATTTGAGGTCAGGTTTTTTGCAGCAAGCCGTTACTCTGATCAATTTATGGGCCGACTGCGTAGGAATTTTCTTTGCAAATAATCCTGAAAATACTCTTTATCTTTCCTCTTTCCTGCCGATGATCTCGCGTGCGGGACATGCCGAGAGTTGCCGGGAAGCTATTCGCGGCCTGAAAAAGGATGAAAGCAACGCCATGCGGGCCGCCAAATTTGATTTTGACTGGCTGGAACGCCAAATCGCTGACGCAAGTGAACCCAAGTTGATTCCCGTGCTCTCCCGTTTTCCGGTGGGAGAAACTCCCGTGGCGGATATTAAGCCGATCGCTTCCTATTGTAAGACCAAACTCGAAGACCTCTCCATCTTGCATTCGGATCGTGAGTTGGAGGCATTTGAAAGCATTCACCTGGGCTTTCATACTCCTGAGCCCATCGTTTCCCGGCTCACCTACGAATATCTCGAACTTTTTGCGAAATTTCTACACCCGCAGGACCTTCCTAAGGAAGGCTTGGCGACACACCTCGGTCTGCGCGCGCATCTCAACCTGTTTCCACGCCAGTTTACTCTGAATGTTGATACAGGTGCTCTTTACAATAAAGATGGTGCCAGAAACGTCTCCTTTAAGGTAGAGACTTTTCAACTGCTGCTGCAGGGCCTTCGCGAGCAACTGATTCAGAATCTGACGCTTGACCAGTTTACGACTTGCCTCGCGGAGGCCGGCTATGGATGCGGAGGGAAGTTCGGTTTGGCGCTCGATACGATGTGGCGGGAAGAGGAAAGCCAGTTTGACCGGGAACGCCCCTCCGCAAGTTCTCAGATTGAGCGGAAAATCAATGACTGGTGCAAGTTTGACTCTGATGTAGGTTTTGGTGCCTTCGCTTTGGAAACTCTCAGCCTGCATAAAAACCTCTTTGTTGACGCGGTGATCCTCCTAAAGGACAGCTTTCTTACTCCTGCCGGTGACCTTGAGGCCATCAAAATCGAAGACGACCGTTTTTGCCAATTGATGACCGGCTATGTGAACGGGGTTCTTGACCAGATACTGGGGATGAAGGTGGAGGTGAGGCATCAATTGCGGGGGTTGCATACGGTTAGCCGAACAAGTGCATTTTATGTTACTGTTCCTAAAACGACGCGTTCTTCGGAAAAGACCAGCCGATCTATCAAAACCCGAAAGGGTACTAAACCTCGTAAACCTAATCGATAAATTATTATGTCAAAGACACGGATACTAATTATATATACCGGCGGCACCATTGGAATGGCCCCTCAAGATCCGGCCATCCCCGGCAGCCCTCTTGTCCCGAAGTCTCTGGAAGAACTGAAGGCTTACGCGCCAATTCTTAGTCAAGATAACCGCTACGGTATTGAATACGGGGAGGAGTCTTTCGAAAAACCGGTCGACTCCTCGTGTCTAGAACCTGGAGACTGGCGAAGAATGGCGGCCATTGTAGAAAGAAATTACGATGCTTACGACGGCTTCGTCGTTCTTCACGGTACGGACACGATGTCATATACATCATCTGCACTGGCCTTTATGTTTGATAATTTAGACAAGCCAGTAGTGATTACAGGATCGCAGCTTCCGATCAGTGAACCGAGGACTGATGCGCCTTGGAATTTGAATAACGCTATTCATGTCGCGGCCTATAAAGCGGTCGGATTGCCGCGGATTCCAGAGGTTGTTATCGTATTTGCTGACAAAATCGTGAGAGGATGCCGGGCTACGAAAGTGAGTACTACGGATTTAACCGGCTTCACTTCACCCAATTCTCCTCCTCTCGGGACAATCGGTGAACATATTAAAATCCGAACAGATCTTCTCAAGCCTCGTCCGAGTGCCGGGCAAAAATTCCGTGTCGATCATGATTTGTCCGAGTCAGTTACCAACATCTCCCTTTATCCCGGAATAAAAGCCTCTCATATTAAGTCTATCCTCGGATTAGGTGGTGTTGATGCAATTGTAATGAGGACATTTGGGGCGGGAAATGCACCAAACAACGAGACCTTTCTTGAAGTTATCGACGACGTCATTAACAAAGGAAAGAAGACAATTCTTAATATTACACAATGCAATCAAGGCATGGTCGAGATGGGTCTTTACGAGGCGAGTTCCGGCCTGCTGGAGCGTGGAGTTATTTCGGGAATGGACATGACACCGGAAGCCGCTTTAACCAAATTGATGTGGACACTGGGCACGAAACTAGGCGAGCAGGTTAACACTCAAATGCAGGTTAATCAACGCGGAGAGCAAAGTGAAAGTCTCTTTGATCTAAGGTATGGCGAATGCGGGAACAGGTTAGAGCCACAGGAGGTGTTCAAAAAGCTATTAAGTCCTGATCGGCGGTTTGACGTTGAGCAGTTTTCCAAGGGCGTAGTACGCCTGTCTAATCTCGGATTTGTCGGCTGTGAACCGGGTGAGTCGATTAAGTTGAGGGTTTTTATGAACATGCCAAATGCGAAATTTGATTTGCCGGACGACCACCCCAACTGCGTAGCGGAGCGAATTGTCGCGTGGAATCGGGATCCCCTGAATTTGTCGATGATTTGCGATGACGGCAAGATGAGGTCCTGTATTGGAACAAATGACATAGTACTGACGGTGGTCGTTAGAGAGGGAGTGAGGTTTTGGTTCAAGGGACTGTATCTGGCATTATTTGCAAAGGCCCCCTATTAAAATTTATTTCCTATGTATTTATGGACCGGTTTACGAGACAGTTTGCTGCGAGACTGGATCATATGCACTTGGTTCTCTGCCGGGAGAGTGGGCGGGCGGAGGTTGCATCCAGTGAGCATATTCTCGAAACGATCATTGGGATTCTTTCTTCCGTTGAGGAAGGTCCGTCGGAAGAGTGGATATCCAAGATTGAGGCGAACCTCGTCGATTTGGAGTGCGATCTCTACAATTACACTGAAATGAGCAAGCTTGCGATTCGTGCAGATGTTCGCCAATTTCGGAAACTATTAAAACAGAAGCAAACCCAGTAGATATTATGAAAACAAATTCGATTTTTGCGCCGGAGCTCTCGCCGCAGCTGCCATCGGTGAGAACTGCAAGACGGTTCGTGAGCCGTCTTTTGTCATGCCTCAGGGTAGATATTGCTCAGCAATTCTCTGCTCTCGCCGATCTGGATTCGCTTCAGTTGAGCAGAAACCCGCGGCTGGCGGAGGCAGCTGCCGAGGGCTTGGCGGAGGTGGCGCTTTCTGATGAGTATGAGGGGACCCCTATTCGAAATTTTCGGACTGCGCTGATGGAAGAAGCAAAAGATTGCGGCATCCATTCTTCGCCGGCGGCGAGAATTCTGAACGCGCGACTTCACGCACTTGTTGTGCATTGAGTTCGTCGGCGGAGAATAGTCGTTGATCAGGCTGCTTCCGACAGCCGACGCTTCTCCGTTTGTATAGAAACTCGAACAAATTCCCCTCGTGCGGCTGGTCCCATTGCACGCGGTTCGTTGGAGTGGGGCCAATGTTTAGGCGGTCGATGTGAGGTGACTCCAGCAGTTCCTATATCCACTCCTTATCCTCGGTAATGGCCGTGACGACGAGGCTCGGGCCAATGAGGTTTAGCATCTCGGACTGAGGAGTATTCGTGACGGAGGCGAACGGGAAAAGGAGTTCGCAGTTGGCAGGGGGTGGTCGAAGTTTGAAGTTTGGGCAGTGGATGATGGTAGGGAAGAGGTGGTTCAGGCCGTCGCGCGTGACGCGGCGGGAGGCGGGGTGGAGCCGCCGTTGCTGGGCGTAGCGGGGGACTAGGATGGCGGAGGCGTTGGTGCAGGAGCGACCGGGTTTGCGCTGACGCTTTCGACCATGAGGGGGGAGGTAGTCGCGCCATTGCTCGATTTGTCTTCGCCGATGAGGATCTTGAAGCGACGGGAGCCGTGTGCGGGCCAATCCGCGCCGCCGGAACGTTAGGAAAGTCCATCGTTACCATTCCGTTGGTAACGATACCTCGGGAAATGGCCACTTTTTAGCGGGCATGACCAGCCTTCTTTCCCCTCCGGAGAGCCCCTTTCTCCGGCACTCAGACGCCTCCGTTGTCCCCATCCCTGCCCTGCCTTCCCATTTTCCCGGTTCAAATCTCCTGCGTCCCCCTCCCAAATATTCTCTCCCGGAATCATTTGACTTTTTTCCCGGTAATCACCTGCGTTCTTTCTAAATCGCAGTCCCGCCAAATGACTTGCCCAATAAAAAAAGCGCGGCACCGCCAACAATCCGGCCCCTCCACTGGGTTTCGGGCGGCATATCCCCACCCTCTTCCCTGCCCGGCCGGGCCCTCGCGGGCCGGTCAACGCTCATTCTTGCCTCAAACCTCATCAAACCACATCCAATCAATTTAAGCCAGTCAAACCTGTTTTAATCCCAATCCAATAAACCCCTGCCGAATGCTCCCTCCTCAAATTCCGCCGGTGCAGGTTCAGGACATAGTTTACACTTAGGTTCAGGACATGGTTTACACGTGGTGCGCCGGTGTAAGGCCGGGGGACTATGCCGTGGCAACCCAAAAATCTGATGGAAACAAGAACCGAATTTGCGCTTCGAGCGCA